>NZ_FPCE01000007.1:0-370498 GCF_900116845.1 Pseudomonas sp. OV546 | reverse complement strand
TACCTCCTGATCATGCGTATTAACCTGTAAACCATGTCCCCGGTTAGAAATGTAAACGATGTCCCCGGTTTGTACCGGGGCAAGCCCCCTCCCACAGTTTGAACTGCATACATCAGGTAGATATCAGCCTGCTTTTGCCCTGCTTTGCCCTACTTTTGATCTGGCTTTGATCTTGATCTTAGGCGCCCCCCAAATCACTGTCGGATTACGGGCACACCGAGCCTAGGCGAGGTGCCGAGTGTTGGGGCAAGAGCCTTTTGCTTACTTTTGGGCTTTTCAAAAGTGAGCCGCTGTAAGAGCGGAACCATAAGCCGCCGTTACCTAAAAAACGGATATGTACTCCAATGATCCAGCCCCGCGCCTTTTCGCCCAGCGGACTGCCGCTCCCCCCCGTTTGCCGTTATACTCGCCGGCTTTCAAAAGTTCGCCAACGAGTGCTGCCCGCCATGGAAATCAACCCGATCCTTAACACCATCAAGGACCTGTCCGAGCGCTCCGAAACTATTCGGGGGTATCTTTGACTACGATCAAAAGCATGAGCGTCTGACCGAAGTCAATCGCGAGCTTGAAGATCCGGCTGTCTGGAACAAACCTGAATACGCCCAGGAGCTGGGCCGCGAGCGCGCTGCGCTGGCACAGATCGTCGACACCCTCGATGAGCTGAACACCGGCCTGGGTGATTGCCGTGACCTGCTTGACATGGCCGTCGAAGAAAACGACGAAGGCGCAGTGGGCGATGTCGTCGCCGAGCTGGCCCGTCTCGAGGAAAACCTCGCCAAGCTTGAATTCCGTCGCATGTTCAGCCATGAAATGGACCCGAACAACGCGTATCTGGACATCCAGGCCGGTTCCGGCGGCACCGAGGCCCAAGACTGGGCCAACATCCTGCTGCGCATGTACCTGCGCTGGGCCGACAAGCGCGGTTTCGACGCGACCATCATGGAGCTGTCGGCCGGTGAAGTCGCGGGTATCAAAGGCGCGACCGTGCACATCAAGGGTGAGTACGCCTTTGGTTGGCTGCGGACCGAGATCGGCGTTCACCGTCTGGTGCGCAAGAGCCCGTTCGACTCCGGCAACCGTCGCCACACCTCGTTCTCCGCCGTGTTCGTCTCGCCAGAGATCGACGATAAGGTGGAAATCGAGATCAACCCGGCCGACTTGCGTATCGACACCTACCGCTCCTCTGGTGCCGGTGGTCAGCACGTAAACACCACTGACTCGGCCGTACGGATTACCCACGTACCGACCAACACCGTGGTCAGCTGCCAGAACGAACGTTCCCAGCACGCCAACAAGGACACCGCCATGAAAATGCTGCGGGCCAAGTTGTACGAGCAGGAAATGCAGAAGCGCAACGCCGCTTCCCAGGCGCTGGAGGACACCAAGTCGGATATCGGCTGGGGTCACCAGATCCGTTCTTATGTGCTCGATGCGTCGCGGATCAAGGATCTGCGCACTAACATCGAACGCAGCGACTGTGACAAGGTGCTCGACGGCGATATCGACGAATACCTGGAAGCCAGCCTGAAATCGGGCCTGTAAAAAGACTGTAGGAGCCGGGGGGACGCAGCGTCCCTGCCCGGCGATCCCCAGCCGAAGGCTGGGGGCAACGAACCTGTGATGGAATTTCAAAAGACATGAGCGACCAACAACTCGACCCGCAAGCCCTGCAACAGGAAGAAAACTCCCTGATCGCCCTGCGCAAGGAAAAGCTGGCTGCCGAGCGCGCCAAGGGCAATGCCTTCCCCAACGACTTCCGCCGCGAAAACTACTGCGATGCCTTGCAGAAGCAATACGCGGACAAGACCAAGGAAGAGCTGGCAGAGGCTGCGATTCCGGTCAAGGTGGCAGGTCGCATCATGCTTAACCGTGGCTCGTTCATGGTGATCCAGGACATGACCGGGCGTATCCAGGTCTACGTCAACCGCAAGACCCTGTCCGAAGACACCCTGGCCTCGGTGAAAACCTGGGACATGGGCGACATCATCGCCGCCGAAGGCACCCTGGCCCGTTCCGGCAAGGGCGACCTGTACGTGGAAATGACCAGCGTGCGCCTGCTGACCAAATCCCTGCGCCCGCTGCCGGACAAGCACCACGGCCTGACCGACACCGAACAGCGCTATCGCCAGCGCTACGTTGACCTGATCGTCAACGAAGACGTGCGCCAGACCTTCCGCGTGCGGTCGCAAGTCATCGCCCACATCCGCAGCTTCCTGATGCAGCGTGACTTCCTGGAAGTGGAAACCCCGATGCTGCAAACCATCCCCGGTGGTGCCGCAGCCAAGCCGTTCGAAACCCACCACAACGCGCTGGACCTGGAAATGTTCCTGCGTATTGCGCCTGAGCTGTACCTCAAGCGCCTTGTTGTTGGCGGCTTCGAGAAGGTGTTCGAGATCAACCGCAACTTCCGTAACGAAGGCGTCTCGACCCGTCACAACCCAGAATTCACCATGTTGGAGTTCTACCAGGCCTACGCCGACTACGAAGACAACATGGACCTCACCGAAGAACTGTTCCGTGAATTGGCACAGCTGGTTCTGGGCAGCACCGACGTGCCTTACGGCGATAAGGTGTTCCACTTCGGCGAGCCGTTCGTGCGTTTGTCGGTATTCGATTCGATCCTCAAGTACAACCCTGAGCTGACCGCCGACGACCTGAACGACATCGACAAGGCCCGTGCGATCGCCAAGAAAGCCGGCGCCAAGGTGCTGGGCTTCGAAGGCCTGGGCAAATTGCAGGTGATGATTTTCGAAGAGCTGGTGGAGCACAAGCTCGAGCAGCCGCACTTCATTACCCAGTACCCGTTCGAAGTGTCGCCGCTGGCCCGTCGCAACGATGACAACCCGAACGTCACCGACCGTTTCGAGCTGTTCATCGGCGGCCGCGAAATCGCCAACGCCTACTCCGAGCTCAACGACGCGGAAGACCAGGCCGAGCGCTTCATGGCCCAGGTGGCCGACAAGGACGCCGGCGATGACGAAGCCATGCACTACGATGCTGACTTCGTACGCGCCCTGGAATACGGCATGCCGCCCACCGCCGGTGAAGGTATCGGCATCGACCGCCTGGTGATGCTGCTGACCAACTCGCCGTCGATCCGTGACGTGATCTTGTTCCCGCACATGCGGCCGCAAGCGTAACCGTAGCGAAATCCGAAGCCGCCTTTTATAAGGCGGCTTTTTTATGTGGCGTTTATAAGCGTCAAGCAAACAGCGCCAGGTTTTGAACTATTCAAGGATGTGTGTCGTGAACCGCGTAATGGCTCAAGAAGGTGCCGCCGGCATTGCTGCTGCCGTGGCTGAAAGCGTCCAGTACCAGGGCCGCAAGGCCAGCCGTCGGGGCAGCGAGCAGCGCAGGCAAGACATTCTCGATGCCGCCATGCGCATCGTGGTGCGTGACGGCGTACGGGCTGTGCGCCATCGGGCAGTGGCGGCGGAGGCGGGGGTGCCGTTGTCGGCCACCACCTACTATTTCAAGGATATCGATGACCTGCTCACCGATACGTTTGCCCAATACGTTGAACGCAGCGCCGCGTTCATGGGCAAGCTGTGGGTGCGTAACGAAGGCCTGCTGCGTGAAATGGTCGCCTATGGTGACGGCAGCCCCGCCTCGCGCTCGCAGTTGGCCGATGACATTGCGCGGCTGACCGCCGACTATGTGCTACGCCAATTGACCAACCGTCGCGAACACCTGATGGCCGAACAGGCTTTTCGCCAGGAAGCCTTGCTCAACCCGCGCCTGGCGGAGCTGGTGCGCTCCCATCAGCAAATTCTGTTGCAGGGCACCGGGCAGTTTTTCCAGGTGTTGGGCTCCCGCGAGCCGCAACAGGATGCCAAAGTGTTGACGGCGATAATCAGTCGGATGGAATATCAGGGCCTGTTGGGCGGCGCAGAGCCTCTGACCGGTGAAGAAATGCTTGAGATCCTCAAGCGTTACATGCATTTGGTGTTGGCCTCGGTCTGACACCGGGGGATGTCCAATGAAAACCTGGCGTTTAGTTGTAATCGCCTTGTCGTTCCTGCTGCTCAGCGGTTGCCTGGTGACCTTCAAGGAGCCGCTGCCGGCCCATGAAGCCGCGCCGCCGGCCCTGCTGGGCCAATGGACCAGCAAAAACGCCTGGGGCGAGCCGCTCAACCTGCACATCACCCGCGTCGGCGAGCACCGTTATAAAGCCGTGAGCTACCCTACAGCCAAGCCAGGCCAGCGTGACGAGTACCTGTTCAGTGTGTCGCGCCATGGCAACCGCTGGTACCTGTCAGCGCCGTTGCCGGCCAAACTGGGCGGGCATTTCATCCTGGCGGGTTTTGAAATCAGCGAAAAGCACGAATTGGTGGTCTACACCCTCGACCTTGAGCAGATTCATCAAGCGATAGGCCAAAAAAACTTGCATGGCAGTACTGTGGAAACCGTCGAAGGCGCCGGGGTGCTGGTCGACAGCCCCTTGGACCAGGTGTTTGCCTACCTGGATGACCCGGCCAATGCCGATGTATTCGTAGAGGCCGTGCGCTACCGGCGTGCGGGCAAATAACGTTTAAAGAGGAAGCACCGGGTGGACGATTACCAGCAGACGATACGCACTTTGTCTGATCGCATTGTGCTGGCGCAAACACCGATTCGCGTCCTCGACGCCGTGAAGTGGGACGAGAACATTCGTCAGGGGTTCCTCAAGGCCAAAGGTAAGGAAATGCCGGCGGTTGACCGTGATTACTATCTCAACCGGCCACTGGCGTTCGACTCCAGCGCGGTGAAGCTGGAGTTCCAGAACATCGAGCGCGACATCACCCGCAGGCTCGGCCAGTTCAGCCCGGTGGGGCAGATCATGCGCCGCATGTGCCGGGAATATCGCATGGTGGTGCGCATGCTCGAAGCGCGTGGCACCGAGGATTTCGGCCTGATTTCCCAGGAACTGTATGGCGCCGCCTCCGATGCGTTCCACGCCGGCGACCCGACCCTGGCCGACCTGGGCCTGATGCTGTCCGACTACCTGAACAATATCGACGGCCGTGGCGACCTCAAGGACGAAGCCAAGACGCTCACCGCCAAGGACGCCGTCGCTCTGCTGCAAACACGCCTGAATAAAGTATTCGGCGAGGCTGAAGAAACCATCCGCGTGTTCGAGTCCGACGGTATCGTCGCCGACGCGGCGGCGGGCGCGGACTACATCAAGATCCGCGCCGACGCGATGTTCAACGATCGCGACGTGCGTGCCCTGGAGGTGCATGAAGGCCTGGTGCACGTGGGCACCACCCTCAATGGCCAGAACCAGCCCATCTGCACCTTCCTGTCCAAGGGCCCGCCGTCGTCCACTGTGACCCAGGAAGGCTTGGCGATCCTGATGGAAATCATCACGTTTGCCTCCTACCCGAGTCGCCTGCGCAAGCTGACCAACCGCACCCGCGCCATCCATATGGTGGAGGAGGGTGCCGATTTCCTGCAGGTGTTCGAGTTCTTCCGCGAGCAAGGCTTTGAGATGGCCGAAAGCTACGGCAATGCCAGTCGCGTATTCCGAGGATCGGTGCCGACCGGTCTGCCGTTTACCAAGGATCTGTCCTACCTCAAGGGCTTTATCATGGTCTACAACTACATCCAGCTGGCCGTGCGCAAAGGCAAGCTGGAACAAGTGCCGCTGCTGTTCTGCGGCAAGACCACCCTGGAAGACATGCGCACCCTGCGCCAACTGGTCGACGAAGGCCTGGTGGTGCCGCCCAAGTACCTGCCCGAGCAGTTTCGCGACATGAACGCGCTGGCGGCGTGGATGTGCTTCTCCAACTTCCTCAACCACCTGAGCCTGGATCGGATCGAGGCGGATTACTCCAATATCCTTTAAACCGTGGTATTCGCGAGGCTTCAACGGATGAGAATCCTCGGCATTCTATGCCTGCTCCTCACATTGAACGGCTGCAGCTCATTGCTGTTCTACCCCGAACCCGGCCTGCCGTTCACGCCGGAAAAAGCGCACCTGCAATACCGCGACGTCACCCTCACCACCGCCGACGGTGTGAAGCTCCACGCCTGGTGGCTGCCGGCCAAGCCTGGTGTGCCGCTCAAGGGCACGGTGCTGCACCTGCACGGTAACGGTGGCAATCTGGCCTGGCACTTGGGTGGCAGTTGGTGGCTGCCCGAACAGGGCTACCAAGTGCTGCTGCTGGATTATCGCGGTTACGGTTTGTCGCAAGGCAAGCCCTCGCTGCCCGCGATCTATCAGGATGTGGATGCGGCCTTCAACTGGATCGACAAAGCGCCTGAAACCCAAGGCCAGCCACTGATCGTGCTGGGCCAAAGCCTGGGCGGTGCGCTGGCGGTGCACTACCTGGCCGCGCACCCGGAGCGCCAATCCCGGCTCAAGGCGCTGGTGCTGGACGGCGTGCCTGCCAGTTATCGTGACGTAGGACAATTCGCCCTGAGCACCTCCTGGTTAACATGGCCGTTTCAGGTGCCGTTGTCCTGGCTGGTACCGGACGCCGACAGTGCGATCCATGCCATGCCTCAGCTGACCGGCGTGCCGAAGCTGTTGTTCCACAGTCTGGATGACCCGATCGTGCCCGTGGCCAATGGCATTCGCCTGTACCAGGCCGCCCCGCCGCCCAGGGTGTTGCAGTTGACCCGAGGCGGTCATGTACAGACCTTTGCCGACAAGACTTGGCAAACCGTGATGCTGCGTTACCTCGATGACCCGCAGCACTTCAACGGCCTGCGGCGGCTGGGCGAAATTCCGAACTACCCCACTCCTAACGTTGATTCATCAGAGAGCCCGCAATGAGCGAAGAACGCAACATGATCCCGCTGATCCTCACCGGTATCGGCACCATCATCGGTACCGTCGGTTGCCTGTGGTACTACGGTTACCTGCACTTCGCCAAGCCGGAAGATGCGCTGTTGCTCAGCGATTTCACCCTGCTCAAGACCGTGCCGGGCGAGGACTACAAGATCTCGCTGACGCCGGCCGCGCAAGTGGCGCAGTGCGTCGATGGGGTGCTGGTCATGTTCGATACCGAGCAGAAAGGCCTGAGCGGCGTGCTGGTCAACAACAAGAAGCAGGCCGTGCGTTGCATGGGGCAGGAAACCCCTAAATTGCAACAATGAACGCGGTTTTTATCGGTGTGGGAAAGCTCCGTTTTGCTTACCGATTAATGATTTAACGCCTGTCAGGCGCTCGGCCGGCCGGAACCAGCCTCGCTTGCTCACCACTGATAATGGACTGATTGGCAATGCTGATCAGTCCATTTTTTTATGAGTCTGGAGTGAGCATATATGGCAGGTATAAACGGAATATCGGGCGTAGGCAGCATGGGTAACGGTGGTGATGTCGGCGGTGGCGCCCCGTCAAGTCAAGGCCTTGATCAGCAGATCCAGGACGTTCAAAGTAAAATTAAAGACCTGCAGTCACAAAGTGCTAAAGGCGGACAGGGCAGCCAGGGCGGAGGTGAGCTCGAGGAACTGATGAAGCTGCTGGAAAAGCTGCTTAAACAAAAAAATGATCAAGGTGCACAGGGTGCGCAGGGCGATCAAGGCGCGCAGGATGGTCAAGGTGGCGCTCAGGGCCAGGGCCAGATCCAAATGCCGGAGACTCAGGGCACAGGCAAGGTGGGCGGTTAAACAGCGGCCCTTTTGAACCGCCCTTTTGGGGCGGTTTTTTCATTTTGATACAGCTATTCAGCTTGTCGCGAAATGTGTGGCGCAGCACTTCATGCAGTTGCTGTGGAAATTTCGGAACCGTTTCTTCTCAAATGCCACAAAAAATGCGGCAACCTACATAGATTGGGTCGAGGATGAAAATACATATTCCTGTATTGGAAAACATGTTGGCCATGGCAAGGCAGCATGTAGCGCTGGAACAGGAAGCCGCTCGCAGGTACAAGCGCGATCAACAAATGGATGAGCAGGCGGGCGCGAAGATTGAAATGCCAGCCGAGGACACGAATCGCACTATTCAGTTTGATGAGTCGAAAAAAAACCCACCGTGAGGTGGGTTTTCTTATATTGCGCTAATCAATCAGTTAGCAACGGAAGACCGTGGCTTGACCGGCTGGTTGTCGTTGGAGATGGTCACTTCAACGCGGCGGTTCATGGCACGGCCCGATACGCTGCCGTTGTCGGCAACCGGGTATTCCTTGCCATAGCCCTGGGTCACGATGCGGGAAATATCCACACCCTGTTGGGCCAGTGCGCGTTGTACCGAAGCCGCACGGCGCTCAGACAGGCTCTGGTTGTACGAGTCGGAACCGGTGCTGTCGGTGTAGCCTTCGACGATCACTTTACGATCCGGGTTGTCGCGCAGGAACTGAGCCAGTTTGGTGATGTTCACCAGGCCGCTGGATTTCAGGTCGGACTTGTTGGTAGCGAACAGCACGTCACCGAACGTTACCAAGGTGCCGCGATCAGTCTGCTTGGCATTCAGGCTGTCTTGCAGTTGCTTGATCTGTGCATCACGGGCGTCCAGCAGGGCGCGGGCGCGTTCGTCACCGGCGTTTTTCAGCTTGGCTTCGGATTCGCGCAGCACGATGGTGTCTTTGGCCACTTCAACGCGCTGGTTGGTCAGGTAGGCCAACTGGTCGACTTTCTTCTCGTCTTCCTTATCGCGGTAGGCCTTGTCAGCCTTGTCCAGCCATTCGCTGGCGTCCTTGGTTTCCAGCGCCGCCAGCTTGGTGGCTTGCGGGTTGGTTTGCAGGGCCGAAAAGTTGGTCCGTGCGTTTTCCAGGTTCGCGTTCGGCGGGGTGGAGCAGGCCGCCAGTGCAACGCTCATCGCCAGCAGGGCAGGGATCATCAATTGTTTACGCATAGTCGTGTCGTCCTTTCAATTCGATATCAGGTGCGATGCGGTCAAGGGGTGCGTCTTACTTCTGCTGGATAGCAGCCGGGCGCATGCCTTCCTTACGCAACTCATCAACAGCCTTCTGGGAATCCTTCACAGCCTGTTCAGCCTTGGCGGCCTGGGACTTACGCTCGGCGACGCGAGCATCCCACTCGGCTTGTTCAGCCAGGCGACGGGCTTCGTCGTAGTTCTTGTCGTGCATGGCAATCTCGGCTTGCTTGAGCTTGTCCTGGGCCGACTTCATTTCTACAGCTGCGTACTCGGTGCCGCCGGCGCTGACAGCGCTGTTGACTGCGGACTGGGTCACCGCGTACTGCTCGGTCGGAGGATTGCCGGCGCAACCCGCCAGAACGAAGCTGGTGCCGATTGCCAGCGCGGCCAATTTGAGCCCGCGCAGGTGGTTAAACGAGGATTTGGCAGTGCTGGTCTTCATCGTCTTCAACTCCATTGGATAACTCCTGAAAAACATTTAAATCCATGTCACTGGAGTGCGGCTGAGGACCTGGCGATAAAGCAGCAGAAGCCCTTTCAAACGGCCGTTCCAAGTGATGGCTTACTGGCTGTGACCGGAGGCTTTTTTCAAAAGTTCAGAGAAGATGGCGATTTGCCTAAAAAAATATCTGACTGATCGGTCAGTGTAAAAAAACTTGGAACTTCTGCGTTGCGCAGCGGTACGCCGGGCGCGTGAAGTGCCCGGCGTACAAGGGTTTGGCAGGGTCGTATCAGTGCTTCTGTTCGTCGCTGCTGGCGGACATATCATGCAGATAACGCCGCGACAGCGTCAGGAAGCGAGGGGTAGGACCGACGTCTTCATACAACGGATCGCCCTCTTCATCGGTGGCAATCACCTGCTGGCCCTTGATGTACGGAAAGCTGGCTTCCAGCTCTTCGAGGGCGGCGCCGATCAGCTCGCCGAGCAGTTCTTCAGTGTGGCGCTTGGGGTACATTTCGGCGATGGCCGCCAGCCTCGCGGCAGACTCCACATCCAAGTGGATGGCGTACTCGGTCTTGGTCAAGCGACCCTTGGCGTTTTCTTCCCAATGCTGGGCCAGTTCTCGGATTTTCATGGCAACCTCAATAAAGCCCGTGATGGCAGGCGGTGATGAGTGACCAGTCGCTGCATGGATAAACGCAGGCGACTCAGTGTTGAGACTAGCTGCAACTCACAAGGTTTAAAGTCTTGTCATAAATCGACGCCAGCGGCACTCTGACAGACCTGCGCGTCCCGGATTTCTGGCTGGAGATTGGCTGATGAGTGATATCGATGCACGCTTGCGTGAGGATGTTCACCTGCTGGGTGAGCTGTTGGGCAACACCATTCGAGAGCAGTACGGCGATGCTTTTCTCGACAAAATCGAGCAGATCCGCAAAGGCGCCAAGGCCGACCGACGCGGGGCCGGCGATGAATTGAGCGCGAGCCTCAATCAGTTGCAGGAAAACGAACTGCTGCCGGTCGCCCGGGCGTTCAACCAGTTCCTCAACCTGGCCAATATCGCCGAGCAATACCAACTGATTCACCGGCGCGATGAGTCGCAACCGGCACCCTTTGAGTCCCGCGTATTGCCGGAATTGCTCGCCCGCCTGCAAAGCGAAGGGCACAGTAACGAGTCCCTGGCCCGCCAGTTGGGGCGCCTGGAAATTGAATTGGTCCTCACCGCGCACCCGACCGAGGTGGCGCGCCGCACCTTGATCCAGAAATACGATGCCATTGCCGCCCAACTGGCGCTGCAGGATCACCGTGACCTCACCACCGCAGAGCGCGAGCAGATTCGCCAGCGCCTGCAACGCTTAATCGCCGAAGCCTGGCACACCGAAGAAATCCGCCGCACCCGGCCCACCCCGGTAGACGAGGCCAAGTGGGGCTTTGCGGTGATCGAACATTCCTTGTGGCACGCCATTCCCAATTACCTGCGCAAGGCCGACCTGGCCCTGCACGCCGCCACTGGCCTGCACTTGCCGCTCGAGGCGGCGCCGATCCGCTTCGCTTCGTGGATGGGCGGCGACCGTGACGGCAACCCGAATGTCACCGCGCCGGTCACCCGTGAAGTGCTGTTGCTGGCACGCTGGATGGCGGCCGACCTGTACCTGCGTGATATCGATCACCTGGCGTCCGAGCTGTCGATGCAGCAAGCCAGCCCGGCATTGCAAGCCAAGGTCGGCGACAGCGTCGAACCCTATCGCGCTCTGCTCAAGCAACTGCGCGAACGCCTGCGGGCCACGCGCCAGTGGGCACATACGGCGTTGAGCAGCAGCACGCCAGCGCCCGCCGAGGTGCTGCAAAACAATCGCGACCTGCTGGAGCCGCTGGAGTTGTGCTACCAGTCGTTGCACGAGTGCGGCATGGGCGTGATCGCCGACGGGCCGCTGCTCGACTGCCTGCGGCGTGCGGTGACGTTCGGTTTGTTCCTGGTACGCCTGGATGTGCGCCAAGACTCCAGCCGTCATTCGGCGGCCATGACTGAAATCACTGATTACCTCGGCCTGGGGCGTTACGAAGACTGGGATGAAGAGGCGCGCATCAGCTTCTTGATGAAAGAGCTGGCCAATCGTCGACCGCTGCTGCCGGGGTATTTCAAGCCGTCGGCGGATACTGCCGAAGTGCTCAACACCTGCAAGGAAGTCGCCGCCGCCCCCGCCGCATCGTTGGGCTCGTACGTCATCTCCATGGCCGGCGCTGCGTCGGACGTGTTGGCGGTGCAACTGCTGCTTAAAGAGTCGGGCGTGCAACGGCCGATGCGCGTGGTGCCGCTGTTCGAAACCCTGGCCGACTTGGATAACGCCGGCCCGGTGATCGAGCAACTGTTGCTGCTGCCGGGATATCGCACGCGTTTGCAGGGCCCGCAGGAAGTGATGATCGGCTACTCCGACTCGGCCAAGGACGCCGGCACCACCGCCGCTGCCTGGGCGCAGTACCGGGCGCAGGAGCGGCTGGTGGATATCTGCCGCGAGCAGCAGGTGGAACTGTTGTTGTTCCACGGTCGCGGTGGCACCGTCGGTCGTGGCGGTGGCCCGGCCCACGCGGCGATCCTGTCGCAGCCGCCGGGTTCGGTGGCAGGACGGTTCCGGACCACTGAACAGGGCGAGATGATCCGCTTCAAGTTCGGTTTGCCGGATATCGCCGAGCAGAACCTCAACCTCTATTTGGCGGCGGTACTGGAAGCGACGCTGTTGCCACCACCGCCTCCTGAACCGGCCTGGCGCCATTTGATGGACGAATTGGCGGCAGACGGTGTCAGTGCTTACCGCGCCGTGGTGCGGGAAAATCCGCAGTTCGTCGAGTATTTCCGTCAGTCCACGCCGGAACAGGAGCTGGGCCGCTTGCCGCTGGGCAGTCGCCCGGCCAAGCGACGTGCGGGCGGGATTGAAAGCCTGCGCGCGATCCCGTGGATCTTCGGCTGGACCCAGACCCGCCTGATGCTGCCGGCCTGGCTTGGCTGGGAGGCCGCGCTGAGCAAGGCCCTGGAGCGCGGCGAAGGCGAACTGCTGGGGCAGATGCGCGAGCAGTGGCCATTCTTCCGTACCCGCATCGACATGCTGGAAATGGTGCTGGCCAAGGCCGACGCCGATATCGCCCGTCTGTATGACGAGCGCCTGGTGCAGCCAGACCTGCTGCCATTGGGGACGCATTTGCGCGACCTATTGTCGCAGGCATGCAGCGTGGTGCTTGGCCTGACTGGCCAGTCGCAATTGCTGGCGCACAGTCCGGACACCCTGGAGTTCATCCGCCTGCGCAACACCTATCTCGACCCCTTGCACTTGTTGCAGGCCGAGTTGCTGGCGCGCTCCCGTCAGCAGGAAGCGGCACAAGACAGCCCTCTGGAACAGGCGCTGCTGGTCTCCGTGGCCGGTATTGCTGCCGGTTTGCGTAACACCGGCTAAGGTTTTTTGCGTGTTCTCAACGGCTTGCAGATAAACCACGACGGCCGCCCTGAAAAGGGCGGTCGGCGTTTACGAGGCCGGGTTGCACTCAGGCACACCCTACCTATGACGCATGCACGGCGCGGGTTCCTGCGACTTTTGGCGGCTTGTGTGGTTAAGGCCTGCTGTGTATCTTGATCAGCCTTTGGCCGTTTGGGCGGCCCGAATTCTATTTTTACGCGATTGGCCCCCCGCGGCGAATCCGAGCGTCATCTCTATAAAAAAATTGAGGAGCACATCGATGCGCGTCATTCTGCTGGGAGCTCCCGGGGCCGGTAAAGGTACTCAGGCAAAGTTCATCACTGAAAAATTCGGCATTCCGCAAATCTCCACCGGCGACATGCTGCGTGCGGCCGTCAAGGCGGGCACCGAGCTGGGCCTGATCGCCAAGAGCGTGATGGACAGCGGTGGCCTGGTTTCCGATGACTTGATCATCAACCTGGTCAAGGAACGCATCAGCCAGGAAGACTGCAAGAACGGTTTCCTGTTCGACGGCTTCCCGCGCACCATTCCCCAGGCTGAAGCCCTGGTGAAGGCCGGCGTCGAGCTGGACGCCGTGGTTGAAATCGCGGTTGAAGATGAAGAGATCGTCCAGCGCATTGCCGGTCGTCGTGTTCACGAAGCCTCGGGCCGCGTGTACCACACCGTCTACAACCCGCCAAAAGTTGAAGGCAAGGACGATGTGACCGGCGACGACCTGGTGCAGCGCAAAGACGACACTGAAGAAACCGTGCGTCATCGTCTGTCGGTCTACCACTCCCAGACCAAGCCGCTGGTGGATTTCTACCAGAAGCTGTCCGCTGCCCAGGGCAAGCCGAAGTACAGCCACATTCCTGGCGTCGGCTCGGTCGAAGCGATCACTGCCAAGGTGCTGCAAGCACTGAGCTGATCCCTCGACGGCTTCACGGATAACGGCCCGCTTGCGGGCCGTTGTTGTTTATACTGGCGCACTTTTTTTCGACTTGGACACCGACACCGATGAGCACCCTGCTGGCCCTGGACACCGCGACTGAAGCTTGCTCGGTTGCCCTGCTGCACGATGGCAAGGTAACGAGCCACTACGAGGTGATCCCGCGCCTGCACGCGCAAAAGCTGTTGCCGATGATCAAGCAACTGCTCGAAGACGCCGGTACTACGCTGGCTGCGGTCGATGCCATTGCCTTCGGCCGTGGGCCGGGTGCCTTTACCGGCGTGCGTATTGCCATCGGCGTGGTGCAGGGCCTGGCATTTGCGCTGGAGCGTCCGGTGTTGCCGGTGTCCAACCTCGCCGTGCTGGCCCAGCGCGCCTTGCGTGAACATGGCGCCCAGCAGGTTGCGGCGGCCATCGATGCGCGCATGGATGAAGTGTATTGGGGGTGCTACCGCGAAACAGCGGGAGAGATGCGCCTGGTCGGTGTTGAAGCCGTGCAGCCGCCGGAGTCATCGGTGCTGCCTGCCGACGCCAGCGGCGACTGGTTCGGTGCGGGCACCGGTTGGGGTTATGGTGAGCGCATCGCGGTGCCGTTGGTGGGCCAGGACGCTGCGATGTTGCCTCATGCCGAGGACCTGCTGACGTTGGCTCGTTTTGCTTTTGAGCGTGGCGAGGCGATTCCCGCAGATCAGGCCGCACCTGTGTACCTGCGCGATAAAGTGGCGCAGACCAAGGCCGAACGCGGCCTGTAACTGTCGTGAGCGGGCTTGCCCCGCGCCGGGCTGCGAAGCAGCCCTAAACATCCCCAACACGCCTCTAATCTGCACCAATCGTCAGAATTTGCCCCCTGCTTTAAACCTTTTTCAAATTATGTGTTCTAGTTATCACCAGAGCATTTGCGCGTTACGGATTGCGCCACTAAAATGCCATCACCGATACCGAGTTCGCATCGATGCGTATAGACGGCTTTTCCTCACAGTCCTACCCCATCAAGCGTAAGCCGCGTAAGGCCAACGTCACGGTAGACGAGTCCGTCGAAGATTCACCGGACTTCATCGAAGTCCAGCCCGATGCGCAGTCCAACGCTCAATCACGTATCAGCGGTCTTCCCGCCCGTCAGCAAGACATGGTCTTCCCACGCTCAATGAGCAGAAGTGTCGCCACCGCCCTGGCCAGCTACCTGACCACCGCCGGCTTTGTCGAATGGGATATGGAAGTGCTGGGCCTCGACATCCACATCTGATGCGTCTGCCTTACTACCTGGGTTGCCCGTCCTGGAGTGAAAACGCTTGGCGCGAGTACCTGTACCCCGCCGATGCCCGTTCCAGCGACTACCTTGCGCTCTACTCCCAGGTTTTCAACGCCGTTGAAGGCAACACCACGTTTTATGCCCGCCCGTCGGCCGCCACCGTGCAACGCTGGGCCGAGATCATGCCCGAGGATTTTCGCTTCACGGCCAAGTTTCCCGGTGATATCAGCCACAGCGGCAACCTGATTGAGCAGCTCCCGGCAGCGGAAAGCTTTGTGGGCTTGATGAGTCCTTTGGGTGAGCGGGTATCGCCGCTGTGGTTGCAGCTGCCCGCGACGTTCACACCGCAGCGTCTGGGGGAATTGGCCGGTTTCATTGATGGCCTGGAGCGGCCAATGGCCGTAGAAGTACGGCATCAGGAATTCTTCGCCAAGGGCGATGCCGAGCGCATGCTCAACCGCTTGTTGCGTGACCGGGGCGTGGAACGCATCTGCCTGGACCCTCGTGCACTCTTCAGTTGCACGTCGACTTCAGCCGCCGTGCTGCACGCCCAATCGAAAAAGCCCAAGGTGCCACCACGGCCGGCGGCGCTGACGCAGTTCCCCCAAGTGCGTTTTATCGGCCATCCCGAACTCGAAGCCAACGATCCGTTTTTGGTCCCCTGGGTGGAAAAAGTCGCCGGCTGGATCGAAGAAGGCCGCACGCCCTATGTGTTCCTGCACACCTCGGATAACCGTCTCGCCGCGCAGTTGGCCCTGCGTTTCCACGACCAGTTGATGGCGCGCCTACCTGGGCTGCCGCCACTGCCCACGTTGGATCGTACCCCCGAAGTGGAGCAACTGGGGTTACTCTAGGGCTCCTTTTCCCGCCAGGAGCCAGACATGGATGCGCAAACCCTTCGCGCCGAAACCTTCAAGGCCTTGCATGAGCGTGACCGCGCCTTCGTAATGCCTAACCCGTGGGATGCAGGCTCCGCCGTGATGCTGGCCAGCCTGGGTTTTGAAGCGCTGGCCACCACCAGTGCGGGCTACGCGTTCAGCTTGGCGCGCCCGGATGCGGAAGGGGCGCTGTCCCTGGAAGACACGTTGATCAATGCCGGCATGATCGCCAAGGCCACGGCGCTGCCGGTGGCGGCTGACCTCGAAAACGGCTTCAGCGACACCCCCGAAGGTTGCGCCCAGACCATCCTGCGTGCCGCCGCCACGGGGATCGTCGGTGGTTCCATCGAGGATGCCACGGGCGTCGCCGTCGACCCGATCTATCCCTTTGACCTTTCCGTAGAACGTGTGGAAGCGGCCGTTGCCGCCGCCCGTAGCCTGCCATTCCCCTTCACCCTGACGGCCCGTGCGGAAAACCTCCTGCACGGCCGCCTGGATCTGCCCGACACCATCCGCCGCCTGCAGGCCTACGCCGAGGCCGGTGCCGACGTGCTGTATGCGCCGGCCTTGCGCAGTGCCGAGGAAGTGCTGGCGGTGGTCAAGGCGGTGGCGCCCAAGCCGGTGAATGTGTTGATGTCCGGCGGCTTGAACCTGAGCGTCGCGCAGCTCAGCGAGATGGGCGTGCGACGGATCAGCGTCGGCTCGGCCCTGGCGTTGGCGGCCTACGGTGAGTTCTATCGTGCAGCCCAGGAAGTGTATGAGCTGGGCACGTTCACCTTTACCGAGCGCAAGATGCCGTTCAGCCAGGCCAACCAGTTCTTCAAGGACTAAGCCGTGCGTTTTTTAAACGTGATGGGCTTGCTGCTGATTCTGGCGGGCGCCGTTGCCGTGGGCGTCTGGCGTGGCTGGGTGCCAATACCGGCCGATTGGAACCCCTGGGCACCGCTGGACGTACGTGCCAGCCCCAACCTGCTGACCCGTTACAAGCTGGGGCGCCTGCAGGATGACCCGGCGCTGTGTGATCAAGTGCTGGAAACCTCGGGCCTGCGCGTCAGCCATCAGGCGGACTCGCCCGCCGATGCCGCTTGCCCCTTGCGTAATACCTTGCGCGTCCAGGGCGCAGCGGTCGGGCTGAGCAGCAGCTTCCTCGCCAGTTGCCCACTGGCGGTGGCCTTCGCCCTGTTCGAGCGGCACAGCCTGCAACCGGCGGCCCAGGCGGTATTCGGCCAGGCGGTGACACGGGTTGACCATCTGGGCAGTTTTGCCTGTCGCAATATGTATAACCGTGCCGAGGGGCGACTGAGCCAGCATGCGTCGGCCAATGCGCTGGACATTGCCGGCTTTCGTCTGGCGGATGGGCGCAGTATCAGCGTGCTCAAGGATTGGCCGGGGGAGGGCGATAATGCGCGGTTCCTGCGCCAAGTACGCGATAGCGCCTGTGATGATTTCAATGTGGTGCTGAGCCCGGACTACAACGCCGCGCACCGCAACCATTTCCATCTGGATATGGGGCGTTGGTGGGTGTGTCGCTGAGTGTCAGGCGGCCAGGCGCAGGTTGTGGGTGACCAGCGGGCGTGCCCAGTAATAATCGAAGTCCAGGGCTTTCTGTTGCGCGACCAGTTCTTCGGTCGGGTACGGCGTGGCGGCCGGTGGCAGCAGGTCCAACTCGAATTCGGCGATGGGCAGGTGCAGTGGGCGTGGCTCCGGTGCCGGGCCTGGCTCCGGCAGCGCTTGGCCAGCGGTCAGTACGATCGGGCGGACCCAACCGCTTTCGAAGTTCTGCTGGCGTTGCTGGGCGACGATTTCTTCTTCCGGGAACGGTGTGGCGGCGGGTGGCAGCAAGTCGGTCTCGAACTCGGCGATCGGCAGGAACAGCGGCTCCGGCGGCGCGATTTCGGTGTCTTTCACGTCACACCCACGCTGCGTGAGGATCTGCGACAACAGATCGGCGCCAGCACTCGGTTCTACCGCTGGGTCTGCCGGTGCAGGCGCCTGCACCGCGAGCGCGTCCGGCGTATCGCCAAGCTGCTCGGCCAATGCCCGGGCGAAGAAGTCCTGCCACACATGGCTCACCCCGGCCAGCGCTTGGGTATTGCGCAGGCCGTAGTGGTTGTGGGTCGGCAGTACACCGATGGTTAGGGGAAGAATGTCTGACATTTTTCTCGGTCGACGCTCAGCTCTGGCAAAATACCTGACTGTTGTTTTTATCGGCCGGTAGTTGCCGATCCTTAATATTTTTGAGCGTAGCGATTGATGAGCGAACAACCAGCGGCCAGCCGCATCCAGGTCGAGGCCTTGGGCGACGGTTTCAAGGCCCGTGCCGAGCAGTGGGCGTCACTGTTGGGGCTGCCGTTGCAGCTGGCGGATGCGGACTTTTCCCTGCAAGTCGGCGAACATGGCCTGCAGTTGCAACAGCTTGGGCCTGACGCGCCTGGGCCGGTGCGGGTGGACTTTGTCGAAGGCGGAGCGGCGCATCGGCGCCTGTACGGTGGTGGCAGCGGGCAGATGATCGCCAAGGCCGTGGGCATTGCCCAAGGCGTGCGTCCACGGGTGCTGGACGCCACGGCCGGCCTGGGCAAGGACGCTTTCGTGCTGGCCAGCCTGGGCTGCGAGATGAGTTTGATCGAACGCCAGCCGCTGATCGGCGCGTTGCTTGAAGATGGGTTGGCGCGTGGCGCGGATGATTTTGAGGTGGCGCCGATCGTGGCGCGCATGCAGTTGCTCAAGGGCAACTCCATCGACGTGATGCGCAATTGGGAAGGTGAGCCGCCCCAGGTGATCTACCTTGACCCGATGTTCCCGCACCGTGAGAAAACTGCGCTGGTGAAGAAGGAGATGCGCCTGTTCCGGCCGCTGGTGGGAGATGATCCGGACGCCCCGGCGCTGTTGGCTGCCGCGTTGGCCCTGGCCAGCCACCGTGTGGTGGTCAAGCGCCCGCGCAAGGCGCCGTGCATTGACGGGCCCAAGCCAAGTCATGCGCTGGATGGCAAGTCCAGTCGGTATGACATCTACCCCAAGAAAGCGCTCAAGCCTTGATCGTGGACCTGTGGCGAGGGAGCTTGCTCCCGCCGGCGGCCTTACAGCCGACCGCTATTTACCTGTTGCCCAGCGATCAAAATGTGGGAGCTGGCTTGCCAGCGATGAGGCCCGTCCATGCAACGAGCCTTTAAGGCCTGTACGCCCGCATAAACAACCCCACCACCTCCTGTACATGTTCTTCGGCGGCTTCTTCGCTCAGTTGCCCGCCGCAGCCATACAGCAAGCAAAAGTTCGCCGTGCCTTTGAGCAGGCAGAAGAAGTGCTCGGCTGCGGTAAACGGTTTGTCGATGCTCAGCGCGCCGCTCTGATCGATCTTGCTCAACAAGCGCTCCATGCCTTGCAACATGCGCATGGGGCCGGCCTCGAAGAAGATCTGTGAGAGTTTCACGTCTTGATTGCCGGTGGTCATCATCAGGCGATGCAGGTTGACTGACTCTTCGCTGTTGATCAGGCGATGGAACCCTCGCGCGATGTTCAGCAACACAGTCTCTACGGGCACACCCATGGGCAGCTCGAAGTACATCACCGGCAGTTGTTCTTCGCACTTGGCCACTACGGCGGCCGTGAATAACGTCTCTTTATCGTTGAAATGACTGTAGACGGTCAGTTTCGACACGCCCGCTTCCAGTGCAACGGCATCCATGCTGGTACTGGCGTAGCCATTGCTCAAAAACAGGATTTTCGCGGCTTCAAGGATTGCCTGGCGTTTTGCCATGTCCTTGGGACGCCCGGGGCTATTGGTGTTTACAGGATTGTCGGACATTTTCACCTTTAATACTGGACTGGTGAGTTTGGTATTAATAACATACCCGCCAGTATAATTATTCCTAGCTCCATTAGCGAAAAGGTCCTACAGCATGCGCAGCATTTTCCTGCCCTTTGCGTTGCCTGTCAGTCTGGTCCTCCTATTGGCCGCCTGTGGCCATGAAGAAGCGACCCAGACCACCATCCGACCGGCCATGGTGGTGCAGCCACAGCCTTCTGCGCAGTCGATGGACAGCTACCCCGGCGAAGTGCGCGCACGCTATGAGCCGGACCTGGCGTTTCGCATTGGCGGCAAAGTCAGTAAGCGGCTGGTGGAGGAGGGCGAACGAGTCAAGGCCAACCAGGCGCTGGCGGAGCTCGACCCTCAGGACGTGCGCCTGCAACTCGAAGCGACCCGTGCCCAAGTCGCCGCCGCCGAGGCCAACCTGAGCCTAGTGCGTGCCGAGCGCGATCGCTACAAGACCCTGATGGACCGTCAGATGGTCAGCCGTTCCCAGTACGACAATTCTGAAAACCTCTATAGATCCGGAGAAGCACGCCTCAAGCAGATCAAGGCCGAGTTTGACGTGGCCAGCAACCAGGCTGGCTACGCCGTGCTGCGCGCACCCCAGGACGGTGTGGTGGCCAAGCGCGCGGTCGAAGTCGGCCAGGTGGTGTCTGCCGGCCAGACGGTGTTCACCCTGGCCACCGATGGCGAGCGCGAAGTGCTGATCAGCCTGCCCGAGCAAGGTTTTGGTCGCTTCAAGATCGGCCAGCCGGTGTCGGTCGAGCTGTGGAGCCAGCCCGACCAGCGCTTCAGCGGGCGTATTCGCGAGCTGTCACCGGCGGCCGATCCGAAGTCGCGCACGTTCGCGGCCCGCGTGGCGTTCACCGGCGGCAAGGTGCCGGCGGAACTGGGCCAGAGCGCCCGCGTATTCATACAGGCTGACGGCGTTATTCCGTTGTCGGTGCCGCTCTCTGCCCTCAGTGCGGAGAACGGTGCGTCCTACGTCTGGCGCGTACAGCCCGACAACACCCTCAAACGCGTGCCGGTCCGTATTGGCGCCTTTGGTGAAAAAACCGTCCCGGTACTGGAAGGCTTGAGCCCGACCGATTGGGTCATTGCCGCCGGTGTGCATGTGCTCCACGAAGGCCAGCAAGTGCGCCCGGTGGATCGCGCCAACCGCGTGGTGAATCTGGCGGCCAAGGAGTAGTTCCCGATGGGTTTCAATCTTTCCGAATGGGCGTTGCGAAATCGCCAGATCGTACTGTTCCTGATGATTCTGCTGGCAGTGGTCGGTACTTTGTCCTACTCCAAGTTGGGGCAAAGCGAAGACCCGCCGTTCACCTTCAAGGCCATGGTGATCAAGACCAATTGGCCCGGCGCTACAGCCCAGGAAGTCTCGCGGCAAGTCACCGAGCGTATTGAAAAGAAACTGATGGAGACCGGTGAGTACGAGCGCATCGTCTCTTTCTCGCGCCCCGGTGAATCCCAGGTGACCTTTATAGCGCGCGACTCCCTGCATTCGGCGCAGATCCCCGAGCTGTGGTACCAGGTGCGCAAGAAGATCAGCGACATCCGCCAGACGTTGCCGCCGGACATCCAGGGGCCGTTTTTCAATGATGAATTCGGCACCACTTTCGGCAACATCTACGCGCTGACCGGCGATGGCTTTGACTATGCCGTGCTCAAGGACTACGCCGACCGTATCCAGATTCAACTGCAGCGCGTGCCTGATGTGGGCAAGGTCGAGTTGCTCGGCCTGCAGGATGAGAAGATCTGGATCGAACTGTCCAACCTCAAGCTCGCCACCCTCGGTTTACCCCTGGCGGCGGTGCAGCAGGCTTTGCAGGAACAGAATGCGGTCTCGACGGCGGGTTTCTTTGAAACCCCGAGCGAGCGTGTGCAACTTCGGGTATCGGGCAATTTCAAGACCGTTGAAGAGATCCGCAGCTTTCCGATTCGCGTGGGTGACCGCACCTTCCGTATCGGCGATGTGGCCGACATCCACCGTGGCTTCAACGACCCACCGGCCCCGCGCATGCGCTACATGGGCGAGGACGCCATTGGCCTGGCCGTCGCCATGCGTGACGGCGGCGATATCCTGGTCCTGGGCAAAGCCTTGGAAGTCGAATTCGCACGCTTGCAGAAGAACCTTCCTGCGGGCATGGAGCTGCGCAAGGTCTCGGACCAGCCGGCGGCGGTGAAAACCAGCGTCGGTGAATTTGTGCAGGTACTGGCCGAAGCGCTGGCCATCGTGTTGCTGGTGAGTTTCTTCTCCCTCGGCGTGCGCACCGGCATGGTGGTAGCCCTGGCGATTCCGCTGGTGCTGGCGATGACCTTTGCCACCATGTATTACCTCGGGATCGGCCTGCACAAGATTTCCCTCGGCGCCCTGGTGTTGGCGTTAGGCCTGCTGGTGGACGATGCCATCATCGCAGTGGAAATGATGGCGATCAAAATGGAGCAGGGTTACGACCGACTCAAAGCCGCGAGTTTCGCCTGGACCAGCACGGCGTTCCCGATGCTCACCGGTACATTGATCACCGCCGCCGGATTCCTGCCGATTGCCACTGCGCAGTCGAGCACCGGTGAATACACGCGTTCGATCTTCCAGGTGGTGACCATCGCGTTGTTGGCCTCGTGGGTCGCCGCCGTGGTGTTTGTGCCTTATCTGGGGGAAAAACTCCTGCCGGACCTGGCGAAAATTCATGCGGCCAAGCACGGCACTGATGGCCCTGATCCCTACGGAACACCGTTCTATCAACGTGTAAGACGCTGGGTGGAGTGGTGCGTACGGCGACGCAAAACCGTAATCGTCCTGACGCTGCTGCTGTTTATCGGCTCGGTCGCGCTGTTTCGTTTTGTGCCACAGCAGTTCTTCCCGGCCTCCGGCCGCCTGGAGTTGATGGTCGACCTGAAGCTGGCCGAAGGCGCCTCCCTGAGCAATACCGCCGACCAGGTCAAGCGCCTGGAAGCCTTGCTCAAGGATCACGCCGGTATCGATAACTACGTGGCCTACGTCGGCACAGGCTCGCCGCGTTTCTACCTGCCGCTGGATCAACAGCTGCCGGCCACCAGCTTCGCCCAGTTTGTGGTATTGGCCAAAACCATCGAGGAGCGCGAAACCCTGCGCACCTGGTTGATCGAAACCCTCAACGAACAATTCCCCGACCTGCGTTCACGCGTCACACGTCTGGAAAACGGCCCACCTGTAGGCTATCCAGTGCAGTTTCGCGTGACCGGCGAACATATCGAAGAGGTCCGCGCCCTCGCACGTAAGGTTGCGGCCAAGGTTCGCGAAAATACCCATGTGGTCAACGTGCACCTGGACTGGGAAGAACCGAGCAAGATCGTCTACCTCAACATCGACCAGGACCGAGCCCGTGCCCTCGGTGTGAGCACCGCCAACCTGTCGAAATTCCTGCAGAGTTCGTTGACCGGTTCCACCGTCAGCCAATACCGCGAGGACAACGAGTTGATCGAAATCCTCTTGCGCGGCACCGTGCACGAGCGCACCGAACTGTCGCTGCTGCCAAGCCTGGCCGTGCCTACCGACAATGGTAAAAGCGTAGCGCTGTCGCAGATAGCCACCCTCGAATACGGCTTCGAAGAGGGCGTCATCTGGCACCGCAACCGCTTGCCCACCGTGACTGTTCGCGCGGATATCTATGGCAAGGAACAACCGGCGACGTTAGTCCAACAGATCCTGCCGACCCTCGAAGGCGTACGCGCGGAGCTACCGGATGGCTATTTGCTGGATGTCGGCGGTACGGTCGAGGACTCTGCCCGTGGCCAGAATTCGGTCAAGGCCGGTGTGCCCTTGTTCATTGTGGTGGTGCTGACCCTGCTGATGCTGCAACTGCGCAGCTTCTCGCGCACCGCCATGGTGTTTCTGACTGCCCCGCTGGGACTGATCGGTGTGACATTGTTCCTGCTGGTATTCCGTCAACCTTTCGGCTTCGTGGCCATGCTGGGAACCATCGCACTGTCGGGGATGATCATGCGTAACTCGGTGATCCTGGTTGACCAGATCGAACAGGACATCAAGGCGGGACTGGCACCCTGGCAGGCGATTATTGAAGCCACCGTCCGACGTTTCCGCCCGATTGTGCTGACAGCCCTGGCGGCCGTACTGGCGATGATTCCGTTGTCGCGCAGCGTGTTTTTCGGGCCAATGGCCGTGGCGATCATGGGCGGGCTGATTGTGGCCACAGCGTTGACGCTGTTGTTTTTGCCGGCGTTGTACGCCGCATGGTTCCGGGTCAAACCGCAGGCCGTGTAAAACCTTGTCGTAGGGATAATCACAAACGTATTACGGAGCCAGGAACGTTTATTCGGCGAGGGGCCACTCATGAATTACCTGATTGCCAGGTCTTTTGCCACCAGGGTTTTATCCCTGTCGGCAGAAGCATAAATCTGATGATTCAAGGAGTATTTATGAAAATAGGTATTAATTTTAATGCTTGGAAGCCCGGCTGCGGCAGCAACTCCTGTGCGCCTGCCAAGCCTAACCCCCCTTGCTCCAAATCCCCTTCCTGCAATAAGCCTGAAGACCCTTGCAAGCCCAAGAGCGGCGCGGCAATTGGCTTCGGTGTCATGCCCTTGGGCATGATCGCCTTCGGTGGTTTTGGTATAGGGAAGTTCTTCTAATTACGCCAGAACTGCTTGAATCCGGGCAGGTGAGCCTCCCCCACCTGTCCGGGCTCAGAGCGCGAGCTTACAGGGCGCCGAAGACTTTCTTCGCCAGGCTGGTCGCGGCAGCCGCTGGGTTCTCACGGATGGTTTCTTCCTGCTTCGCAATCATCTTGAACAACCCGTCCAGTGCCTGCTCGGTCACGTAGTTTTCGACGTTGGCGCTCTTGGCATCCACCGCACCAAAGGCTGCGGCTTTACCGGCCAGGGCATTGTATTGCTGAGCCACGCCGACCTTGTCGGTAGCGGCCTTGACGATCGGCAGGAACTTGGCGCGGATGGCCTCGCGACTGCTTTTGTTCAGGTACTGGGTGGCGGAATCCTGGCCGCCGCTGAGGATGCCCTTGGCGTCAGTCACACTCATGTTCTTGACGGCGTTGACCAGGATCGGCTGGGCCTGGGTCACGGCGGTTTCGGCGGCCTTGTTCATGCTGGTTTCCAGCTGGGTGACCTGGTCACCCATGCCGAACATTTTCAGTTTGTCGGCCACTTTGCCCAGCTTGCCAGGCAGGCCGATCTTCACTTCCGGGTTGTTGCTGAAACCACCGGGGACGCCCAGTTGCTTCACGGCGATCTGCGCGCCTTGGGTCAGGGCGTCCTTGAGGCCGCCGCTGGCGTCACCCTGGGACAGGCTGCTCAAGTCCAGGGCCATGGCGTTGGCACCGAGCAACAAACCAGCACACAGGGCAGTAAAGCGAAGGGAGTTACGGAGCATGGGCGCTTCCTTTTAATAGGGCTTATGTTCTAGAGACGACTCAGTGGGCTACAGCGTCGACGCGCAGGCGCAGGGGGTGTGGGTCCTGGCCATTGAGCTGCACGGAGTACCGTTCGGTGGTGATAAACAGTAGCTTGCCATCCAGTTCGATGCGAGCGCTCACCGAATAACTGTGGCCGGGTTTGACTTGCGCGGGGTCGTAGCTCAGGTGGAAGGGCAGCGGCACTTGGCCTTTGACCGGGCCTTTCTGCTCGGCGAGGGTCACGGCGGGTGCATCCGCCAGGGACACGTCTTGCAGGCTGACGCTCAAGGTTGCGGCCGGCGGCAGGGCGATACGTTGCAGGTAGAAGACTTCGCCGTCGAGGCTGGCCTTGGGAGCGGGCGTCATGGATTGGCAGGCTCCGAGCAGGGCGGTAAGGCCCAGGAGGATGATCTTTTTCAAGGTGCAGCTCCTTTTCAACGGCGCCGGATTCCATCCGGCGCCTGCTTAAATCTAGCGGCTTTCTTCAGGTTTTGGCGGTTGCGGTTCGACCGCGGCTTCGGCGGCCCCATCCACGCGATGCAAGGCGACCTGACGGATCGACAGGCGAATCTCCGCCGGTAACACGCGCTTGGCCGCGCCTTCGGCCAGTTCGCCGAGCAGGTCGTGGTAGCTCAACTTACCGGCTTCGTCGCGGCGCAGCACATCTTGCTCCAGTAAAGTCTGGATGAAATGTCGGAAAAGGCTCTTGTCGAAGAATTCCGGGGCGTTGAGGCCATGCAGGATCGACAGGCGTTGGGCCATGATCGTGCACAGGTCTTCCAGCTCTTCGGCGCTGATGCTGTTCTGGCCGCTGTTGAGCAGCAGCGAAATCGCCATGTAGAAGCGTTGCAGGGTCTGGGCGACAGTCTTGGACAGCAGCGTCAGCAGCACAAAGTGCCGCGAGCTCGGCGCCGGGCGCAGGTACACGTTGTTCTCGAAACGCAGCAGGCCTTGCTCGACAAAGGCCTCCAGCCATTGGTCGACCACGGTATCCAGCTCGTCCAGCGACCAGCGGATAAACAGCTCCGATTGCAGGTACGGGTACAGCGCGTGGGTATAGCGCAGGATCTGATCGCGGCTCATCCGCGAGCTGCTTTGGAAGAAACTGGCCAGCAGCGCCGGCAGCGCAAAAATGTGCAGCACGTTGTTGCGGTAGTAGGTCATGAGGACGGCATTCTGCTCGTCCAGGTACAAAATCTTACCCAGCGCATCACTCTGTTCCGACAGCAGATCCATGTCCTTGACGTGCTTGATCAGCGCCAGGCCATCGCCGTCGGGCAGGGTGGTATGGGGCGAGTAGGGCACGCGGCGCAGCAGCGCCAGGTACAAATCCAACTGGCGCGCCATGGCTTGTTCGTCGAGGGCCAGGCGCGTGGTGGACAGCAATGCCAGCGCCACCAGGTTCACCGGGTTCACTGCCGCAGCTTCGTTCAAGTGGCGCGCCACCTGTTCGCCGAGGCGGTTGGTGGTTTCATTCAGCCAGGCGGGTTTGTAGTTCGGGCCCAGCTCCTGGGAGCGCCAGTCCGGTTGCTCGGCGTCGAGGAACTCAGCCAGCTTGATCGGCTCGCCGAAATTGACGGCGACTTGGCCGAAGCGCTGCTTGAGCGCGCCAACCACTTTGAAAATATCGAAGATCGACTCTTTCTTCTTGCTCGCGCCACGTAGCTCGCCCAGGTAGGTGCGGCCTTCGAGTACGCGCTCGTAGCCGATGTACACCGGCACAAACACGATGGGCATGCGCGAAGAGCGCAGGAAACTGCGCAGTGTAATCGCCAGCATCCCGGTCTTCGGCTGCAGCATGCGCCCGGTGCGTGAGCGTCCGCCTTCGACGAAGTACTCCACCGGGAAGCCCTTGGTGAACAAGGTGTGCAGGTACTCGTTGAACACCGAGGTGTACAGCGGGTTGCCCTTGAAGGTGCGGCGCATGAAAAACGCACCGCCACGGCGCAGCAGGCTGCCGATCACCGGCATGTTCAGGTTGATCCCGGCGGCGATGTGCGGTGGGGTCAGGCCATTCTTGAACAGCAAATACGAGAGCAACAGGTAATCGATATGGCTGCGGTGGCAGGGCACGTAGATCACCTCGTAGCCCTGGGCAACCTTTTGCACACCTTCGATGTTATTGACCTTGATGCCGTCGTAGATCTTGTTCCAGAACCAGCTCAGCACCACTTCGAGGAAGCGGATCGCCGTGTAGGTGTAGTCCGAGGCGATTTCGTTGCCGTAGCGCAGGGCCTGGGCCTTGGCTTTTTCCGGGGTGATCTTTTCCCGTTCGGCTTCGTCGGCAATGGCCTGGCGCACCAGCGGCATGTTGACCAGGCCCTTCACCAGGTTGCGCCGGTGTGACAAGTCGGGGCCGATCACGGCGGTCTTCAGGTTACGAAAGTGCACACGCAAGATGCGCTGGGCCATTCGCACGGTGCGTTCGTGCCCTTTATTGTGCTCGATCAATTCACGCAGGTTGATAGGCGCGGAGAATTGCACGCGGGTCTTGCGGCCCAGGATCAGGATGCTCAACAGGCGGCGTAGACGCCCGGTGACCGCCCAGCTGTCGGCAAACAGCAGCTTCCACGGGCTGGACTCGCTCTCCGGCGACTGCCCCCAGAACACGCTGACCGGAATGATTTGTGCATTCTCTTCGGCGTGCTCGCTGAGGGTATTGACCAGCCGGGTCAGGGTCGGTGGTGCGCCGCGCTTGTCCTGGCGTCCGAGCCAGTCCGGTTCCGGCGTGAGGTAGAAGAACGCCGCCGGTTCCATCAACGGGCCGACCGATACCGGCAGCACCGGGCGCGGCAGGCCGGCCTTGGTGCACTCGGCATCGACCACGGCCAATTCGCTGAGGGAGGGCGATTGCAGGACGTAGAACACCGGCCGGCTGCGGTCCAGGTTAAGGGTTAAGGACGACTGGTTGATCGTCTCTGAGCGAACCCAGAGGTACAACAGTCGGCGCAAGGTGCCAAACACTAGACGGCGGAACGGAGAGCGGGTCATAGGCGTGCTGCTTCAAGTGGAAAAAACCGAGCAGGCGCTCGGGCGGGTAGTGTGCCGTATTCACCGAAAATCGGCAAAAAAGCAGCGATGTAAACTTGAGTTGATCGTTTTTGAGCCTGTCTTATACTCGGCAGTTCAACGCGACCGACTCAACAATAACAATCAGGTGGGAGTGAACAGATGGCAACGCGCGAAACCGGTAATGTAAAGTGGTTCAATGACGCAAAGGGCTATGGCTTTATCCAGCGTGAAGACGGCAAGGATGTGTTTGTGCACTACCGCGCCATTCGCGGTGAGGGCCATCGTTCCTTGGCCGAGGGCCAGCAGGTGGAGTACGCCGTGGTGACTGGCGAGAAGGGGTTGCAGGCGGAGGATGTGGTGGGGCTGTAAGCCCACCGCTGTACAGATGTGGCAAGGGGCTTGCTGTGGTGAGCGGGGCAAGCCCGCTCACTACACAAGCACTTCTTCAGGATTATGCGGTTTTCCAGGTGATCTGCTCTTCACCGTCTTCACTGATGCGAATCCAGGTGTCAGCGCTTTCTTCACCTTCTTCCTCAACCCAGGTGCCCGGTGCGCAACGCACTTCGACGTTCAGCGCGGCAAAGGCTGCGCGGGCACAGGCGATGTCGTCGTCCCACGGCGTCTGGTCGCTTTCCAGGTACAGGCTGTTCCATTTGCCTACAGCTTTCGGCAGCCAGGTAACGGGTACGTTGCCGGCCTTGCACTTGTAGGTCTGGCCCTTCTGGACCCAGTCGGTGCAGGGGCCCAGGGCGGCGCCGAGCCAGGCCGCGATGGCCTTGTAGTCGACGTCGGCGTCCTTCAGGTAAATCTCTATATCGGGTTGGCGCATGGATGTTCCTCGTTGCGGGATTCGAAAATCCATTCGCGGATACTGGACAGTCTGTTATTGAAGCACGAAATAGTCGTAGCGCATCGATACCGTGACCAGCAGCGGCTCGGCCGCCTCGATCACGTCGGCGCGGCGCTCGGCACTGGCGCGCCAGCCGTGGGGTGTCATCGCCAGCAGGTTGGCACGGTCCTGGGGTTCGGCCAGGCTCAGGGCGAATTCCAGTGTTTCGCTGTGCGCCAGGCTCATGCCGTCCGGCACCAGGGCCAGGTGCTTGTCGTCGGTGTATTCGCGCACTTCGTCGTATAAACGCTCACGCAGTTCCATCAGGTGGCCGGCGGTAGGGCCGACCTTCATCAAGCCGCCGCCGGGGCTGAGCAGGCGCTTGGCCTCTTCCCAATCCAATGGGCTGAAAACGCTGGCGAGAAACTGGCAACTGCCTGAGGCCAACGGCACACGGGCCATGCTGGCGATCAACCAAGTCATCGCCGGGTTGCGCTTGCAAGCGCGTTTGACCGCTTCCTTGGAGATATCCAGCGCGTAGCCATCGGCGTGAGGCAGGGCTTCGGCGATTTGCGCGGTGTAGTAACCCTCGCCACAACCGATGTCCACCCAGCGCTGCGGCGCACGTTCGGCGGCCAGTTCAGCCAGGCGCTTGGCCACCGGGGCGTAGTGCCCGGCGTTGAGAAAGTCGCGGCGCGCCTCGACCATGGCCAGGTTATCGCCGGGGTCGCGGCTGTTCTTGTGTTGTACCGGCAACAGGTTCAGGTAACCCTGGCGCGCGCGGTCGAAACGGTGTCCGGCCGGGCACGCCACGCCATTGTCCACCGCATTGAGCGGCGCGCTGCAAATGGGGCAGGCCAGCATCAGGCGAGCAACTTGATCAGGGTCTGGTAGTAGATTTCGGTCAGCACATCGAGATCGCTGGCCAGGATGCGCTCATTGACCTGATGGATCGTTGCGTTGACCGGGCCCAGTTCGACCACTTGGGTGCCGAGGGTCGCGATGAAACGTCCGTCGGAGGTACCGCCGCTGGTGGACGCCTGGGTCTCACGCCCGGTGATCGCCTTGATGCTCGCCGACACCGCATCCAGCAACGCGCCCGGTTCGGTGAGGAAGGGCAGGCCCGACAACGCCCACTCCACGTGCCAGTCCAGGCCATGCTTGTCGAGAATCTCGGCCACCCGTTGTTGCAAGCCTTCGACGGTGGATTCGGTGGAAAAGCGGAAGTTGAACACCGCTGTCAGGTCGCCGGGGATCACGTTGGTCGCGCCGGTGCCGGAATTGAGGTTGGAGATCTGGAAACTGGTGGGCGGGAAGAAGCTATTGCCGTCATCCCAATGCTCGGCAGCCAGTTCCGCCAGGGCCGGTGCAGCCAAGTGGATCGGGTTCTTCGCCAGGTGCGGGTACGCCACGTGGCCCTGTACACCGCGTACGGTCAGGGTCGCGCCGAGGGAACCACGACGGCCGTTCTTGACCACATCGCCCACCAGGGTGGTGCTTGACGGCTCGCCGACGATGCACCAGTCCAGACGCTCCTTGCGTGCGGCCAGGCGTTCGATCACGGCTTTGGTGCCGTGGTGCGCCGGGCCTTCTTCATCGCTGGTGATCAGGAAGGCGACCGAGCCCTTGTGGTCCGGGTAGTCGCTGACAAAGCGCTCGGCCGCCACCAGCATCGCCGCCAGGCTGCCTTTCATGTCCGCCGCGCCACGCCCGCAGAGCATGCCGTTTTCGTCGATCAACGCGTCGAACGGGTCGTTCTGCCAGGCTTGCACCGGGCCGGTCGGCACCACGTCGGTGTGGCCGGCGAAGCACAGCACCGGACCGTCATGCTTACCATGGGTGGCCCAGAAGTTGTCCACGTCTTCGATGCGCATCGGCTCGAGCGCAAAACCGGCGTCGCCCAGGCGCTGCATCATCAGCTTCTGGCAATCGGCGTCGATCGGCGTCACTGAGGGGCGACGGATCAGGTCGATAGCGAGTTGAAGGGTCGTCGAAAGGTCGGCATGGGCCGTCATGGAAAACTCCGGAAGCATGTGATGGGCGCAGGACGTAAGGGGCGTAGATTCAGTGTGGGAGGGGGCTTGCCCTCAATGGCTGAGTGTCAGTCACTGCATCTGTTGACTGGGCCACCGCCATCGGGGGCAAGCCCCCTCCCACACAAAGCATTGGCCTGGGCCAAGACTCATAAAACGGCCGTTATCTTATAGCAAAACGGCGGCCAGAGGCCGCCGTTTAGTGCATTGCGCAAGTTTTTACTCAGCGGTTGCCAGCTCGACCTTCGGCGCCGGTTTCGGCAGCGACGACAGGAAAGCCATGACCAGCGCCGCCACATACGGCAGCGACTGGACCAGCAGCATCACCACCCAGAAGCGGATGTCATTGCTGGGCAGGCCCTGCACCAGGTAGATCCCCAGCGCCGCGCCCCACAACAGCAGCATGATGAACATTTCTTCGCGGGCTTCGGAAATCGCGACCCAGAAGCCGTGGTTATCCGCGTTTTTCGGTGTACGAAAGAACGGAATGCTGGTGGTGAAGAAGCCATACAGCACCGCTTTGGCGATGGTGTGGGACAACGCCAGACCGGCCAGGGCTGCGCAGAATGCATCCTTCAAGTTCACGCCTACCGCACGGCGGTAGAGGAAGATGATCTTGCCGACCTTGAACACAAACAGCGCCAATGGCGGAATCGCGAAAATCAGCAACGGCGGGTCCACCCGCGTCGGCACGATGATCATCGCCGCCGACCACAACAGGGCGCCCACGGTGAAGAAGATGTTCATGCCGTCCGCCACCCACGGTAACCAGCCCGCGAGGAAGTGGTAGCGCTGGCCACGGGTCAGCTCGGTGCCCTTGCCACGCAACAGGCTCGCGGTGTGGCGCTTGATGATCTGGATCGCCCCGTAGGCCCAGCGGAAACGCTGTTTCTTGAAGTCGATAAAGGTATCCGGCATCAGGCCCTTGCCGTAGCTGTCGTGGTAATACGCCGCCGACAGGCCTTTCTCGAACACGCGTAGGCCCAGTTCGGCATCTTCGCAGATGCACCAGTCGGCCCAACCCAGTTCTTCGAGCACCGAGCGACGGGTCATGGTCATGGTGCCGTGCTGGATGATCGCGTCACGGTCGTTGCGCGTCACCATGCCGATATGGAAGAAGCCTTTGTATTCCGCATAGCAGAGCTTCTTGAAGGTGCTTTCGTTCTGGTCGCGGTAATCCTGCGGCGACTGCACCACGGCGATTTTCGGGTCGGCGAAGTGCGGCACCATGTGTTTGAGCCAGTTCGGCGACACGCAGTAATCCGAGTCGATCACCGCGATCACTTCGGCGTCCTTGGCGGTGTGTGGGATCAGGTAGTTCAGTGCACCACCCTTGAAACCCGCCAGCGGCGCGACGTGGAAGAACTTGAAGCGCGGGCCGAGGGTTTCGCAGTAGTCGCGTACCGGCTCCCACACGGCCGGGTCCTTGGTGTTGTTGTCGATGATCAGGACTTCGTAATCCGGGTAATCGAGGGCGGCCAAGGCGTCGAGGGTCTGTTTGACCATCTCCGGCGGCTCGTTGTAGCACGGCACATGGATCGACACTTTCGGGCGGTAGTCCGAATCGCCCTCCACGGGTAGGAATTCACGCCGGCGCTTGTGGGTCCATACCGCTTCCGCCAGTTCGTGGGCTTCGGTCAGCAACACGATAAACACGCCGAGGGCGCCAAGGGCCAGGAGGATCCCCACGGTGACACTGAACCAGGTGCTGTATTGCTGGCTGTAGTCGTAGCCGATCCACACCAGCACCGAACCGCAGAGAAACGCGATAAAGGTCAGGAAGGTGCGGCCACGCTGGCGCAGGGATGAGCCATCGATCATCAGCAGGGTCAGGGACAGCAGCGCGAGCACCACCGAACCGATGGCCAGCACGCGCCATTGCGGAATCGCCACCACCGGCCCGTCAAAGTTGAATTTCTGCTGGCGCGCAGCGTTGTATACACCCCAGTAAGCGCCGGCCGAGCCTTCGTCACTGACTTTCCACGGCTGATCGAACGCCTCGATCACGAAGTAGTTGAAACCCTGGCGATTGAGCTTGTTCACCAGTGTGCGCAGATAAATCGCCTGGTCGGCAGGCGACGTTTCATTGCCACCGCGCATGCGGCCGTTACTCGGCCAGCCCACTTCCGACAGCAGCAACGGCTTTTTCGGGAACAGTTTCTTCAGGTCCCTGGCGCGGTCGAGTACGTACTGGCCGGCCTTGTCCATCGGAATGTATTCCCAGAACGGCAGGATGTGCGCGGCGATCAGGTCGACGTGCTTGGCCAGTTGCGGGTTCTTTTCCCAGATGTGCCATTGCTCGGACGTCGTCACCGGCACTTTCACGGCGGCGCGGACCCTGTCGAGCAGCACAATCAGCGCTTCAGGGGTGATTTCCTCACGGAACAGGGCTTCGTTACCGACCACTACCCGCACCACACTGCGCGAGCTGTTGGCGATTTCGATGGCGCGCTGGATTTCTCGCTCGTTGCGCTCAAGATCCGGGCTGATCCAGATCCCTAGCGTCACACGCAGGCCGAACTCCTCGGCCAGCTTGGGGATATCCCCCAGCGTGCCGTCGACCGAGTAGGTACGGATGTTGTCCGTCAGCTTGCTCATGATCTCGAGGTCGCGACGCATCTGGTCGTCGGTCGGGTACTGGTCTTTCTGTGGGTACTGGCCTTGCTGGAACGGCGAGTAGGAAAAACCGGAGATCTGTTCAGGCCAGTTGGGGGCGGTGACCGGGCGGTTGATCAGCGCCCAGAAACCGCTGAATAGCGCGGCAATTGCCAGCACTATCACTAGGTTGAGTCCAAATTTACGCGATGCCATGGCTATTTCGGGTTCCAAAGGGTGTGGAACGAAAAGAGGTGTCGGCCTACGCCGAACGGCGCGCATCCTACACCGGCCCTTCCCTGACCGTACAGCAAGCCGAGAAAAACCGGACATTGGGCAGCGAAAGTACATCTAAGTTCTTTACTTGTAACTTGTAGCTTAAAACTTGCCGCTGCGTAGCCCATAATGCGCGCCGGTTTTTGGGGTAATGGTCATGAGTACAGAAGATCCGCGGTTTGCAGGCGTCGCCCGCTTGTATGGCATTGAAGGCTTGGAACGCTTGAAAGCGGCCCATGTGGCGATTGTCGGCGTCGGCGGCGTGGGCTCGTGGGCGGCGGAAGCCATGGCCCGTTGCGGGGTGGGCGAGATTTCGCTGTTTGACCTGGATGACGTCTGCGTCAGCAACAGCAACCGCCAGTTGCACGCGCTGGACAGCACTGTCGGTAAACCCAAGGTCGAAGTGATGGCTGAGCGCCTGCGCGCGATCAACCCGGATTGCACGGTGCATGCGGTGGCGGACTTCGTGACCCGCGACACCATGGCCGAGTACATCACCCCCAACATCGACTGCGTGATCGACTGCATCGACGCGGTCAACGCCAAGGCGGCACTGATCGCCTGGTGCAAGCGCCGCAAGATCCAGATCATCACCACCGGCGGCGCGGGCGGGCAGATCGACCCGACGCTGATCCAGGTCTGCGACCTGAACCGTACCTTCAACGACCCGCTGGCGTCGAAAGTGCGCTCCACCTTGCGCCGCGACTATGGTTTCTCCCGCACCGTGACCCGCCATTACAGCGTGCCGTGCGTGTTTTCCACCGAACAACTGCGCTATCCCAAGCCGGATGGCAGCATTTGTTTGCAGAAGAGTTTCGTCGGGGACGGGGTGAAGCTGGACTGCGCCGGTGGGTTTGGCGCGGTGATGATGGTGACGGCCACCTTCGGCATGGTGGCGGCGACCAAGGCAGTGGATAAAATTGTGGCAGGGGTGCGGCGGCCGTCGGAGCGGGTCAAGCCCTCTTAAATCTCGGAACCCTACACAATTCAAATGTGGGAGGGGGCTTGCCCCCGATAGCGGTGGATCAGCCAACTTGTTCAGTGACTGACACCCTGCAATCGGGGGCAAGCCCCCTCCCACATTTAGCTTTGTGTATGGCTGAGTTCGCGCATGCGTTGCAGGACCGCGTTGAGGCCATTGCTGCGCGAGGGTGAGAGTTGACGGGAAAGCCCCAGTTGATTGAACCAGTCGGGCAGGTCCACGGCCAGTAGCTCGGCAGCAGAAAGCCCATTGACCCGCGCCAGCAGCAATGCGACTAACCCACGAATCATCCGTGCATCGCTGCTGGCGGCGAACTGCCAGTGGCCATCCTGCAAACGCCCCACCAACCACACCAGGCTTTCACAGCCCTGCACCAGGTTGGCCTCGGTCTTATCTTCATCCGCCAATGCTGGCAGCCGCTCGCCCCATTGCATCAGCATCCGCGCGCGCTGCTCCCAACTGCCCACGGCTTGAAAAGCCTCAAGTGCGGCAACGGCCTCTACCGGCAGGCTCATCGCAGCATGTCCAGCGCCTGGTCCAGCGCTTCAAAGAAGCGCTCCAGGTCATCGGAATCGTTATACAGCGCCAGGGACACGCGAATCGCCCCCGATAGATGCATCGCCTTGAGCAGCGGCATTGCGCAGTGATGGCCGGCGCGCACGGCAATGCCTTGCTCGGTGAGCAGGTGCGCGAGGTCCGCGTTGTGCACGCCATCGACGACAAAACTGACCAGCGCGACCTGCGGCGACCCCAGCACGCGCACGCCATTGCGCGCTTTGAGGCCACGCAACAGGTAGTCATGCAGCGCCGCCTCATGGGCGACGATCGCGGGCTGGTCCAGCGAACCCAGGTAATCCAGGCTGGCGCCCAGGCCGATCACACTGGCAATCGGCGGGGTGCCCGCCTCGAAACCCAACGGTGCCGGGCGGAAGCTGGCGCTGTGGTAGTCCGCCTGTTGCACCATCTCGCCGCCAAACTGCCAGTGGCGCAGGTGATGCAAGGCTTCGTTGCGCCCGAACAGCACGCCGACGCCATCCGGGCCATACAGCTTATGGCTGGAAAACACATAGAAATCGCAGCCCAAAGCCTGCACGTCGTGACGGCCATGGACGATGCCCTGGGCGCCATCGACCACCGTCAGGGTGCCGTGTGGCTGGGCGAGCGCCAGCAGGGCCTCCAGCGGCTGCCAGGCGCCGAGCACGTTGGACAACTGGCTCACCGCCAGCAGGCGTGTGCGTGGGCCGATCAGCTCGGCGGCGGCCGGCAGGTCGATCACGCCGTCATCGTTCAGCGGCAATACCACCAGCGTGGCGGCGCGACGTTTGGCCAGTTGCTGCCAGGGCAGCAGGTTGGCGTGGTGTTCCAGGGCGCTGATGACAATCTCATCGCCCGCATTGAATAAGTGCTCTAGGCCATAGGCCAAGAGGTTCAGCGCTGAGGTCGCGCCGTGGGTGAAGACGATCTGCCCGCTGTCGCCTGCATTCAACCACTGCGCGACCTTGCTGCGACTGTCTTCGAAGGCTTGCGTCGCATGGGCGCCTGGCAAATGCTGGGCACGGTGCACATTGGCTGCGCCATTGGCGTAGTAATGGCTGATGGCATCCAACAGGGCCTGGGGTTTTTGCGTGGTGGCGGCGTTGTCCAGGTAAGTCTGGTCTTGCCGTTGCAGCGTGGCGATGGCCGGGAAATCGGCGCGCCAGGGGGAGGGCACTAGCATGGTGTTCAAGACTCGTATAAGCGAGCCCCAGGGTCGGGGCCCGCTAGTGGCATCGAGTGGCTGCTTAGTTGTGAGCGTGCAGCGCTTCGTTCAGTTCGATGGCCGATTTGTGGGTTTTGCACTCCACCGCACCGGTCTCCGAGTTGCGGCGGAACAGCAGGTCCGGCTGGCCGGCCAGCTCACGTGCCTTGACCACTTTGACCAGTTGGTTTTGTTCGTCCAGCAGCGCAACCTTCGTGCCGGCAGTGACGTACAAGCCCGACTCCACGGTGTTGCGGTCGCCCAACGGGATACCGATACCGGCGTTGGCGCCGATCAGGCAGCCTTCGCCCACCTTGATCACGATGTTGCCGCCGCCCGACAGGGTGCCCATGGTAGAGCAACCGCCGCCCAGGTCCGAGCCCTTGCCGACGAACACGCCCGCCGATACACGGCCTTCGATCATGCCCGGACCTTCGGTGCCGGCGTTGAAGTTGACGAAGCCTTCGTGCATCACGGTGGTGCCTTCGCCCACGTAGGCGCCCAGGCGGATACGCGCGGCGTCAGCGATACGTACGCCGCTTGGCACGACGTAGTCGGTCATTTTCGGGAACTTGTCCACCGAGAACACTTCCAGCAGCTCGCCGCGCAGGCGGGCTTCCAGCTGGCGCTCGGCCAATTCCGCGATGTCGATCGCGCCCTGGCTGGTCCAGGCCACGTTCGGCAACTGCGGGAACACACCGGCCAGGCTCAGGCCGTGCGGCTTGACCAGGCGGTGGGACAGCAGGTGCAGCTTGAGGTAGGCCTCGGGGGTGGAGGTCAGTGCCGCGTCTTCGGCCAGCACGGTGGCGACCAGCGGGGTGTGGCTTTCAGCCAGGCGGCTCAGCAACGCGGCTTGGGTGGCATCAACACCTTTGAGCGCGTCTGCCAGTTGCAGGGCCTGGGTGACGGTGAAGGTAATCGCCTGGTTGCCTTCGCTGTAACCGAGGATCGGTGCGATGGCGGCGACAATTTCAGCCGATGGGTTGAGCAACGGTTGTGCGTAAAACACTTCCAGCCAAGCACCTTGGCGGTTCTGAGTGCCGACGCCGAAGCCCAGGCTGAACAGGGAATTGGACATGCTGTTACCTCTACAAAATGGAAAGGGCTGGCCTACTTGAGGGCCGCCGAATAACTATCTGGCTTGAAGCCAATCAGGGTTCTGTCACCGAGATCGAGCACTGGGCGCTTGATCATCGAGGGTTGTGCGAGCATCAATTCAATGGCTTTCGACTGATCGAGATCGGCTTTGCGTTCGTCTTCGAGTTTGCGAAAGGTGGTGCCCGCACGGTTCAAAACCACCTGCCAACCGTGCTCGTTGCACCATTGGGTCAAGTGTTCGCGGTCGATACCGGCCGTTTTGTAGTCGTGAAACTCATAGTTGACGCCTTGCTCATCGAGCCAGGTACGCGCCTTTTTCATGGTGTCGCAGGCTTTGATACCGTATAGCTGTAAGTGCTTGATTTCCTTGGGCATAAAATCCTCCCCAAAACTTCCCCAATATCGCCCAAAAATTCAGCCACCGATTATGCCACGTCGATCCACTCAGCGCCTCGGCTGTCTCGGTACAGGTCGGTCATAGTGGCCGAACGGTGACCCAGCAGCTTCTGCGCATCACGCCCTTCGAGTTCGTGAAGTCGTGCGGCGAGGGATCGCTGCTCGTGAAAGGAGGGTGGCTGGCGGCCAAAAGTTATCCCCAGCTTCACGCCGGCTTTGTCGCGTGCCTCGGCAAAGGCAGAGCTCAGAGTGTCCAGCACCAGCGCCTGGCCAGCTTTTGCCCGGCCCGAAGCTTGTGCATGGTGCACCAGGTGTTGTGACAGAACGCGGTCGCGGCATTGTTTAATTACAGTGGACAGATCCAGCCCGACCGACTCGAGGCGAAGCGCGGTGCTGATCCGCAGCCTGGCACCGGTCTTGGACTGAATGACATGCAGGAAACCGTCGTGTACGTCCTTGAACAGCATCGATGCAATATCGTCACGCCGCTGGCCGGTGAGCACCGCCAGTTCCATTGCCCTGCGAAGCCAGGGTTTCGTGGCTTCCTCGTAAATCGCCTTCCACAGTTCCAGCGTCAGCCGTTCGCGCTTGATGTTCACCCGCGCCGCCTTGGTCACCTCGACCGGGTTGGCGTCTGCCCACCCCCGCGCCTGCGCCTCGGCGAACACGTCTCGCAACAGCGAACGCATTGCCCTGGCCATCTGCGCCTTTCCCTCTTTGGCCATACCCGTCAGGTAATCGGCCACATCCATCGTCGTGATGTCCTTAATCCCCTTCGAACCGAATACTGCCGTCAGGCGGTTTAACCGCATGCCCACGTTTTTGTTGCTGCTGGCTGACAGCTTGCGCTCGGCGAACAGCTCGCGGTATTCGTCCAGCCATTCCGAGAACAATTTGCCAGGCGCTGGCGCCGGGGTGCTGATGCGCTCTGCGAGCGTTGGCTTGATAGCGTCTGCGTGGTTGGCGGCGACGGCCTCACGGATCGCCGCCTCCTTATCCTTGCCCAGGCCGAACACGCGACCACTGACTGGGTCGCGGTAGGTGTAATAAGTGACGCCGTTGCGGGCGTCGGTCTTGCGGTAGAGATTGGGCGGAAGATCCTTCGACCCGGTGTTACGCGGCCTGGGCGCCATTGCGTGCTCTCTCTATTCTGCTGATCAGGCTCCCGCCGACGATCCGTACGGGCTGCTGATCAGGTTCTTGGTAGTGGGCGTCGGACTCTACATAGTAGTTGCGCCCGTGCTTGACCGGTACTGGCGCGATTCGGCCCTCTCGGGCCCATTTGCGCAGGGTGTTGGGGCTGGGCGGCGTCTTGAACTCGGCCGCCGCCCATTCATCCAGGGTGACTTTTGCCATGATGATGCTCCGCGCCGCGCTGGGCGGCTGAAGGTGGGTTAGGTTTTTGCTGCTTTTGCGTGCCCGACGCACACCTTGGTGGGTTCGCCTTCTGCGTCCAGGTGGGCGTGGCACATGAATCCTTTTTGGTCGTGGGCCATGAACTCCGCATCGCAAGTGGTGATGGGCGACTGATTAGCAATCGAGCCCAGCCGATATGCGCACCCGTGACAGGCGCCTGCCGGGTCGCACTTGCTGGCGATTATCACGCCCTGGCACGCGCCGATGAGTGTTGGCAGGTTCACGCTGGTGAACTTGTCGGGGTGGACGCCGCATTCCTCGATCAGCACCTGGTCGCTCATCTCCGCGCAGTTCTCCGCGACCGAGTTGGCCATGCCGATCAGCTGCGCCGTGAACTCAACCAAACGGCGCTGGCCATGGATCTTCAGGTAAGCCTCCAGCGCAGAGCGCCGCCCTGCCAGATCCAGCTGCGCCATGCCCGCCAGGTTCGAGGCATCACTTTTTTCCATGCTGTATTCACAGTTTGCAGGCATACGAATACCTCGCCCGCCGCTCACCGGCAGGCATGTAGGGGGATTGGGGTTGCTTCGATCGATCGGAAGTGGATCAGGCGGCGATTCGTGGAACCAGAACACCGAGATCCGCCAGGCTCTGTAGCGCGATCGCGCATTCATCACCGAATGCAAACATTGCGCTGCCGGCGCCTGATCGGCCTTTCTTGTGGCTGTTCTCGTGGCCTGGCACAAAGGCGATTCGCCCTCTGATCAGCAGGGTCGCCGATGCATTGGCCATTGCCTCCTGGAACCACTCGGCATCCGTCCGGCTGAACACCAGCGCAATACCGTCGCCGTGAGCAATCAGCCGTCGCATCCAGAAGCCTGTGTCAGGGCCATAAGGTGGATTCATCCATACCCGCCCCGACCATTCCTTCGACAGGCCGTCATCGAAGATTGTGTACTTCGTCTTTGCCGGTACCGCCGTCACATAGTCGTGCGGGCTGGATGGGTCAAGGTCGAACAGCAGCCCGAGCCTTTCGAAGATCCACGCAGGCGTGTACCACTCGACGCTCTTGTGTTTCGGCGGTGCCTCGCGGGCGCCTATCATTCCGCTCATGGCCTTGGCCCTTCATCAACAGTGATGCCGGCGGCCGTCAGCGCATTGCGCACATCAATGACAGGTACCAGGCCCATGGCACAGTCGGCCGTGTCGTCCTTCTCGCGGTCGAGGCGTCCGTCGTTGTCCCAGGCTTCGACGGCGGGCAAGTCCACCACCAGGGCTTGGCGCGAGCGCTTGAACCAGTACCAAGCTCGGGCAACTCGCGGCACGCTGTAGCTGTCGCCCAGGCGCTGAAGCTTGATGAACGCCACGGGCAACTTGCCATTGTCTTCGCTGAATGCCTGCTCGAACTGATCCTGCATTGTCTGCGTCATGGCCTGGGTCCTCGGAAGATGAACACGTAGGCGAACCAGAGGGTGGCGATCATGGCGTCACCCGCTTGCGCACCCACACGCACATAGGGCCGTCGTCGGTATCGTGGATCGAGAAGATGAACCAGCCTTCACCATCAGGCGTGGTCGGATACCAGGCCGCACAGTCGGCAATACCCTCAGCAAGCCAAGACGCTTGCACCTCTTCTGACGCGTCGTACTCGAAGGCCAGCTCTCGAACTTCCAGGCCGCGCGAGTCAAACCAGGCGTATGGGATCAAATCGTCATCAGTGGATGGCCAGGCTGGGTGGGTCCAGTAGCCAGCATCGTCACGCTCAACTGGTAGCGGCCGGATCAAAACAGTTTCTTCAGGCATGACTTCGTCCTTGCCGCTATAGCGGCTGACTTTGAAGGGGGAGGGGTTACAGGTTTTGCGGGTGGAGTACGGATGTACTCTTACGCGGCTGGAGCTGACTCAGCCTTCTTGGCCTGGCGCGCCTTGAAGCGCTCGTAAGGCCCGCCGGGCAGCGATGCAATCTCGTTAGCGGCCTTGATCAGCAGATCGCCCAGGGCTTTCTGGGCCTTCGGTGTAAATGCCTTGAATCGTGTGCCCGGCGGGTAGTAGGCGGCGTACGCCAGGCGGGCGCAAAGCGTCGAAGCTTCTTCGAGGCCGCTACTTCGACCGTACCCGATTAGGGTTTCGCGATCTTCCTGAATGGGCGCCGTCGCTACCGGCGCGGGATGCTCGGCGTTCATTGGGTTAGGTGAATATCGCAAGGCCGACTTGTATGCGGCGTCGAGCGCGTCATCCAGATCGCCGCCAGCCTTCTTTGCCTCATTGAAGGCAATGATCATTTTCGCCCGGACGTCGTAGCAGCGCTCAACCGGCATGCACGCCATCTGCTCAGTCTCGCCACTGCCATTCTTTTGTTTGGCTGTCATCCCCGAACCTCCACGTCTGTTGTGATGGCCTTAACGACAACCGGGCCAAGGATTCGGACACCTCGCTGGTCATTTTTGAACGCACGATTGATTCGGCCGATTGCCTCTTCCCGGGCCTGCCGATATACCTGATCGATCTTGCAATCCGGCCCCCAGCTTCCGATGTTCGAGATTTCGATAGTGAGGCTGACCGTTGCGCCGGTAGTGGTCCGCACTGTTGGTCGATTGGTCATGGCAGCTCATCCCCTACGATCATCTTGCAGGGTCCCAGGCGTACAGCCTTGAGTTCAGCCCGCAATTCATCTATCTCCTGATCGGCAGCGGTCAGGCGCTGTTGGAGTTCGTTGATCTTCAGCTCGGCCGTGGCGAGCTGGTCATCACGCGCCTCGATAGCCGATAGATTCTTGATGCCGTGGCTTCGAGAACGGAAATTCTCCAGTTGGCGGCTCACATCACCCAGCTCGTCCTGGCGCTCGCTAATGCGATCCTCCGCCTGCTCGACGATCTTCTGAACCTCGTGCACGTCGATCCAGTTCCCCATGGCCTGGTCTTCAAACTTCTGCACCGACTTTCCTGATGGCGAAAGGAGGAAGGCATAGCGCGGGAGCGCATTCAGCTTGTCCCAGAACTCAAACCCTTCACGTGTTTGTGTGTTACGCATTGTGCAATCTCCCATTAGTTGTCGGTGCCGGTGTAGGTGCGCCAAGGCACCTTCACGCCGTTGACCAGAAAGCCCCAGTCACCACGCCACTTGCTGGTGATGAAGAGGGTGTAAACGCCGCCGGGTGAGACCTCGTCGATACGGTGGTACTCGCCGTGATTTAGGCGCGCGGTGTCGCCCGGCCTCCGAATCTTCATTGACAGCTTGCAGAGGTCGTCCTGCTCTTCCCGCCAGAGCAGGGGAAGGCCAGGTGTCAGCATTTCGAAGTGGGTCGCAGGGTCAAGCCGTTGCTCGGTGTACCAGCCGCGCAGAATGATCGTGCGGGCGTTCCACGGGTGGTCGTGCAGATCCCGGTCTTCGTCGTGCCGCATGATGTGGTGCACGCGGAACGACCACGGGCACCACCACAGCGCTGGCTTGTGCGTTTCGCGGGAGTATGGGTTGAATAGCCACCAGCGGCCCATGTACATCTCGGTGCCGTCGGCGGACATGATGTGCTGGTATGGGGTGCGCCGGGCGCGGGCGATGAGCCAGGCGGCAACCGCCGGGCGCGCAAGCAGCTTGGCGACAATGCGCCAGAATAAGTTGATCACGGGGAGTCCTTGCCGGGCCATGCCCGGGGTGTGGTGCTACGATGGCCCCTTCCTCTAAATGGGCTGGACCATGACAAAGCACGATATTTACGATGACATCGAAGGCTTTCAGGTTTGGAACTACATGGAGTGCGACAAGGACGAGGAAGGCCGGGAGACCTGGCGTATCAACGTCGAGGTGAAGCGCGGTGGTGAGGTGGTGGTGCCGGTTGTTGCCGGTGACCGAACCTATGTTGACCGTGGCCTGGCGCAGGTTGCCGGGCGTGAGGTCGGGGCCCGGTTGATTGCCGAGGGCGTTTAAGCCGCAAAGGCCTGGCGCTCAGCCACTCGCCATGGGTCGTTGGCCCTGGCCAGTGCTGCCATCGGCGGTGGGCTGACGCTGTTGCCGCACATGTGCACCTGTTGTGTCTTGGTGAACGGCTTGCCGTCGGCGCCGTGGCTGATGATGTAGTCGGCCGGGAAGCCTTGGGCTTTGTACAGCTCGGTCGGCTTCAGCATCCGCAGGCAGATGTCGACGATCACATAGGGCGTGCCCTTCACCATCACTGTGACCATGGCCAGGCGGTCCTTGGTGGTGATCGTCGGCGCCGGCGAGTCGCAAGCGCTGATGTTCTCGGTACCGTAGTAGCTGATCAGGAAAGCGGCTACGCGGAGGGCACCGGCTTCGTGTTCAGGCGAAAGGGTGAGCGACACCAGCGAGCTCTTTCCCCCGCCACCGGCAGTAATGGTCGGCGCCGGCTCCTCCAGGCCCTGGCCAATGCTCCCGCCGAATGCTCGCTCCATGAATGCGCTGACCAACCCGTGGTGCTGGCCACCGGCGCTGACGGTGTGCAGCGGGTCATTGACGTCCCGGGCATCGCAGTTGCCGCGCAAGTGCACCAGGTTCGCCGCCACCAGCTGTTGCTGGCTGCCGGTGTTGGTCACCGTGGTCATCGGGTCTTCGATGCTCTTGGCGTCGGTGGTGTTGAACCCGCCATTCATCTGGGCCATGAAGGCGGTGGCCACCGCGCGGTGACTGCGTGTCATGAGCGTACCGACTGGCTGATCTGCTGTAACTGGGTGACCGGCATACACCGGCCCACCAGCACCCACCAGAACCGAACTGGTCAGTGCGAGCTTAACGCCGCCGGCTATTACTGTGCCGAGTGGTTGGTCCAGACCCGGCACGCGCGGCTCTTGGCCTGGGCGCTCGCCGTAACCGCTTTGAATCAAGGTGGCCATGGCCAAGGAGTGTCCGCCGCTTGCTGTGACCGTGCCCAGCGGGTCAGCAGAGGATTTGCAACCGTCTCCCCAGCGCTGGACGCCTCCCGGCTTACCTTCGCCGTGGGCAGCGGTAACCATCACGGGGCTGACCACCGAGAAGGCGCCGCCCTTCGGGTAGGAGGTGACGGTGCGCAGTGGCTCGTCGGCTGACTGCACTGCCTCGCCGGACCAATTGGCAATTGGCACAATGAACGGCGACGCGCTGTCGATGACGAACTTCTTCATGCCCTTGGCAACGCGGCGCAGGGTGGCCGGGGCCAGGTCCTTTTTCCGGACAAAAATGCTTTTGCCCAAGTCGGTGAAGTCGATGCAGTCAGCGGCGGTCTTCCACTTCTGCTGGCCCTTGGCGGGGTTTTTGGCGTGGGTTGGCTCCGGCCACACGATCGGCTGCCCATCGCACCGGGCGATCATGAACAGGCGTTCCCGGCTGGTCGGCGCGCCGAAGTCGCAGGCCTTGATCACCTTCCATTCAACGACGTAGCCCATGCCTTCCAGCAGCCCCACGAATCGGCGCCAGGTCCGGCCACGCTGTTTCGGGTCAGGGATTAGGAACTGCTGGCCCACCGGTACAACCTCACCAGGTGCGGCAATGTTGCCGTCCAGCTTGACCACGCGACCGGTGGCTCTGTCGCGCTTGGCGATAAGCCGACCCCACTGCAAGATCTGCTTCACATTCTCCAGGCTGATCACCCGTGGCCGCTTCATACCTGCCCACTTGAGCCCGATCCATGAAAGGTTCCGGATCTCGCGTTTGCGAGGTTGCCCGCCGGCTGCCTGGCTGTGGTGCGTGCAGTCCGGCGACATGTGAAACCAGCCAACGGCCCTGCCGCCACACTCGGTGTCCGGATCACCCTCGAATACGTCGGTGGTGAAGTGCTGGGCGCCTGGGTGGTTCATGGTGTGCATGCTGATCGCTTGGGGACTGTGGTTCTTCGCGACGTTCACCGCGCGGCCCAGGCCAATCTCCAGGCCGGTACCGGCACCACCACCACCGCAGAAGAAGTCGACAACGATCTCATCGTCCTGAGGGTTGAAGCCGAGTCCGTATTGGGTTTTGAAATCGAAGGGGTGCTTCTTCTGTTGTGCGGACATAGCGGGATCCTCGCCGGCTGGCGTGATTCGTTGATATGGGGTCTTGCGTGTTACCGGGAGGGGCGCCGGGTCAGGCGGCTTGATCTACATCGCTGCCAGGCTTCGGCATCGCAAAGGCCGGAACGATTGTTTCGAGAGGATCACCCTTCATCGGCATGATCACTCCTACGAACCGGTCTTTAAGCTCGTAATTCGCTAAGCGGACAACTACCGATCGGCAGTCGTCTCGGGCTTCCAAATGAAGACCGCCGCCTGCGAAAGCCTTGCGGCCGGTGAGGATTGTCGCGATCTTGTTGAACGCTTCGATGTACTCGCCGTTGATCCAGGGGAACTGGGTTTCGAGCTTTTCCCGCTCGGTTGGCAGCACTTTCCGCCAGTCAGGGAATTTACCGTCCACGAGCTCGGTTTTCTCGGTGAGATGAGCGCCAATACCGAATGGCTCTGGCGGGTCAGTCGCTTCAACGCAACCGGTCACGACGGAAAACTTCTCAGCGATCCAAAGCTTGTTCGGCTCGAAAGTATCCGGCCCGCGCCGCGTGGTGCAGGCTGAAATCAAGCGCTTAGAGGGAATCCCCACCAGCAGCGAGTTGTGATCCTCATGCATCCAGCCTTCAGGGTCGTGGATCACACCGAGGAAGTCGCCGTTGGTAGCGGCGATAACCACCCCTCCGTCCGGATGGCGCTCAATATTCACAGCGTTCAAGTAGTAACGAACATCGTTCTTCGCCGCGCACTGGTACATGGCCGCGAAGTACTTGGGGTTGATTCGAGCGAGGTATTCCATAGTGTTCTCCAATGCAGGCGCCGCCCTCCGGTTACCGGATGCAGCGATTAGGGTGGGTTATGCGGGTGTTTCGATTTCGTCGTCAGGATCTGGAGGGTCTTCAGCGAGCGACTTCAATCCCGCTGCCCTGATCATCTGCGACACCTTTTCATTAACTACAAAAGGTGTCGTGACACACTTGAGCATCTGCGCCGCCGTTTCGAAGTCGGCGGCGATCACGTTTCGCAGCAGGTTCTGGAACACTTCCTGCTGGTTGTTGAAGCCATGCTGCTTCATCAGGCGCTTGAGGTCTGCCTTGAAAACGCCTGCCACCTCAACAGTAAACTTCTCGACGCCCAATGCAGCGTTCTTCTCGTTCGCCTTCTCGCGCTTGCGGCGCTGCTTCAGGGCTTCCGCCGTCGGCTGCTGCTCTTCCTCGGCCATGGCCTACCTCTTCGATTTCATGTGCTGGCAAATCAAGCCATGCCTGCCGCCGGCGCTGTCGCACCTGGTTGCTGATGCGCTTCATGGGGTGTCGGCGAACTTGAAGCCGTTCTCCTGGGCGATCAGCGTCACGCGCTTGATATGCATGCCCAGGTTCTTTGCGGCCACGCTGGCTACGACGCCTTTGGCGGCTTCGGCGCGCACGGCCGGAGCCAGCTTGTCGCGTTCTTTGCGGAGGCGTTCGTGGTGAGCCGTGGTCCCGTTATAGGGGCCGTCGACTCCGACGCCGTTCGGGATGACCTGAACTGACTTGCCGGCGCCGAAGTAAGCGTCCAGCTGCTGGTTCAGGTTGTCGATGATCGAGTCGCGCGGGTTGGGCATTGGCACGCCGATCATGGCTGCGCACCGTAGTAGGCGAACAGCACCATCATCCCGGCAAAGCCAAGCGTCCAGCGCAGCATGCGGAGACCGAATCGCCGTGACGTTGCCTTGGCAGCGCTGAAGAAGTCTGCGTTTCGCTCGAGCTGATCTGCGTACTGGCAGGCGCCATCGTGGCCGGTGCGCGCGCCGCGGGAAACGCCTGTTGAGCGCTCCACAACATCGAACAGGTTCTTGCCGAGCGGTACCACGTTGAAGCGGGGCACCTTTACTGGTTCTTCGCGACCGATCTTCATGTACATCTCCGAAGTGGAAAGCGAAACACGTTCCCGCAGGGCCTGCAGAACGGCTTGGCTTTGTTGGATGGCTGGGTTCATGCCGACTCCTTGGTTGTGGTTGCGTTTATTCGTCAGCAGCCTGACCGCCTGGTGGGTGCCGGTGGGCCCAGGGGAGAATGCTGACGAATAAAGGCGAGCCGTAAAAAAGCCCGGTAGGGACCGGGCTTTTCCCTCTTTACGTAACAAGCCAGCGGGGCCATATGGGCTGCGCTGGTATCTGTGCGTTTACATGGCTGCCAATCCTCCGTTGTTCGCTCACTGGGTTGGCAGTGGCCACCGTTCTCTAGGGTTGCTGCATGCAGGTGGGCGGTTATAGGCCGCGTTTTCGTCCGCATCGGGGTGTGAACTGCATGACGTTTGTCTGCCTTTGCTCTCGCGCTGGCTGGCGGTACTCAGTTCACACCCCGATGCGGCCTGGTGCTGGGGAGTACCAGGGCCTCGGGCAGTTAACGACAGGCTGTCGTGGCGCTGGTTGTTCAGTCGTATGGAAGCTCTACCGCTTCGCTTCCACTCTCCAGTACGCCAAGTGCGGCCTGGTCGAAGGCGAGGTGAATCGATGTGGCTCCTTGCTCGTCGTCCCGCTCAAGCTCGCTGACCAGTTCCTTCAAAAACTGTTTCCGGTCGAGGATTTTGCAAGCGGTACCTTCTTCGTCCCGAGCCGGCCACGTGTCGGCCATTTCCGTGATATTGCAGAGGCAGTCGACACCGATTCGGATCACCAGGTGATCGCCTTCAATGCCTATGGAAAGTGCTTCTTGAGCTGGTTCTACGTTCATGTTTGATCCTCGGTTGTCATCCCGCTGCACCCTGTCGCCAAGGTGCAGCAGTGATGCTGTCCGTCCTATTGCCGCCGGTAGGGGCGGTGCGCATTGCTTGCCGGGTCACTCACTCAGTTCTGGCGTTTCACCATCGAGCAGCCGTACAAGGTTTTCCCTGTCGTTGGCAGGCTTTCGGGCCTGTCTGCTCGCCGGTCGCCGGTAGAGGCAATGCGGTCTGTTGTTTGTTGCGCTGGCTGTTAAAGAGCGGTGGTTCTCCGCAGCGGAGGTGTGTCACTGCGATGCGCTCAATTTAGAAAACTAAACAGAAGGAGTCAATATTTATTTTAGATAACTTAACAGCTGGTCCGAGCTACGTCCTCGCTGAGAGTGCGATCCGAGCTATTTACGCATATGAAAATGGTGGGGTATGATCTGTTTATTGCTGTATAGATATACAGTTAAAGGGAGTGTGAAATGGCCAAGAAGAAAAAGCAGGAAAGCCCTGATCGGGTTGTGATGAGCGGCCTTGAAAGCCTCGGCCTACGAGTTTCCTCAATGATCAACCACCCCGTAGCGCAGCAACAGCGGTGGGTCACGATTCACCGGCTTGATACTGACGGCGACCGAGAGTGGCAGGAGGTTATGAGCCTATTGTCAGAAACAGACGGCATTGAAATGACCTTCAACGACGACGCAACCGTCACGTTAAAGTGGGAAGCATCAACTGATCAAGACCCGTCGGTCCAGGAACACGATGAGCTTTCCGTTGTGGAAGAAGAGCCAGCGCCTTTCTGACGCGTACAAAAAGCCCGCTCATTGGCGGGCCGTTGTTTATTCAGATTTTACGGATGAGGGTTCGAGCATAGGCTTTGAGTGATCTTTGCCAGCCTGAAATACAGAGACTGTAGTTGAGACCGCCGACAGAACATTAGCCTGATTTGCGAAATAAGCACCCACGACAATCGCCCCGACTGCCAATAGCTGCGCAATGACGCTCGCCCAAAAATGGGTTTTCAACGTCGCAGCTTCTTTTGCTGAGGCTTCGGCTGATGCAGCAGCCTGAACGGACTGTTCTGCAAGCATACGAAATTTCTGGCTCCACTCATCAGACAGAGTGATAGACGAATTCAAGCTCTCGTTGAAGCGCTTGTCTCTTTCAGCCTGCACTGCTAGGAAAGCGTCGATTTTTGAAGAAACAGATTCAGCGCGAGAATCCATCTTTGTTTCGATGGTTTCTAGTTTGGCATTGAATTCTTCGCGGCTTATTTCACTCATGGATTCAGTATGTACGCGCGTCGTTAATCTGTCATTAGCCGTGCTAGAGAACTGCGCTTCGGCCCATTTCGAGAAAAGCTCGTCATCGTCGCTTTTGCTGAACGGGCTCACGATTTACTCGCTCTCGATTCGATGATTTTTTTGGCAACAAATTTTGCTGAAGACGTTCGCAGATTCCCACATTTTTTACACATCAATACAAAGGCAAGAATCATATCTGGCGTATCTAAAGAGCGAATTTCAGAGATGCCAGGCTTTCCACCCGACTTGAGATTTATAGACCATCCAAAATTCCCACATGCTTCGCATTTTCCAGTGGCTTCAATGGTCGTAAGGTAATCTACGAGCTCATCAAAGGTAACTGAATGAATCGCATCTAGCTCATTTTCGATTGTTAGGTCTAGAGACATTTTTGATTCCAGTTCAAATTGAGTGTATGTCTCGGGAGGCTAAAAATCTCAAGTCGAACGGGTCGACTTTCAGCTTCATGCCTTCCTTGCGTTCCAGATCAGCAGTACCTTTGCGTGAATCGTCACATCATCAATGCGCGCGGTCTGGTTTTCGTAGTGTTGATTGTCCGAGATGAGTCGGTAATGCTCTTCGTCCAGACGCATCATGCGCTTGATGTAAAGCTCCTGATGCCAGGTAACCACATAGATTCCCTCACCGATGAATTCGGTAACACCCCGGTCCACGATGACCAAATCCTTGTCGTTGATGGTGCCCTCCATGCTCTGGCCCCAGCCGGTGATCATTGCCAGAGCAGAAGTCGACGTGTATGTGACTCCCTTTTCGCGCAGCATTTCTTCGCGCACTACCAGGTTGCGGACTGCCTCGTTGTAGTCGGCCGGAACCTGTCCATGCCCCATCGCTCCGCGGACGTCGTATTGAGGTATTAGAATTTCTTCTTTAAGCGGGCGAAGGGCTGCCATGTTGGCGGGTAGATATGACTGGTCTCCCGCGACATCACCATCCGCCTCTGCCGCAGCGGCGAGGACCATCTCGCGCGCCTTGCTGGATAGATTCCGCCCAGCTTTAGAGGAGAGCATGTGAGCCACAAGGTCAGCGCTCGACGATCCTGCTTTAGGGCCATCCAGTGCTGCAGAGTCGCCGGGACTGCCTGTCCCTTCCGAAAGCCAGTCCGGTGAGCACTCCAATGCCTTCGCCAGGGCGAGAAGATTCTTGCCCTTGGCGCCATTGGTCCCGCCAACCCAAAAGCTGACCGTAGCCTTTGATACGCCAGTCAATTTGCTGATGTCAGTAGCGGTGAGGTTCAGCTCCCTCATTCGCTTAGCCACTCGATCTTTGAATTCCATATTTAGGATTCTAAACAGTTCCCTGTTTAGATAACTTGCCTTGTGTTGTTAAGAACTCTAAACTCGACGCAGACCCTGGAGACGAACCATGACCTACGACGAAGCCCTGAAATATTTCGGCACTGGCCGCGCTATCGGCGACGCCCTTCGCGTGACCGGTAGCCGGGTATCGCAGTGCCGTTCGGCGGGAGGCTTCTCCTACCCAATGCAATGCGTTCTCGAAAAAGAGTCCGCTGGCCAGCTCGTTGCTCGGCGCGAAGACGACCCGGCTCAGACGATGAGTGACTCGGCGGCTTGATCGACAAGCAAATGATCGCCCGAGCATGACAAGGGCGCCACGGAAACAAATTTGAGGTTTTACGAATGGAAGATTTCTTGAGGGCTTGCCACACCACCATCAAGGAAAGTGGGGCAGAAGAACTGGCTGGGAAGATGTGCCTGGCACACGTGAGCCTGCTGCAGCGCTCGAACCCGGACAACGCGGCCCATCACCTGACCATTGAGCACCTGTTCGGGATCCTGCTTCACACCGGCGATATGCGCCCGCTGAAAACCCTTGCTGACCAGTTCGGTTTTGAGCTTGTCGCAAAAGTGGCGCCAGCGCCTAAAGCCTTGACCGCCTCGCTCATTCACGTGGGCAAAGAAGTTGCGGACTTGACGATCGCCATTCATGAAGCCTTGGACGACAACCATGTCTCCGCCACCGAGAAGTTCGAGATTTTCACTGAGATATCCCATGTGCGGGAAAGCCTTGCTCAGCTTGAAAGCTCTGTGAAGGCCGCTTGAATCGCGGGCACAAAAAAGCCGGGCTGCAACCCGGCTCTTTCAACAACTTGTAAAACACTGTGGGGCCATTATGAACATGACAGCTACCCCTGGCAACACCCCTAGTGTCGCGACACTTTTAATCGATTGTGAAAAAGTGTCACGACCAATATTCAAGTCTACAGAGACTCACCAGTTCAGCGGGAGGGCTCTCTAATGGCCCGCGCACGCAACATCAAGCCCGGGCTATTCAGCAATGAGCTGCTGGTCGAGCTCCCAGCATTTGACCGCCTGGCCTTCATTGGCCTGTGGTGCCTAGCAGATCGAGAGGGGCGGCTCGAGGATCGCGTGAAGCGAATCAAGATCGAACTGTTCCCGTGCGACGACTACGACGTCGAAGCCGGTTTGGCGCGTCTGGCTGCTGCTGGCTTCATTTCCCGCTACCACGTCGCGGGATTCTCTGTAATAGAAATTACCAACTTCCAAAAGCACCAAAGCCCTCATGGGACCGAAAAGGACAGCGCACTCCCTGACATTCACGGTTATCTCACTGTTTACGAACGGAAAGGTAACGTTGTCATTGCAGGCTCACAACGGAAGGTTCCCGTTTCTGTTCAGTCTTTTAACGTTAAAGAACCGTTAGATCCTGTTAATCCACCGTTAGATAACGCCCTGATTCCTGATTGTGGATCCCTGATTCCTGATTCACCGAATCAAGATCAACACCACTCCCTCAACGCCGGCGAAGAAAATCCGGCTGCCGGCAGCGACATGGGCAGTGCCGGAGAAGACTTGCCGCCGGAAGAGCCTGGGCCTGCTGTTGACCCGAAGTCCCCGGTCGAGATGACGCTGGATTGGATGCCAGACGCTGATTTGCTCAAAGCCTACTGCGTTCACTTCGGAGTCACCACGGACCTGTTCACCAAGGAGGCGGTCGCCCCGTTCACTGCCCACCACCAAATCACCGGCCTGCTTCAGCCTCAGGCTAAGTGGGTTTCGTTGCTGGTGCGATGGGTGAAGGACGACAAGAACCGAGACAGCAACGTCCGCCCATTCGTGAAGAAGGAGGCGCCATCCCGGCACACCGGTTTCGCTGAGCGCGACTACACCGCCGGTCTGGTACAGCGGGAGGACGGTTCCTATGCGCTCTGAGAAAGTCGTATCGATTTCTGACGGCGTAATGCCGATCCGTACTCAGCCCGCCGACTGCGAGAAACACGGTAAATTCGACCAGAAGGTTACCGTGATCCTGGGGCGTGAGCTCAAGGGCGGATGCCCTGAATGCCTGCGCGTCATCGCAGCAGAACGAGAGGCGAGCGCAAAAGCGGAGGAGTCTTACCAGCTGCGCCTATCACTGGCCCGCAAGCTGGGAGACGCCCTGATACCGAAACGCTTCCTGAGTCGCACCTTGGATAACTACCATGAAGAGCATGAGGGGCAGCGCCGCGCACTGAAATTCTGCCGTCACTACGTCGCGACGTTCGACCAGATTCGGGACGCCGGGCGTTGCATGGTGCTAATCGGCAAGCCGGGCACAGGCAAGACGCACCTTGGTGTGGCCATGGCCAACGAGCTTCTGCACAAGTCCTCTCGGACCGCCGTTTACCGGACGTTTGGGGCCGTTCTTCAAGCGATCCGCTCCACCTATGACAAGAGCAGCGACAGGACTGAAGGCAGCATCCTGGCAAGCCTGATCAGCCCCGATTTGTTGGTGCTGGATGAAATCGGCGTGAGCAAAGAGCAGCCCAGCGACTTCGAGCTGACCACACTTTTTGCAATCATCAATGGCCGTTACGAGCGAGAGGCCCCCACGGTGATCATCTCGAACCTCAAAGCCGACGAGCTTGGTCGCGCAATGGGGGACCGGTGCGTTGACCGCTTGCGCGAGGGCGGGCTCATCGTTGTCCCGTTTGATTGGGAGTCGCAACGCGGCAAGGACGGGTTCTGATGAGCACGATCACTTTGAGACCATACAGCCCGAAGCCCTCCCGGGCGATGCGATCGGGAGCCGCCTGTCATGCCTGATCGCCGTCTGGCTCTTCCTGAGATCGATACCTACCGCTGGGCAGTTTTCTGCTGCTCGTTCAAGGTCGATTTGAGCTCCCCGCCTGATCACGCGTTGGCTTTATTCGCCGACCAGGCCATGGCCAAGCGTTATGGCTCGTGGATGTGGCCTGGGACTTACGAAGTCGTCGACGTCGTCACGGGGAAACCGGCATGCGAGTGAGTTCGAAGAAACTCCGCGCCTCGGCGAACGGCCAAGAATGCACCGTCAGGATGCAAGGCATCTGCAATCACAACCCAGAAACCACCGTTCTCGCGCATCTGCCGTGCGGGCAGAAAGGCATGGGCATGAAGGGCTTCGACACCGTAGCCGTCTACGCCTGCAGCTCCTGCCACGACGTTATCGACGGCCGCGCCGTTGGCGACATCGACTGGCAGGACATGCCGCGCGCCATTGCCGAAACCCACGAAGGCCTGATCCGGGCCGGAATCCTCACCGTAAAGGGGTCTGCATGATCGACATGACGCTACCGTGGCCGCCGAAAGAGCTCAGCCCTAACGCGCGCGTGCACTGGCGGCAAAAACACAAGTACGCGAAAGCCTACCGCCGCACTTGTGGCTTGATCGCGCTGGCGCTCGTTGCACCGCGCCTCACTGGAAAGAAATACTTCTGGGTGACCTTCTGCCCGCCGAATCGCCGCTCTTACGACGATGACAACCTGCTGGCTCGCTTCAAGGCTGGCCGGGATGGCATCGCCGACGGCCTGGGCATCGACGACAAGAACTTCATCACCACGATCACCATTGGCGACCCTGTGCCAGGTGGCGCCGTGCGCGTGAACATCCGGGATTACCCGATCGACTCGGAGCCGAACACCCCATGAGCCAGAGCTTGCTGACCACGTTTTCTGATGCCGAGATCCGTCGCCAATCGGCGAGTACCCACATCCGTGACATGCGGGACGCGCGATACCCGGGCGTCTACTTCCGATTCCACAAGAACCGTGAGCGTGGCACCTGGTACCTGGTGTCGGGCGGCAAGTGGGACAAGATCGCCGGGTTTCCTCAGCTACCGGTGAAGGGTCTGATCGGCGCGTTGCCGAAGATCCGCGAGCGCCTGGCCGCCGATCCCAAAGCGTCAGCCGCGGCCGGCACGTTGCAGACCGTTGGAGAGTTGCTGGACTGGTTCACCGCCCGTCAGGCCGTTGACCGCAGTCTGTCGTCCAAGCGCCGCTCTACCAACACCTCGATCATTTCCTGCCACCTGAAGCCGCGGCTTGCCGATATCGCCGTGGAGGCCGTTGACCGTTCCAACCTCGACAAGCTGGTGATGTGGCCGATGCAGGCTGAAATGTCCCTGTCCTACGTCCGTCTGATGTGGGGAGTGCTGGTGGTCGCGTTCCGCCAGGCCGAGAAGCTGCGCCTGATCACTGCCAACCCCATCGCAGGGTTCCAGTTCACTGACTTCACCAAGGCCCGCATCCAGCCGAAGCCTTCTCGTCTGCGCGCCGTACAGCTCGAGGAAGTGATTGGCGAACTAGCTGCCGGCTTCGACCAGCACCCACAGGACTGCATGCTCGCCCTGATGATGCTGTGCCACGGGACCCGCGCCGGCGAGACCAGGCAAGCGCAGTGGTCCCACTTCACCTTGGGTGAGCAGGGCGAGTGGTTCATTCCAACCGAGAACACCAAGACCCGGTGCGAGCATCACCTCCCACTCACCCACCAGGCCTGCGCGTTGCTGGAGCGGTACCGGGACTGGCAGTCGGCCAAGGGCTACAAGGGCACCTACGTGTTCCCGGCGCGCGGTCGTGGACCGATCAGCGATAGCCAGGCCTGCGCCGTGTTCACCAGGCTGGGCAAGGGCGAGTGGACCAGTCACGACCTGCGCAAGGTTGCCCGCACTGGTTGGACTGACCTGGGCGTCGACTTCCTCATTGGCGAGATGCTGGTGAACCACACGCTGACCCGCAACGTGCAGACCTACATCCACACCTCGGCCGAACTGCTCAAACGCGAGGCATTGGTGAAGTGGCACGACTGGTTAGACGGGAAGGGTTTCAACCTGATTCACCGCTCGACCATGACTAGAAACGGAAATTCGCACAATGACGCCGAGGCCTTGAACGGCGCGGCCTCTAGCCAAATCCAGAAACCATAAAAGGCGAGGTTTAAAAATGGCATTCGTGATCGTCAAGTTCACCGCCCCTGGTGGTTATGAGTTCACCGAGCAGCGCGAAAAAGAACTGGCGCTCGATGAGGTCGTGATGATCGGTGCTGACCCGTTTGTGGTGCGCGCCGTCTTTGTTCCCGACTACTGGACTGCCTACGGCGACGTGAATCAGTACCGGGTTGTTCACGTCGTGCTGGCTTATAAGTCATTGGAGGCCGCATGAAGAGGTCCCACGGCCCTGCATTCCGCGCCGCGCAGCTCGACCTTGCCAAGTGCCCGGCATGCCGTGGTCGCGCGGTGATCAAGGGTGTCTTCCATGAACTCGCCTGCGTGCAGTGCAACGCCTCGGGCTGGGTCGCCGCCGACACTGGCGAGGCGCTGCCCCTGGAGGTGCTGGTTACGCAGCTGAGCATTCGCCTGCAGGCCGCCGAGCACCAGATCGCGCAATTCAATTGCTTCAAGCCCTCCGGCGCTGAAGCGCAATACAACGAGAACAACCGCCGTGGCCCAGGTGCCACCAACTTCACAGGGGATTGAGCCATGGCTATGTATAAGGACGTGATGGGCACCCTGGTGCGGGTGCTGGCAGCGGACAACATCGACAACAGCACCAAGCAGTCCTGGCAGAAGCTGATCGACGCCGACCTTCGCCAGGGTGGCACCGGCAGCACGCTCTCGGTCCGGGACAAGTTCGATTACGACTGCTGCCTCTATGCGTTGCTGCACCGGCAGCTTGAGCCGGCTCAGTGGGATGTGCTGGTGGCCAAGTACTCGACGCACAAGGGCAACAAGGTTAATGCCATCGGCCGCCTGGTAGCTCGAATGGTGTCTCCGGCGCCTCATCTGTTCATCTATAAGGCGCTGACCGCCTGGGCCATACCGAAGCTGAAGGGCATTCAGGTCGGCAAGCGATCAACCGACATGATCGTGCTGCCCGCCGAGTTCTACGACATGAACAGCTGGGACGTGGAAGGCAAGCCAGAGTCAACTCGTCGCCGCTGGAAGACCGGCATCGCCAAGCGATTGGAGTCCCTGGAAGAGGCGGCCGTGATCCACGCCACTGAGATATTCGACCGGGAACAGATCTTCATAGACGTCGCTTGACGTAGTGGCGGAATGATCATAAATTAGCCCCATCATGTCGATCTTGCGCGTTATGAGAGACGACCCAAAATTCTGAGCCCCGCCACTGTGCGGGGCTTTTTCGTTTCTGGAGTAACGGATGGATCCAAACGACCTCGGCCCAGGCACGTTCGCGTGGCTCGGTGGCACCGGCACTGTGCTGCTGGGCGGTCTGTTGTGGCTGAGGAAGTTCCTCTCGAAAGATGCGACTGATCGGGCCATGGATAACGCCGACATCGGCACGGTCCGCCGGCTGAATGAGCTGCTCGACACCGAGCGTGCCAGGGCAAACGCCGCCGAGGCCCGCGCCGACCAGTTCGCCAAAGAGCGCAACGAGCTCGCTGCAGCAGTAGGGCGCATGGAAGGGAAGATTGAAGCCCTCACCAGCCAGGTGGCACAGCTCACGGCGACGGTAACCTCGCAGAGCGAAGAGATCGCCCGCCTGCGAACCAAGCTTGGAGGGCTCAACTGATGGACAGATGCGCAATCAACTTCATCGCCCGCCACTGGTGGAGGCGAGCCGAGGTCTGGGTCATCGCCCTGTTGCTGGTAGCCGGCGGATCGATCCTTGGTTACCAGGCCGGTGTGTGGTCAGCCAGCAGCGAGCAGACCAAGCAGCTCGCCGAGGTACGCGCTGCGTACGACGCGGCCTTGGGGAAGCGTGACTTGCGGCTTACCACGCTGGCCGAGAAGACCCAGGACGCAGCGGTCAAGGTTCAAGAGGCATCAAACTCGGTGGTCCAGGCTGCCGATACCGCCAGCAAGGCGGCCGAGAAGGTCAATAAAGCGGTAGATCGTAAGGCGCAGTAACCGCTCCACGTTTACATCACCCACAAATTGTGGCGCGGAATGCGCCGAGGGCATCGCCATGGCTTCGAATACTAATTCCTCCAAGACTGTCACCATGTTCGGCTGGATCGCGGTTGTGATCATCGTGCTGTCGGTGGCTTCTTTCGTCTTCGCTTGAGTGCGAGTGATGGCATGCTCGGGATGTGCCGCCCGGCGCGCCAGGGCGATCAAGTGGCTGAGGATAGCGGCAGAGCGTGCAGCCTCAGTGCTTTCACCGAAACAGCATGAAGGAGCGGCACCTGATGGGAAGGCTGAAGACGCTGGCAAACAGGGTCAAGACACAGCCTGATCGGCTCGCCGCAGTCAACACCAACTCATGGCGAGCCACCAAGGAAACGGCCGCACAGCGTGGCTATGGCTACAAGTGGCAGAAGGCACGCGAGGGCTGGCTTCACGCGCACCCGCTATGCGTCTACTGCGAGCGCCTTGGACGGGTCACAGCAGGATCAGTGGTCGACCACATCGAGGCACACCGCGGCGACATGGCGATGTTCTGGGATCGGGCCAACTGGCAGACCCTGTGCAAGCCCTGCCACGACTCGGTCAAGCAGGCCGAGGAAGCTGGTGGTTGCGGGTCCTGGTAGGATTGAACAAATGAGAAGGATTCCCATTAAATATGCACCAAAGTGGTGCGATTGAGGTTTTCTATGGTGGGGGGGGTCTAAATATAGGGGGTGTATCGCTTCCAGACCGCTCCCGATCCCATTCGCACTTTTTTTCCCGACCCTAAGGTATTTTGTTAATGGTGTTAACAGACAAACAACGACAGTTTGTTGACGCTAAGGCCCGTGGTGCGTCAAACAAAGAGGCGGCAGAAGCCGCAGGCTGTAAGGCCTCCACGGCATCCGCCGCCGGCTCCCGCTGGGCAAATGACCCGAAGATTTGCAGTGCAATTCTTGCGCGCCGATCCGAGCTGAGTGTTAAACCCGAAAAGCAGCGAAAGCAGAAACCGGGCGCTGACGAACAGGCACCCGAACAGGAAGATGCCGGCGGCGAATACCTCGACTGCCTGCCAACCACTGAAGACCCCCTCGCCTGGCTCTTAGCTCTGATGAATGAGCCCCGGGCCAAAATCTTTGATCGCCGAAACGCAGCTCAGACCGCTGTGCCCTATGTGCACGGCAAAAAGGGCGAGGCTGGCAAGAAAGAAATCAAGGCCGACGCCGCGAAAGAGGCGGGGAAAGGTAAATACGCTGCGGGCAAGCCGCCGCTCACTGTAGTCAAGAGGTAGGCCATGCAATGGACAACTGCCTGCCCGGACTGGTGGCGGCGCCTCTCTGTCGGCGAATCCATCATTCCACCACCGCTCTTTCCAGCTGAGGCTGAAGAGGGTCTGGAGGTTTTTCGCTCGCTCAAGATCGTCGACGCGCCAGGTTGCCCAACTATTGAGTCGGCCTGCGCGCCATGGGTAATCGACTTTGCCGGCGCGATTTTTGGGAGTTACAACAGCGAGACCGGCCACCGCCTGATCAGCGAGTATTTCCTCTGCATTCCGAAGAAGAACTCCAAGTCCACGATCGCGGCCGCGATCATGCTTACGGCGTTGATTCGCAACTGGCGCCTCGAAGCTGAATTCATCATCTTGGCACCCACCAAGGAAATTGCCGACAACGCCTTCAAACCGTGCGCGGCAATGGTCAAGCACGATGAGGAGTTGAGCGCACTGCTGCATGTGCAGCCGCACTTGAAGCTCATCACGCACCGTGAGACCGGCGCCACGCTTAAGGTGGTCGCGGCTGACAGTGATGTGGTGGGCGGCAAAAAGGCCGTGGGCGTGCTGATCGATGAGGCTTGGCTGTTCGGTAAGAACGTGAAGGCGCCGGATATGATCCGAGAGGCCACCGGCGGCCTGCTGTCGAGGCCTGAGGGTTTCATTATCTGGCTGACGACTCAGTCAAACGAGCCACCGGCCGGCATCTTCAGATCGAAACTGAGCTATGCCCGCGGCGTGCGCGAGGGTCGGATCGAAGACCCGCGCTTCCTGCCGGTGATCTACGAGTTCCCGCCCGATATGATCGAGAGCGGAGAGGCACGGCGGCCTGAAAACTTCCACCTGGTGAACCCGAATATGGGGTACTCGGTGGATAGGCCCACCCTCGAGCGCCTGTTTATGCAGGCCGAGATGGATGGCGAAGCAGAGGTGCGCGGCTTCCTTGCCAAATTCCTGAACATCGAGATCGGTCTCGCGCTGATGTCGGACAGTTGGGTGGGTGCTGACTTCTGGGAGCCGCAGGCCGAATCGGGCTTGACGCTTGACTCACTCATTGAGCGCTGTGAGGTGATCGTCGTCGGTGTCGACGGTGGTGGCCTCGATGACCTGCTGGGGCTCGCAGTCATGGGACGAGTTCGTGATTCGCGCACTTGGCTGCACTGGGCTCACGCGTACGCTCACCCATCTGTTCTTACACGCCGGAAGACCGAGGCACCGCGTCTCATGGATCTAGCGGCTGTTGGTGATCTGACCCTGGTTAAAAAGATCGGTGATGACGTCGAGCACCTCGCCGCTACGGTGGCTCGCATCAACCAAGCCGGGTTGCTGGACAAAGTTGGCCTTGACCCCGCTGGTATCGGCGCCGTGCTCGATGCGCTGGCTGACGCGGGCGTTGAGGAAGACAAAATTATCGGCATATCCCAGGGTTGGAAGCTCACCGGTGCAATCAAAACCACGGAGCGCAAGCTTGCTGAAGGCGCGTTTTTGCACTGCGGACAGCCGCTGATGGCCTGGGCCTGCGGTAATGCCAAGGGTGTGCCCTCGGCAAACGCATTCCTCATCACCAAGCAGGCGTCCGGCACCGCGAAAATTGACCCACTCATGGCCACGTTCAACGCAGTTTCGTTGCTTTCTCTGAACCCAGAGGCGCTCGGAGGCATGGACGACTACCTCAATAACGGCTTTTTCGGACTAGTAGGCTGACCATGGCATTTAATTTGTTCAGGCCAAGCACCTGGGGATTTTTCGGTTACACCGATCCGGCGACGGGCAACTACGTCGAGGTCGATCTTGAGGTTGGTGGAAAAACTACCAAGGCGGGTATCAAGGTAACCGCCAAAACTGCGCTCTCAATCAGCATGGTCTGGTCTTGCGTGAAAATCCTTTCCGAATCGCTTAGCGGCCTTCCGCTGAAGCTTTACGAAGATGGCAGCGCAGGGCGAAAGCAGGTCGTAAAAAATGATGGGGCGTTGAAGTTGCTCCAAAAACCAAACCCCTACATGACTATGCTGAACTTTCTCAAGTTCGTTGTCGTGAACATGGCGCTGCGCGGCAACGCCTTCGCCCTGATCGAACGGAACAGGCACGGCGACCCGATAGGGCTTGTTCCGCTGGATTGGCGGACCGTCAAGATCGACACCGAGGCCGACCTCATCTACTGGGTGACACCCAGCGAGGGAGAACCTTACCCGGTTTCTCCTGAGCACATGCTCCACTTCAAGCTGTTCAGCCTGGACGGCGTAGTTGGTCTTTCGCCTATTGAGCACCAAGCCGAAACCATGGGCCTTGCCAAGGCTGGCCAGCAGTGGTCGGCGCGGTTCATGCGCAAGGGCGGGTTCACCGGCGGGTACGTGATCTACGACCAATTCTTGACGAAGGCCCAGCAAGCCCAGGTTATGGAGAAGTTCCCGGACGTGCGCAAGGCGGACGCCGACGACATTGGGAAAATGGCTATCCTGCAGGGCGGCCCGAAGATTGAGGCCGCCGGCATCACACAGAAAGATGCCCAGTTCATTGAGTCCCAGCAATTCCAGGAAGAGGCGTTAGCCGGCATTTATGGCGTGCCTCTATGGCTTGCCAACCGCGCCGGTAAGACCTCGATCATGGGCTCGAACCTTGAGCAGCAGCTCACCGGGTTCATCACCTTCGGACTCAAGCCCTACATCGACGTGGTGGAGGACGAACTCAACGACAAGATCTACCGGACCAAATCGCGCTTCGTCGAGTTTGCTGTCGAAGGTCTTCTGCGCGCAGACAGCGCAGGTCGGTCCACCTACTACGGCAGTGCGCTTGGCGGTTCTGGCGGGTCTGGATGGATGACCATCAATGAAGTCCGAGTGAAAGAAAACCTGCCTCCCCTGGAAGGCGACGAATACAACCGGGTCACCCGGTGGGAGATGGATAAAAATGGCGAATCTTGAAGTTCCGTTTGAGCTCAAGTCCGTTGACGAAGCCGGCAACTTCGAGGGCTACGCCGCGGTATTCAACAACGTGGATCTTGGCGATGACGTGATCTTGCCAGGCGCCTTCACGCGCGTGAAGGCAACCCGTGGCGGCAAGCTAAAACTTGCTCTCTATCACGACCTTACGCGACTGGTAGGCGCTGCCGACTACACCCAGGACGATCACGGCCTTCTACTCAAAGGGAAGGTAAACCTCAACGTCAGCTACGCCCGCGATGCCTACGAGCTGATGAAAGCGGAAATCCTAGACAGCATGTCGATCGGCTTCAATACCATCAAGGCAGATTTCGAGGACCGCGCAGGGCGGCGTGTTCGCCTCATCAAGGAGGCCGAGCTGTGGGAGGCCTCCTTTGTGCCGTTCGGAATGAACCCTGAGGCTCAAGTCCTCAGCGTCAAGTCGGACATCAGGCTTTTCGAGAAGGCCCTGCGCGAACGCGTTGGGCTCTCGCAGAAGGAAGCGGCAGCAGTCGCTTCGCTCGGCTATACCGCGCTACGCCGTGATGGCGGCAGCGAGGCCACGGCGATCGTGGATGAGCTGAAAGACATTTCCAACCTGTTCACCCACCATTTCGGAGTATCGCAATGAGCGAAGTAAAAGAACTGAAAGAATCCCTTGATCAGCAGCTGAAAAGCGGCTTTGAGGGCCTGCAAAAGAAATACGATGCCGCCATGGACGAAGTCCAGAAAGGCAACAAGGTCACCGGCGACCTGAAGAAGCAGATCGAGGACCAAAAGGGCGATTTGCAAAAGGTTATCGACCAGGTCCAGGACCTGGAGCAGAAGGGCGTCAAGTTGCGCGGCGGCCCGGGCGAGGGTAAATCGTTCATCGATATGATCAAGAGCGATGACAGCTATAAGTCGCTGTCTTCGAACTCGGCGAACCGTGCCGAGATCGAGGTCACCAAGTCCGATCTGGCCGCCATGAAGGAAGTGAAGGTCACCAGCGCTGGCATCGTTGCGCCGATTTACGACTCGATTATCCAGCCAGGCATTCGCCAGGAGCTGCGCATTCGCGACCTGCTCACCGCCATCCCGGTCACCGGGCAGAGCTACACCTACTTCCGCGAGAAGCTGCATACTCGCGGTGCTGGTCCGGTAGCAGAAGGTGGCACCAAGCCAACCAGTGACGTGACTTTCGAGCCGGTAACTGACCGCGTCAAAAAGATTGCAGTATGGATGCCGGTAACCGAAGAAGCGTTGGCCGACGTGCCCCAGATGCAGGGGTATATCCAGGAGTTGCTGCGCTACGACCTGAAACTGGAAGAGGAAAACCAGATCCTCAAAGGTGATGGTACTGGCGAAAACCTGAACGGCCTCATGACCCAGGCCACTGTCTACGACGCCGCCTTGAACAAGGCTGGCGACACCTCGATCGACATCGTGCGTCGTGGCATCTATCAGGTGCGCAAGCAGTCCAAATTGTCGGCCGATGGCGTCGTGATGAGTGAGCTCGACTGGATGAACATCGAGCTGCAGAAAGACGGTGAAAACCGCTATCTGTTCGCCAATCTGCAGGGTTTGGTTACCCCGATCCTCTGGGGCCGTCCGGTAATCACCTCGGACAGCATGGACGAGGGTGATGCGGACGACGGCGGCGAGTTCCTGATCGCCAACTTCGCCCGTGCTGCAATCCTCTTCGACCGCATGACCTACCTGTTCAAGATGGGCCTTATCAACGATATGTTCATCAAGAACATGATGGCGTTGCTGGCTGAAGAGCGTCTGGGCCTCGGCGTGCGCCGCAAGGAAGCTTTGGTCAAGGGCAACTTCCCAAAGTAAGCCTGAATCCTGCGTAACCATCAAAACGCCGGCGTGATGTCGGCGTTTTTGTTTTTGGAGGGAGTATGAAAATCAAAGCTTTGTGGGGCTTCACGGGCAACGCCGATCTGCTCAAGGCAGAGTCGACCAAGGTAAAGCGCGGGCAGGTGTTCGATGATGTTGACGACGAATACGCCCACACGCTGATCGGCAAAGGTCTGGTCGAGGAAATCGGCGCCGACGGAAAGTCCAAGTCCACCAAGCCCAAGGATTCGAAGCCAGCCGCGCCGAAAGAGAGCAAATAAATGATCGAATTGGCCACTTTGAAGATGCATCTGCGGGTCGACGGCGATGAAGAAGACGCCTTGATCGGCGGCTACCTCGAAGCGGCCAAAGCGCATGTCGAGCAACACTGCGACCGAAAGCTGGTGGATGGCGAACCGATAGATCCGGCTGAAATGGGACTCACCAGAGATGTTGAGCAGGCTATTTTTCTGCTCGTCGGGCACTGGTACTCAAATCGCGAGGCCGTGGTCATGGGTGGTGCGCCGTCGGCCGTCCCTCTCGCAGTCGACAGGCTGCTCTGGTACAGGAAGCGCTTCTGATGCAGGCCGGAAAACTGAGGCATCGCGTTCGTATCCAGCACAAGGTGACATCACAGCACCCGGTAACCGGCGAACAGCTGACGGATCAGTGGGTTGATTTCGCCAAGGTATGGGCTTCGGTCGAGGACTTGAGCGCCCGTGATTTCATCGCGGCGCAGGCGATTCAATCTGAGGCAAAAAGCCGGGTAGTTATTCGCTACCGTGATGGAATCACGGATGCAATGAGGGTTGTGTTGGCTAGCGGTGCCGTTTGCGCAATCGTTGGTCCGCCCCTGATGGATCCGAACTCGCGCAAGGAATATCTCACGCTGCTGGTGTCTTCGGGGGTGAACGATGGCTGATTGGGTATCGTACAACCTCACCGGCGCCGATGCGCTTTCAGCCAGGTTCAAGGGTCTCACGGAGGAGATGCGCCGCAAGGTGGTCACGCCGGCGGCAAAGGACGCCATGGATATCGTGCTGCTCGACGCTAAGGACCGCGCCGCCCGCATCGATGACCCAGAAACCGCCAACTTCATCCCGGCCAACCTGGCAATGGTGGAGCGTAAAGCCCTTGGCGAAGAGCTCGGCGCGGTAGTGATATCGGTCGGTGTGCGAATGCGCAAAAAAGGCCAGAAGGGCGGCAACACGTTCTACTGGTGGTGGGTGGAGCTCGGTACCGAAAAGAACCGGGCAAAACCATTCCTTCGGCCGGCCCTGGCCAATAACCGGGAGCAGCTGTTCCAGGAGTTCCTCAGTTCGGCCAAGTATCAGCTGATCAAACTGGGGGTGAATGAATGACCGCGCCAATTTTTCAGGTGTGCTCCGCGAGCCAGGCCGTCACTGCGCTGCTCGGCACCGGCCCGACGCGCCTTTACCCGCATGGCGAAGCCCCGGAGGGGGTAGAGCGGCCCTATGCCGTCTGGCAGGTCATCAGCGGATCGCCGATCAACTTCCTCAGCTGCGTACCAAGCACGGACCGCTACGGCCTTCAGGTCGACGTGTACGCAGAAACCGCTTCTTCTGCTGAGGAAGTAGTGATGGCGCTGCGCCGGGTGATTGCCCAGCACGCGTATGTCACCGGCTTCGGGATCGACGACAAGGACAAGGACACCCACAGCTACCGCAAAGGCTTCGATGTTGCCTGGCTGGTGAGTTTGTAGCCGTAAACCAGAAAAGAACGACCCGCTCCGGCGGGTTTTTTTATGCCCGCTCAAAAGTGATTTTCCAGGAAAATCGGGGAGTACAAATTGACCATTAAGACGCAAGGCACAGACCTCTATGCCATCGACCCCCTCACCAAAGCGATTTTGGTGGTGGGCTGCTTCACCTCCCTGGACGGGATCGATACCAGCATCGCGCAGATTGAAACGACCTGCATGAACTCCAGCGCGCGCGAATACGAGGCCGGTCTCGCAGAGCCTGGCTCGGCGTCGTTCGGTCTGAACATCGATCCGCAAGAGCCCGCGCACGTACGCCTGCATCAACTCAAAACGGCCGGCACCAAACTGCTGTGGGCTATTGGCTGGTCTGACGGCCGAATCGTGAACGCTCAGGGCGATCTGGAAGGAATCCCGCCAACGGTCACTCAGGAAGGCTCGCTTTCGGCCATCACGCTCACCAGCGGTGGCAACGGTTACACCTCGGCACCATCTGTCGCGTTGACCGGCGGCGGCGGTACCGGGGCGACTGCCACCGCTATCGTATCCGGCGGCTCGGTGACCGGCTTCACCATCACTAACGCTGGCTCTGGTTACACCTCGGCGCCTTCCATCGCTTTCACTGGCGGTGGCGGCGGTACAGGCGCGGCCGCAACTGCTGTTGTTGGCTCCGAAGTAGATTTCGACCTTCCGAACACCCGCACCTGGATCACCTTCGAAGGCTACATGAACAGCTTCCCGTTCAGCTTCGCGCTGAATGACGTTGTGAAGTCGACCGTCGGCATCCAGGTATCGGGTGATCCGGTATTCGTCCCTAAAGTCATCGCGCCGTAAGGAAAAAGCATGGATCTCACCATCAAAGCCCTGGCCGCCGCCGGCGCGTTCGCGGGCACGGCAGTAAAAAAAGACATTACCTGGTTCTCCGGGGGGAAAACCCAGGCCGCCACGATCTACGTGCGCCAGGAGTCGTTCATCGAGTTAACCCAGCGCTGGGACTCGAAAGAGTCCGGCGGTGACGTGTTCGCCGAGCGAATCGCAAAAAACATCCTCAAGAAAGATGGCTCGCCGGTCTTCTCTGTTGCTGATGTGCTCGGCACCAATGACTCCGGCAACGGCCCTCTGTGCGCGCAGCTGACGCTGGCGCTTCTGGACGCGCTCAACGAGGCAAACGGTGTTGGCGCGGGCGCCGCAGAAAAAAAATAGGGCCCGCCGATGAGTTCTGGCACGAGCTGGTACTCAACGGCATCGGCGGGCGAACCGTGGCCGAAGCGAAGGCAAGCCTCAGCTATACCGAGGCACTTTCGTGGATGGCGTACATCGAGCAAAACGGGACGCTGAACCTCGGCTTGAAGATAGAGCGGGGTTTCGCCTTGCTCGCCACCATTTTGAACAACGTGCACGGCGGTAAGGCAACTTTCGACGATTTCCTACCCGCTCGCGGCGTGGTTGTTGAGGAATCCGAGACTTCCGCGCACGACCTGTTCAGGTTGCTGCAGTCGGTCAAGAGGTGATTTATGGCTGTTGATTCACTTGGCCAACTGACGGTCGATCTGGTCGCCAACACCGGCGGCTTCGAAAAGGGAATGGACCGTGCCGAGCGCAAGCTCAAGTCCACAGCCAAGGAGGCCGCCTACCAGGCCAAGGAGCTGGATAAGCTCGTAGGCCGAATTGATCCAGTTGTGGCGGCATACAGCCGTCTCGACAAGATGGAGGAGCAGCTCCAGGCCCACCGCAAGGCGGGGCGGCTACCAACCGCCGAGTTCGACCTTTACAAGAAGAAGATCGACGAGCAGCGCGCCTCTATTGAGCAAACCGACAAGGTGATGCTCAAGAACGGCCAAACTGCTAAGCAGTACGCCGCGAACTTGCGTGGCGTGCCTGCACAGTTCACGGACATCGCTGTGTCGCTCCAGGCTGGCCAGAACCCCATGACTGTGTTCTTGCAGCAGGGCGGCCAACTCAAGGAAATGTTCGGCGGCGTCGTTCCGGCTGCAAAGGCGCTGGGGGGCTACGTCCTCGGCCTGGTAAACCCATTCACGGTTGCCGCCGCTGCTGCCGCTGTGCTGGCCTTGGCCTACAAGCAGGGCAGTGACGAGGCTACCGCTTACAACACGTCCCTGGCTATGACCGGCAACACCGCCGGCACCACATCAGGACAGCTTTCAACACTGGCTCAGCAAATCGCTCTGTCCAATGGCACGGTCGGCAAAGCCTCGGGTGTGCTTGCGCAGCTTGCGGGCTCTACGCGCATTCCGGTGCAGGCGTTCGAGGGCATCGCTGCGGCTGCTATCAAGTTTGAATCGGCAACTGGGCAGGCAGCTGAGGAGACCGTCAAGAACTTCGAGAAAATCGCCAGGGACCCGGCCGCGGAGATTCTTAAGCTAAACGAGTCGATGAACTTCCTGACGGCCACTACTTACGAGCAGATCAAGGCGCTGCAGGAGCAGGGCAAGACTCAGGAAGCAGCGGCGCTCGCGAATGAAACCTACGAGCAGGGGCTTAATCGCACTTCTGACTCCGTCAAAAAGAACCTGGGCTCCCTCGAGTCAAGCTGGAACGCTGTCAAAAGCGCCGCCAAAGGCGCATGGGACGCCGCGCTAAACATCGGCCGGGAGGACACGCTCGATCAGCAGATCGAGGCGCTGGACAAACAGCTCGGCGCCATCGCCAAGGCGCGAAAGCTTAACAAGTCAGACGGTTTTGGAAATCTGACGCCTGACGATAGTTTTCGCACTGATGCGTTAGAAGCCGAGAAGACCCAGAAACTTGTCCTTAAGACGGAGGAAGAACGCCGAGCCGCTTCGAAAGGATTCCAGCAGCAGCAACAACAGCAGGCCCTTTCAGATCAGGTTGCCCTGGATAAGCTGAGGAAGGAAACGGAGACCAACGCCGACAAGCGCGCCCGAGAGTTAGGCGAGTATCGGCTATTGGTCGAGCGTCGAATCACCCAGGCTAAAGCCTCTGGTGATAAGTCGCTGCTGATTTCTCCCGATCAGCAAGCCAAAGACATCGCCAATATCAACGATAAGTACAAAGATCCAAAGGCCGCAAAAACACCGAAATACCGTGAAGATGCGGGCATGAAAATGCTCGACTCGCTGCGTCAACAAAACGCGGCGCTTCAGGTTCAGTCTAGTTCGATTGATCAGCAAACCGGCAAGTACGCGGTGCTCGGCGCCCAGGCCCAGGAACTGGCGAAGTTCGAGCAGCAGATCGCGGATATCAAAACCAAGGATATCCAGACGGCCGATCAGAAGTCGCTGCTCGCAAACGAGGCTCTGATCACGGCCCAGCTAAAACGAAACGTCGCCCTCGAGCAGGAGGTCGCCACCCGGAAAAGGAGTTACGAGGAGGCCCAGAAGCTTCAGGCCTTCGAGGAGAACCTGAAAAGCCAGTTGTCGAGCGCTCAGGTCGGTATCGACAATACGCTTGCCGGCGCCAGCATGGGGCAGCAGCAAAAGCAGCGCCTGCAGGAGCAACTGAGCATTCAGCAGTCTTACCAGTCCCAACTGGATCGGCTGGAAGCCCAGCACAACAAGGGCGAGATCAGCGACGATCTGTACGCGAAGGAAACGACGGCCCTGCGTTCGGCGCTGGATCAGCGCATGGCGATGCAGACCAAGTATTACCAGGATCTGGATAAGGCTCAGGGTGACTGGACCTTGGGCGCTCAGTCGGCCTACGAGGACTATCTGGAGAGCGCGCGCAACGCGGCCGAGCAAAGCCACAACCTGTTCAGCAATGCGTTTAGCTCCATGGAGGATGCGATCGCGCAGTTCGCACTGACAGGCAAGCTTTCCTTCTCGGATCTAGCCAAGTCAATTTTGGCTGATATGGCGAAGATTGCCGCAAGACAGGCTGCATCTTCGGCTCTAAGCGCACTTTTTGGGGCGGCCAGTTCTGCCATCGGTGCATATTTTGGTGGCGCTGGTGGCGCAACCGGCGCAGCAACTGCTGGCGGGGCAGCTCAAGGCGCTGCCAGTTTCGGCAGCCAGTTTGATGCCAGCGCTGGATCGGTAAAGTGGCCGGCGTTCTCCGATGGAGGCTGGACAGGACCGGGAGGCAAGCATGAGCCGAAAGGTGTGGTGCACGGTGATGAATTCGTTCTCCGCAAGGAGGTGGTCCAGCAGCCTGGCATGCGCGAATACCTGGAACGCCTCAATAAGCGCGGCTATGCAGATGGAGGATACGTAGGGCTCGCTGGCGGCTCATCTGCGCCGCCGACGTCAGGTGGGGCGATATCCATTCAGCAGACGATCGTAGTTCAGGACACCGGCAGCGGATCTCCGGATGACGCCCAGGGCCAGGCTGTAGCACAAGCCTATGCAAAGGCGGCAAAACAGGGAGCCCAAGAGCAGATCGCCCGAGATCTGAAGCCTGGCGGTCAAATTTGGGCGGCCATCAACGGTCGCTGATCAGGCCCCGCTCCGGCGGGGTTCTTTTTTTGCCGAGTGATGAAATATGGCCATTGAGGTTTTCACGTGGTGCCCGAAAGTAGAGCCGGTCGGCACGATAAGCTTTCGAAACAAGTCGGCAAAGTTTGGTGATGGTTACGAGCAGCGCGCAAGGGACGGCATAAACAATCGTTCGGAGTCCTGGCCGTTAACGTTCGTCGGTGCTCGGTCGAAGATCATGCAGATCAAAGAGTTCTTAGACGCTCGTGCCGGGGCCGATCCTTTCTATTGGACGCCGCCCTTGGGAACCCAGGCACTCTTTCGCTGCGATAGCTACCAGGCCTCACCGCTCGGAGCTGAGATCTTTTCGCTGACAGCAACTTTCGAACAGGCATTCCACCCATGAGCATTGTTCCTATCAACATTGGCTCGGCGCCGAACGACGGAACTGGACAAAATTTGCGTTCAGGCGCCCAGGTCATTAACGCTAATTTCTCGGAGCTCGATCAACGAACTACGGCGGCGCAGTCCGCGGCAGATGGCGCGCAGGCTACGGCGGATGCTGCTATTTCTGGAGCACAGAAAGGCCAGCCGAATGGTGTCGCCGGTCTCGACGGTAATGGTACGGTTCCAGCCAGCCAATTGCCGAGTTATGTGGACGACGTTCTTGAGTTCAACAGCTTCGCCGCGCTTCCAGCCACTGGTGAGACCGGCAAGATCTACATCACCATAGACAACAACAATCAGTACCGCTGGAGCGGTACACAGTACGTTCTGCTCACGGCTTCGCCAGGTACTACTGACTCGGTTCCTGAGGGGGCGGTCAATAAATATTGGACCGTTGCCCGCACGCTCGGCAGCGTACTCACTGGTCTGGTAACCACGAATCCAGCAGTAGTCGCTGCAACGGACACGGTCCTTGCTGCCTTCGGGAAATTGCAAAGGCAAGTCAGTGACTTGGCGTCGAACAAGGCTAACAAAGGAGCGAATAGCGACATCACGTCGCTTACCGGGCTGACTACGCCTTTGGCAGTTGATCAGGGCGGTACGGGATCGGCGTCTGGTGTGCCGGATATGATCGGCGCGTCGTCAAGTTCGGCGGGCACAAAAGGGCTTGTTCCTGCACCGACGGCAGGTGCTACGAGGTTCCTTTCGAGCCTTGGAACTTGGTTGGCAGTCAATGCATCCGCGTCATGGGGTGGTATCACGGGAACGCTTGCGGATCAGGCCGACCTTAAAAGTGCTCTTGACGCAAAACAAAGTATCTCCTCGGCACCTTTTACTAAGTTCTACCAAAGCCCCAATACAGCATGGGCTGCATCAGGCTTGATCGAGTTTACTCATAATTTGGGTCAACCCAAGATGGTTCAGATCTATGCAGTGCTAACTGCTGCTACGGGAAACTATCCGGTAGGGACGATATTCAGCCTTTGCGTGTGGATCAACACGAACTATTGGGGCGCCATGGTGGTAGCGGAAACGGCGACGGTAGTCAGGGTGCGCATGGCTTCGGCGCTTGGCCTGCTGGTTAGTGCAGGGTCGGCTGAAACCATATCGCCGTCTAACTCCCAAATATTTGTAAGGGTGGCAGCATGAGCATGAAGCATTATGTTGATTCAACTGGGCTTTATCTCTACGGCACTGATGGAGAGCCCCCAGAGGGCGGAATCGAAGTTGACCCGCCACCAGAATACGCGGATCAGCTTTGGCTCTTCCCTGGATGGGGACCGAGCTCAATGAAAGCGGTGGCCGCTGAAAACTACTGGCGCGATCTTGAAATGCCGAAGGCCCAGCAGAACGTTACCGCCATTGAATACGGGGACGAAGATATCCCAGGTACCGCTCAGCAATGGCAAAAATATTGGCTGGCCTTGCGTAAGTGGACTGACGCCAATCCCGATTTCCCCGATAGCAGCAAACGCCCAGTAGCGCCAAGCTGATCCTCTACCGAACGCCAATACCCGCCATGAGCGGGTTTTTTATTGCCTGAGGAAACCTTCATGCCGATCACAGCCGATATCCAGACCCTGGAGCCCGGCGCCTGGGTGGAGCTATTTGAGCTCGACGCCACGTCGCTGGGAGCTGAGCTTTACCGGTTCCACGGGTACCCGCAGGAATCTTCGATCTTCTGGCAGGGCCTGGAGTACTCGCCGTGGCCGATCAAAGCCGGTGGCTTCGAGATGACCGGTCAGGGCGCGCAGCCAACCCCCACGCTTTCGGTCGGCAACGTTGGCGGCTTTATCACCGCCCTGGTGCTGTATTTCGAGGATCTGGTGGGGGCGAAGCTCATTCGCCACCGCACTCTGGGTAAATACCTGGATGGGCAGCCCGAGGCAGATCCTGAGGAGGAGTTGCCGCCGGACATCTGGTACGTCGAGCGCAAGTCATCGGAGGACAGCGAGATCGTGCAGTTCGAGTTGGCTTCTGCCTTGGATTTCCAGGGTGTTCAGCTGCCCAGACGCCAGATCGTGGCCAACGTTTGTTGGTGGCTGTCCTGCGGCGGGTACCGTGGCCCCTACTGCGGGTACAACGGGCCGCCGGTGGCGGACGAGAACGATATCATTGTGACCGACGCTGCCAAGGATAAGTGCGGCGGGCGGCTCACCAGCTGCAAGCTTCGCTTCGGCGCAAACAACCCGCTCTCGTACGGATCCTTCCCGGCCGCCGGCCTGATCAGGGCTTAACCCATGAACAAAGCAAGCAAAGCAGCGATAGAGGCTCACGCCCTCGCAGAGTATCCGCGGGAATGCTGCGGCCTGCTTGTGCGTGAAGGTCGCAAGGAAATCTATGTGCCGTGCCGCAACACAGCCTCGACGCCCAGCGAGCATTTCCGCCTGGCGCCGGAGGACTACGCCGGCGCCGAGGACCTTGGCGCGATCCTGGCAGTGGTGCACAGCCACCCTGACTATCCAGCAGCGCCCAGCGAAGCCGATCGCATCTCTTGCGAGGCATCGGGGCTGCCGTGGCATATCTTGGAAGTGCGAAAGGGAGATGACGACGTGGTGCGCTCCGGCGAGCTGGTGAGTTTCGCGCCGGTCGGTTACGAGGCCCCGCTGATTGGTCGGGCCTTTGCCCACGGCATCAGCGACTGCTTGAGCATCATCCTCGACTTCTACCGTCGGGAGATGGGTATTGATCTTGGAAATTACGAGCGCGAGGATGGCTGGTGGGACAAGGGTGGCAACCTGTACCTGGACAACTTGCCGGCCGCCGGGTTCGAAAAGGTGTCGGCGCTGCAGCACGGCGATCTGGTTCTGATGCAGATCCGCTCACCGGTTCCCAACCACGCGGCGATCTACCTGGCCGACGGAGTGCTGAAGACCGAGCCTCAACATTACCCGGCGCCGGGGTCGATTCTGCACCACCTCTACAACCGCGACAGCAAGCGCGACGTGTACGGCGGATACTGGTCCGAGGTGACGGTCGGATACTGGCGGCATCGGGACGCCAAGCCCTGATCAAAATGTTATCGTCTGGCCAAATCACATGGAGTTGACGATATGCGTATTTTTGTCGCGGCCCTTAGTTTGCTGATACTTGCAGGCTGTGTTGGTCCCAGCGAGCTTGCCAAAAACAAGCCATCGATCACGGTAAGTACGAGCAAAAGCCCAAAGGCGTACGCTCTTTGCGTATTCCCGAAGTGGCAGGCGGCCAGGACGGACTCTTCGATGGTTGAGACGGAAACCGGTTATAGGCTGCTGGTGGCGAGCAACAACATGGCTGATGAGCTTCTCGAGATCAATAAGTCCTCCTCAGGGAGCACTGTCGTTCTCTATCAGCGCATGGCATGGTCCATGATGATGGGGCGCGAGGCTATCGAGTCATCGGTTAGATCGTGTCTTTGATTAATCGAACCTAAAGCCGCCTTCGGGCGGTTTTTTATTGCTCGGAGAAATAATGAGTAGTTCGACCTCAGAAGAAAAAATGCAGACGGTTCTCCTCTCGGGCTCTCTGGCCCGTCTTTTTGGGCGCGAACACCGCATGACTACAAGTGGTGGATTCCGAGACGTGATGGGCTATTTCAAGCAGTTTCCTGGCTTCGAGAAGTTCATGCTTGGAAGCGCCGAAAAAGGTCTGAGATTCGCCGTTTTTAACGGTCGAGAAAATATCGGAGAGACGGAGATGAATAAGCCGACCGGACGGGATGTGATTCGCATCGTTCCGGTAATCGCCGGCTCTAAGCGTGCGGGCCTGCTGCAGACGGTTCTCGGCGCCGTACTTTTGGTCGCCAGTATCTGGTTTCCTGGTCTCGCACCTTATGGATTCGCGCTATTCGCCGGCGGTGCTCTTCAGCTTTTGAGCCCTCAAGCTAAAGGCCTCGGCACTCAGGATAGCCCCAACAATAGGCCCAGTTACAGTTTTAATGGTCCAGTCAACACCAGTGTTCAGGGTAATCCCGTGCCGCTGCTTTATGGCCGAATGATCGTTGGCAGCGCCGTGATCAGCGCCGGCATTTACTCCGAAGACCAAATGTAAACCACCACCTCGCCACTAGGCCCGCCATTGAGCGGGCTTTTTTTCGCCTGAAGGAAAGCCATGACTAATTTAGCTATCGCCGGCAGCAAGGGTGGCGAGGACAAGCCGCGCCCGTCAGTTGAGGCTCCCGACAACCTGCAAAGCGTTGCGTACGCACGAATTCTCGACCTGGTTAGCGAGGGCGAGATTGTTGGATTGGCGGACGGCATGCGGTCCGTATTTCTTGGCGAAACGCCGCTGGCCAATGCGGACGGGTCACTGAACTTCAGTGGAGTTACGCTCGATGTTCGTACCGGCAGCCAGGATCAGACGCATATCCCTGGCTTCCCGGCGGTGGAAAGTGAGGTGGGGGTGGGCGTAGAGCTTCGTTACGACCAGCCATGGGTGAGGGCCGTTACCAACCTTCAGCTCTCGGCCGAGCGTGTCCGTATTTCTGTACCCCGTCTCGCGCAGACAAACACATCGAACGGTGACACCAACGGATACACGGTCCAGTACCGGATCGAGCTATCCACGGACGGAGGCCCATATGTACCAATGGTCGTCTCGTCGTTCACCGGTAAAACCTCCACGAAATACGAGCGCTCCCACAGGGTAGATCTGCCACCAGCGAATAGTGGGTGGCAAGTTCGTGTTGTAAGGGCCACGCCAAACGCGACCAGTTCTGCAATCGCCGATACGACCACCATCGACGCAATCACCGAGGTGATTGACGCGAAGCTGCGGTACCCGGGTTCGGCGACGATTGGCCTCCAGTTTGACGCTTCGCAGTTCCAGTCGATCCCGACACGCTCATTCGATCTCTACGGGCGGATTATCCGGGTCCCGAGCAATTACGACCCCGCAACACGTATCTATTCTGGCGTCTGGGACGGCAGCTTCAAAAATGCATGGACCGATAACCCTGCCTGGATCTTCTACGACCTGCTGCTCCATTTTCGCTATGGACTGGGGCACCTGCTGAACGCTGGCCAAGTCGACAAGTGGGAGCTCTACCGGATCGGCCAGTACTGCGATCAGTTGGTGCCGGACGGCAAGGGTGGCACTCATCCACGCTTCACCTGCAACCTGTACCTGTCGGTGCGCGCCGACGCGTTACGTGTGCTGCAGGATCTATCCACGGCATTCCGAGGGATGGCGTACTGGGCTGGCGGTTCGGTTACAGCTATTTGCGATATGCCAGAGGACCCGGTCTACACCTATTCCAATGCCAACGTCATCGATGGCAAGTTCAGCTACTTCGGATCCTCGAAAAAGACTCGCTACACCGTCGCCCTGGTGAGCTGGAACGACCCAACAGACTTCTACCGGCAGAAGGTCGAATATGTTGATGATCAGGTAGGGATCAGCCGATACGGTATTCAGCAGACCGAAATTACGGCTACGGGCTGCACATCCCAGGCCCAGGCCCAGCGCATCGGCAAGTGGGCTCTGCTCACTAACCGCTTGGAGACGGAGAGCGTGGGGTTCTCGGTTGGCCTCGATGGCACACTGGCGCGGCCAGGGCAGATTATTCGGATTGCAGACAATGACCGGGCCGGCCGGCGTATTGGAGGCCGCCTTCGTTCGTCGACGCTGGATACGCTCGTCCTTGATGCGGATGTGACGGCGTACCCGGGCGACACAATCACGCTGATTATGCCGAACGGCAAGGCCGTCTCCCGGGCGGTCAAGTCCGTTGGTTACCCGCTGACCTGGGATAGCACAGGCATCACCTGGGACAATGGCAATATCACGATGGACACGACCGGCTTCCCGTCGGATGTGCAGCAAGTGGTACTGGCCGAGCCGCTGGCAGATCTACCGCCCACGCATTCGATGTGGGCAATCGACTCGACGACGCTGGCGGTGCAGCAGTTCCGCGTCATGTCGGTGGTTGAGGACTCCTCCGATACCGAGATCAAGTTCAGCATCACCGCGGTCCGCCATAACTCCAGCAAATACAGCGCGATCGACAACGGAAGTAGGATTGAACAGCCTCCAGTGACTGTGATCCCACCGAGCGTACAGCCGCCGCCGGGCAACGTTACCGTCAGCAATGACCACTTCGTCGACCAGGGCAGCGCCGTCAGCGTTATGACGATTGCCTGGGAGAAGCCCGAAGCAGCAATCGCCTATGAGGTTTACTGGCGAAAGAACGATGGGGATTGGATATTCGCGGGCCGCACCGGCACCACGTCGATTGACGTGAGCGGAATCTACGCGGGGCGTTACGTGGCCAAGGTGCGCGCGATCAACTCGCTCGACATCGGCTCTGTATTCGCCACCTCGGCAGAGACCATTCTGAACGGGAAGACCACGCCACCGCCGACGGTATCCTCGTTCACGGCCCAGTCAATCGTGTTTGGCATAAAGCTGCAGTGGTCGATCCCTCAGGACCTCAGCACCGCTGACTTGCAGCGCACGGAAATCTGGTACAGCGAAACCACCGATATTGCCAGCGCAGTCAAGTTCGGCGATTACGCGAACCCGCAGACAGACCTGACGATCATGGGCCTGGCCGCCGGCAAGCGTTTCTTCTTCTGGGCGCGCTTGGTGGATCGTATCGGCAACATGGGCGCTTTCTACGGCCCGGTTAACGGCCAATCGTCCTCGGATGCCGGCCCCATTCTTGATTACCTGACCGACCAGATTTCGGAGACGCAGCTGAGTCAGCACCTGCTGGAAAAGATCGAGACCGGCGGCGGCGCCCAAATCGAAATCGAGGCGTTGAAAACTGAGCTGGCCGCGATGTACAGCATCAAAACTCAGCTCACCGTAGACGGAAAGCCGTACTTGGCAGGTATTGGCGTGGGCGTCGAAAACGACGAGGGGATCATCACCAGCCAGGTGTTAATTGCTGCAAGCCGGTTCGCGATCGTCGATCCAAATACTACGAACGTTTTTTATCCATTTGTGGTGCAGGACAACGCAGCGTACATCGATACGGCCTTCATCCGTGACGGCAGCATAACCATGTTGAAGATCGGCCAGGCCTTACAGTCCGACGACTTCGTTTCAGGAGTTCAAGGTTGGCGTCTAGATAAAGCTGGGAATCTTGAGTTTAACGGGCCAGCACCCGGCGGCGGTCGTCTGACGATGACGAATCGTGCGATCAAGGTCTACGACGAAAACAATGTGAAACGTGTCCAGCTTGGAGATTTGACGGCATGAGTTTCGCCATGAGGATATGGGGGCCAACAGGGAAGTTGCAGCTCGATGAGAACTCATTCACGGTGCGGATTATTTACTCGGTAGTTGTGGCGTTTATAACTGGGGGGAATAGATATATCAGCATTGCAATTCCGGGGGTGTCTCCCGCCACGCACTCCGCAGTTTGCATTCCGATTGGCGCATATCCACAAGATCCGAATGCTCAGAATAACTATGCAATTCAGTATGAGCCGGAAGTTTATAATGGTGGAGTAACGGTTTGGTTTGGAAATAGAGATGCGCCGTTCAATGCCATCAACGGATTGGGGCCTCAGAGACTTCTCGTTATGAAGGACAGATAGATGTCATTCGGGTTAGAGTTCAAGAACGTCAACGATGTAGTAACTCTCGATTCTGAGTTCTCTCGGCTTGTTGTTTTGCAGTCAGGGAGGTACTCGGGAGGCGCAACTTTTTCTCCGGCTATCACCACCCAAGAGCCACCCCTCGTCTTTGTTCGTCCAGATGGCACCACCACTCTGCAATACACCACTATCAATGGTGGCCCTGGGAATTGGACAGGATTCTCCTTTCTGTCATCGGGCGCAGGCAGCTATTTTTGTGCCGCGTTCAAATCGAGGGAAGTGGCAACTTACGGACTGAGGCTATGGAACGGTTCCGGAGGTCTTCTGTTTGATAGTGGAACACCATGTGCACAATTCACTAGAACTATTAGAGCTTGGACTTATCTCGGCTCTAGTAACACTGGTCAAGGAACCACTAGATCTAACTGGACGGCATACTCGCCTTTGGATACTGGTGATTTTGTGATGATTAATAACATCGGAATGGATGTTGGTGGCAACTCAACTAGGGCTGCGAAGCTTTATGTTGTTTGGAATTACGGAAATAACAGGCTTGAGCCTTACATCATCGGAGTAAACAACTCTGTTAGCTTTTATATTCCGATCGTATTTGCAAAACCAATTTCCTAAATTTGCTGTTTAGCCTTGCACAATGTGTGGACAGTTAGCCGCCATGTGCGGATTTTTTCGCCTGAGGAGACACCATGCCTATTACTCAGCAGCAGTTGCTGCAGATCCTCCCGAACGCCGGCCCTCGAGTCGGTATTTTTTTGCCTGCGTTAAACCGCGCCATGCTTCGCTTTGACATCACTACAGTCAGGCGCCAGGCGGCATTCATCGCCCAGGTGGGGCACGAGTCAGGCCAACTGTCGCGCATGTCCGAGAACCTGAACTACAGCGCCGATGCCCTGGCCAATACCTGGCCCGGCCGATATGCAGAGCCATCCGCGGATGGTGGATACCTGAAAGTCAACGTAAAAGGCCGGGCAAGGAACAAGCCAAACGACCTGGCGCTGAGCCTTGCTGGCAAGCCTGAACAGATCGCGAACAACGTATACGCCTCGCGCATGGGCAACGGGTCGCCGGCCACCGGTGATGGATGGAAGTATCGCGGGCGGGGCCTCATTCAGGTTACAGGCAAGTCGAACTACATTGCCGCCGGCGTTTCTTTGCAGCTTGATCTGCGCGCCGAGCCAGATCTCTTGGAGCAGCCGGAATGGGCGGCGATGTCCGCTGCACACTTCTGGAATGCTCGCGGCCTAAACGACCTGGCCGATGATGGGGCGTTTCAAGATATCGGGAGCGTCATCAACACGGGTCAGCGAGGCAAGGTTCCGAATGGTCAGGCTGATCGCCAGGCGCTGTACGAAAAGGCGCTGAAGGTGCTGGCGTGACGCCCGTACAGAAGCTGATCGGCTTGGGGCTGGCACTCCTGCTGGCTCTGGCCATCGGCTTTGGCGGGGCCTGGCAGATTCAGGACTGGCGCATGGGTGAGCAGCTCGCCATGCAGGCCGGCCTGCACAAAGGTGACCTGGCCGCGATCAGCAATGCCGCCGCCGCCCAGGCCCGCAAAGAGCAGGATAAACGCCTGGCCACCGAGCAGCAGCTCGCCGCGCAGGATCAACAACACACCAAGGAGCTATCCGATGCCCAGCGCAACCAGGCTCGCCTGCGCGATCGCCTTGCTACTTCTGATCTGCGGCTGTCAGTTCTCCTCGACGCCACGGACACAGCCAGTCGCTGCGACTTGCCTACCGCCCCCGGCGCCGCAGGCGTGGTTCATGCAGCCCGTAGAGCCCAACTTGACCCAGCGCATGCTCAACGAATTATCGCCATCACCGATGCCGGCGACCAAGGATTGATCGCACTACGGGCCTGCCAGGCGTACGTCAGGGCTGTGGCCCCTTGAGCACCCTCAGCTCGAGCTGCAGCCGCTGGTTTTCCACCCGGAAATGCTCGTTCTGACTTGCGATCATCTTTAGGCCCATGATCTCTTTACTCATTTCTGAGTTGTGGATGTTCGCGCTACTCAGGTTTGCCATAGCCAGCCTGAGTTCCGTTTCGGCCATAGCCTTGCGGGTGACCAGCAAATCGTTCATCTGCACCAGGCCGGCGACGTTCGCCCGCGCCTTACGCAGCATCGCCTGGGTCTGGATCAGCTCGTCCTCGAGCATGGCGCACTGGTGTTGGTACATTTCAAGAGGCGTGGGGCAGCCAAGCCACGTGGAGGTGTCTTCGTCGATGTTCATGGTGGGTAAACTCAAATGCTGTATGCACATACAGTAATCGAGGTATTGCGGATTTGGGAGTGGTGTTCGTCGGCAGAACGCCGTGGCGGTATTGGCCCTGGGAAAATCTTCCCCAAAACGCAACCGTTTGGACCAATGTTTATTGGGTTTAGAAGAGTCGCAAAAGTGGGTGTTTTTTGATGGCGCTTTATGGATCAAGGCCTTGATTTTAAAGGCCTTGATCGTTTTCTATGCGGCATCCCAGGCTTTGATGCCGAAAAGGTGCAACGTTTTGCTTGAAGCGGTCAAGGAATTGCCCCCCTTTGGGCTGCTTAAAACGAAAGATCACGGATTATGCCACGACCAGCGGGTTTGGGTGCCGCTCGTCAGCGCTGTGCGACTTTTGTGCAAAAGCCACTGCGCGGCATAGCCGCTAACATAGCCGGGTAATATGGCACTTCAACGGCCACTTGTTGCCTGATGTGTGTCGTTGCAAGTCGATTGTCCGGGAAACCTGTTTTATGCAAACCGCCTACACCGTTCTTATCCTGCTGATGCTGGTCAGCGTTTCGCGTCTGGTCGGGCGTATCATCCCTCTGCCGTTACCGCTGGTGCAAATTGCCGCCGGTGCCCTGCTGGCCTGGCCGACGCTGGGGTTGCATGTGGCGTTGGACCCGGAGCTGTTCCTGTTTCTGTTCCTGCCGCCTCTGCTGTTTTCTGATGGCTGGCGCATGCCCAAGCGCGAGTTATGGCGCCTGCGTGGGCCGATCCTGACGCTGGCGGTGGGGCTGGTGCTGTTTACGGTGGTCGGTGCCGGCTACTTCATTCACTGGCTGTTGCCTACGATCCCGTTGCCGGTGGCCTTCGCCCTGGCGGCCGTGTTGTCGCCGACGGACGCCGTGGCGGTGTCGGCCATTGCCCAGAACCGCTTGCCGACGCCGCTGATGCATATGCTCCAAGGCGAGGCGCTGATGAACGATGCCTCGGGCCTGGTGACCTTCAAGTTCGCCCTGGCGGCGGCGCTGACCGGGGTGTTTTCCCTGGCCGATGCGAGCCTGACCTTTGTCCTGGTGGCGGTCGGCGGCCTGGCTGTCGGTGTGGCGCTCAGCTGGCTGGTCGGCCGTCTGCGCGCCTGGATGATTGCGCGGGGCTGGGATGATCCGGCCACCCACGTGGTCTTCATGTTGCTGCTGCCGTTTGCGGCCTATGTGCTGGCCGAACGCCTGGGCGCATCGGGCATCCTGTCGGCGGTGGCGGCGGGCATGATGCAAAGCTGGCTCGACCTGCTGCCACGCCAGACCAGTACGCGCTTGCTCAATCGCAGCGTGTGGTCGTTGTTGGAGTTTGCCTTCAACGGCCTGATTTTCCTGCTGCTGGGCCTGCAGCTGCCGGACATCATCAAGGCCGTGGTCAGTCATGAGCCGACGCTGTGGCCCACGCTGTTTTATCGCTGCCTGGATGTGATCGCGATCTTCCTGGTGCTGGTGGTGCTGCGGTTTATCTGGGTGCAGAGCATCTGGCGGCTGTCGGGTTTATTGCGGCGGTTACGTGGGAAAAGCGAGCTGACCCTGGTGCCCACAGCCCGCTCCTGCTGGCTGTTGACGGTGGGGGGTGTGCGCGGTGCGGTCACTTTGGCCGGTGTGATGTCGGTGCCCTTGCTGTTGGCGCCGGGCCAGGATTTCCCCGAGCGTGACCTGCTGATCTTCATCGCCGCCGGGGTGATCCTCCTGTCGTTGATCGCCGCTTGCATCGCGTTGCCGCTGTTGTTGCGCGGCATTGAGAAAAGCCCGGATGAGAAGCGTCATAACGAAGTCCGCGAAGCCTGGAAGAAAACAGCCGTTGCCGCGATTCATGCCCTGGAGGCCGAGGAGCCCGTTGAAACGGAAACCCAGGACGCTGCCCAAGCCGCACTCGCCGCCGAGTTGAAGGCACGGTTGATGTCGGAGTATCGCCATCAACTGGACGTGTTCAACGACTCGGCGGAAGCCCAGGCGCTGGCGCGGCAAATGGATCTGCTTGAGCGGAAGCTGCGTCTCAAGGCGCTGCGGGCGCAGCGGTTGGAGTTGTATAGCTTGAGCCGTCATCACCAGATTGGTGATGACGTCTTGAGGGAGGTATTGGCGGAGTTGGATATGAGTGAGGCGAATCTGGGACATCTGAAATGACCCGTCAGGCGCTTATCAGCGCCGCTGAATGAAATCCCGAATCCGCTCAGCTGCTTCCACGCATTCCCCCAGCGGCGCAACCAAGGCCAGGCGCACGCGCCCCGCGCCTGGATTGACACCGTCCACCTCCCGCGACAGGTACGAGCCCGGCACCACGGTCACGTGTTCTTCGACGAACAAGTCGCGGCAGAAGGCCGCATCGTCGCCCTTTACCTTTGGCCACAGGTAGAACCCGCCATCCGGGCTTTGTACGTCCAGCACCGGCTTGAGGATCGCCAGTACGGCGTCGAATTTTTCCCGGTACAGGTCACGGTTGGCCTGCACGTGGGCTTCATCTTGCCAGGCCGCGATGCTGGCCAGCTGGGTTTGCACCGGCATCGCGCAGCCGTGGTAGGTGCGGTACAGCAGGAACCCCTTGAGGATGTCGGCGTCGCCGGCCACGAACCCGGAGCGCAGGCCTGGCAGGTTGGAGCGCTTGGACAGGCTGTGGAACACCACGCAACGCTTGAAATGCTGGCGGCCCAGCTCGACGCAGGCGCTGAGCAGGCCCGGTGGCGGGGTTTGCTCGTCGAAGTACAGCTCGCTGTAGCACTCGTCGGCGGCAATAACGAAGTCGTATTCGTCGGCCAGGGCGATGAGTTTTTTCAGGGTGTCGACCGGGATCAACGCGCCGGTCGGGTTGCCGGGGGAGCACAGGAACAGGATCTGGCAGCGTTTCCAGATGTCCGGCGTCACGGCGTCGAAATCCGGGTTAAAGCCATTGGCATCCAGGCAAGGCAGGTAATGCGGTTTGGCCCCGGCCAGGAACGCGGCGCCTTCGTAGATCTGGTAGAACGGGTTCGGGCTGACCACCAGCGCGTCGTCACCGCGATTGACCACGGTCTGGGTGAAGGCGAACAGCGCCTCGCGGGTGCCGTTGACCGGCAGGATATTGCGCGCCGGGTCGAGCCAGCCCTTGGGCACGTCAAAGCGGCGTTCGCACCAGGCGCCGATGGCCTCGCGCAGGGCCGGGATGCCCAGGGTGGTGGGGTACACCGCCATTTGATCGAGGTTGTTGCTCAGCGCTTCGGCGACAAACGTCGGGGACTTATGCTTGGGCTCACCGATGGACAGCGCGATAGGGCGTTTGTCCGGGTTCGGCGTGACGCTGCCGAGCAGGGCGCGCAGTTTCTCGAACGGATAAGGCTGCAGCTGGTTCAGGGCGTTGTTCATGGAAGTCTCGTTCAATTCGGTTGAAAACATGCGGTCTGCTGGGCGAAGTCATTTAAATGTGGGAGGGGGCTCGCCCCCGATTGCAGTGTGACAGCCAACGCATTTTTATCTGATCCACCGCTATCGGGGGCAAGCCCCCTCCCACACGGGCCCTGTTTTTTAGATAGTCAGGCGTGTCAGTTCCACGCCAGGTTCCTGGGTCACGCTCAATTGCTGGACGATAGCGTCCTGCAGGCGGCGACACAGTTCCGGGTCGGACAGCGGCTGGTTATCGGCATCGGTAATGAAGAACACGTCTTCCACCCGCTCGCCCAAGGTCGCAATCTTGGCATTCTGTAGTGACAAATCGAACTCCAGGAAAATCCCGCCGATCCGCGCCAGCAGGCCAGGGCGGTCCGGTGCGCTGAGCTCCAGCACGGTTACCGGGCGCTGAGCGTCATTGGAAATGGTCACTTGGGGCGCAAACGCAAAGTGCTTGAGCTGGCGCGGGACCCGGCGCTGGATGATGGTCGGGTAGTCGTCCGGGTTGCGCAGGGCCTCGGTCAGGCCTTCGCGGATCTTCTTCACCCGCACCGGGTTATCGCCGATGGATTCGCCTTCGGTGTCGAGCACGATGTAGGTGTCGAGGGTGAACTGGCTGCTGGAGGTGATGACCCGAGCGTCATGGATGTTCAGGTTGAGTTGGTCCATGGCCGCCACGGTCACGGCGAAGAAGTCGTGCTGGTCGGGGGCATAGATGAAGATCTGCGTGCCGCCTTCGAATTCGCGCTGGGTGGTTTCCTTGATCAGCACCAGCGGGCCGCCATCGGCGGGCTGTTGCAGGATCGCGTCACTGTGCCAGGCCACGTCGCCGGCGGTGTGGCGCAGGAAGTAGTCGTCACCCAGTTGCGACCACAGTTGCTCGACATCATCCGGGTCGTTGCCGCCGCGAACGAGGATATCCAGGGCGGCGCTCTGAGTGCGGCGGATCTGCTCTTCGCGGTCCACCGGGTTTTCCAGGCCGCGGCGCAGGGCACGCTTGGTCTCGGTGTAGAGCTGGCGCAGCAGGCTGGCGCGCCACGAGTTCCATAACGTCGGGTTGGTAGCGTTGATGTCGGAAACGGTCAGTACGTACAGGTAGTCCAGGCGTGTTTCATCCTCGACTATTCCGGCGAAGTCATGGATCACCTGCGGGTCGGACAAGTCCTTGCGCTGGGCGGTAGTCGACATCACCAGGTGGTTTTGCACCAGCCAGACGATCAGGCGGCTGTCCCACAGCGGCAGTTGGTGACGTTGGCAGAACGCTTCAGCGTCGACCGCGCCGATCTCTGAGTGGTCGCCATGCCGGCCTTTGCCGATATCGTGGTAGAGGCCGGCGAGGTAGATCAGCTCGGGCTTGGGCAGCTTGGCCATGAGTTTGCTGGCCAGCGGGAATTTCTCTGACACCTGGGTGTACTGCAGCTTACGCAGGTGTTTGATCAGGTTCAGGGTGTGGGCGTCCACGGTATAGATGTGGAACAGGTCGTGCTGCATCTGCCCGACGATAAAACCGAACTCCGGCAAGTAGCGCCCGAGGATGCCGTAACGGTTCATGCGCCGCAGGTTGCGGTGGATGCCGATCTTGCACTTGAACAGCTCGATGAACAGGCTGGTGTTACGGATATCGTTGCGGAAATCGTCGTCGATCAGGTGACGGTTTTCCCGCAGCAGGCGGATGGTGTCGGCGCGCACGCCTTTGATTTCCGGCTGCTGGGCCATCAGCACGAAGATCTCCAGCATGGCGAACGGCGTGCGGCGGAATACATTGTCGTTGCGCGCCTCGATGTAACCGTCGTGCAACTGGAAGCGCGAATTGATCGGTTGCGGCGGCGCCTCGTCTTCGGGGGCCAGGATCACTTCTTCGAAGTGCTGGATGATCAGGTCGCTGAGCTGGGCAATGCTCATGACCACCCGGTAGTACTGCTGCATGAAGCTTTCGATGCTGGTCTTCGCGTCTTCGCCCTCAAAGCCCAGCAGGGTGGCGATGGAGCGCTGGTGGTCGAACAGCAGGCGGTCTTCGGAGCGCCCGGCGAGCATGTGCAGGGCGTAGCGCACTTTCCAGAGGAACTCTTGGGACGAGGCCAGCAGGGCGTTTTCGCTCTCCACCAGGAAGCCTTCGCCAGCCAGGGCGCGAAGGTTCAGGGTGCCGTACTGGCGACGCGCTACCCACAGAATCGTCTGGATATCCCGCAGCCCGCCCGGCGAGCCCTTGACGTTGGGTTCCAGGTTGTATTCGGTGTCGTTGTATTTGTGGTGCCGGGCCTTTTGCTCGGCACGCTTGGCCAGGAAGAAGTCCTTGCTCCGCCACATGTGTGCAGTGCTGGTCACTTCAAGCATGCGCTGGCGCAGGCGCTCGGGGCCGGCGATGGTACGGCTTTCCATCAGGTTGGTGATCACCGTGAGGTCGGCACGGGCTTCTTCGGCGCATTCATCCACCGAGCGCACGCTCTGGCCGACTTCCAGGCCGATGTCCCACAGCAACGTCAGAAAACGCTCGATGGAATCGCGAAAGATCTCATGATCGGCGCTGTCCAGCAGGATCAGCAGGTCGATGTCGGAGTAGGGGTGCAACTCACCACGGCCGTAGCCGCCGACCGCCACCAGGGCGATGTCGGCGTCTTCGCTCCAACTGAACTGTTCCCAGGCTTTTTGCAGGATGTTATCGACGAACCAGGCGCGGTCCTCGATCAGCCGGCGGATATCCCGGCCACTGCGAAAGCGCCCATCGAGCACCTCGCGGGCCTGGCGGATAGCTTTCTTGAACGCAGCGATAGGGCTCGCCTTCAGGGCCAGTTCGGCCTGGAACTGGCCGCGGTCGAAGAGTTCGGGATCCACCTGGGGCATCGATCGGCTTTCCTTTCTATCTATCAGTCAGTCACAACACGGTTGGGGAAAACCTGGGTGATCCTTACGCGGAAACGCGCGGGATCGTGTCGTCCGCACGCAGGGTGAAGATCTCGTAGCCGGTTTCGGTGACCAGCAGGGTGTGTTCCCACTGGGCCGAGAGCTTGCGGTCCTTGGTGATGGCGGTCCAGCCGTCGCCCAGTACCTTGGTGTCGGCCTTGCCCTGGTTGATCATCGGTTCGATGGTGAAGGTCATGCCTGCCTTGAGTTCCATGCCGGTGCCGGCACGGCCGTAGTGCAGGATCTGTGGCTCTTCGTGGAAGACGGTGCCGATGCCGTGGCCGCAGAATTCGCGCACCACCGAGAAACCGTTCTTTTCCGCGTGCTTCTGGATCACTTCGCCGATGTCGCCCAGGCGGCAGCCGGGCTTGACGATTTCGATGGCCTTGTACATGCACTCCTGGGTGACCTGCGACAGGCGCTCGGCCCAGACCGGTACGGTGCCGACGTGGAACATGCGGCTGGTGTCGCCGAAATAGCGGTCCTTGATGACGGTGACGTCGATGTTCAGGGTGTCGCCGTCCTTCAACGGCTTGTCACCCGGAATCCCGTGGCAGACCACGTGATTGACCGAGGTGCAGATCGACTTGGGGAAGCCTTTGTAGTTCAGCGGCGCAGGAATGGCGCCCTGCACATTGACGATATAGTCATGGCAGATCTGGTTCAGGGTTTCGGTGGTAACGCCAGGCTTGACGTGCTCGGCGATCATTTCCAGCACGTCGGCAGCCAGTTTGCCGGCGATGCGCATGCCAGCGATGTCTTCGGCGGTTTTCAAGCTAACGGTCATACAGGCTCTCTCTAGCGCGACGCGCTGAAATCAATACGGTTTACGGGCGTGCGACAAAAGGTTACAGAATTCGCACAAGCCTCAAAAAACGCGATTCTAACAGACCATGGCGTCAAATCATGAGCCTCTGATGATCGCTTCTCTCTATAAGGTGGGGGGGTGTTGGCTCTATTCAAAGGGTTGCATGAAAGAGGCTCACGGCAAATGTGATTGCGGGTTCCGTTTTCGCCCTTGCTGTGGTATAAAATGCGCCGCTTTCCGGGGATACCCCGCAAAGCTTAAATCCACACACGTGTCGACACGATGACCTGGGTGCCGGAGGCCTTGATGCCGCTGGTTGGTCATTGGGATACGTGGAGGCCAAACCCGACTTATTAAGGAACTATCATGTCCCAAGTCAACATGCGCGATATGCTGAAGGCCGGTGTGCACTTCGGTCACCAGACCCGTTACTGGAACCCGAAAATGGGTAAATACATTTTCGGCGCGCGTAACAAGATCCACATTATCAACCTTGAAAAAACCCTGCCGATGTTCAACGAAGCACTGACTTTCGTAGAGCGCCTGGCCCAGGGCAAAAACAAGATCCTGTTCGTCGGCACCAAGCGTTCCGCTGGCAAGATCGTTGCTGAAGAAGCAGCACGTTGCGGTTCGCCGTACGTGGATCACCGCTGGTTGGGCGGCATGCTGACCAACTTCAAAACCATCCGTGCTTCCATCAAGCGTCTGCGTGACCTTGAAGTGCAAGCCGAAGACGGTACTTTCGCCAAGCTGACCAAGAAAGAAGCGCTGATGCGCTCCCGTGACCTGGAAAAGCTCGATCGTTCCCTGGGTGGTATCAAGGACATGGGCGGTCTGCCTGACGCACTGTTCGTTATCGACGTTGATCACGAGCGCATCGCGATCACCGAAGCCAACAAGCTGGGCATCCCGGTTATCGGCGTAGTCGATACCAACAGCAGCCCGGAAGGCGTTGACTACATCATCCCAGGCAACGATGACGCAATCCGCGCTATCCAGCTGTACATGGGTTCGATGGCTGACGCTGTAATCCGTGGTCGCAACCACGTTGCTGGTGGTACCGAGCAGTTCGTTGAAGAAGCTCCGGTAGCTGCCGCTGAGTAATTGACGCCCTGGCGTTGACTCAGTAAGCAAAAAGGGGGCTTGGCCCCCTTTTTGCCACCTCGAAAACCATTTGTCGGCTCCCACTTGTGGCAGCGCAACCTAGCGACTGTAACGTGCAGCAGCCTACAAGGGTTATTCGGGAAGAATTGATCGCCCGTTTGATCGGGTGGAATGGTTGAAAACCTATCCAAGAGGATTTTGAAATGGCAGAGATTACTGCAGCGTTGGTTAAAGAACTGCGTGAGCGTACCGGCGAAGGCATGATGGATTGCAAAAAGGCCTTGACCAAGGCCGGCGGCGACATCGAAAAAGCCATCGACGACATGCGTGCCTCCGGCGCCATCAAGGCTGCCAAGAAAGCAGGCAACGTAGCTGCTGAAGGCGCAATCGCTCTGAAAGAAGACGGTAAGTCCGCTGTTCTGCTGGAAGTGAACTCGCAGACCGACTTCCTGGCTCTGCAGGACGACTTCAAGGCATTCGTTGCTGCCAGCGTTGAAAAAGCATTCGCTGACAAGCTGACTGACGCCGCTCCGCTGATCGAAGCTCAAGAAGCAGATCGCCTGGTACTGGTCGGCAAGGTTGGCGAAAACGTCAACATCCGTCGCCTGGTTCGCGTTGAAGGTGATGTTGTCGGCGGTTACCTGCACGGCAACAAAATCGGTGTAGCGGTTGTTCTGAAAGGCGGCAACGTTGAGCTGGCCAAAGACATCGCTATGCACGTAGCGGCCAGCAACCCTGAGTTCCTGCTGCCATCGGAAGTGTCTGCTGACGCAATCGAACGTGAAAAAGCGGTGTTCCTGAGCCTCAACGCTGACAAAATCGCTGGCAAGCCAGAGAACATCGTTGAAAACATGATCAAGGGCCGTATCAGCAAGTTCCTGGCTGAAGCAAGCCTGGTTGAGCAGGCGTTCGTCAAGAACCCTGAAATCAAGGTCGGCGAACTGGCCAAGAAAGCCGGTGCTGAAATCGTTTCCTTCACTTACTTCAAAGTAGGCGAAGGCATCGAGAAGCCGGTCGACAACTTCGCTGAAGAAGTTGCTGCCCAGCTGGCTGCCGCCAAGCAATAAGACAGTCTTCAACTGTCGCCCGAAAGAGGCTGCCCGCTCACGCGCGCAGCCTCTTTTCAAATGGGAAGGTCGATTTTATTTGGCTTCCCCTCGGAACTGGCTTACAAAGCCGTGTTCCGATGGCGCTGTGACAGCGTCCAGCTAGAGTGAACGCAAGCCGTAAAACGGCTCGCCAAGAATTTTTAAAAATACGCCGCAGGAGAGATTCGCAATGGCTCAGCAGGGCAGTGGTTATCAGGCTCGCTATAAACGCATTCTACTCAAGCTTAGCGGCGAGGCCCTGATGGGCTCGGAAGAGTTCGGGATCGATCCCAAAGTACTCGACCGCATGGCGCTGGAAGTCGGCCAACTGGTCGGTATCGGCGTACAGGTCGGCCTGGTGATCGGCGGCGGTAACCTGTTTCGCGGCGCGGCACTGAGTGCGGCCGGCATGGACCGGGTCACCGGCGATCACATGGGCATGCTGGCCACTGTGATGAACGCCCTGGCCATGCGCGACGCCCTGGAGCGCGCTAATATCTCGGCTATCGTGATGTCGGCTATTTCCATGGTCGGCGTGACCGATCACTATGACCGCCGCAAAGCCATGCGCCACCTGAACGCCAAGGAAGTGGTGATCTTCGCCGCCGGCACGGGTAACCCGTTCTTCACCACCGACTCGGCAGCGTGCCTGCGCGCCATCGAGATTGATGCTGACGTGGTGCTCAAGGCGACCAAGGTAGACGGCGTTTACACCGCAGACCCATTCAAAGACCCGCATGCCGAGAAGTTCGATCATCTGACCTACGATGAAGTCCTGGATCGCAAGCTGGGCGTGATGGACCTGACGGCTATTTGCCTGTGCCGCGACCACAAGATGCCGCTGCGCGTATTTAACATGAACAAGCCCGGCGCCCTGCTGAACATCGTACACGGCGGCGCAGAAGGGACTCTGATCGAGGAAGGCCAACAATGATCAACGAAATCAAGAAAGACGCCCAGGCGCGTATGCAGAAATCCCTGGAATCGCTGAGCCATGCATTCGGCCAGATCCGTACCGGCAAGGCGCACCCGAGTATCCTGGGCAGCGTAATGGTGCCTTACTACGGTTCTGATACCCCTATCAGCAGCGTTGCCAACATTACCGTTAAAGATTCGCGCACCCTGCAAGTCGTGGCCTTCGAGCGCAACATGCTCGGTGCCGTCGACAAGGCCATCCAGAGCGCTGGCCTGAACCTCAACCCAACCAACCTGGGTGAGTTGCTGCTGATCTCCATGCCGGCCCTGACTGAAGAAACCCGTAAGGGCTTCACCAAGCAGGCGCGCAGCGCTGCCGAAGATGCGCGCGTCGCCGTGCGTAACATCCGTCGCGATGCCCTGGGTGACCTGAAGAAACTGGTCAAGGACAAGGAAATCAGCGAAGACGAAGAGCGTCGTGCCACTGCTGATATCGATAAGCTGACCAAGGATGCCGAGGCCCAGATCACTAAGGCCACGGAAGAAAAAGAAAAGGACCTGATGGCCGTATAAGGGGTCAGGACGCCTTCATGGAAAAGACCAAGCAGACTGTACCCTCTGTGGTGCCGCGCCATGTCGCGATCATCATGGATGGGAATAATCGCTGGGCGAAAAAACGCTTTATGCCGGGTGTCGCCGGGCATAAAGCGGGTGTCGATGCGGTACGGGCGGTGATCGAGGTGTGCGCCGAAGCCAAGGTCGAAGTGTTGACCTTGTTCGCGTTCTCCAGTGAAAACTGGCAGCGGCCCGCCGAAGAAGTCAGCGCCTTGATGGACTTGTTCTTCCGGGCGTTGCGTCGTGAGGCCAAGCGCCTCAATGACAACAACATCTGCCTGCGCATCATTGGTGATCGCTCGCGCTTCCATCCGGAACTGCAGGCTGCCATGCGCGAAGCCGAGGCCATTACTGCCGGCGCCAACCGTTTTGTGCTGCAGATCGCAGCCAACTACGGTGGCCAGTGGGATATCGCCCAGGCCGCGCAGCGGCTGGCCCGCGAAGTGCAGGCCGGCCATCTGCGACCCGACGACATCACGCCCGAACTCTTGCAAACCTGCCTGGTAACCGGTGATCTGCCGTTGCCTGACTTGTGCATCCGTACCGGTGGTGAGCACCGCATCAGTAATTTCCTGTTGTGGCAGCTGGCCTACACCGAGCTGTACTTCTCCGACCTGTTCTGGCCGGACTTCAAACACGATGCCATGCGTACTGCGCTGGCCGATTTCGCTTCCCGTCAGCGTCGCTTCGGTAAAACGAGTGAGCAGATCGAAGCTGGAGCCCGGGTTTAAATGCTTAAACAACGAATCATCACAGCACTGATCCTGTTGCCGATCGCCTTGTGTGGGTTTTTCCTGCTCGAGGGTTCCGGCTTTGCGCTGTTTATCGGCCTGGTCGTCACCCTGGGTGCCTGGGAGTGGGCGCGCCTGGCAGGTTTCAATGCACAGTTGCCGCGGGTGGCCTATGCCGCCGTGGTGGCCGCCTTGGCGTTTCTCTTGTACATCCTGCCCGACATTGCACCTTGGGTGTTGGGTGCGGCAGTACTGTGGTGGGCGCTGGCTACATTCCTGGTGTTGACTTACCCGCGTACCAGCAGTCAATGGTCGAGCGTGGCCTGCAAGTTGGTGATTGGTTTATTGATCCTGCTGCCGGCGTGGCAGGGGCTGATTGAGATCAAGCGTTACCCGATGGGTAACTGGCTGATCCTGGCGGTCATGGTGCTGGTCTGGGGGGCGGATATCGGTGCCTACTTCTCCGGTCGGGCCTTTGGCAAGCGCAAGCTGGCACCGGCGGTCAGTCCGGGCAAGAGCTGGGAGGGTGTATACGGTGGTTTGGCGTTGACGCTGGTGATCGCACTGGTCGTCGGTGTTGTGCGTGGCTGGGCGGTGAAGGACATCTTCCTGGCGCTGGTGGCTACAGCCATTGTCGTGTTTATCTCGGTGGTAGGTGACCTCACCGAAAGCATGTTCAAGCGCCAGGCCGGGATCAAGGACAGCAGCAACCTGCTGCCGGGTCACGGCGGTGTGCTGGACCGCATCGACAGCCTGACCGCTGCCATTCCGATCTTTGCCGTGCTGTTGTGGATGACGGCGTCGTGAGCCGCCTGCAACAAGTGACCGTGCTGGGTGCAACCGGCTCGGTAGGGTTGAGCACCCTGGATGTGATTGCGCGCCATCCTGATCGCTACCAGGTTTTCGCCCTCACCGGGTTTACCCGCATGAGCGAGCTGCTGGCCTTGTGCGTACGCCATGCGCCGCGATTTGCGGTAGTGCCTGAAGCCGCTGCGGCGCGGACGCTGCAGGATGACCTGCGGGCTGCCGGGCTTGCGACTCAGGTGTTGGTCGGGGAGGAGGGGCTGTGCCAAGTCTCGGCCGACGCCGAAGTTGACACGGTGGTCGCCGCCATTGTCGGTGCTGCGGGGTTGCGTCCAACCCTGGCGGCCGTCGACGCTGGCAAGAAGATCCTGTTGGCCAATAAAGAAGCGCTGGTCATGTCCGGCGCGCTCTTCATGCAGGCGGTGCGCAAAAGTGGCGCGGTACTGCTGCCACTCGATAGCGAACACAATGCGATCTTCCAGTGCATGCCCGGCGACTATGCCCGTGGCCTGAGTCAGGTGGGTGTGCGTCGGATCCTGCTGACCGCCTCCGGAGGGCCGTTCCGGAAAACCCCGCTCGCGGAGCTGGAACAGGTGTCGCCCGACCAGGCGTGCGCTCATCCGAACTGGTCCATGGGGCGCAAAATCTCTGTGGATTCGGCGAGCATGATGAACAAGGGGTTGGAACTGATCGAGGCGTGCTGGCTGTTCGATGCGCGGCCTGACCAGGTCGAGGTGGTGATTCACCCGCAAAGTGTGATTCATTCCCTGGTCGACTACGTGGACGGTTCGGTCCTGGCGCAGTTGGGCAACCCCGATATGCGCACCCCGATCGCCAATGCCCTGGCCTGGCCCGAGCGGATCGATTCCGGCGTGGCGCCTTTGGACCTGTTTGCCGTGGCTCGTCTGGACTTCGAAGCGCCCGACGAGCAGCGCTTTCCGTGCCTGCGCCTTGCCCGGCAAGCTGCCGAAGCGGGCAATAGCGCGCCGGCGATGCTGAATGCGGCCAATGAGGTGGCGGTGGCGGCGTTTCTCGAACGGCGCATCCGCTTTCCGCAGATCGCGAGTATCATCGAGGACGTCCTGGCGCTTGAGCCTGTTGTGACGGTGAGCGATCTGGGGGCAGTATTCGAGGCCGATACCAAGGCCCGGGCCCTGGCGGAACAATGGTTGAACCGCAACGTGCGTTAGCCTGTGGGCAGGTTTGAGCCTTGAGGCACTGGATAGGAATGCGGAGAACTTAGATGAGTGCGCTTTACATGATTGTCGGCACCCTGGTTGCTCTGGGTGTGCTGGTTACCTTCCACGAATTCGGCCACTTCTGGGTGGCGCGTCGTTGCGGCGTCAAGGTATTGCGCTTTTCCGTCGGTTTCGGCATGCCGCTGTTGCGCTGGCACGACCGCCGTGGCACCGAGTTCGTGATCGCGGCTATCCCGTTGGGTGGCTACGTCAAGATGCTCGATGAGCGCGAAGGTGAAGTGCCGGCAGACCAACTGGACCAATCTTTCAATCGCAAGACCGTTCGTCAGCGTATCGCCATTGTTGCCGCCGGTCCGATCGCCAACTTCCTGTTGGCGATGGTGTTCTTCTGGGTCTTGGCCATGCTGGGCAGCCAGCAGGTGCGTCCGGTCATCGGCGCGGTCGAGTCGGACAGTATCGCCGCCAAGGCTGGGTTGGTTGCTGGGCAAGAAATTGTTTCCATTGATGGCGAACCCACCACGGGGTGGGGCGCGGTCAATTTGCAGTTGGTGCGTCGCCTGGGTGAAAGCGGCACCGTCAACGTGGTGGTGCGCGAGCAGGATTCCACCACCGAAACCCCGCGCGAGCTGGCTCTTGACCACTGGCTAAAGGGTGCTGATGAGCCTGATCCGATCAAGTCTCTGGGCATACGGCCCTGGCGTCCGGCCTTGCCGCCGGTGCTCGCGGAGCTGGACCCGAAAGGCCCGGCCCAGGCTGCAGGCCTGAAAACGGGCGACCGCTTGTTGGCGCTCGATGGCCAGTCACTGGGTGACTGGCAGCAAGTGGTTGACTTGGTGCGTGTACGTCCTGAAACCAAAATTGTGCTGAAAGTTGAGCGCGATGGTGCTCAAATCGACGTCCCTGTGACGCTGTCGGTTCGCGGGGAAGCCAAGGCGGCCGGGGGTTACCTGGGTGCCGGGGTCAAAGGTGTCGATTGGCCGCCATCGATGGTGCGCGAAGTCAGCTTCGGGCCGTTGGCTGCCATTGGCGAGGGCGCAAAACGCACTTGGACCATGAGTGTACTGACCCTCGAATCGCTCAAGAAAATGTTGTTCGGCGAGCTCTCGGTAAAAAACTTGAGTGGGCCGATAACCATTGCTAAAGTGGCGGGCGCTTCTGCCCAGTCGGGTGTCGCGGATTTCCTGAATTTCCTGGCTTATCTGAGTATCAGCCTGGGTGTTCTGAATTTGCTGCCCATTCCGGTATTGGATGGGGGGCATCTGTTGTTTTATCTGGTCGAGTGGGCGCGTGGTCGCCCCTTGTCGGATCGGGTGCAGGGTTGGGGGATACAGATCGGTATCAGTTTGGTGGTCGGGGTGATGTTATTAGCCTTGGTCAACGATCTGGGTCGACTGTAACGCTTCGCTGAATTGCGAATCTGCCGCATTTTGCGGCAGTTTGTTTATTGCCAGTTGGAATAAGAAAGGACTTCATGAAACGTCTGCTGCTAACTGCGGTTCTCACCGTATTGATGATCGCCGAAGTTCACGCCGAGTCCTTCACCATCTCCGATATTCGCGTCAACGGCCTCCAGCGGGTTTCCGCGGGTAGCGTCTTTGGTGCCTTGCCGTTGAACGTTGGGGAACAGGCTGATGACCGTCGCCTGGTGGAATCCACTCGTGCGTTGTTCAAAACCGGTTTCTTTCAAGACATCCAACTGGGTCGCGAAGGCAACGTCCTGGTCATCACCGTCGTCGAGCGACCCTCCGTCGCCAGTATCGAGATCGAAGGCAACAAGGCGATCTCGACTGAAGATCTGATGAAGGGCCTCAAGCAATCCGGCCTGGCCGAGGGCGAGATCTTCCAGCGTGCCACCCTTGAAGGTGTGCGTAACGAACTGCAACGCCAGTACGTTGCCCAGGGCCGCTACTCCGCGACCGTGGAAACGGAAGTGGTGCCGCAGCCGCGCAACCGTGTTGGCCTCAAGGTCAACATCAACGAAGGCACCGTGGCCGCGATTCAGCACATCAACGTGGTGGGCAATACCAAGTTTGCTGATGAAGACCTGATCGACCTGTTCGAACTCAAGACCACCAACTGGCTGTCGTTCTTCAAGAACGATGACAAGTACGCCCGTGAAAAACTTTCCGGTGACCTGGAACGCCTGCGTTCCTACTACCTGGACCGTGGCTATATCAACATGGATATCGCTTCGACCCAGGTGTCCATCACCCCGGACAAGAAACACGTCTACATCACTGTCAACGTGAACGAAGGCGAGAAGTACAAGGTTCGTGACGTGAAGCTGAGCGGCGACCTGAAAGTGCCTGAAGACCAGGTCAAGGCGCTGCTGCTGGTGCAGAAAGACCAAGTGTTCTCGCGCAAGCTGATGACCACCACGTCCGAACTGATCACCCGTCGCCTGGGTAACGAAGGCTATACCTTCGCCAACGTCAACGGTGTGCCGACCCCGCATGATGATGACCACACTGTGGACATCACCTTCGTCGTCGATCCAGGCAAGCGTGCCTACGTGAACCGTATCAACTTCCGTGGCAACACCAAGTCTGCGGACGAAGTGCTGCGTCGTGAAATGCGCCAGATGGAAGGTGGCTGGGCGTCGACTTACCTGATCGACCAGTCCAAGACCCGTCTTGAGCGCCTGGGCTTCTTCAAGGAAGTCAACGTCGAAACCCCGGCCGTACCGGGCGTGGATGACCAGGTTGACGTGAACTACGCCGTTGAAGAACAAGCGTCGGGCTCCATCACCGCGAGCGTCGGCTTCGCACAGAGTGCCGGTTTGATCCTTGGTGGTTCGATCACCCAGAACAACTTCCTCGGTACCGGTAACCGAGTGTCCATCGGCCTGACCCGAAGCGAATACCAGAGCCGATATAACTTCAGTTATACCGACCCTTACTGGACTGCCGACGGTGTTAGCCTGGGCTACAACGCCTTCTACCGCACCACCGACTACAAAGACCTCGACGTTGACGTAGCAAGCTACGCAATCGACAGCCTCGGTGCCGGTGTCAACGTGGGTTACCCGATCAGTGAGACCTCGCGTCTGACCTTCGGCCTGACCGCGCAGCAGGATGAGATCAAGACCGGTGTCTACACCGTGGACGAGATCTTCGACTTTACCCGTCGCGAAGGCGACAAGTTCCTGAACTTCAAGGCGTCTGCCGGCTGGTCCGAGTCGACCCTGAACAAAGGCGTACTGGCGACCCGTGGCCACTCCCAGAGCCTGACCCTGGAAACCACCACGCCGGGCAGCGACCTGTCGTTCTTCAAACTCGACTACCGTGGCCAGCTGTTCCAGCCATTGAGCGACAACTACACCATGCGCCTGCACACTGAGCTGGGCTATGGCGATGGTTATGGTTCTACCAATGGCTTGCCGTTCTATGAAAACTACTATGCTGGTGGTTTCAACTCGGTACGTGGCTTCAAGGACAGCACCTTGGGTCCGCGTGGTACGCCAAGCCGTGGTGTGGGTGTGACCGGTAACCAAGGCACTGTGGCCGACTCCGACAACGACCCGCTGCCGTTCGGTGGTAACGTCTTGATCCAGGGTGGCGCGGAAATCCTGTTCCCACTGCCGTTCGTGAAAGATCAGCGTTCACTGCGTACGTCGGTCTTCTGGGACGTGGGTAACGTGTTCGATTCCAAGTGCGAGCAGATCAAAAACCCGAGTGGCGTGAAGTCCAACACTCAGTGCAACGACGTGAGCCTCAGCAACCTGGCAAGCTCCGTGGGTGTGGGTGTGACTTGGGTGACTGCACTTGGCCCATTGAGCTTTGCTCTGGCCATGCCGATCAAGAAACCGGACAACGCTGAAACCCAGATTTTCCAATTCTCCCTCGGCCAGACGTTCTAAGCGTCTGACCCAAGATAACGACAACGGATTCTGTAGGAGTGCATCGTGCGTAAGTTGACTCAATTGGTTCTGCTGGCAACCGTGCTGGTAGCGACCCCGGCCTTCGCCGAAATGAAAATCGCCGTCCTGAACTATCAGATGGCCCTGCTGGAATCGGACGCGGCCAAGAAGTACGCCGTGGATGCCGAGAAAAAATTCGGTCCGCAACTGACCAAGCTCAAGACTCTGGAAAGCAGCGCCAAGGGCATCCAGGACCGCCTGGTAGCCGGTGGCGACAAGATGCAACAAGGCGAGCGCGAGCGTCTGGAGCTTGAATTCAAGCAAAAGGCCCGTGACTACCAGTTCCAGTCCAAAGAGCTGAACGAAGCCAAAGCGGTTGCTGACCGTGAAATGCTGAAACAGTTGAAGCCGAAACTCGACAGCGCTGTGGAAGAAGTCATCAAGAAAGGTGCCTTTGACCTGGTGTTCGAGCGTGGCGCGGTAATCGACGTCAAGCCTCAATACGACATCACCCGCCAGGTGATCGAGCGCATGAACCAGCTGAAGTAAGCCATGACCGCGACTATCAAGCTCGGCGAGTTGGCCGAGTTCCTGGGGGCCACCTTGCGTGGCTCTCCGGAGAAAGAAATCACTGGGCTAGCCACCTTGCAGGAGGCTGGCCCAGCTCAGTTGAGCTTCCTCGCAAACCCCCAATACCGTAAATACCTGGTCGACAGCCAAGCCGCCGCCGTGTTGCTGAAAGCGGCTGACGCCGAAGGGTTTGCCGGGGATGCGCTGGTGGTGGCTGACCCGTACCTGGCGTATGCCCGGGTGTCGCACCTGTTCGATCCTAAGCCCAAGGCAGCGGCCGGTGTTCATCCGTCTGCGGTGATCGCCGATGATGCCCAGGTTGACCCAGCGGCCAGCATCGGTGCCTTTGCGGTGGTCGAGAGCGGCGCGCGCATTGCGGCGGGTGTCACCGTTGGGGCCCATTGCTTTATCGGTGCGCGCTGCGAGATCGGCGCCGACGGTTGGCTGGCGCCGCGCGTGACCCTGTACCACGATGTGCGTATCGGTGAGCGGGTGGTCATCCAGTCGGGTGCCGTGATCGGCGGTGAAGGCTTTGGCTTTGCCAACGCCAAGGGCATCTGGAACAAAATTGCCCAGGTCGGCGGCGTATTGATCGGCGACGACGTGGAAATTGGCGTGAACACTGCTGTCGATCGCGGGGCCCTGGCCGATACCGTGATCGGTAACGGCGTGAAGCTCGACAACCAGATCCAGATCGCCCACAACGTGCAGATTGGCGATCACACCGCCATGGCCGCGTGCGTGGGCATCTCCGGCAGCACCAAAATCGGTAAGCATTGCATGCTCGCCGGTGGCGTAGGGCTGGTGGGGCATATTGATATTTGCGACAACGTCTTCATCACCGGGATGACCATGGTGACCCACTCGATTACCGAGCCAGGTGCCTATTCTTCCGGTACCGCCATGCAGCCTGCGGCTGAATGGCGCAAGAGTGCAGCGCGGTTGAGGCAGCTCGACGACATGGCTCGGCGTCTCAAACAGCTGGAAAAGCGTGTTGGGGACGTGACCCCTGGCGGTAATGCTTCATCAGAAGGCTGATACCATTTCCATATCAAGTGTGCACAGCCGCTAGACTGCCTCCTTGATTTGCTAGCGGGGCGTGCGTTTAGTTCGCCCGCCCCCAATCTTTATTACAGGCTTCCCCCCGAAATGATGGACATCAACGAGATTCGCGAATACCTGCCTCACCGTTACCCGTTCCTGCTGGTGGACCGCGTAGTGGACCTCAATGTCGAGGAAAAGCGCATTCGTGCCTACAAGAATGTCAGCATCAACGAACCGTTCTTCAATGGTCACTTTCCTGCACACCCCATCATGCCGGGCGTGTTGATCATCGAAGCGATGGCCCAGGCTGCCGGTATCCTTGGTTTCAAAATGCTTGACCTCAAGCCTGCCGACGGCACGCTTTACTATTTCGTGGGCTCCGACAAGTTGCGTTTCCGCAACCCGGTTACCCCGGGTGACCAGCTGATCCTGGAAGCCAAGTTCATCAGCTGCAAGCGCCAGATCTGGAAGTTCGAATGCCAGGCCTCGGTGGACGGCAAGCCGGTGTGCTCCGCTGAGATCATCTGTGCGGAACGCAAACTATGAGTTTGATTGACCCTCGCGCAATCATCGATCCGTCGGCCGTACTGGCCGCCGACGTTGAGGTCGGCCCTTGGTCGATCATCGGCGCAGGTGTGGAAATCGGCGAGGGGACTGTCATCGGGCCGCACGTGATCCTCAAAGGTCCGACCCGCATTGGCAAACACAATCGCATCTACCAGTTCTCCTCGGTAGGCGAAGACACCCCGGACATGAAGTACAAGGGTGAAGAGACGCGCCTGGTAATCGGTGATCACAACATCATCCGTGAAGGCGTGACCATTCACCGTGGTACCGTGCAGGATCGGGCCGAAACCACGCTGGGTGATCACAACCTGGTCATGGCCTATGCCCATATCGGCCACGACAGCGTCATCGGCAACCACTGCATCCTGGTCAACAACACCGCGTTGGCGGGCCATGTGCACGTTGACGATTGGGCGATCCTGTCCGGATTCACCCTGGTGCATCAGTATTGCCATATCGGCGCCCACAGCTTTTCCGGCATGGGCACCGCTATCGGTAAGGATGTTCCGGCGTTCGTCACGGTATTCGGCAACCCGGCCGAAGCCCGCAGCATGAACTTCGAAGGCATGCGCCGTCGCGGTTTCAGCGAAGAAGCCATCCACGCCCTGCGCCGCGCCTACAAGGTGGTTTACCGCCAAGGGCTCACGGTTGACCAGGCATTGACCCAACTGCTCGAGCCGGCAGCGTTGTTCCCGGAAGTCGCGGTGTTCCGTGACTCGATCCAGGCGTCGACTCGCGGCATCACCCGCTAATCATGGCTAATCTGCGTATCGCGCTGGTGGCCGGGGAAGCTTCCGGCGACATTCTGGGCGCAGGTCTTATGCGGGCCCTCAAGGCCCAGCATCCGGCGGTGCAATTTATCGGTGTCGGCGGCCCGCTGATGCAGGCTGAAGGGCTTACGTCCTACTTCCCCATGGAGCGCTTGTCGGTCATGGGGTTGGTTGAGGTGCTGGGGCGCCTGCGCGAACTGTTGGCGCGTCGCAAGCTGCTGATCCAGACCCTGATCGAAGAAAAGCCTGATGTGTTCATCGGGATCGACGCGCCGGACTTCACCCTCACTCTCGAACTCAAGTTGCGTCAGGCCGGCATCAAGACCGTGCACTACGTCAGCCCCTCCGTTTGGGCGTGGCGGCAGAAGCGCGTGCTCAAGATCCGTGAGGGCTGCGACCTGATGCTGACCCTGCTGCCGTTCGAAGCCCGGTTCTATGAAGAAAAGGGCGTGCCGGTACGGTTTGTCGGGCATACCCTGGCCGACACCATTCCCTTGCAGGCTGACCGCACGGCAGCACGTGCCGAGCTGGGCTTGCCAGACGGCCCGTTGGTAGCGTTGATGCCAGGCAGCCGTGGCGGTGAAGTCGGCCGCCTGGCTTCGGTGTTTTTCGACGCCGCCGAGCGTCTGCAGGCGCTGAAGCCAGGCGTACGTTTCGTGCTGCCCTGCGCCAGCCCGCAACGTCGTGTGCAGATCGAAACACTGCTGGAAGGTCGCAACCTGCCGTTGACCTTGCTCGATGGCCAGTCGCACCTGGCCCTGGCGGCCTGCGATGCGGTACTGATCGCTTCGGGCACGGCCACCCTCGAGGCCTTGCTGTACAAGCGCCCGATGGTCGTGGCCTACCGCCTGGCGCCGCTGACTTTCTGGATTCTCAAGCGCATGGTCAAAAGTCCCTACATCTCCTTGCCCAACCTGCTGGCCCAACGCCTGTTGGTGCCGGAGTTGTTGCAGGACGATGCAACGCCGGAGGCCCTTGCGCAAACCCTACTACCCTTGATCGACGGTGGCGAAGAGCAGACCCGTGGTTTCGACGACATCCACCGCACCCTGCGTCGTGATGCGTCGAACCAGGCGGCCGACGCCGTGTTGAGCTTGATCGGCCAGAAACAGGAAGCCTTATGAAGACGCAAATGGGCCTGGATTTCAGCCTGGTTGCCCAAGCCCACGAGCTGGTGGCCGGTGTTGACGAAGTAGGGCGCGGGCCTTTGTGTGGTGCCGTGGTCACGGCGGCGGTGATCCTTGATCCGAACCGTCCGATCCTCGGCCTCAACGACTCAAAGAAGCTCACTGAAGCACGCCGCGAAAAGCTCTACGACGAGATCTGTGAGAAAGCACTGAGCTGGCATATCGCCCGGGCCGAAGTCGAAGAAATCGACGAACTGAACATTCTGCACGCCACCATGCTGGCCATGCAGCGTGCGGTCGAGGGGCTGCACATCACCCCGAAAATGGCGATGATCGACGGCAACCGCTGCCCCAAGCTGGCCATGCCTTCCGAAGCGGTGGTCAAGGGTGATAGCAAGGTGCCCGCCATCGCCGCTGCCTCGATCCTGGCCAAAGTCAGCCGTGACCGGGAAATGGCCGCGTTCGAATTGATCTACCCCGGCTACGGCATTGGCGGTCATAAAGGCTACCCGACGCCCGTTCATCTGGAAGCCCTGGCTCGCCTTGGCCCGACGCCGATCCACCGCCGCTCGTTTGCCCCTGTGCGCCAGGCCTACGAGCTGCGCGAGAGCCTCAGCGAGGTGTAGTCGCGTAGGCTGATGTTTTGCTCAAGGCCCGGTACAATCCCGGGCCTTGTTGTTTCTAAGTTTCTAGACAGGATCACTATGCCGGCTTCATTCGTTCACCTACGCCTGCACACTGAATACTCCCTGGTCGACGGCCTGGTACGGATCAAACCGCTGGTCAAAACCCTGGTGGGCATGAACATGCCTGCGGTCGCGGTTACCGATCAGAACAACATGTGTTCCCTGGTCAAGTTCTACAAGAACGCCATGGGCGCCGGCATCAAGCCGATCTGTGGCGCCGACCTGTGGCTGTCCAACAAAGACCCGGATAACCCGCTGAGCCGCATCAGCCTGTTGGCGATGAACGGCGTGGGCTATCGCAACCTCACCGAACTGATTTCCCGTGGTTTCATCGACGGCCAGCGCAATGGCTCGATCATCATCGAGCGTGAATGGGTCGCCGAGGCCAGCGAAGGCCTGATCATGCTGTCGGCCGCCAAAGAGGGCGAGATCGGTATCGCGCTACTGGGCGGCAACCCGCAGGAAGCCGAAGTGTTGGCGCGTGAATGGATGCAGGTCTTCCCGGACCGTTTCTACCTGGAAATCCAGCGCACCAATCGCCCCAACGACGAAGAACACCTGCACGCCGCGGTAGCCCTGGCCGACAAGCTGGGCGCGCCGCTGGTGGCGACCAACGATGTGCGCTTCATCAAGAAGGAAGACTTCGAAGCCCACGAAACCCGCGTGTGCATCGGCGAAGGCCGGGCCCTGGATGACCCGCGTCGCTCGAAGAACTACAGCGAGGAGCAATACCTCAAAAGCGCCGACGAGATGGCCGAGCTGTTCAGCGACCTGCCCGAGGCCCTGGAAAACTCGGTCGAGATCGCCAAGCGCTGCAACATCGAGGTCAAGTTGGGCAAGCACTTCCTGCCCAACTTCCCGATTCCCGATGGCATGACCATCGATGAGTACTTCCGCAAGGTCTCGTTCGATGGCCTGGAAGAGCGTTTGTCTGTCCTGCTGCCCAAGGACACCACCGAGGACTACGACGCCAAGCGCCAGGTTTATGTCGACCGGCTGAATTTCGAGCTGGATATCATCATCCAGATGGGATTCCCCGGTTACTTCCTGATCGTAATGGACTTTATCCAGTGGGCCAAAAGCAACGGCGTACCGGTTGGTCCGGGCCGGGGGTCAGGTGCCGGCTCGTTGGTCGCCTATGTGCAGAAGATCACCGACCTTGACCCGCTGGAATATGACCTGCTGTTCGAACGGTTCCTGAACCCGGAACGGGTCTCCATGCCCGACTTCGACGTCGACTTCTGCATGGACGGCCGTGACCGCGTGATCGAATACGTGGCCGAGAAATATGGCCGCAACGCGGTCAGCCAGATCATCACCTTCGGTTCCATGGCGGCCAAGGCTGTAATCCGCGACGTAGCGCGGGTGCAGGGCAAGTCCTACGGCCTGGCGGATCGCCTGTCGAAGATGATCCCGTTCGAAGTCGGCATGACCCTGGAGAAAGCCTACGAGCAGGAAGAAATCCTGCGCGACTTTATCAAGGTCGACGAAGAAGCCGCCGAAATCTGGGACATGGCGCGCAAGCTCGAAGGTGTGGTGCGTAACGTCGGTAAACACGCCGGTGGCGTGGTTATTGCGCCGACCAAGCTCACGGACTTTTCGCCGATCTATTGCGACGAAGAGGGTGGTGGCCTGGTTACCCAGTTCGACAAAGACGACGTGGAGGCGGCCGGCCTGGTGAAGTTCGACTTCCTCGGCCTGCGGACCCTGACGATCATCGACTGGGCGCTCAAGACCATCAACCGTGACCGCGCCAAGGTCAATGAAGAGCCGCTGGATATCGCGTTTATCCCGCTGGACGACAAGCCAACCTACAGCCTGCTGCAAAAAGCCGAAACCACGGCTGTGTTCCAGCTTGAATCACGGGGTATGAAAGAGCTGATCAAAAAGCTCAAGCCCGACTGCCTGGAAGACTTGATCGCACTGGTGGCCCTGTTCCGTCCGGGCCCGCTGCAATCGGGCATGGTGGATGACTTCATCAACCGTAAGCACGGTCGCGCCGAACTGGCCTACCCGCACTCGGACTACCAGTACGAAGGTCTCAAGCCGGTACTGGCGCCGACCTACGGCATCATCCTGTATCAGGAACAGGTGATGCAGATCGCCCAGGTGATGGCCGGTTATACCCTGGGCGGTGCGGACATGCTGCGTCGCGCCATGGGTAAGAAAAAACCCGAGGAAATGGCCAAGCAACGTGGCGGTTTCATCGAAGGTTGCGCGACCAACAATATCGACGCCGATCTTGCGGGTAACATCTTCGACCTGGTAGAAAAATTCGCCGGTTATGGTTTTAACAAATCCCACTCCGCCGCCTACGGCCTGGTGTCGTACCAGACCGCCTGGCTGAAAGCCCACTACCCGGCGCCGTTCATGGCCGCGGTACTCTCGGCGGATATGCACAACACCGACAAGGTCGTGACCTTGATCGAGGAAGTGCGCACCATGAAGCTGCGCCTCGACGCGCCGGACGTGAACGCCTCGGAGTTCAAGTTCACCGTGAACGACGAAGGCCGCATCATTTACGGTCTGGGTGCGATCAAAGGCGTGGGCGAAGGCCCGGTGGAAGCCATCACCGAAGCGCGTCAGGACGGGCCGTTCAAGGACCTGTTCGACTTCTGCGCACGGGTTGACCTCAAGCGCATCAACAAGCGGACACTCGATGGCCTGATCCGCAGCGGCGCACTCGACCGTCTCGGTCCGTATTTCCATGATGAGCCCAAGGCTTACCAGGCGAATATCGACCGTAACCGCGCAGTGCTGCTCGCCGCCATGGAAGAAGCGATCAAGGCCGCCGAGCAAACCGCCCGAACCCACGACAGCGGCCACGCTGACCTGTTTGGCGGTTTGTTCGTCGAAGAAGATGCGGACGTATACGGCAACCATCGCAAGGCCAAGGACCTGACCCTCAAGGAGCGCCTCAAGGGCGAGAAAGACACCTTGGGCCTGTACCTCACCGGTCACCCGATTGACGAATACGAAGGGGAAATCCGCCGGTTCGCCCGTCAACGCATCATCGACCTGAAGCCGGCGCGGGACACTCAGACCGTTGCCGGCATGATCATCGCCCTGCGGGTGATGAAGAATAAAAAGGGCGACAAGATGGGCTTTATCACCCTCGACGACCGTTCGGGCCGTATCGAAGCGTCGCTGTTTGCCGACGCGTTCCACTCCGCGCAGTCGCTGCTGCAGACCGACGCGATGGTGGTGGTGGAAGGGGAGGTCAGCAACGATGACTTCTCCGGCGGCCTGCGCCTGCGCATCAAACGGGTGATGAGCATGGAAGATGCGCGCACCAATTTGGCCGAAAGCCTGCGTTTGAAGGTGAAAACCGAAGCGCTCAAGGGCGATCAGCTACGCTGGTTGGGCGACCTGCTCAAACGCCACCGTGGCGCGTGCCCGGTGACCATGGAGTACACCGGCAATGACGCCAAGGCCATGTTGCAGTTCGGCGAGAGCTGGCGAATTGATCCCGCTGACGGCTTGATTCAAGCTTTGCGTGACCAGTTCGGGCGAGACAACGTCTTCCTCCAATACCGTTGACGGTCAGATGTGTCTGATCTCGACTAAACATTTAATCTCGACCTAAACGCGCCTCTCCCTTAAGGTAGGGCGCGAATAGACAACCGGCTGGCCAGGCACGCCCTGGCCGTCGACCCAAGACGGACGCTTATGAACCCGAATTTTCTTGATTTCGAACAGCCGATCGCTGACCTGCAAGCCAAGATCGAAGAACTGCGCCTGGTCGGCAATGACAATTCGCTGAACATCGGCGATGAGATCGCTCGCCTGCAAGACAAGAGCAGCACGCTCACCGAAGACATCTTCGGCAAGTTGACCAGCTGGCAGATCGCGCGCCTGGCCCGCCACCCGCGCCGTCCGTACACCCTGGACTACATTCAGCACATCTTCACCGAGTTCGACGAGCTGCATGGCGATCGCCACTTCTCCGACGACGCCGCCATCGTGGGCGGTATCGCTCGCCTGGACGACCAGCCGGTGATGGTGATTGGTCACCAGAAAGGCCGTGAAGTGCGTGAGAAAGTCCGCCGTAATTTCGGCATGCCGCGCCCGGAAGGCTACCGCAAGGCGTGCCGCCTGATGGAAATGGCCGAGCGCTTCAAGATGCCGATCCTGACCTTCATCGACACCCCGGGTGCCTACCCAGGTATCGACGCCGAAGAGCGCAACCAGAGCGAGGCTATCGCCTGGAATCTGCGCGTCATGTCACGCCTGAAAACCCCGATCATCGCCACCGTAATCGGCGAAGGTGGTTCCGGCGGCGCCCTGGCCATTGGTGTTTGCGACCAACTGAACATGCTGCAATATTCGACCTACGCGGTGATTTCGCCGGAAGGTTGCGCTTCGATCCTGTGGAAAACCGCCGAAAAGGCGCCGGACGCTGCCGAAGCCATGGGGATCACCGCCGATCGCCTCAAGGGCCTGGGCATCGTCGATAAAGTCATCGCCGAGCCATTGGGTGGCGCACACCGCGACCCGGCCGCCGCCGCCGCAACTATCCGTGGTGAGCTGGCTTCGCAACTGGCGATGCTCAAGAAGCTGGATAACGAAGCCTTGCTGGCCCGTCGTTATGAGCGCCTGATGAGCTACGGTCTCTAAGACCAACGCACTACCAAAATGTGGGAGGGGGCTTGCCCCCGATTGCTGAGCGTCAGTCAATGTATCCAGTGACTGACCCACCGCTATCGGGAGCAAGCCCCCTCCCACATTTGCTTTGTGTATGCTTGGTCAACGTATTCCAGATTTGCGGCGGTAATGTTTGATGAAGCCAACCCTGCCCGCCAAGCTCCTGCAAGCCCTGGCCCCCTGGCGCAGCGCCCCGGCCTGGCGCATCGCATTCTCCGGTGGCCTTGATTCCACCGTCCTGCTGCACCTCCTGGCCAATCTTGCCAACACCGACATCCTGCCGCCCCTCAGCGCTGTCCATGTCCACCATGGCCTGCAAACCGCCGCCGACGCGTGGCCTGCTCACTGCCAGTCGATATGCGACAACTTGGGTGTGCCTCTGCGCGTGATGCGCGTGCAGGTGCAACCCGGCGCCAGCCTTGAGCGTGCCGCCCGTGACGCGCGTTACCAGGCTTTTATCGAGGTGACCGGGGCAGGGCAGGTGTTGCTGACGGGCCAGCATCGCGACGATCAAGCGGAAACCCTGTTATTCCGCCTGCTGCGTGGGGCTGGGGTGCGCGGGCTGTCGGCGATGCCGGCGCAGCGCCCATTGGCGGCCGGCTATCTGGTGCGGCCCTTGTTGGAGGTCTCGCGGGCAGAGCTGGAAGCCTATGCCGAGGAGCATCAGCTCGAATGGATCGAAGACCCTTCCAACGCTGATTCGCGGTTTTCCCGTAATTACCTGCGTCACCGGGTGTTGCCGACGCTGACGGAGCGCTGGCCTCAAGCTGTCTCAAGCCTGGCCCGCACCGCTGAGCACTTGAGCGAAGCCCAGGGCCTGCTTGACGAGTTGGCAGTCATGGACCTGCAGGCCGCCGACCAGCCGTCAGCGTTTCCCTGGCTGAGATTGCGGTCATTGACCCTCGCCCCCTTACGCGAGCTTTCCGACGCTCGCCAGCGCAATGCCCTGCGCCATTGGCTGACGCCGCTGACCCGTCTGCCTGACAGCGACCACTGGGCCGGCTGGCATTCCCTACGTGATGCCAAGGACGATGCACAGCCCCTGTGGCGCCTGGCCGATGGCGAGCTGCACCGTTGTGGTCAGCGCATCTGGTGGCTGCCCTCGACAGGGTCGGAATTTTCCGACGCAACGGTGAGCTGGCCCGATCCGCAAAAACCACTAGAGTTAGCCGGCAATGGTCAGTTGATACTCAGTGGTGAGGCGCCTGATGGTCCGCTGCAGGTTCGTTACCGCCAAGGCGGCGAAATCATCGAAGTGCCAGGTCGCGGTCGACGTGACTTGAAGCGCCTGCTTAACGAAAGTGGCTTGCCGGGCTTCGTCCGTGGCAGATTGCCGCTGCTGTATCAGGGCGAGCAATTGCTGGGTGTGCCCAGCCTTGCGGGACTTTGGCCAGCACCGAGCCATGACTGGCAATTACATTGGATGCCACAGACCTGCGATCAAGGTTTGAGCTGATAGAGCCTTTCCGGTAGACTACGCTCCCTTCTTGATACAACTTCTGTGGATTCGACTGAATCGCAGCAGTTGCCGATTACCAAGCAGTCTTTGCTGGGCGATTCCAAAAAATGTGTAGCGATCAACGTACCGGTGTTTCATTGCTGGTCTGTCACCACGCGGCGGTTTTTTTGAAAGGTGCACTGTGATTAATGCAGGTGATCGGGGGCTTCGGCCTTCCTTCGCTTTCCCCGGCGGCTCGGACCGCTTTAACGCAGACTTCTAGGGTTTTTCATGACGCGCTACATATTCGTCACGGGCGGTGTTGTTTCTTCATTGGGGAAAGGCATTGCCTCCGCTTCATTGGCGGCCATCCTGGAGGCGCGGGGACTTAAGGTCACCATGCTCAAGCTGGACCCGTACATCAACGTTGACCCGGGCACCATGAGCCCGTTCCAGCACGGTGAAGTGTTCGTCACCCACGACGGCGCCGAAACCGACCTGGACCTGGGCCACTACGAGCGGTTCATCCGCACGACCATGACCCAGAACAACAACTTCACCACCGGCCGTGTCTACGAGCACGTGCTGCGCAAAGAGCGTCGTGGTGACTACCTGGGTGCAACCATCCAGGTGATCCCGCACATCACCGACGAAATCAAGCGCCGCATCATCAAGGGTGCCGGCGATGCCGACGTGGCAATGGTCGAGATTGGTGGCACCGTGGGTGACATCGAGTCCCAACCGTTCCTCGAAGCCATCCGCCAGTTGCGTTTCGAAGTCGGCGCCAAGCGCGCGATGCTGATGCACTTGACCCTGGTACCGTACATCGCCACCGCCGGCGAGACCAAGACCAAGCCTACCCAGCACTCGGTCAAGGAACTGCGTTCCATCGGCCTGCAACCGGACGTGCTGGTGTGCCGCTCCGATCACCCGATCGACATTTCCTCGCGTCGCAAGATCGCGCAATTCACCAACGTTGAAGAACGTGCGGTGATCGCGCTGGAAGACGCCGACACCATCTACAAGATCCCGGGCATCCTGCACTCGCAAGGCCTGGACGATTTTGTCGTCGAGCGTTTCGGCCTGCAATGCAATGGCGCGGACCTGTCCGAGTGGGAAGCCGTGGTCGACGCCAAGCTCAACCCTGAGCACGAAGTCACCATCGCCATGGTCGGCAAGTACATGGAACTGCTGGACGCGTACAAATCGCTGATTGAAGCGATGAGCCACGCCGGTATCAGCAACCGTACCAAGGTCAACCTGCGCTACATCGACTCAGAAGACATCGAGAACCAGGGCACCGCGCTGCTCGAAGGGGTTGATGCGATCCTCGTGCCTGGCGGTTTCGGCCTGCGTGGCGTGGAAGGCAAGATCACGGCCGTGCAATACGCTCGCGAGAACAAGGTGCCGTACCTGGGCATCTGCCTGGGCATGCAAGTGGCCGTTATCGAGTTCGCCCGTAACGTGCTGGGCTGGAAAGACGCCAACTCCACTGAATTCGACAGCAAGAGCGGCCACCCGGTCGTCGGCCTGATCACCGAGTGGGAAGATGCCACCGGTGCCGTCGAGACCCGTACCGAAGCTTCCGACCTGGGCGGCACCATGCGCCTCGGCGCGCAGGACTGCCTGCTGGAGCAAGGCTCGCTGGTTCACGATTGCTACGGCAAGGACGTGATCGTCGAGCGTCACCGCCACCGCTACGAAGTGAACAACAACCTGCTGCCGCAAATCAAAGAGGCTGGCCTGAAAATCTCCGGTCGCTCCGGTGATGGCGCGCTGGTGGAAGTGGTCGAGGCGCCGGATCATCCATGGTTCGTCGCGTGCCAGTTCCACCCTGAGTTCACCTCGACGCCGCGTGACGGTCACCCGTTGTTCAGCGGCTTCGTCAAAGCAGCACTGACGCAACATCAGAAGAAGGCGTAACCCTGATGGCCCAGAAGATCATTCGCGTAGGCGACATCGAGATTGCCAACGACAAGCCCATGGTGCTGTTCGGTGGCATGAACGTGCTGGAAAGCCGTGACATGGCGATGCAGGTCTGTGAAGAGTACGTAAAGGTCACCGAGAAACTCGGTATCCCTTACGTGTTCAAGGCCAGCTTCGACAAGGCCAACCGTTCGTCCGTGACCTCCTATCGCGGCCCGGGTCTTGAAGAAGGCATGCGGATCTTCCAGGACATCAAGCAAGCCTTCGGCGTGCCGATCATCACCGACGTCCACGAGCCTGAACAGGCTGCCGTGGTCGCCGAGGTGTGCGACATCATCCAGTTGCCGGCCTTCCTGTCGCGCCAGACTGACCTGGTCGTCGCGATGGCCAAGACCGGCGCTGTGATCAACATCAAGAAAGCCCAGTTCCTCGCACCCCAGGAGATGAAACACATCCTGAACAAGTGCGTGGAAGCGGGTAACGACCAGTTGATTCTCTGCGAGCGTGGTTCGAGCTTCGGCTACAACAACCTCGTGGTGGACATGCTCGGTTTCGGCATCATGAAACAGTTCGAGTACCCGGTGTTCTTCGACGTGACCCACGCGCTGCAAATGCCGGGTGGTCGAGCCGATTCCGCTGGTGGGCGCCGTGCCCAGGTGCTGGACCTGGCCAAGGCGGGCATCAGCCAGTCCCTGGCGGGCTTGTTCCTAGAAGCCCACCCGGACCCGGACAACGCCAAATGCGACGGCCCATGCGCCCTGCGCCTGGACAAACTGGAGCCATTCCTGGCCCAGCTCAAGCAGTTGGACGAACTGGTCAAGAGTTTTCCGACGGTAGAGACCGCGTAAGCGCCATTTCTCCGGTAAAGTATCCCACGCTAAAAGCTCAGGCCCTCGGGCCTGGGCCTTGTCGCCTGCAAGCCTGCCCCGTTGTTCCACCCTTGCGGTCGGTCAAAAGATTTCCTTCAGCTGCGTCGTTTTCGTCAACTTTGGAGTGTTTACAACAATGGCAAAAATCGTCGACATCAAAGGTCGTGAAGTTCTCGACTCCCGTGGCAACCCCACCGTCGAAGCCGACGTGCTTCTCGATAACGGCATCATCGGCAGCGCCTGCGCGCCGTCCGGTGCTTCCACCGGTTCGCGCGAAGCGCTGGAACTGCGTGATGGCGACAAGAGCCGTTACCTGGGCAAGGGTGTTCTCAAGGCTGTAGCCAACATCAATGGCCCGATCCGTGACCTGTTGCTGGGCAAGGACCCGCTGGACCAGAAAGCCCTGGACCACGCGATGATCAAGCTCGACGGCACCGAAAACAAAGGTAGCCTGGGTGCCAACGCTATCCTCGCCGTGTCCCTGGCCGCCGCCAAGGCCGCTGCTCAGGACCAGGACCTGCCGCTGTACGCTCACATCGCCAACCTGAACGGTACCCCGGGTGTCTACTCGATGCCGGTGCCAATGATGAACATCATCAACGGTGGCGAGCACGCCGATAACAACGTCGACATCCAGGAATTCATGGTGCAGCCGGTGGGCGCCAAGTCCTTCTCCGAAGGCCTGCGCATGGGCACCGAGATTTTCCACCACCTCAAGGCTGTTCTGAAGGCCCGTGGCCTGAGCACTGCGGTGGGTGACGAAGGTGGTTTCGCTCCGAACCTGGCGTCCAACGAAGACGCACTGAAAGTGATCTCCGAAGCCGTGGCCAACGCAGGCTACAAGCTGGGCACCGACGTGACCCTGGCCCTGGACTGCGCGGCCAGCGAGTTCTACGAGGACGGTAAATACAACCTGTCCGGCGAAGGCCAGGTGTTCAACTCCGAAGGTTTCGCTGAATACCTGAAGGGCTTGACCCAGCGCTACCCGATCATCTCGATCGAAGATGGCCTGGACGAGTCCGACTGGGACGGCTGGAAAATCCTCACCGACAAGATCGGCGAGAAAATCCAACTGGTGGGCGACGACTTGTTCGTGACCAACACCAAGATCCTGAAAGAAGGCATCGATAAAAAGATCGCCAACTCGATCCTGATCAAGTTCAACCAGATCGGCACCCTGACCGAAACCCTGGAAGCCATTCAGATGGCCAAGGCGGCGGGCTATACGGCTGTGATCTCGCACCGCTCCGGCGAAACCGAAGATTCGACCATTGCCGACCTGGCCGTGGGCACTTCGGCGGGCCAGATCAAGACCGGTTCCCTGTGCCGTTCCGATCGCGTTTCCAAGTACAACCAATTGCTGCGTATCGAAGAGCAACTGGCTGGCAAGGCCAAGTACAACGGTCGCGGCGAGTTTCGCGGCTGATCGCTACATGGTAAAAATGGTAAAAGGTCGGCGGATTGCGTCGGAAAACTCACGACAGTGTGTATTTCGACGCTAATCTGATGGCTATCAAGCACAAGCCTGGTTCTTCCAGGCTTCGTGCTATCAGTTGCTGCAAAAGTTTTGCATGGCTGTTTTTTTTCACTGGATACCCGATATTCGATGCGCAGTCCCAATTGGTTGTTCCTCGTCTTGCTCTTGTTGCTGGCTGGCCTGCAATACCGCCTATGGGTGGGTAATGGCAGCTTTGCGCAGGTGAAAGACCTGACCGAGCAAATTGCTGCACAGCACGCCGAAAACGAGATCTTGCTGGAGCGCAACCGCGTCCTCGATGCCGAAGTGCTTGAGCTGAAAAAAGGCACGGAGACCGTTGAAGAGCGGGCTCGTCATGAACTGGGCATGGTCAAGGAGGGCGAAACCCTCTACCAGTTGGCCCAATGAGTGAGCGTTTGCCGGCCTTCTGGGCCGTGATTCCTGCCGCGGGCGTCGGTGCCCGTATGGCCGCGGACCGTCCCAAGCAGTACCTGCAATTGGGCGGGCGCACTATTCTCGAACACAGCCTCGGCTGTTTTCTCGACCATCCATCGCTCAAGGGACTGGTGGTCAGTCTTGCTGCTGATGATCCCTACTGGCCCAGCCTGGCCTGTGCTGCCGACCCGCGTATCCAGCGTGCGGAGGGTGGTTCTGAGCGCTCTGGTTCAGTACTTAATGCACTGCTGCAACTCAATGCCCTGGGTGCCGGCGATGACGACTGGGTGTTGGTGCACGATGCTGCACGACCGAACCTGAGTCGCGATGATCTGGACAAGTTGCTCGCCGAACTGGCGGACGACCCGGTCGGCGGCTTGCTGGCCGTGCCGGCCCGCGACACCCTCAAGCGCGTCGACAAATATGGCCGTGTGATCGAAACCGTCGATCGCAGCCTGATCTGGCAGGCCTATACCCCGCAGATGTTCCGCCTCGGCGCCTTGCATCGCGCGTTGGCCGATAGCCTGGTAGCCGATGCGGTGATTACCGACGAAGCCTCGGCCATGGAATGGTCCGGACAGGCACCGCGCCTGATCGAAGGGCGCTCGGACAACATCAAGGTGACCCGGCCCGAAGATCTGGAATGGTTACGGCTGCGGTGGGCGAATCGCAGGTAGTCGCCTGTATCGTGTCGACTTCATCGGGGGCAAGCCCCCCTCCCACATTTTGACCTGTGAACATATTCAAAGGTGGGAGGGGGCTTGCCCCCGATGAGGTCCGCCCAAACAACAATACAGTCAACTGCTGTACTCCGGCCGCCCAGCCAGCCCCTCCTTCAAGAAATCCACCAGCTTCCTGACCTTCGGCGACAAATGCCGTTGCTGCGGATACAGCGCCCACACCGCCGTATTCGGCGGTTGATGTGCCTCCAGCAACGACACCAGCGCGCCACTGTGCAGATGCTCCAGCACATAATAGTCCGGCAATTGGCACAACCCGACGCCCTGTAGCGCTGCATCCAGCACCGCTTGACCACTGTTGCAGCGCCAGTTTCCCTGCACACGCTGGGAAAATTCCCGCCCGTCCTGGGCCAGTTGCCAGATATCCGAGCTGCCGATCAGGCAGTTATGCCGACTCAACTCCGACAAACTATGTGGCCGACCATACCGCGCCAGGTAGGACGGCGACGCGCACAGGTACATGCGTCTCGGCGCCAGCCGGCTGGCAACCATGCGCGAATCCTGCAGGCGCCCCAGGCGAATCGCGAGGTCGAGGCCTTCGTGCACCAAGTCCAATGGGCGGTTGCTCAGCTCAATATCCACCCGCAGTTGGGGGTAGAGCGCCATGAACCGTGTCACCAGCGGCACGATAAAGCGCTCGCCGTACGCCACGGCGCAGGTCATGCGTAACATGCCTTTGGGTTCGCTGGTGAGGTCGCCGACCGCGCGCAGAGCTTCTTCGCGACCATCCTGCAGGCGCTGGCAATGCTGCAGAAAGGTCTGGCCAGCTTCGGTCAGGGTCACTTTGCGCGTACTGCGATACAGCAGGCGTGTTTGCAGCCGCTCTTCCAGGCGTGCCACCTGCCGGCTGATATGGGACGACGACACGCCTAAGCGCTCGGCCGCCGCCGTAAATTGGCTGCATTCAGCCACGGCGACAAACTCGTCGATGCCTTCCCAGCGGTTTTCCAGCATGGCAATTATCCCTGTACAGCAATAAAGTTTTGCTTTTGTCTGGATTATTAATCAGATGGCCATGTTTTACACTCTACGTCTCAGTTTTTAACTCCCTGGAGAAACCCGGATGATCAAGTCCCGCGCTGCCGTAGCCTTCGAAGCCAAGAAGCCCCTTGAGATCGTAGAAGTGGATGTCGCCATGCCCAAGGCTGGCGAAGTGCTGTTGCGGGTGGTCGCGTCCGGTGTGTGCCATACCGACGCCTACACCCTGTCGGGTGCCGACCCGGAAGGCATCTTCCCGTCGATCCTCGGCCATGAAGGCGGTGCCGTGGTTGAAGCCATCGGCGAGGGTGTGACTTCCGTTGCGGTGGGCGATCATGTAATTCCGCTGTACACCCCGGAATGCGGCAAGTGCAAATTCTGTCTGTCGGGCAAGACCAACCTCTGCCAGGCCATCCGCGCCACGCAGGGCAAAGGCCTGATGCCGGACGGCACTACACGCTTTTCCTACAAAGGTCAGCCGATTTTCCACTACATGGGCACCTCGACCTTCTCCGAATACACCGTGCTGCCGGAAATTTCCGTGGCCAAGATTCCTAAAGAAGCGCCGCTGGAAAAAGTCTGCCTGCTGGGCTGTGGCGTTACCACCGGCATCGGTGCGGTGATCAACACTGCCAAGGTCAAGCCGGGCGACACCGTGGCCATTTTCGGCCTCGGCGGTATCGGTCTGTCGGCTATTATTGGCGCGGTCAAAGCCAAGGCTGGCCGCATCATTGCCATCGATATCAACCCGGCCAAGTTCGAGATCGCCAAGCAACTGGGCGCCACTGACTGCATCAACCCGAAAGACTACGATCGCCCGATCCAGGACGTGATCGTCGACCTGACTGACGGTGGTGTGGACTTTTCCTTCGAATGTATCGGTAACGTGCAGCTGATGCGCGCTGCCCTCGAGTGCTGCCACAAAGGTTGGGGCGAGTCGGTGATCATCGGCGTGGCCGGTGCCGGCCAGGAAATCGCCACCCGTCCATTCCAGCTGGTGACCGGTCGCGTCTGGCGCGGTTCGGCATTCGGCGGCGTGCGCGGCCGGACCGAGCTGCCAAGCTACGTGGAAATGGCCCAGACCGGCGAGATCCCGCTGGACACCTTCATCACCCACACCATGGGCCTGGAGGACATCAACAAAGCGTTTGACCTGATGCATGAAGGCAAGAGCATTCGTACCGTCATTCACTTCTGAGGTCGGCCATGAGTCTGGAAAACCTGTCGTGCCAGAAAAGCTTCGGCGGCTGGCATAAACGCTACAAGCATCATTCCGATGTGCTCGACTGCGACATGACGTTTGCCGTCTACCTGCCGCCGCAAGCGGAGCAGGGCGGCAAGCTGCCGGTGCTGTACTGGTTGTCCGGTCTCACCTGCACCGATGAGAACTTCATGCAGAAGGCCGGCGCCCAGCGCATGGCCGCCGAACTGGGGTTGATCATTGTTGCACCGGACACGAGCCCGCGTGGGCCGGGTGTGCCGGGTGACCCGGATAACGCCTGGGATTTCGGCCTCGGCGCCGGTTTTTATCTGAATGCCACCCAGCAACCTTGGGCAAAGCACTATCGGATGCATGACTACGTGGTGCAGGAATTGCCGGCATTGGTTGAAGCGCATTTCCCGGCTTCGGCTAAACGGGGCATCAGCGGCCACTCCATGGGCGGCCACGGTGCGTTGGTGTGTGCATTGCGCAACCCAGGGCGTTACCAATCGGTGTCGGCATTTTCGCCGATCAACAACCCGATGGATTGCCCTTGGGGCCAGAAAGCGTTCTCCCGTTACCTGGGTGAAGAGCGTTCGAAATGGCGTGAGTGGGACGCCTGCGTGCTGATCAGCGAAGCGTCCGAAAAGCTGCCGCTGCTGGTGGACCAGGGTGACCGCGACGATTTCCTCGCCGTGCAACTCAAGCCTGAAGCCTTGCAGCAAGCGGCCAAGGCGGCCAACCATCCGTTGGAACTGCGCCTGCAACCCGGCTACGACCACAGCTACTTCTTTATCGCCAGCTTCATCGAAGATCATTTGCGACACCATGGCCGTGCTTTGCTCGGTTAATGTGAGGCAAAAGTAGGTAGAATCACGCCCTGAATTAAATCGGGGCGTTTTTTTATGCGTATTGGCCACGGCTACGATGTGCACCGTTTCGCTGAAGGCGATTTCATCACCCTGGGCGGCGTGCGCATTGCGCACCACCATGGGTTGCTGGCTCATTCCGACGGCGACGTTGTGTTGCATGCCTTGAGCGATGCCTTGCTCGGCGCGGCGGCGTTGGGCGATATCGGCAAGCACTTTCCGGACACAGACCCGACCTTCAAAGGCGCGGACAGCCGTGTATTGCTGCGCCACGTTGTGGGCTTGATCCATGCCAAGGGCTGGAAAGTCGGTAACGTCGACAACACCATCGTGGCCCAGGCGCCGAAGATGGCGCCCCATATCGAATCGATGCGCGCACTGATTGCCGCTGACCTGCAAATTGAACTGGATCAAGTCAACGTGAAAGCCACCACTACCGAAAAACTCGGGTTTACCGGTCGTGAAGAGGGCATTGCTGTGCACTCCGTTGCCTTGTTGCTGCGCGCATGAACGACTTGGAACTGCTGGGCCCACGGGCGTATGGCGAGGCGTTGGGCAGCGCGGTGCTGAAGGCCACGGCTGAAGACTTCCAGGTCGACGAAGTGTTGGATATTCCGTTGACCGGCGAAGGCGAGCACCTGTGGTTATGGGTCGAGAAGCGCGGTCTCAATACCGAGGAAGCAGCACGTCGGATCGCCAAGGCGGCCGGTGTGCCGTTGCGCACCGTCAGCTATGCCGGGCTCAAGGATCGCCAAGCGTTGACCCGCCAATGGTTCAGCGTGCAGCTACCGGGCAAGGCTGATCCGGACATGAGCGCGGCAGAAAACGACACGCTCAGGATCCTCAAGACCGGCCGCCACAAGCGCAAGCTGCAGCGCGGCGCGCATTCGGCGAATGGTTTCACCTTGCGCCTGACGCAGTTGGTCGGCGATACCGCCGCCATCGACGCGCGGTTGCAACTGATCGCCCAGCATGGCATTCCGAACTACTTCGGCACCCAGCGCTTTGGCCATAACGGCGGCAACGTCGTCGACGCCCGCGAGTGGGCCGTGCGCAAGGCGTTGCCGGAGCAGCGCAATGTGCGTTCGCGCTTGTTGTCGACTGCGCGCAGTTATCTCTTCAACAAAGTGCTGGCGGCGCGGGTTGCCGAGGGATCCTGGCAGCGCGCCCAGGTCGGCGACTTGCTGGCGTTTACCGACAGCCGCAGTTTTTTTCCGGCGGGGGAGGCTGAATGCAGCGACCCGCGCCTGGCGATTTTGGACCTGCACCCGACCGGTCCGCAGTGGGGCGAAGGCGATTCACCTGCCAGTGGTGCAACCTTTGAGCTGGAACAGGCCGTTGCCGCCGGTGAGGCCGACCTGCGCGATTGGCTGGTGAATGCCGGCATGAGCCAGGAACGTCGCATTCTGCGACTGCCCATTGGCGGTTTGACGTGGCATTATCCCTCGCTGGACATTCTGCAATTGGAATTCGTCCTGCCGGCCGGATGCTTCGCCACTGTCTTGGTGCGCGAGCTTGTTGATCTGGTGCCGGTGGGGCAGACGGACAACCCATGCGTATTCTGATATCAAACGATGACGGTGCCACCGCACCCGGTCTTGCCGCGCTCTATGCTGCGCTGGAAGATTATGCCGAGTGCGTGGTGGTCGCCCCCGACCAGGACAAGAGCGGCGCCAGCAGTTCGCTGACGCTCGACCGTCCGCTGCACCCGAAGGTCCTGGCCAATGGCTTTATCAGCGTGAACGGCACCCCCACCGATTGCGTCCACCTCGCCATCAACAGCCTGCTGGATCACGAGCCGGACCTGGTGGTGTCGGGTATCAATCTGGGCGCCAACCTGGGCGATGATGTGCTGTATTCCGGCACCGTGGCGGCGGCCCTTGAAGGGCGCTTCCTGGGGCGTACCGCATTCGCTTTTTCGTTTGCTTCGCGCCAACTGGATAACCTGCCCACTGCGGCGTATTTCGCGCGCAAGCTGGTGGAGGCCCATGCCACCCTGGACTTGCCGCCGCGCACGGTGCTCAACGTCAATATCCCCAATTTGCCCCTCGATCATATTCGCGGCATCCAGCTGACGCGCCTGGGTCATCGTGCCCGTGCGGCGGCGCCGTTGAAGGTAGTCGACCCGCGTGGCAAGGAAGGCTATTGGATCGCCGCCGCGGGTGATGCCGAAGATGGCGGGGAGGGCACGGACTTTCATGCGGTGATGCAGGGTTATGTGTCGATTACTCCATTGCAATTTGATCGCACCTTCAGTGATGCCTTCAGTGGTCTCGATGGCTGGCTGGAGGGGCTGCGCTGATGGGCCGTGAACAAGACGACTTGCTGCGCCGGGGTATCGGGATGACGTCCCAGCGTACCCGTGAACGCTTGATCCAGCGCTTGTACGAAGAGGGTCTGTCCAACGCCCAAGTGCTGGAAGTGATCCGGCGTACGCCTCGGCACTTGTTTGTCGATGAAGCCCTGGCCCACCGCGCTTATGAAGACACGGCGCTGCCCATCGGCCATAACCAGACCATTTCCCAGCCGTACATGGTGGCACGCATGAGCGAGCTGCTGCTGGCGGCGGGGCCGTTGGACAAGGTGCTCGAAATCGGCACCGGCTCCGGCTACCAGACCGCCGTGCTTGCGCAGTTGGTCGAGCGGGTGTTCTCGGTGGAGCGCATCAAGGTGTTGCAAGACCGCGCCAAGGAGCGCCTGGTGGAACTGAACCTGCGCAACGTGGTGTTCCGCTGGGGCGATGGCTGGGAAGGTTGGCCGGCGCTGGCACCGTACAACGGCATCATCGTGACTGCGGTGGCCACCGATGTGCCGCAAGCATTGCTCGATCAACTCGCTCCCGGCGGACGCCTGGTGATCCCGGTAGGCTCCGGTGAAGTGCAACAATTGATGCTCATTATTCGTGAGGACGAAGGTTTTTCCCGGCATGTGCTGGGGGCCGTGCGTTTTGTGCCGTTGCTCAATGGCCCGCTGGCGTGATCAATTTTTGCCGGCGGTGAATTCTGCTGGCGGGGATGTGTCTTACGGCGGGGTCTATTGAGTCAACATGACTGGCACGACGTTTAAACACGCTGAATGATTCGTTTCAGTCGTGTGCCGGTAAAACTTCAATGCCCAGTTATACTTGCGACATATTTCAAGCCTGATACAGGCATTCATGTTCAGCCACCACAAAGGGAGCGGCGGGTGAGTCTCACAGGTCTTGCGCAGCGTATGAGTAAAACAAGCTTTCATCGACTGGTGCTTGGCCTCGTCTTCAGTTCGGTGTTGGTAGGGTGCTCAAGCTCGCCAAGCAGCGGGGCGCGGGTGGTAGACCGTAATAACGCCGCACCGCAAAAGCCGACGGTAACCACCGGGCAGTATGTGGTGCGCAAGGGCGATACGATGTTCTCGATCGCCTTCCGTTATGGCTGGGACTACAAGGCGCTTGCAGCTCGTAACAATATTCCTGTGCCCTACACGATACATCCGGGTCAGACGATCCGTTTCGATGGACGTACCGGTTCAGCGCCTACGGCAGTTGTGACAAATACCGGATCTTCGCCCTCGTCTTCGAGCAAGACCACCATCATTACCCGGCCTGCCGGCACCGCCGCGCCGAAGGTTGCGAACAAGCCCGCGCCTGCGCCTTTACCGCCTGCCGGGCCCGCGCCGACCGGTTGGGGATGGCCTTCAAATGGAGTGCTGATTGGAAAATTCTCTTCAAACGGTAGTTTGAATAAAGGCATTGATATCGCCGGGGATTTGGGACAGCCTGTTTTAGCTGCGTCTGATGGGACGGTGGTGTACGCCGGGAGTGGTTTACGGGGCTACGGCGAGCTGGTCATCATCAAACACAGCGATACCTACGTCAGTGCTTACGGTCACAACCGTAGGCTGTTGGTTCGGGAGGGGCAGCAGGTCAAAGTCGGACAGACAATTGCCGAAATGGGGTCAACGGGTACAGACCGGGTGAAACTGCACTTTGAGATTCGCCGTCAAGGAAAGCCTGTAGATCCGCTGCAATTCCTACCCCGTCGTTGATGTGTTGCACAGCCTGTTCCCTCGCGTAGAAGGAACAGGCTCCAGCGTTGCCAAGGATAAAGGCGCCGCTTGAGCTTGAGGTCGAACTCACCAAAGGACTATAACAATGGCTCTCAGTAAAGAAGCGCCGGAGTTTGACATCGACGATGAGGTTCTCCTTATGGAGACCGGCATCGCTACGGAATCGATGTCGAATGAGGGACCTGCTGTACCTTCAGTTCGCGCCAAATCCAAGAACTCCACCGCGTTAAAGCAACATAAGTACATTGACTACACGCGGGCGCTCGATGCGACCCAGCTGTACCTCAATGAAATCGGCTTTTCCCCTCTGCTGACCCCCGAAGAAGAAGTCCATTTTGCGCGCTTGTCGCAAAAGGGTGATCCGGCTGGGCGCAAGCGCATGATTGAAAGCAACCTGCGCCTGGTGGTGAAAATCGCCCGACGCTATGTCAATCGTGGGCTGTCCCTGTTGGACTTGATCGAGGAAGGCAACCTGGGCCTGATCCGGGCCGTGGAGAAGTTCGACCCCGAGCGGGGCTTCCGCTTTTCAACCTATGCGACCTGGTGGATCCGCCAGACCATCGAACGGGCGATCATGAATCAGACCCGTACGATCCGGTTGCCGATCCATGTGGTCAAAGAGCTTAACGTCTACCTGCGGGCAGCACGTGAGCTGACCCAAAAACTCGATCACGAACCCTCGCCCGAAGAAATCGCCAACCTGCTGGAGAAACCGGTAGCGGAGGTGAAACGCATGCTCGGCTTGAATGAGCGCGTGTCTTCGGTTGACGTCTCGCTGGGTCCGGATTCGGATAAAACCCTGCTGGACACCCTGACGGATGATCGCCCTACAGATCCTTGCGAGCTGTTGCAGGACGATGATCTTTCCCAAAGCATTGATCAGTGGCTGTCGGAGCTTACGGACAAGCAGCGTGAAGTGGTGATTCGCCGCTTCGGCCTGCGTGGCCATGAGAGCAGCACCCTGGAGGACGTAGGCCTGGAGATCGGTCTGACCCGTGAGCGGGTGCGACAAATCCAGGTGGAAGGGCTCAAGCGCTTGCGTGAGATCCTGGAGAAGAATGGCTTGTCGAGTGAGTCGTTGTTCCAGTAAACAACGCAGCTTGAATGCTTGAATGTGGGAGGGGGCTTGCTCCCGATGGCGGTGGGTCAGTCGATACATCCAGTGACTGAACGATTGCCATCGGGAGCAAGCCCCCTCCCACATTTTTTGTGCCCGGTATTACCAAATCCCAGGCATAAAAAAACCCCGCTTTTAAGGGCGGGGTCTTTTCGACTAAGTCAGTACAAGTTAGATAACTTGAACTTCTTCAGCTTGCATGCCTTTCTGACCGCGGGTAGCGATGAAAGAAACCTGTTGGCCTTCTTTCAGGCTTTTGAAGCCGTCGGATTGGATAGCTTTGAAGTGAACGAACAGGTCGTCACCGGATTGTGGAGTGATGAAGCCGAAGCCTTTTTCATCGTTGAACCACTTAACGGTACCAGTTTGGCGATTAGACATGGTGTATCTCCTTGGACAAAGTTAACTGCGACTCAGGAAAAGCCCTGGCCGAGACTGAGTGCAAAGAGCAGGAAAAATTCTTGGAGATGGTTGGATCGAAATTCAACATATCGTGTAGAGATTCTCAGTGACACAAGCAGCACAGTGGCGCCACCTTAACCCTTTTTCCGGAACGTGCCAATGGTATTTCCGAAGGTTTCTCTAAATTCGTGACTGACGGTGGTATCCACGGTCGCCCTGCGCGGCAATATTAACCCCGGCCCCGCTGGCTGCGGCTTATAGCCGCCGGCGCATTCATCAAGAAAAGCCTTGTGACCTTTGAACCCCAACGCCGGCCCCGGTAAGATGCCCCACAGTATTTTTCCACCTCGCTATTCAGGACACCCGCCATGAGCATCAAATCGGACAAGTGGATTCGCCGCATGGCGCAAGAGCACGGCATGATCGAACCGTTCGTTGAGCGGCAGATTCGTGGCGAAGGCGACGAACGTGTGATTTCGTACGGGGTTTCCAGCTACGGCTACGACGTACGCTGCGCCGATGAATTCAAGGTGTTCACCAACATCAACTCGGCGATCGTCGATCCGAAGAACTTCGACGAGAAGAGCTTCGTCGACGTTAAGAGCGACGTGTGCATCATTCCGCCCAACTCCTTCGCCCTGGCGCGCACCGTGGAGTTCTTTCGTATTCCCCGTGACGTGCTGACCATCTGCCTGGGTAAGAGCACCTACGCGCGTTGCGGCATCATCGTCAACGTGACGCCACTTGAACCCGAGTGGGAAGGCCATGTGACCCTGGAGTTCTCCAACACCACCACCTTGCCGGCGAAGATCTATGCCAACGAAGGTGTGGCGCAGATGCTGTTCCTGCAGTCCGATGAGGCCTGTGAAGTGTCCTATAAGGACCGCGCAGGCAAGTACCAGGGCCAGCGCGGCGTCACCCTCCCACGCGCTTGATCGAAAGGTCTTACGCGTAAAGGGAATTAGTCTGCGGAAAGTGACTCTATCTAGGTGTACTGCCTCGGTGCGTGTAAAACGCACCGAGCCACGCTTGAGGAGTACCTTATGAAGATCGACCCGCGAATCAGCGCAGAACTTGCCCGGCTTGAACCCAACCAGATTGGCGTTCTGGCCTGGTCCTTGATGGCAAACCCTGCATTTGAAGGTGGCGTCCCTGGACAACCGGATCCAGACCCTGCGCCCGGCCAGCCCGAGCAGCCCGACGAGCAAGGGGTGCCAACCCTTCCAGACGAGCCGCCACCCGCTCCCGTTGCTTGATGCCAGGCAGCAGGTTGGGAAATGGTCAGTCCCTCAGCGTACTGGCCATACTTCCTGATCGCCGATCACAAAGAGTTGGTGATCTTCTCGCTGTTCCACCGCATACCCCCCTGTAAACGCCCCAAACGCCGGCAGCAAGCTGACCCGCGTACCGATCTGAAAGCACGGCAGCCGCAAACTCTGCCGGCCTTTGCCGCGCAAGCGATACACCGGATGCACATGCCCCGCCAGGACATGATGGCTGGGATGGGCATGCGGTTCATGCTGCAGGGCGAAAGGGCCCATCAGCAGCGGCTCCGGGACAACCTCAATCCTCAAGTCGACAGGCGGGTCACCCGCGCGCTTATCGTGATTGCCGCGAATCAACGTCATCGGCAGGTCAGGGATAAGCGCTCGCCAGGCTCTCAGCGCGCTCAGCGTGCCACTGGCGTGAGACCCTGGGCCGTGCAGGAAATCGCCGAGAAAGATCACCTGCGCGCACGGTAGGGCCGAGAGCAATCGATCCAGACGCTGTAAGTTCTCGCTCGTGGTGCCTTGCGGCACCGGCTGGCCCAGGCTGCGATACGCCGACGCCTTGCCGAAATGCGCATCGGCAATCAACAGGCAGCGGCGCGCCGGCCAATACACCGCCTTGTCTGCCAGCAACCACAATTCTTCTCCCTCAAGCCTCACCGAACACACCATCAGCGCTTCCCGTTATCCGCGATTTTTTCCAAATCCTTGACCATTCGCGCAATACGCTCCGAGAGTTTTTCCGAGCTCATGCTTTCGCGCATCCGCTCAACCAGCAGCGGAAAGGCCAAAGGCGTAGGCCGTTCGATCACGTGCACGTCCAATTGCAGCGCCGCCATGTGCAGCAATGTCTCCTCCAGCCGACGAATATCCAGTTCATCACGCAAGACTTCTTCCCCGGCCTGCGTCAGCAGCAGGTTCTGTGGGTCATATTGCTTGAATACCTCGAAGAACAACCCGCTGGAGGCCTGTACCTGTCGCGTACTTTTCGGCGCGCCGGGGTAGCCGGCAAACACCAGCCCGGCGATCCGTGCGATTTCACGAAAACGCCGCAGGGCCAGCTCTCCGGCATTCAGGCTGGCCGACACATCGTGCAGCAGATGTTCTGGCCCCAGCAGTGTCGGGTCCAGCAACTCCGGCCACTCCACCTCGGTGGCACTCAGTAGCTCCAGCCCATAATCGTTGACCGCAATCGAGAAAGTCACAGGCTGCCGCTGGCTCACCCGCCACGCCAGCAGGCTCGCCAGCCCCAAGTGCACCTGGCGCCCGGCGAACGGATAAAGAAACAGGTGCCACCCCTCCCGCGATTTCAGGGCTTCGGCCAGCAAGTGCTTGCGCGTCGGCAAGCCGGACCAGCGCAACTGCGTCTGCAACAGGGGTTGCACCGCCTGCATCTCCGGGCCGTCGTAGTGCCCATGCGCCGCCGCATCAAAACGTTCCACCACCGCCTGGGCCAGCTCATTGGAAAGGGGCATGCGCCCGCCATTCCAGCGCGGTACGGCGGCCTTTTTCGCGGTGCTGCGCCGCACATAAGCGGTCATGTTTTCCACGCGCACCAGTTCCAGCAAACGTCCGGCAAACAGGAAGCCGTCGCCGGGTTTGAGCCGGGCGATAAACCCTTCCTCGACACTGCCCAGATTCTTGCCACCACCGCCCTTGCTCCAGTATTTCAAATGGATACTCGCGTCACTGACGATAGTGCCCACGCTCATCCGATGACGGCGTGCCAGCCGCGCATCGGGTACGCGCCAGATGCCGTGCTCGTCCGGCTCTACGCGGCGGTAATCCGGGTAAGCGGTCAGCGACAGACCGCCATGGCGCACAAACCCCAGCGCCCAGGCCCAGTCTGCATCCGTCAGCTCGCGATACGCCCAGGCGCCACGTACTTCCGTCAGCAGCGCATCCGGCGTAAAGCCACCGCCCAAGGCCATGCTCACCAAATGTTGTACGAGCACATCCAAGGGTTTGTGAGGCGATTCCCGTGCTTCGATACGCCGCTGGGCAATCGCATCCTGGGCGGCGGCGGCTTCCACCAGTTCCAGGCTGTGGGTCGGCACCAACGTCACCCGCGACGGCCGTCCCGGTGCATGCCCTGAACGTCCGGCACGCTGCATCAGGCGCGCCACACCCTTGGCCGAGCCAATCTGCAGCACCCGCTCCACCGGCAGAAAATCCACCCCCAGGTCCAGGCTGGACGTACACACCACGGCCTTGAGCTGGCCGTCTTTGAGCGCCCGCTCCACCCAGTCGCGGGTCTCGCGTGACAGCGAGCCATGGTGCAGGGCGATCACCCCGGCCCAATCGGGGCGGGCGTCCAGCAGTGCCTGGTACCAGATTTCCGATTGCGCCCGTGTATTGGTAAACACCAGGCAGCTGCGGCTGGCGTCGACCTCGGCCACCACTTGGGGCAGCATTTTCAAGCCGATATGCCCAGCCCAGGGAAAGCGCTCGGCGACGGGCGGCAGCAAGGTGTCGACTTCCAGCCGCTTGACCGTTTGCCCCTGCACATTGATCCCACCCCCTTGTGGGACCAAAACTTCCAGGGCGTGGGGTTGGTTGCCCAAGGTCGCCGAAATGCCCCACACCATCAATTCCGGATGCCAACGCCGCAGCCGCGCCAGCGCCAGTTGCAACTGCACGCCGCGCTTGTTGCCGATCAATTCATGCCATTCATCCACGACCACCATGCGCAGGTGCGCAAGGCTCGCTTCGCTGTCGGCGCGGGCGAGCATCAAGGTCAGGCTTTCCGGGGTGGTGACCAGTGCGGTGGGTTGGCGACGGGTCTGACGGGCGCGCTCGCTGCTGCTGGTATCGCCGGTACGCAGGCCGATGCTCCAGGGGATCTGTAAAGCCTCAAGCGGTGCTTCGAGGGCGCGCGCGGTGTCGGCCGCAAGGGCTCGCATGGGTGTGATCCACAGCACCGTCAGCGGTTCTGCGGGTGGTTTGCGCTTACCCGTCACAGGCGGGCGAGTGAGGGCGAAGCGATTAAGCGCCGCAAACCACAGCGCGTAGGTTTTACCCGCGCCGGTACTGGCGTGCAGCAATCCTGACCGGCCGTCCTTGACCGCCGCCCACACGTCTTTTTGAAAGGCGAACGGCTTCCAGCCTTTGGCGGCAAACCATTGTTTGGCGAAGTCGATGGGTTTTGCCATACGGCGGCTGACACTCTGGAAGGCCTATTCCACAGACCTTCCAGAGCGGGCAAAGGTTTACTTCAAGTTGCCACTCAGGAACTGCTGCAGGCGTTCGCTCTTCGGATTGCCCAGCACGTCTTCCGGCGCGCCTTGCTCTTCCACCAGGCCCTTGTGCAGGAACAGCACCTGGCTCGACACCTTGCGCGCAAAGCTCATCTCGTGGGTCACCATGATCATGGTGCGGCCTTCCTCGGCCAGTCCCTGGATCACCTTCAACACTTCGCCCACCAACTCCGGGTCGAGGGCCGACGTGGGTTCGTCGAACAGCATCACCTCCGGTTCCATCGCCAACGCCCGGGCGATGGCCACCCGTTGCTGCTGGCCGCCGGACAGGAACGCCGGGTATTGATCGGCCACGCGCGCCGGCAACCCCACCTTGTCCAAGTAGCGACGGGCGCGGTCTTCGGCGTCCTTCTTACTGCAACCCAATACCCGGCGCGGGGCCATGGTGATGTTTTCCAGCACGCTCATGTGGCTCCACAGGTTGAAGTGCTGGAACACCATTGCCAGCCGCGTGCGCAGGCGCTGCAATTCGGCGTCATCGGCCACGCGCATGCCGTGGCGGTCGCTGACCATGCGGATCGGCTGCCCGTCGAGGGTCATCGCGCCGTCGTTGGGGGTTTCCAGGAAGTTGATACAGCGCAAAAAAGTGCTTTTGCCCGAGCCGCTGGCGCCGATCAGGCTGATCACGTCGCCGGTCTTGGCCTTGAGCGAAACACCTTTGAGCACCTCATTGTCGCCATAGCTTTTATGCAGGCCTTCAACGGTCAATTTGTACATGGGGCGTGCATCCTCAAGGCGAAAGTAGGTAGCCGCTGCGGTAGGCCTCGGCGCCTGCGACATGGCCGATGACCATCCCGGCAGTGGCCATGCGGCGTAGCGAACGGGCGTAAAGCAGGCCGGCCTGTCGGCAGTGCACGGGCGTTACGCGGTCGGAAATGGGGTCGATGATTTCGGCGATCAGTTGCCCGGCTTCCAGGTATTCACCGGGCAGGGCGCTGAACACCAGCAGGCCGCCCACCGGCGTTGCCACCGGTTCGACGCCGGCCAGCGGCGTGGCCGGGTAGGGCAGGTCGGGCAGCGGTGCTGCATCGCCCGCAATGGCGCCGAAGTGAATCAGGTAGTCGATGATCGCCTGGCAGTCGAGCGCCGCCAAGCCGTGGTTGACGTCGCCCTGGCCGCGCAGTTCGACGGTTACCGAAAAGCTGCCCATGGGGATCGGGAAGCGCTTGCCGAAGCGTTGCTGCAACTGCCACCACACCAAGGTGAAACACTCATCGAAGGACTGCCCACCGGAATCGGTCGCGAGCAAATTCGCTTCCGAACCGATGTACCGCGCCAGCGGCTCCACCTGCGGCCACGCCTCGGGCGTGGTGTACAGGTGCGCCACGGCTTCGAAGTCGCAATGCAGGTCCAGCACCATATCGGCGTCGCAGGCCAGGCGTTGCAGCACCAGGCGCTGGGATTGCAACTGGGTGTCGGCACTTTGCGCGGCGAGCGCGGTGGACAGCGCCGCGCGGATCAGTTCGATGTTGTGCCGGGGATCATCCCCGAGCAAGTCTTCGATCTGGTTGCCGACGGCTTCACTGAGGTCGACAAACAGGCGATTGAAGTTCTGCCCGCTCTCCAGCTCATAGCGACCCAACGGGATATCCATCAACACCTGTTCCAGGCCCACTGGATTGGCGATGGGCACCAGCACGATCTCGCTGCGCAGGCGGCCGGCCGCTGCCAGCTTCGCCAGCTGCACCTTGAGGTGCCACGCCACCAGCATGCCCGGTAGCTCGTCGGCATGCAGCGATGACTGGATGTAGATCTTGCCCTCGGCCTGCTCCGGGCCGAAGTGAAAACTGTGAATCTGCCGCGCCGTGCCTGGCACCGGCGCAATCAGCTCATGGACGTGATGCCGCATGAATGCTCCTTAATGGCTCGGCCCGAGGAAAGCCAGCCAGCGGCGTTCCGCCAGACGAAACAGACCGACCAGCGCAAAGGTCACGGTCAGGTAGATCAGCGCAGCGATACCGAATGATTGAAAGGTCATGAAGGTAGCCGAGTTGGCATCCCGTGCCACTTTCAGGATGTCCGGAATCGTCGCGGTAAAGGCTACCGTGGTCGAGTGCAGCATCAGAATCACTTCGTTGCTGTAGTACGGCAACGAGCGGCGCAACGCCGATGGCATGATCACGTAGGCGTACAACTTCCAGCCGCTCAAGCCGTAGGCCTTGGCCGCTTCGACTTCACCGTGGGCCATGCTGCGTATGGAACCGGCGAAAATCTCGGTGGTGTAGGCGCATGTGTTGAGGGCGAACGCCAGGATGGTGCAGTTCATCGCATCGCGAAAGAACGCATCCAACACCGGTTGCGCCCGCACGGCGGCGATGCTGTAGATGCCGGTGTAGCAGATCAGCAACTGGATATAGAGCGGCGTGCCCCGGAACAGGTAGGTGTAGAACTGCACCGGCCAACGTACCAGCGGGTTGCGCGATACCCGGGCGATGGACAGCGGGATCGACACCACGAAACCGATGACGAGTGCGGCCGTGAGCAACCACATCGTCATGGCCAGGCCGGTGATGTGCTGGCCGTCGCTATAAAGGAAGGGGCGCCAGTATTCCTGCAAGAGTTCAATCATCGCACTGCCTCCCGGGAGCCTGCGGAGTAGCGACGTTCAAGACGGCGCAGGACAAAGTTGGACGCGCTGGTGATCAGCAAATAAATGAGTGCAGCGAGCACCAGGAAATAGAACAGTTGGTAAGTGCTCTTGCCCGCGTCCTGGGCGGCCTTGACCAGGTCGGCCAGGCCGATGATCGACACCAGTGCCGTGGCCTTGAGCATCACCATCCAGTTATTGCCGATACCCGGCAAGGCAAAGCGCATCATCTGCGGGAAGGTCACGTAGCGAAACCGTTGCCCGCGCTTGAGGCCGTAGGCCGTGGCGGCTTCCAGTTGGCCGCGCGGCACGGCAAGGATGGCGCCACGGAAGGTCTCGGTGAAGTACGCACCGTAGATAAAGCCCAGGGTGATCACCCCGGCGCTGAATGGGTCAATCTCGATGTATTCCCATTCCATGAAATCAGTCAGGCCGGTGAGCCAGGTTTGCAGGCTGTAGAAAATCAGCAGCATCAGCACCAGGTCGGGCACGCCGCGGATCAACGTGGTGTAGAGCTGGGCGGGGATACGCAGCAAGCGCAGGCTGGACAGTTTGGCGCTGGCGCCGAGCAGGCCCAGCAACACGCTGACGGCCAGGGACAGCACCGACAACTTGATAGTCATCCAGGTGCCTTGTAGCAACAGCGGGCCGAAACCCTTCAAGCTGAGCGCGCTCAACCCGAGGGTTTGCAACAATTCTTCGAACATAAATCAGGACCTATGGCGATAAAAAAGCGCCCCTCCCATGGAAGGGCGCTCCAGGCATTATTTGCCGCTGTACAGGTTCAGATCGCCAAAGTGTTTCTTCTGGATAGTGGCGTAGGTGCCATCATCGTGTAACGCTTTGATACCTTTATCCAAAAGCGCCTTCAGTTCAGTGTTACCTTTTTTGATACCGATGGCGGTTTTCGACGGCAGCAGTGGGTCGTCGATGGCTGCGCTGACTTCATAACCAGCACCGGCTGGCGACTTCAGGAAGCCCAGTTCGGCTTGCAGCATGTCCTGCACGGAAGCGTCGAGGCGCCCGGAAGTCAGGTCGGCATACACCTGGTCCTGGTTGGCGTAGGCCTTGGTGGTCACACCGGCTTTATCCAGTACGGCCTTGGCGTAGGCTTCCTGGATGGTGCCTTGCTCGTAGCCCACGGATTTGCCCTTGAGGGACTCAGGCGTCGAGTAGCCAGCGCCTTTCTTGAACACCAGCGACGTCGGGCCGGAGAACAGCTCGTTGGAGAAGTCGATAGCCTTTTCGCGCACCGGGGTCACGGTCATGGACGAAATCACGCCGTCGAACTTGTTGGCTTTCAGGCCTGGAATCATGCCGTCGAAATCGCTTTCGACCCATTTGCACTTCACTTTCAGCTCAGCGCAGATCGCATTGCCCAGGTCGATATCGAAGCCTACCAGGCTGCCGTCGGCGGCCTTGGATTCGAACGGCGCGTAAGACGGATCGACACCAAAACGCAATTCCTTGTATTCCTTGGCCAGCGCGGAACCGGCGGCCATGCACAGAGCCAGTGCAGAAAGGGTCAGCAATGCTTTTTTCATTATGTAATCCCTGGAAACCAAGATAAGCGCTTGTGGCGCGTTTAGGACTGTTACTGAACGGTGTCAGACGGATCACAAGTAGCAATTTCTGCACCATAGTTCCGAATGTAGTTCCGAATGATCGTTTTAAAAGGTGGGACAAGGGCGTTCTGAGTGTAGGTGATGCCCGAAAATGGGCATTGAAAATTCAGTGCATCATTTAAGGTCATGTTGGTCGGTGTCAGGTCAGGAGGTCTTGCAGGGTGGCGAGGTTGTCAGCTTCTTCCACGGATTTATCCTGCCGCCAGCGCAACATCCGTGGAAACCGCACCGCAATCCCGCTCTTATGCCGCTTGGACAGGGCAATTCCTTCAAACCCCAATTCAAACACCATGCTCGGCGTCACGCTGCTCACCGGGCCGAACTTTTCCACCGTGGTCTTGCGCACAATCGCGTCGACCTTGCGCATCTCTTCGTCGGTCAGCCCTGAGTAGGCCTTGGCAAAGGGCACCAGCGTACGTTCGCTGCCGGACGGGCCGTCCCACACCGCGAAGGTGTAGTCGCTGTAGAGACTGGCGCGTCGGCCGTGGCCACGTTGGGCGTAGATCAACACCGCGTCGACGCTGAACGGGTCGACCTTCCACTTCCACCACACGCCCATGTCCTTGGTACGGCCCACGCCGTACAGTCCATCACGCGCCTTGAGCATCATGCCTTCCACGCCGAGGCTGCGGGAGGCTTCGCGCTGTTCTGCCAGGTCCTGCCAACTGTTTGCCGTCAGCAGAGGGGACGCCAGCAATACAGGCTGGTTACACCCGGCAATCACCTGCTCAAGCTGGGCGCGGCGCTCGGCCTGGGTGTGGTTGCGCCAGTCGTCACCCTGATGTTCCAGCAGGTCGTACGCCAGGACCGCGACCGGGGCATCCTCCAGTACCTTTTTGCTCAGGGTTTTGCGGCCGATGCGCTGTTGCAACTGAGCGAAGGGTTGCACCGCGTCTTTCCACACCACGATCTCGCCGTCGATCACCGTGCCGTCGGGCAAGCCGCTCACCAGGCTGTGGAGTTCGGGGAAGCGCTCGGTCACCAGCTCTTCACCCCGTGACCAGATCCACAGACGGCCGTCACGCTTGACCAACTGCGCACGGATGCCATCCCACTTCCACTCGACCTGCCAATCGGCGGGAGAACCCAGCAAGGTGTCGAACTGCTCCACCGGTTGCGCCAAGCCGTGAGCGAGAAAAAACGGATAAGGCTGCCCGCCCCGTTGCGCATGTTCGTCGGACGATTCAGGGGCGATCAGCTTGAGGTAGCCCTCAGGCGTAGGGCGATTGGACAGATCGGTGTAGCCCACCAACCGCTGGGCCACGCGCTTGCTGTCGAGTTCGGCCATCGCGGCAAGGGCGCGGGTGACCAGCAACTTCGACACGCCCACACGAAAACTGCCGGTGATCAACTTGATGCACACCATCAGGCTCGGCTGATCCAGTTGCGCCCATAACGCAGGGAGCCGCGCTGCCAAGTCCAGCGGAGGCAGGCCACGCAGAGGCAAGAGTTTTTCCTCCAGCCACACCGCCAGGCCGTCTTCTGAGGTGTAGGGGGATTCCGGCAGCAGCAGGGAAATGGTCTCCGCCAGGTCGCCCACCGACTGGTAGCTCTCTTCAAACAGCCACGGCTCGATGCCGGACGCTTCGGTGGCCATGTCCCTCAACAGACGCGTGGGTACCAATTGCCGCGGCCGTCCGCCGGACAGAAAGTACACGGCCCAGGCTGCATCTTCCGGCGCGGCATGGCGAAAGTACGCCTGCAGCGCCGCCAGCTTGGCGTTGCTCGAGGTGGTGGCGTCGAGGTTGGCGTACAGCTCGGCGAAGGCCTTCATGCGCTGGCCTCCTCTTCGTCATCGCCGTATTCAGTGGTGAAACCCATGGCATCCAGGCCTTTTTCCCGCAGATGGCGTACCAATACGCCGACAGAACCGTGGGTCACCATCACCCGTTCCGCGCCGGTTTGCTCGATGGCCCACAACAGGCCCGGCCAGTCGGCGTGGTCCGACAGCACAAAACCACGGTCGACCCCGCGTCGTCGGCGGGTGCCGCGCAAGCGCATCCAGCCGCTGGCGAAGGCGTCGCTGTAGTCGCCGAAGCGCTTGATCCAACTGCTGCCGCCCGCAGACGGGGGGGCGATGATCAGGGCCTGGCGTAACAGCGGATCGGTCTTCTTGAAGTCACCGGCGTAAAGCGTTTCAGGGATGTAGATGCCAGCCTCGCGGTACACCCGGTTCAACGGCTCGACCGCGCCGTGGCTGAGGATCGGGCCGATGCTGGCGTCGATGCCATGCAGGATGCGCTGGGCCTTGCCGAAGGAGTAACAGAACAACACGCTGGCTTTGCCGGCGGCGATGTTCGCCTGCCACCAGTCGTTGATCCCGGCGAAGATCTGCGCTTGGGGCTGCCAGCGGTAGATCGGCAGGCCGAAGGTGGATTCGGTGATAAACGTGTGGCAACGCACCGGTTCGAAGGGCGCGCAGGTACCGTCGGGCTCGACCTTGTAGTCGCCGGACGCGACCCAGACTTCACCCTGGTATTCCAGGCGCACCTGGGCTGAGCCGAGCACATGCCCGGCCGGGTGGAAACTTAGGGTGACGCCATGGTGTAGAAGTTTTTCGCCATAGGCCAGGGTCTGCAGGTTGATGTCCTGGCCCAGGCGTGAACGCAGGATGCCTTCGCCGGGAGCGGCCGCCAGATAGTGCTGGTTGCCGGTGCGAGCATGGTCGCCGTGGGCGTGGGTGATGACCGAGCGTTCCACCGGGCGCCAGGGGTCGATGTAGAAATCTCCGGCGGGGCAGTAGAGGCCTTCGGGGCGGGCGATGACGAGGTCCATGGGGTGACCGGGGGAGGTGGGCTTATCAGGTAGGAGGCGGGCGGAGGAGGAGAAGTTCGATTAACTATTTGGGGTGAGCGGGCTTGTGTGGTGAGCGGGCTTGCCCCGCGCTGGGCTGCGAAGCAGCCCTAAAACCAGGCGACCTGTTTCTGACTGGAAACACGTGGTAACTGGGTTGGGGCCGCTTCGCGCCCCAGCGCGGGGCAAGCCCGCTCACCACAACAAGCCACCCCACACGTTGACCCGGTTATTTACCGGGCGTCAGGGTCAGCCTGGCCTTCCCATACACCTTCTCGAAATTCTGCGGTTGCATCGGGAAGCTCAGGTATTGCGCCTTGAGCGACGGGTCGATGCCAGTGGCATAGTTCGGGCTGGCCGGGTTGCCGGACTGGCCGATGCCGCCCTGGCCCATCATCGGTTCCGCCTGGCCGAAGTCGACAATCATGCGCAGCGCCGGCACTTGGGTGGTGGTGAAGTCCTGGCCCCAGCTGTAGGGCGCCGGGTTCAAGGTGTTGTGGTCACCACCGGACGCCAGTGGGCCGCGAATCACCTGGCCATTGATGTTTTTCCAGGTGGTGGTGTGCAGTTTGCCCCATTGCCAGGCCTTGTGATCGGCACCCAACTGGCTGTCACCGACGCTGATCGCGGCGGCGAGGCTGCGGGCTAGAATGGCCGGTTTGTCTTCTTTCTGTGGGGTGCGCACGTCATCCCAGAATGGGCTGTCTTCACGGCCCAGCAAGTGGTCGGCCTGGGCGGCGTAGGACAGGCTGGCGTTGCTGACAAATGCCTTCCAGCTGGCGCTGTTTTCCGGGCCGAGTTCGTCGAGGAAGATCTGCTTGGTGCTTTCCTGCAGGAACAGTTCGTAGAGCGCGGCGTCGGCGGAAGTGGCCACCAGGCGACCGTCAAAAGCCATCAGGCGGCTCAGCGCTTCACGGGCCTTGGCCTGTTCGGCCGCTGGCAGCGCATCAATCGCCTGTTTCAGCGGCTGGGCCATGCCGGGCGCCTGGAACATAGTCTTGAGCTTGGCGGCGAACGTGGTGGTCTGGTCGTACTGCATGGCGATCATGCTACGGCTGTCATGCTTGCCGGCATTGGCCAGTTGCGCCAGGCGCTCGCTGCGCTCCGGGGCGTCCCAGGAGTTGGATAACTGCATGCCGTAACCGCGCGGCGCGGTGCGTTGGTTGGCAGTGCCGATCCAGCCTTGCGGCGGGTCCTGGTCATAGGGGTGCAGCATCGCGTCGGCGTAACCGTCCCAGTCGAAGCGTGTGTCCCAGCCCGGTGACGGCAACAGGCCTTCGCCTTCGCGGCGGTTGGGGAAGCGGCCGGTGACTTGCCAGCCGATGTTGCTGGCGTCGGCGAACACCATGTTCAGCGCGATGGCGCGAATCTCGCGGGTCGCGTCTGAGGCTTTACCGGCGTTTTGTGCGCGGGACAGGTCGAAGAACGCGTCCAGGCTCTTGTCGTCCTTGAAGTCGGCGGTTTGCAGGGCCAGGCCCAGGCCAGTGGTCAGCGCTTGGCTGCTGTTGAGCAGGGCACCGTGGCGGGTTTCGTACACCACTTCGCGAATCGAGCGTTGGCCTTTGACGAAGAAGGTTTCGTTGCGCACGCCCGCCGGTAGCCATTTACCGTTGTTCTCGTAGTACAACGCGCTGCCCTGGCGTCTGACTTTTTCCAGGAACAGGTCCTGGGTGTCGCCCTTGACGGTGCTCATGCTCCACGCGACTTTGCCGTTGAAGCCGGACAACAGCGTCGGCAGGCCGGCAATCGAGGCGCCCACGGCCTGGTACTTGGGTGCGCGGATCTGCACGTAGCTCCAGGGCGACGGCGCTTGCGGCTGGGCGGCGAGGTCGCCCGCCAGCAGGCTTTTACCGCTGCGGCTGCGTTGCGGGCCGATCGCCCAGTTGCTCGAGGTGGTGACCGCCAGTGAATTGAGACTGCTCAGTTGCTGGCCAACCGCGTCCAGCCCGGCGAGCCCGGTGACCTGGCCCAGGTTGACGCCCTTGAGTTTCTCGGCCTCGGCCAGCGGGATCGCTTCATCCGGCGCGCTTGGCGTGAGCCAGGCCAGCTTGTCGACGCCGACTTTCTGCGCCAGCACCAGCGATGAAATTTCTTCCTGCAGGTTGGCCGACTCGCTGAAATTCAGCAGGCAGAACAGCAGCGCCGAATCTTCCGGCTTCCAGTACTCGGGCTTGTAGCCGGTCTGGGCCAGGTCCGGCGGCAGCTTGTCGCGGTAGCGGAACAGGTAGGCGTTGACGCCACGCGCATACACTTCAAAAAAGCGCTTGAGGCGTGGGCTGGAGGCGTTATACAGCTCGCCGGCGCTTTTCTTAAGGTTGACCGCCCGCATGAAGCGGTCGACATCCAGTACGTCGGGTCCGGACATTTCCGCCAGGCGACCCTGGGCCAACAGGCGCAGGGTGACCATTTGGGTGATGCGGTCGCTGGCGTGCACGTAACCGAGGCTGAACAGCGCGTCATGGAAGGTGTTGCTTTCGATCAGCGGCATGCCTTGGGCATTGCGGCGTACCGATACGTTCTGCGCCAGGCCTTTGATCGGCTGTACGCCGGCAACAGGGGGCAGGGTGTCCTGGGTGCTCTGGAGCTGGCAACCGGCCAGGCTTAATGCACTGGCCACTGCCGCGGCAACGCCGAACCGGGGAAGAAAATGTGAGAGGGCTGGCGAGGCCATGGCAAAGCTCCTGCGGGGGTAGCGTCAGTAAAGGCGCTACGTTAGTGAGCGCGGCGGGACGACGCAAGCGGGAGTTTTGGCAATTGCGTGAGATCTTGAGACGGACACACAACAATGTGGGAGAGGGCACGCCTCCTCCCACATTTGAACGAGTGGAATGTAAAAATTGATCAGGCCTTTGGCGGGTTCACTTTCTGCACCAGTTCATATGCCCGAACCGTCGCCGGCCGTTCCTTGATGCTGTTGAACCAGCGCTGCACGTGTGGGAAATCTTCCAGGCGCTGGCTCTGCCACTTGTGGGAAACAATCCATGGGTAGATCGCCATGTCGGCAATGCTGTAGTCCTCACCCGCCACGAACGCACGACCGGCCAGACGCCGGTCCAGCACGCCGTAAAGACGCGCGGTTTCCTCCACATAGCGCTTGATCGCGTAAGGAATTTTCTCCGGCGCGAACTGGCTGAAGTGATGATTCTGGCCCGCCATCGGCCCCAGGCCGCCCATTTGCCAGAACAGCCATTGCAACGCTTCCTGGCGACCGCGCAGGTCTTTTGGGATGAACTGGCCGGTTTTTTCCGCGAGGTACAAAAGGATCGCGCCGGATTCAAACAGCGAAATCGGCGCGCCGCCGTCGGTCGGGTTCTGATCGACGATGGCGGGAATGCGGTTGTTGGGAGCGATCTTCAGGAAGTCAGGCTTGAACTGGTCGCCCTGGCCAATATTGATCGGGTGCACCTTATAGGGCAGGCCGGCTTCTTCCAGGAACAACGATACTTTGTGGCCGTTGGGGGTGGTCCAGTAATACAAGTCGATCATGAAGCTCTCCAAAAGTGGTGATGCTTGAGCGGATGCCTGTAGGTATAGGTAATGTTGGGTGTGCGAAAATTCAATGAAACATTTGCGCATACCCTTAGAAGCCAATCACACGGCGCCATCCACCAACACCTGCAGCGACTGCTGCGAGCACCGCTCGATACGCACCTGCACGCCATACACCTCGGCAAACAGCGCCGGGTCCGGCAGCATCACCTGGGGGCGGCGCGCAAGGCGGCGCACTGCTGGCTGAACGTTCGGCTAGTGGGGGGGGAAGTGGGGTTGTTTTTGCGGCGAGCGGGCTTGCTGTAGTGAGCGGGCTTGCCCCGCGCTGGGGCGCGAAGCGGCCCTAAAACCTGAGGTTGGGTTGTGTCTGAGAGACCGCGTTGAATGTGTTGGGGCTGCTGCGCAGCCCAGCGCGGGGCAAGCCCGCTCACCACAGGAAGCCCGCTCCTACAGGGTCAGGGCATTAAGCCCCGTGGCACTTCTTGAATTTCTTCTCGCTGCCGCAGGGGCAAGGATCGTTGCGACCAACGTCCTTCAAGGCATTGCGCACCGGCTCCTGGTGGGCGTGGCCGCAGTTCGGGCCGTGGACATGGCCGTGGTCGTGATCATGGTGATCGTGATCGTGGTTGCAGTCAGGACCATGGACATGGGGTTGCTGAGTCATCGATGTCGCTCCGGAATAAAATCGCCGGGGATTATCTCGCCATTGTGGTTCACCTGCACGTCATAACCGATGAATAATCCGATTTTCAGCTCACCCTCCAGGCGATAGGGCACGGGCCGGTCGGGTTTTTTCAACATCTGCACCACATCACGGATCTGCGGCCAGAGGTTAGTGCGCACCGACACCCGGAAAAACTTATGACTGCGCGGCGGTACGGTCAACCATTCGTTGGACTCGCCCTCGGTGAGCACGAAGTCGCCCAGGGTGACCTTGTAGATCAGGCCGCGCACGGTCAGGTCGGCGTCGTCGCGGTTGTCCACGCGAAAGTACAGCTTGAACTTCTGCTCCAGCAGCTTGGCGCGCACCACCTCGACTTTCACCAAGGAGACGTGAGGAGGGGGCGAATCGTCTTCGAACCACGACGCGCAGCCGGTGAGGGTGAGGGTTAACGCCAGCATCAAGCTGTACATCCGAAGCATGGCGTGAGTCCTGTCGTGGTTAGAGGTAGCTGGAGCAGCACTTCTTGAATTTCTGCCCACTGCCGCACAGGCAGGCATCATTGCGCCCGACCTTCACTTCCACCGTCGGGTCGATGAAGTACCAGCGCCCGTCATTCTGTACGAAAGAGGACTGCTCGCGGTGGCTATGTTCACCGGTGCTGTCATGCCAGCGCGCGGTGAAGGTCACGAACGCGTGTTCCGGCTGGCCGCCGAACACCTCAGAGCTTTCCACCTCAAGGCCGAGCCAGGTGCTCTGGGCACTCCAGGCACCGATGGCATGGCGGTCCAGGCCCGCCTGTTGCGCGGGCAAAGTAGTAGCCACTAGATAGTCGACCAGGCCCAGCACATAGGCGCTGTAGCGCGAGCGCATCAACGCGGTGGCGCAGGGCGCCGGGTGCCCGGCGTGATAATGGCCGCAGCAGGCATCCAGCAGGTTGCCACTGCCGCAGGGGCAAATGGATGTACTCATCGGGTTACCACCAATACTTTCCAAAGTTTTCCGGGTTGGCCCAAAAGCGGGCGTTGAGCCAGTCCGGCACCTGTTTATAGTCAAGCAGATCGTAGGTAAACAGCGTCAGAACCTGCTCGTCACGCTGGAAACGCTCGCCGGCCTGCAGGGCCAGGGAGAAGAAGTCGGTGTCCTTCCAGTCGCAGGCGCCCAGGTCCACCAGCACCGCAATGCGGCTGGCGTTGAGGTTACGGATGCCGCCCAGCAGGGTCAGGCCTTGCGGTTTTGACAGGTGCTCAAGGCAATCGACCACCAGTGCCAGGTCAAAACGCTGCGCCGCCAGCTCCGCCGGCAGTGGCCCGGGTGGGGCGAGGGCTACTTGGGTGTCGGGGTGCGCCGCTTGAAAAGCCTCCAACGCCGGGAACTGGCTGGCGCCCAACAGCAGCAGGCGTTTGGGCTGGTGCAAGTCGAGCAAGGCGGCCAGGGCTTGCTGGGGTGTACGGGCAGAAATACCGGCGGTCATCAGAGATCCTCACATCAGGACCGTAGAGACTAGCGCGGCTGAGCGTGTGGGCCTAGAGCGGGTGGCAGTGAAAAGTCCGACAAAAGCGACGAGCCTCAATGAATACGGGGCCGCGGCGTAGTGGCGCAGATGAAAAGAGCCGTCTTTACTCCACCCATCGGCCCCCGCCGATCCCCTCAGGAGAAATCAGATGAGCATCATGCGGACAGCTCTACCCTTGGTTCTGCTAACCGGAGTATTGACAGGTTGCGCAGGCTTGCAAAAAACCGATTGGCCCACCTGCGCCGCGGTTGGCGGCGTGACCGGCGCGGCGATCGGTGCCACTGAAAGCTCGGCCTACGCAGGCTACGGCGCGTTGCTGGTCGGCGGCATGGCCGGTGCCTATTGCTGGGTGCACGGCGATGGCGACGAGGACGGCGATGGCGTGCCGGACAGCCGCGATAAGTGCCTGGGCACGCCGAAAGGTGTGCAGGTGGATGCCGACGGTTGCCCACCCGCACCGCCACCGGTGGTGGTTGAGGAAGTCGTGGTGGTCAAGGAGGAAACCATCGTGATTCGTGATGTGCACTTCCAGTTCGATTCGGCCCAGTTGACGGCGGCGGATAAAACCAAGCTCGATACCGTCGCCACGCGCTTGAAACAGGAAGCCCCTGGCGCCCAACTGCGGGTCAGTGGCCACACCGACAGCGTCGGCAAAGATGCCTATAACCAAAGGCTCTCGGAAAAACGCGCCCATTCGGTCACCGATTACCTGATCGGCGCCGGCGTGCCGCGCAGCAACTTTGTCTCGGTGACCGGCGCGGGCGAGAGCCATCCGGTAGCCGACAACAAAACCGCTGAAGGCCGCGCCTTGAACCGCCGCACGGAAATCCAGATCAACCGCTGACGGCCCTTGCCCCTGTGGGATCCACAGGGGCATTGCTGCCAATCCTCCCGCTTTATTAACTTTTTTGATCCTTCACTGGCAAAGCGCCCGTGGAAGTCGTTACTGTGCGTCCAAAGAAAAAATCAGAAATAAGTCAGGAGCCCCATGATGCGTAAGGTTTTTCTGTTGGCCCTGTTGGTCAGCCCCGTTGCCCTGGCCCAGAGCGTCAGTGTTGAAACCAACTCGCTGATGCGCCTGCCCAGCAGCACCAGTGTGTTGCAGCTGGAGCGCCTGGACGTGGCGGACTACGGCACTTTGCTGATTCCGGCCACCATCAGCCAGGTCACGGTGGATGAGCTGCATTTGGGCCGCGACGCCCGCATCGCCATTGTGCCCGGCAACACCGCACTGCAATTGCAGGTGCGCCATGCGCAGTTGGACCACGGCAGCCAGATCACCTCACGCGGCGCTCCCGGTACCCATGAAAAACCTGCCAAGGCCGGGCGTGACCTGACCTTGCGCATCAATTCCCTGGCCGCTGAAGAACTCTCGGTAGACGCCCGTGGCGGTGCCGGTGCCCAAGGTTATGCCGGTCTGGATGGCGCCAATGGCGAAGATCCGGGTTGCACGTGGGGCTCGGCCGGTCGTGGTGCCAATGGTGATAACGGCGGCGATGGTTTGCCCGGCGCGGCCGGTGCGCAGGTGCGGGTTGAGTTGCCGCAGGACTTCCCCGCGCAGCAGATCAAGGTGTGGGTGGACGGTGGCCCCGGTGGCCTGGCGGGCACGGCGGGTAAACCGGGTCGCGGCGGCGAGTCCAAGGGCTGCCTGGTGTACCGCGCCGACGGTGGCGAGAAAGGCCGCCCAGGGTTGGAAGGGCAGCCGGGGCCTGCTGGGCCAGCGGGCACTGTGACTATCCAGCGGCTCTAAATCGGCTGGCCTGGCGCTATCGGGAGCAAGCCCCCTCCCACATTGGAATGCATTCCAAATGTGGGAGGGGGCTTGCCCCATAGCGGACTAACTGGTTGCCTCAGAACATCGGCCGGGCCGAAGCAATTGCCACCACCAATAACCCCACGATCAGATTGATTCCCACCAGCTTGCGAATCTGACCCAACGCAGCTGCACCCGCCGGCCAATCTTCGGCCGCCACCGCCTTGCGCAGTTCCGGGAATTTCAACGCCTGAATGCGGATAAACAGCGCCGTCATCACAAGATACAAACCCATCATCACCTGCACATAACGCGGCGCCGTCTCAAAACCGCTGAAACGCAGTTGCAGCAGGCCCACACCGCTGATCGGCAAAACCAGCACCGCCACCCACACCCACACGAAAAAACGTTGAAACACATTCGCCCACAGTTTGAGCCGGGCAGGGCCCTCAAGTGCCGCCACTGCGGCGGGGCGCAGGATCATCCAGGCGAAAAACATACCGCCGACCCACACCAGGGCGGCCAATACATGCAGGGTGTAAGCGAGGCTAAACGCGGTCATTGTGGTACTCCGTTCTGCGCGGGATTAATTAGCGGGGTATGATAGCGGCCGATCCGAACCACTGAAAATTTATCCAGCGTTTTTTGCGCCCGACTATCCATGATCAGCACTGAACTCAAAACCACGATCCAGGGCGCCTATTCGCGTTTTCTCGAAGCCAAGAGCTTGAAACCGCGTTACGGCCAACGCCTGATGATCGCCGAAGTGGCCAAGGTCCTCGGGGATATCGACACCGACGACGAAGGTCGCCGCGAGGGTGAGCCCGCGGTCGTGGCCGTCGAGGCCGGCACCGGTACCGGCAAGACCGTGGCCTACAGCCTGGCCGCGATCCCGACCGCCAAGGCCGCCGGCAAGCGGCTGGTGATCGCCACCGCCACCGTCGCCCTGCAAGAGCAGATTGTCTACAAAGACTTGCCCGACCTGATGCGCAACAGCGGCCTCAACTTCACCTTCGCCCTGGCCAAGGGCCGTGGGCGCTACATGTGTCTGTCCAAGCTTGACGTGCTGTTGCAGGAAGGCCACGCGCAAACCGCTACGGCGTCGCTGTTTGAAGAAGAAGGCTTCAAGATCGAGGTGGATGAAGTCAGCCAGAAGCTGTTCACCAGCATGATCGAGAAACTGGCCGGTAATAAATGGGACGGTGACCGCGACAGCTGGCCCACCGCCCTGGAAGACGCCGATTGGGCGCGCTTGACCACCGACCACAGCCAATGCACCAACCGCCATTGCCCCAACTTCGGTCAATGCGCTTTTTATAAAGCCCGCGAAGGCATGGGCAAGGTCGATGTGATCGTCACCAACCACGACATGGTCCTGGCCGACCTGGCCCTGGGCGGCGGCGCTGTACTGCCCGACCCGCGCGATACCCTCTACGTCTTCGACGAAGGGCATCACCTTCCCGACAAGGCCATCGGCCACTTCGCCCACTACACACGCCTGCGCTCCACCGCCGACTGGCTGGAAACCACCGCCAAGAACCTCACCAAGTTGCTGGCCCAGCACCCGCTGCCCGGCGATCTGGGCAAGCTGATCGAACAGGTGCCGGAACTGGCGCGGGAGATCAAGACCCAGCAGCAGTTCATGTTCAGCGCCTGCGAGCAGGTAGCCGACTTCAAGCCTGGCGAAGACGTCGAGGGCCGTGAGCGGCCGCGTCACCGTTTCGTCGGCGGGTTGATCCCCGAGCACATGCGCGAAATGGGCATTGAGCTGAAGAAGGGCTTTTCACGCCTGACCGACTTGTTCACCCGCCTCACTGACCTGCTCAAAGAGGGCATGGACGGCGAGGTCAATATTGGTATCGCCAGCAACCAGGCCGAAGAATGGTATCCGCTGTTCGGCAGCCTGTTGTCGCGTTCCCAGGGTAACTGGGAGTTGTGGACCGCCTTCACCGTCGAAGACCCGGAAGACAACCCACCCATGGCGCGCTGGCTGACCCTGTCGGAAAGCGGCGCGTTGTTCGACATCGAGGTCAACGCCAGCCCGATCCTCGCGGCCGAAATGCTGCGGCGCAACCTGTGGAACGTAGCCTACGGCTGCCTGGTGACCTCGGCCACGCTGACCGCACTGGGTACCTTCGACCGTTTCCGCATGCGCGCCGGCCTGCCGAAAAAGGCCGTCACCGCGGTGGTGCCGAGCCCGTTCCATCACGCCGATGCGGGTGTGCTGCGGGTGCCGGACCTCAAGGCCGACCCACGGGATGCGCCAGCGCACACGGCGGCAATCATTCGTGACCTGCCGGGTTTGGTGGAGGGTTCGCGCGGCACCCTGGTGCTGTTCTCTTCGCGCAAACAGATGCAGGACGTGTTCGACGGCCTTGACCGTGACTGGCGCAAGCAGGTGTTTATCCAGGGCAACCTGTCCAAGCAGGAGACCCTGAACAAACACAAGGCGCGGGTGGACGGTGGGGACTCCAGCGTGTTGTTCGGCCTTGCGAGTTTCGCCGAAGGTGTCGACTTGCCCGGCGCCTACTGCGAACACGTGGTGATCGCCAAGATCCCGTTCTCGGTACCGGATGACCCGGTCGAGGCGGCCTTGGCCGAGTGGATCGAGGCACGGGGCGGTAATCCGTTCATGGAGATCTCGGTGCCGGATGCTTCCCTGAAGCTGGTCCAGGCCTGCGGTCGCTTGCTGCGTACCGAAGAAGACCGGGGCACCATCACCTTGCTCGACCGCCGCCTGGTCACCCAACGCTATGGCAAGGCTATCCTCAATGCCTTGCCGCCGTTCAGGCGCGAAATTTCTTAAGCCACCGTGGGCGGATTCGCCCACTTCGTGGTCTATCTCAATTATGTCATCAGGCCATTCACCGGCCGTCTGGGAGAACCTTGTTCGTATGATTCGCACGCTGCCCGCCCTTTTTGCCTTGCTGTTCGCCGCGCCCTTGATGGCCGCGCCTGCCGGGCAACAGACCTTGTTCAACTTCGTCCGGCCTGCCGATGTGGTCAAGGTGGCGACCCAGGACGCCAGCCTGCCGCAGTACAACGCCGAACAAACGCCCGAAGGCGAAGTGCTGCGCCGCATCACCTTCAACGCGGCCGCCGAACCGAGCCTGGTCCTCAGCCCGCAAACCGGTACCTGGGACTGGTCCCAGTCGGGGGCCATGAGCCTGCGCATCCAGAGTGCGATGGACTGGGCGCTGACGCTCTACGTCAAGGTGCAGAGCAGTGATGGCCGTACCCTGGTCAGTCGCGTCGACCTGCCCGCCGGCCCGGCGCAGACGCTGTTGGTACCGCTGCAGGCCAACTCGCCGCTGAGCCAGGGCATGAAGGCCGGTCCGCCGATGCCGATCACCGTAGACGGCCAGCGCGTATTGCTCGCCAGCAGCGCGGGTGAGATCGACCGCAGCCAGGTGGTTTCGGTGACGTTGTCGATGATCAAGCCCAACGCCGCCCAAAGCATCCTGCTGGAGCGTTTCGGCGTGCAGGACAGCGAGCCGGTGCTGAAGGCCGCCTACAGCGAACTGGTGGATGCCTACGGTCAATCCACCCGTGCGCGCTGGCCGGAAAAAGTCAGCAGCGACGAGCAACTCAAGGCCGCCGCCGCCAAGGAGCAACAGCAACTGCAGGGCTGGCTGGCCACGCGGGATAAATCCGCCCTGGACCAATATGGCGGCTGGAGCAAAGGCCCGGCGTTCGACGCCAGCGGGTTTTTCCGCACCGAGAAGCGCGATGGGCGCTGGTACTTGGTGACGCCGGAGGGGCATCCGTTCTACTCCCTGGGCGTCAATACCGTGGCCCCGGACAACAGCCAGACCTACGTCGCCGGCCGTGAATGGATGTTCGGCGCGCTGCCTAAAGGCGGTGAACCCTTCGACAAGTATTACGGCAGCAGCGACAACCGCACCGGCAACGGCGCGGGCGAAGGGCGCAGCTTTGGTGCCGGGCGTTGGTATGACTTTTACGGCGCCAACCTCCAGCGCACTTATGGCGGTGAAGGGTTTGACCAGAAACGCTGGATGACTCACACCCTCGACCGCCTGCAAGCCTGGGGTTTCAACACCGTCGGCAACTGGAGCGACGAGAGCCTGGCCAGCGCTGACCGTGTGCCGTACACCTTGCCGCTGTCGATTGTCGGCGACTACGCCAGCATCAGTACCGGCACCGACTGGTGGGGCGGCATGCCCGACCCGTTCGACCCGCGCTTTGCCATGGCCACCGAACGCGCCGTGGCCATTGCGGCCCGCGATCATCGTGATGACCCGTGGTTGATTGGCTTCTTTGCCGACAACGAACTGGCCTGGGCCGGCCCTGGTGATGATCCCAAGTCCCGTTACGCCTTGGCCTACGGCACCCTGCGCATGACCACCGATGTGCCGGCCAAGCGTGCGTTCCTCAAGCAGCTGCGCGACAAGTACCGCAACGAAGAAGGCCTGTCGAAAGCCTGGGGCATCGAATTGAAGGGCTGGGAGCTGATGGAAGACCCCGGCTTCGAGCCGCCCGTACCCAACCCCGAGCACCCGGAAATCGAAGCTGACTTCAAATACTTCCAGAAGACGTTCGCGGATGCTTACTTCAAGACCCTCTCCGACTCGCTGAAATGGCACGCCCCCAACCACCTGCTGTTGGGCGGCCGGTATGCGGTCAGCAAGCCGGAAGCCGTGGCTTCCTGCGCTCAGTACTGCGATGTGTTGAGCTTCAACATGTACACCCTCAAACCCCAGGACGGTTATGACTTCGCCGCGTTGCGGGCGTTGGACAAACCCGTGCTGATCACCGAATTCAACTTCGGCTCGGCCGACCGTGGGCCGTTCTGGGGCGGCGTGACGCAGTTGGCCAAGGAAGAAGACCGCGGCGCGGCCTATGGCAATTTCCTCAAGCAGGCCATGGCCGAACCCTCGATTGTCGGTGTGCACTGGTTCCAGTACCTGGACCAGCCGGTGACCGGGCGTTTGCTCGACGGCGAAAATGGCCACTTCGGCCTGGTGGGCATCACCGATGTACCGTTCCAGGGGTTTGTCGACAGTGTGCGCAAAAGCAATCTGGCGGCGGTTGATCAACTGGGCAAGGAAGCGGAAAAGGCCAAGGCGGCCGGCGCCGTGCGTGAAAACGAAGGCGGCAGGGACGGGCACGACGGCAAAGGCGCGGGGCAGGGCGCCGGACATGCAGGCGGACACGCTGGGAATGGCCATTGATTGAGGGTTGACGGGTTCACAAAACCCGCCGGGGCTGGAACAATGTCGGCCACTTTTTGCTGTGTTTTCCGAGGGTGTTCAGGTGCAGATCCAGGGTCATTACGAACTCCAGTTCGAAGCGGTACGTGAAGCTTTCGCCGCGTTGTTCGAAGACCCGCAGGAGCGTGGTGCCGCGCTTTGCATCCAGATCGGCGGTGAAACCGTTGTCGACCTGTGGGCCGGCACCGCCGACAAGGACGGTGCCGAGGCCTGGCACAGCGATACCATCGTCAACCTGTTCTCCTGCACCAAGACCTTCACCGCCGTCACGGCCCTGCAATTGGTGGCCGAAGGCAAATTGCAACTTGATGCACCGGTCGCCCACTACTGGCCGGAATTTGCTGCGGCCGGGAAAGAGGCGATCACGCTGCGCCAGTTGCTCTGCCACCAGGCCGGGTTGCCGGCGATCCGCGAGATGCTGCCCACCGAAGCGCTCTACGACTGGCAACTGATGGTCGATACCCTGGCGGCCGAAGCCCCGTGGTGGACGCCAGGTCAAGGCCATGGCTACGAGGCGATCACCTACGGCTGGCTGGTCGGTGAGTTGTTGCGTCGTGCCGATGGGCGCGGGCCGGGAGAGTCCATCGTCGCGCGGGTTGCGCGGCCATTGGGGCTGGACTTCCATGTGGGCCTGGCGGATGAAGAGTTTTATCGCGTCGCCCATATAGCGCGCAGTAAAGGCAACATGGGCGATGAAGCCGCGCAACGTTTACTGCAAGTAATGATGCGTGAACCTGCGTCCATGACGACGCGTGCTTTTGCCAATCCCCCGTCTATTCTGACCAGCACTAATAAACCTGAATGGCGTCGCATGCAGCAGCCAGCGGCAAATGGTCACGGTAATGCGCGCAGCCTGGCGGGTTTTTATAGCGGATTGTTGGACGGTAGTTTGCTCGAAGCCGACATGCTTGAACAATTGACCCGCGAACACAGTATCGGGCCGGATAAAACATTATTGACCCAGACCCGTTTTGGCCTGGGCTGCATGTTGGACCAACCGCAACTGCCCAACGCCACCTTCGGCCTTGGCCCGCGTGCTTTCGGGCATCCCGGTGCCGGTGGTTCGGTCGGCTTTGCCGACCCTGAGCATGATGTAGCATTTGGTTTCGTGACTAATACATTGGGGCCTTACGTACTTATGGACCCACGGGCACAGAAGTTGGTCGGAATATTGGCCGGTTGTCTGTAAACCCCTTGCTGTTTCACGTTTTTTTGTTACAAAGGCAAGTATAAGAAGGCGCTGAACGAAATGATGTAACTTTAATGTTCTGTAAGCGTCTGTTTAATGGGTCACACAGACCCCCGTTTCTTTTCTCATTTTGTGGATATCTCATGTTATCGAACAAGTCCTTGGCACTGGCGCTATGCCTCACTATTACCGGCTGCGCACAAACTCCACAAAATGATGCCGAGGGCGGGCATTGGTGGTCATTTGGGTCTGATAAGGCCGCGACCAAAGATACAGTGACCCAAACCGACGCCAAGCCGGATGCCAAACCGGACGCCAAGCCAGCTGCTGGCGCCAAGCCTGCCGCACCGGTAGCAGCTGCCGCTGCTGCGCCGGCTCCGGCGCCTGCTGCCAAGGCCGATACCGGCTCGAGCTGGTGGCCGTTCTCTTCCAAGACCGCCGACGAAAAGGCCGCCGATGCCAAGGCCGACCTGAAAGCCGACCTCAAGGCCGCGGAACCTGCCCCTGCGGTCGCTAAGAACGACACTGAAACCCACTGGTGGTGGCCGTTCGAAAGCAAGCCCAAGCCACTGGCCAAGGTCGATGTGACCAACGTGCCGATGCCCGATCCGAAAATCACCCAAGCCTGGCTGGACGACTATGAGCCGCGTCTGCGCGCCGCCATCAAGGACAGCAACCTGCAACTTGAGCGTCGCGACAACGTGCTGGTGGTGATTGCCCCGGTAGACGGTTCCTACAACCCGAAACGTCCAGCGATGTTGCTGCCGGTCACCCTCGGTCCCTTCACTCGCGTCGCCAAGGCCGTTGAAGCCGATCCGAAGACCGCCGTACTCGTATTGGGCCACGTAGATGCCACCGGCACCGCCCCGGCCAGCCAGGCGTTGACCAAGGAACGTGCGCAATCCATCGCCTCGATCTTCAGCCTCAGCGGCTTGAAGCAGGATCGTCTGATGCTGCGTGGCATGGGCGACCTGATGCCACGTGCCGCCAACGACAGCAACCAGGGCCGTGCCCTGAACCGTCGTATGGAAATCATGTTCACCCAGCGCACCACCATGCTGGCGCTGCTGAGCAAGTATCAATCGGGCAAGACCCCGCCTGCCGCCGAAATGGTTGCGGTGCAGGACGTTCCAGCCCCGGCTCCGGCCGCCAAGGCCCCGGCCAAAAAGGCGCCTGCCAAGAAAGCCGCCGCCAAGCCAGCCGCTAAAAAAGCCCCGGCCAAGCCCGCTGCGAAAAAACCGGCTCCAGCCAAAGCCAAGGCCGCTGCACCGGCCACTGACCAGGCAAAAAACTGAGCCGCTGAACCACAAGGATAAAGCCGCATGACCCAGGCACTGGCCGATATGCGCCGTGACTACACACGGGATGGTTTGAGCGAGGCCCAGGCCCCGGACGAGCCGTTTGCCTTATTCCACCAGTGGTTTGCTGACGCGGTTAAGACCGAGCAGCCACCGGTGGAGGCCAATGCCATGACCTTGGCCACGGTCGACCAGGACGGTCGCCCGCACTGTCGCATCCTGTTGCTCAAGGGCCTGGACGCGCAGGGCTTTACCTTCTTCACCAACTATCAGAGTGCCAAGGGCCAACAGCTCGCGGCACGGCCGTTTGCGGCCATGACGTTTTTCTGGCCGACCCTGGAGCGCCAAGTGCGCATCGAGGGGCGGGTGGTCAAGGTCACCCCTGAGGAGTCGGACGCTTATTATCAGGTCCGTCCGCTGGGCAGCCGCCTGGGGGCATGGGCTTCTCCGCAGAGCCAGGTCATTCGTGACCGGGAAGAACTGCAGGACCTGCTTAAGGCCACCGAGCAACGTTTCAGCGATACCCAGCCCGATTGCCCGGAGCATTGGGGTGGCTATCGTTTGTTGCCCGAGCGCATCGAGTTCTGGCAAGGCCGTGCCAGCCGCCTGCATGATCGCCTGAACTACCGCCTGCAAGACTCCCAGTGGACGCGCGAGCGTCTGGCACCCTGAGCTGCACCTTTCGTCACTTCGCTTGAATGTTGCCCATCACCCTGAAGTCTCTTGGACAGAGACTTCAGGCGTGTATTGCTGCGCGGCACTCTTCAACCAGTGCGGCAAGTCTGGCCGTTTGATCTTCAATGCGCGGGCCCGCTCCAGCTGCTTGAGCATGAAGGCACGCTTGTGCAGATCATTGCCCGCCAGGGACAGCGCCAGATCACGGTCCATCCAGCGCCTGATGCGCAGGTACAACCAGCCGTGGAAATACAGGCCGGCAAGGGTTGTGACTACAATGATGAAGTAATCCATGAAGGTCCTGGCTACGAGAGAAGTGCTACCGTTCGTCGAGTTTACTGGTGCGGGCAGTCTGTACTAAGGCTGAATGAAAGCAATTTTCTGTGGGGCTTGCCGTGACAGGCGTCAAGCCGCAGCGTTTAATGAACACCTGTCCTTTGGAGTTGATGCTATGCGTAAGTCCGTTTTACTGGTTGCCTGCTTTACCACCCTGTCGTTGCTGCTGGGTGGCTGCGCCTCGAGTCTGACCGGCGACTCGTACTCCCGTGACGAAGCGCGTCGTGTGCAGACCGTGCGCATGGGCACCATCGAATCCCTGCGTCCGGTGAAAATCGAAGGCACCAAGACCCCAATCGGCGGCGCTGCAGGCGCAGTCATCGGCGGCGTTGGCGGCAGCGCCATCGGCGGCGGCCGTGGCAGCATCGTGACCGCCGTGATCGGCGCGGTCGCCGGTGGCCTGCTGGGTTCGGCCACCGAAGAAGGCCTGACCCGCACCCAAGGTGTGGAAATCACCGTTCGCGAAGACGATGGCAGCATGCGCGCCTACGTGCAGGCCGTGCAGGAGAATGAAATCTTCCGCATCGGCGACCGCGTACGCATCATGACCGTTGATGGTACCAGCCGCGTTACGCGTTAAGCGCTGGTTGTAGAAACACAAAACCCCAGCCGGGTGACCGGTTGGGGTTTTTGGTTTTATGGGGTGTGGCCGGGTTGAACTGCAAAAAATGCAGGCAATAAAAAACCGCCTTGGTAGGGCGGTTTTTTATTGCGAACCCCATTATTGACAGGGCTGCGACTTCAAAGATGCATTGACCTGCATCCCGAGGCTCACGTGTTCCGGTAAGTGCACTGGAGGTAAGGCCCAGCGTTAGGAGGGCCGAGTATGTCCAAGTTTGCACGACCTGTGGCGAGGGAGCTTGCTCCCGCTGGGGCGCGAAGCGGCCCCTGTTGGGTAAGCGATATAGCATCACAATCGCGGTAAACGCTTCGGGGCCGCTGCGCAGCCCAGCGGGAGCAAGCTCCCTCGCCACAGTGAGTCTTCGTCGGGCGTATCAGGCCTTCTTGCGACTCGCCATTGCCGTCACCGCATAACCCATACACGCCGCCAGGATCGATCCCGTCAGAATCCCCATCCGGTCTTCACCCGCGAACTCACTGGCACCCGGCACAAATGCCAGCGAACCCACAAACAGGCTCATGGTAAAGCCGATACCGCACAGGATCGCCACACCAAACACCTGGCCCCAGTTTGCGCCGTTGGGCAGGGCGGCGATGCCGGTCTTGATGGCCAGCCAAGTGAGCCCGAACACACCAACGGTCTTGCCGATCAACAGGCCCGCAGCGATGCCCATAGGCACATGGTGAGTGAAGCTTTCCAGGCTGACGCCGGTCAGGGACACCCCGGCGTTGGCGAAGGCAAACAGCGGCAGGATGGCGTAGGCCACCCACGGGTGCAGGGCGTGCTCCAGCGTGAGCAATGGCGACGGCTCGGCGTTCTTGGTGCGCATCGGGATGCAGAATGCCAACGTCACACCGGCGAGCGTCGCGTGCACGCCGCTCTTGAGTACGCACACCCACAGGATCAGCCCAATAATCAGGTACGGTCCGAGCTTGATCACACCCAGGCGGTTCATCGCGATCAAGGCAATCAAGCACGTACCTGCACCTGCCAGGGCGGCACCGGACAGGTCGGCGGAATAGAAAATAGCGATCACGATGATCGCGCCCAGGTCGTCAATGATCGCCAGGGTCATCAGGAACAGTTTCAGCGACACCGGCACGCGCTTGCCCAGCAGGGCGAGGACGCCGAGGGCGAATGCAATGTCGGTGGCCATGGGAATCGCCCAGCCGGAAAGCGCAGCCGGGTAGTCCTTGTTGATCGCCCAATAGATCAGGGCCGGCACGACCATGCCGCCGATGGCCGCTGCGCCTGGCAACACCACTTGCGAGGGTTTCGACAGGTGGCCGTCGAGCAACTCGCGCTTGACCTCCAGGCCGATCAACAGGAAAAACAAGGCCATCAGGCCATCGTTGATCCATAGCAGGGCTGGCTTGGCGATTTTCAACGCGCCAATCTGTGCCACCACCGGTACATCGAGAAACGCGTTGTACAGATGTGACAAAGGCGAGTTGTTAATAATCAGCGCCAGCGCCGCAGCCGCGATCAATAACAGGCCACTGGCGGCTTCCAGCTGGAAGAAACGGGTGAAAGTGCTACGCAGAGCCAAGGGATGCTCTCCAATCCGGATTCAATAGGTGGGTACCCTAACCCGTACCGTTAGTTGTTAAAACAAAAGTTATATTCTTATTTGTTATAAGCGGCGCGCTGGGATGAGGTTGTGCTTAAGCCTAGCAATTGTGTGTCCAAACGTGCCGTTACTGTACCTGTGTGGCGTGTAGGAAACCCCCTAGAATCGAAGCCGAAATCCTTAGAGAAAACCTCCATGAGCGACCACCGTCCCTGGGCCCGCGAAGCCATTCGCATCATTGAAGCCGACTTCCAGCGCAGCGCCGACACGCACCTGATCCCCTTGCCGTTGCCGGGATTGCCGGGTATCGAGTTGTATTTCAAGGACGAGTCCAGCCACCCCACCGGCAGCCTCAAGCATCGACTCGCGCGCTCGCTGTTCCTGTATGCGCTGTGCAATGGCTGGCTCAAGCCGGGGGCGCCGGTGATTGAGGCGTCCAGCGGGTCGACGGCGATTTCCGAAGCCTACTTTGCGCGCCTGCTGGGTTTGCCGTTTATTGCGGTGATGCCGGCCACCACCTCCCAGGAAAAAATCGCGCAGATTGCCTTCTATGGCGGCAAGAGCCACCTGGTGCAGGATCCGACGCAGATCTACGCTGAGTCCGAACGCCTGGCCCAGGAAAGCGGCGGGCATTTCATGGACCAGTTCACCTACGCCGAGCGCGCCACCGACTGGCGAGCGAACAACAATATCGCCGAGTCGATCTTCCAGCAGATGCGCTTCGAGCAGCATCCGGAACCGAGCTGGTTGATCTCCAGCCCCGGCACCGGCGGCACCACCGCGACCCTCGGTCGCTACGTGCGCTACCGCCAGCATTGCACCCGCGTGCTGTGCGCCGATGCCGAGCGATCGGTGTTTTTTGATTTTTATCAGAGTGGCGATGCAAGCTTGCGCCTGGACTGCGGTTCGCGCATCGAAGGCATTGGCCGGCCACGGGTCGAGGCGTCGTTTTTGCCCAAGGTGATTGATGCGATGGTCAAGGTGCCGGACGCGTTGTCGCTGGCAGCCATGCATTACCTGGCCGAGCGGCTGGGGCGACGGGTTGGCGGTTCCAGCGGGACCAACCTGGTTGGCGCGCTGGTGGCGGCGCAGCAAATGAAAGCGGCAGGGGAGTCGGGTTCGATCGTGGCGATCTTGTGTGATGGGGGCGAGCGCTACGCCACGACCTACTACGACCCGGCGTGGCTGGCGGGGCAGGGGTATGAATTGGACGGTTTGATTGCGGCTGTTGCGGCCAGTGTTGAGCGGGGTGAGCCGTTGCCCGACACGATCTTGCGCGCAAATATCTGACCCGACACAAAGCAAAATGTGGGAGGGGGCTTGCCCCCTCCCACATTTGGATCGCGGTGTTTTAGGCTTCGATGCCCAACATATCCCGGGCCAATGCCTCGGCAATCCGAATCCCATCCACACCCGCCGACAGAATCCCACCGGCATAACCCGCACCTTCACCGGCCGGGAACAGGCCTTTCACGTTCAAGCTCTGCATCGATTCGTTGCGGGTAATCCGCAGCGGCGATGAGGTACGCGTCTCGATACCGGTCAACACCGCATCGTGCAGCGAGTAGCCCTTGATCTGCTTCTCGAACGCAGGCAACGCTTCGCGGATCGCCTCGATGGCGAAGTCCGGCAAGGCCAGGGCGAGGTCACCCAGGGACACGCCGGGTTTGTAGGACGGTTCCACGCTGCCAATCGCCGTGGACGGCTTGCCGGCGATGAAATCACCGACCAACTGCGCGGGAGCCTCATAGGTGCTGCCGCCGAGAATGTAGGCGTGGGACTCCAGGCGCTCCTGCAATTCGATACCTGCCAGCGGGCCACCCGGATAATCCACCTCAGGCGTGATGCCGACCACGATGCCGGAGTTGGCATTGCGCTCGTTACGCGAGTACTGGCTCATGCCATTGGTCACGACGCGGTTCGGCTCTGACGTGGCTGCGACCACGGTACCGCCTGGGCACATGCAAAAACTGTAGACCGAGCGGCCGTTCTTGGCGTGGTGCACCAGCTTGTAGTCGGCGGCGCCGAGCTTCGGGTGCCCGGCATACTTACCCAGGCGTGCGGCGTCGATCAGCGATTGCGGGTGTTCAATGCGGAAGCCCACCGAGAACGGCTTGGCTTCCATGTACACGCCACGACCATGGAGCATGCGGAAGGTGTCGCGGGCGCTGTGGCCCAGGGCCAGGATCACGTGCTTGGAGAGGATTTGCTCGTCGCCATCGACGACCACGCCGTTCAATTGGCCGTCTTCGATCAGTACGTCGGTCACCCGCTGTTCGAAGCGCACTTCACCGCCGAGGGCGATGATTTGCTCGCGCATGTTTTCTACCACGCCGGTCAGGCGGAACGTGCCGATGTGTGGTTTGCTGACGTAAAGGATTTCTTCCGGCGCGCCGGCCTTGACGAACTCGTGCAGGACTTTGCGACCGTGGAATTTCGGGTCCTTGATCTGGCTGTACAGCTTGCCGTCGGAAAAGGTCCCGGCGCCGCCTTCACCGAACTGCACGTTGGACTCGGGGTTGAGCACACTTTTGCGCCACAGGCCCCAGGTGTCCTTGGTGCGCTGGCGCACTTCCTTGCCGCGCTCGAGGATGATCGGCTTGAAGCCCATCTGCGCCAGCAACAGCCCGGCGAAGATCCCGCAGGGGCCGAAGCCGACGACGATAGGGCGTTCTGTCAGGCCTTGCGGCGCATGGCCCACGACTTTGTAGCTGACGTCCGGTGCGGTGTTGACGTTGCGGTCATCGGCGAACTTGAGCAGCAGGGCGGCTTCGCCTTTCACGTTCAAGTCGATGGTGTAGATGAAGCACAACTCCGACGACTTCTTGCGGGCGTCGTAGCTGCGCTTGAACAGGGTGAAGTCGAGCAGGTCATCGCTGGCGATGCCTAGGCGTTGCACGATGGCAGGCCGCAGGTCCTCTTCAGGATGGTCGATGGGCAGCTTGAGTTCGGTGATTCGTAACATGACAGGATCCGGTGGGCGGCGGGCAATGAGGCCGGCTGTTTTGCAAACCGGCGATTATAAGCCCCAAAGGCCGTTTCCCGTCAGGTTAAAAAAGCACAGGGGCCCAGTCAGTCGTCGCGCGAACCGCCAAACGCTGCGCAACCCCGTTGCACCTGGCCGTTGACGCGCAACTCGGCGCTCATGTGCTGCAGGCTGCCGCTGACCGGGTCGACGCAACGCTGCGGGGCTACCCACAGTTCGACTTTCTGGTTGTTGGCTTCGGTCATGAGGTTGAAGCGGCCTTCGCCGATTTGCTCTTCCACATAAGGCACCGCCAGTGGCGGCTGGCCTTCGCGCTGCAGCACCATGCCCTTGGCGGTGACGTTCATCGACCAGGCCGGGTTGTGGCCATTGGCGCGCAGGATCGTGCGTTTGAAGTCCGGGTCGTTGCAGGCCGAGGTCGAGCGCTCCATGCGGTAGAGCTGTTGCAGGTCCACGCTGCCCTGGGTGCCGCTGGCAACGCCGGAGAACTGGCCACGCAGGTCAGCGAACAGCGCACCTTGCTGGCCGGCCAAGGAGGCCGCCTCCTGCAGGACGCTGGTGCCGCTGGTGTCGTTGACCACGTAGTTGCGTTTGTCGTTGCACGGCTGGAACAACAGTTTGCCGCCGACCGCCGTGAGTTCGCCCTGCATACGGGTCAGTCCCGCGAGAGAGGGCTTTGCCGGCTCGCTGTCGAACATCTGGCAGGCGGCGAACAGGGGAAGCAAGGCAAACAGGGCAAGGCTATGGGCGGCACGCATTATCGGGTCTCCAGACAAGTGCCGCCACGTTACGCAGACCTGCGTTGCATCACAACCCCGGTCGCCAGCTTCAGTCAATTCCGACAGGCATCCGATTTAACCAACGATAAAAGTCTGACCCGTCTGCAAGCCTTCGACACTTTTCGCGTAGGCCAATGCCACCTCGGCGCCGGGCGCCGGTTTGTAGCCACGAAAGTACGGCGCATAGCTGCCCATGGCTTCCAACAGCACGGTCGGGCTGACGGAGTTGACGCGCAGGCCGCGCGGCAATTCGATTGCGGCGGCTTTTACGAAGGCGTCAATGGCGCCATTGACCAACGAAGCCGAAGCGCCGGTGCGGATCGGGTCGCGGTTGAGAATGCCGCTGGTGAAGGTAAACGAGGCGCCGTCGTTGGCATATTCACGCCCGATCAGCAGCAGGTTGACTTGACCCATCAGCTTGTCACGCAGGCCCAGCTCGAAGTCGCTTTCGCGCATGTCGCCCAGCGGCACGAAGTTCACGCTGCCGGCTGCGCAGATCAGGGCATCGAACTTGCCGGTCTGTTCGAACAGTGTACGGATTGAGGCGCTGTCGCTGATATCCACCCGGAAGTCGCCGCCGCTGCGGCCGATGCTGATCACTTCGTGACGCTGAGAGAGTTCGGTCTTGACCGCCGAGCCAATCGTGCCGCTGGCGCCAATCAATAGGATTTTCATGGTGCTGTTCCTCCAGGGTTTAAGTGAAGGGTCAGTCTAGAGTGGCTTTTTGGGTGGATAAACGTGCTAATAGGCAACCTTTGGTTTTCAAATGGAAACAATCCATGAGCGAGATGGATGATCTGGCGGCCTTTGCCGTACTGATAGAAGCCGGTAGTTTCACCCTGGCCGCCGAGCAACTGGGCTGCAGCAAAGGGCAGCTGTCCAAGCGGATCAGCCAGTTGGAGGCGCAGTTTTCCGTGGTATTGCTGCATCGCACCACGCGCAAACTCAGCCTGACTGCTGCGGGTGCGGCATTGCTGCCCCAGGCCCAGGCATTGGTGGTGCAAGTGGATCGCGCCCGCCAGGCACTGGCTCGGCTTAAGGATGACCTGGCCGGGCCTGTGCGTATGACGGTTCCGGTGTCGCTGGGCGAAACCTTTTTCGATGGCTTGTTACTGGAGTTTTCCAAACAGTATCCGCAGGTGCAGATCGAGCTGGAGCTCAACAACCGCTACCGTGATCTGGCCCGGGACGGCTTTGACCTGGGCGTACGCTCAGGCGCGATTGAAAACGAGCGCCTGGTGGCCAAGCCGTTGCTGGCCTGGCATGAGATGACCTGCGCCAGCCCGGCCTACCTCGAGCACTATGGTGAACCCGAGACGCCGGCTGACCTGGCCGCGCATATCTGCCTGCTCAACAGTCACTACAGCGGTCGCGAGGAGTGGTTGTACCACCAGCAGCACGAATTGTTGCGGGTGCGGGTCAGTGGCACCTTTGCCTCCAATCACTACAACCTGTTGAAAAAGGCCGCGCTGGTGGGCGCGGGTATCGCGCGCCTGCCATCCTATGTACTGCCGGCGGAATTGGCTGACGGCCGATTGCGTTGGCTCCTGCGCGATTATCAGACGCGGAGCATGCCGATGTACCTGGTGCACCCCTATCAGGGCGGCCTGCCGCGTCGCACCCAGGTGTTGGCCGACTACCTGGTGGATTGGTTCAAGCGCAGTGGCGAGGCGTTGGATCGGCTTTAAGCGTAGCGACGGGCGATCAGGTGATCGATGGATACGCGCCCCGGCCCTTTGGCCATCAGCAGTAACAGCAGCGCAATCCAGGTGCCATGAGTCGGGTAGGCGTCCGGGTAGACAAACAGCTGAATCACCAGGGTCATGCCGATCAGGGCCAAGGCCGAAAAGCGCGTGGCGAACCCGACGAGGATCAGCACCGGGAAAAAGTGCTCGGCAAACGCAGCCATAGGTGCCGCCACTTCAGGCGAAAGCAGCGGCACATGGTATTCACTGCGAAACAGCGGCAGTGTCGAAGCCGCCAGTTTCGGTGTGCCGAGCTGGAAAGTACCGCTGATCAAATCAATGGCAAAGCCTTCGACTTTGGTTTGCCCGGATTTCCAGAACACCGCGGCAATGGAAAAGCGCGCGACAAAGGCAATCAGGCTGTAGGGAATTTGCTCGAAGAGTTGGATGACCCGTTTGATCAGGTATGAAGGGTGAGTGTTCATGGCGATACCTTGTGTTTTAGATGCAAATGAGTGATGGCGCTGTGGCTGATCAGCAGCGTGAGGCATCGGTGCAGATCGAAGTCGGGTGACGCATCGAGCGCGTGTTCCACGGCTTTTTCTAAGGTCAGGCCTTGGGCCAGGCTGTTGATAAACGCCACTGAACTTCGATTGATGGCGAAAACCCTGACCTCCAGGCCGTGGCGCAATACCAGCGCACTCTGGGCGTTCCACGGGTCCAGGGTCGCCAGGCCGCCCTCGGTCTGGTGCGCCGCCCACACCGTCACGACCGCATACGCGGAGTCCAGGGTGCCCACGGACGGGTGCAGTTGCAGGCGCAGCGCTCCCAGGTCTGCTTGATCTTGCAATGCCAGCAGCACGGCCTGTTGATCCAAGGGGTGGCTGTCGCTCGCGTGATACGCGCAAACCCGCAAGCGTTCCAGGCGGGCAATATCTGCCAGGTAGGGCACGCTGGCCGCCGGTTCGAAGCCCTGGATGAAATCGGCGAGCGTGCTGCCGTACTCACTGATCAATGGACTGGTCGGCGCGTGCCCCTGGACGTAGACGCTCGCCATTGCGCGAAAGAATTCATCGCCCACCAGTTGCAGCGTCACCGGGTATGCCGTCACCAATGCGTTGATCAACGCGCTGTGCACATTGTTGCGGTATACCGCGAAGCGACTGGCTGGATCGGCACCGTTACTGCTGAACAAACCATCCGGACACGCCTGTTCCGGCGCCAGCAAGGCCGCGGTGAAGTCGTCATGAAGGCTCATGGGATCACCTGTGAAAGATGCCAGTCGGCCTGTTCAGCTTCCGTCAGCAGCACGCTGAACGCCGGCAACTGATTGTCCCGTTCGATCAGCGTCGCCATCGGGCCGATGCGTGCCAGTACTTGTTCGTAGAGCTGCCACACGGCGTTATCGATGGGCGAACCGTGGTCATCGATCAACAGGCGGTCGCCCAGGCTGTCAGCGTCTTCGGCGAAACCGGCCAGATGAACTTCACCCACGGCGTGCAACGGCAGGGCATCTATGTAGGCGAGTGGGTTGAGCTGGTGGTTGATGCACGACACGTAGACGTTGTTCACATCCAGCAACAGGCCGCACCCGGTACGGCGAATGATCTCGCTTATGAAATCGGTCTCTTCCAGGGTTGAGCGTTGGAACTGCAGGTAGGTCGACGGGTTCTCCAGCAGCATCGGCCGCTTGAGGGTGCTCTGTACCTGGTCCACGTGTTCGCACACCCGTTGCAGGGTGGCGCTGTCGTAGGCCAGGGGCAACAGGTCATTGAGGAACACCGGGCCGTGGCTGGACCACGCCAGGTGTTCGGAAAAGGAGTGGGGTTGATAGCGCTCGATCAGCGTGGCCAACCGCGCCAAGTGCTCACGGTTCAGCGGTCCTTCGCCACCGATGGACAGGCCCACACCGTGCAATGACAGCGGGTACTGCTCGCGGATCAGCCCCAGGTAGTGATGAAACGGGCCGCCGGCCACCATGTAGTTTTCGGCATGCACTTCAAAAAAACCGATATCGGGTGCGGTTTCGAGCACTTCAACGAAGTGCTCGTGCTTGAGCCCTAGCCCGGCCCTGCGTGGGAGGCCGGGCGCCTGAGCCTGGGAGACGGCTTGCAGGGATGAAAGAGTCATCATCAGTACTCAGGTTTCGCGAGGGATCAGGACTTGGCGGTAAAGGCTGCTTCCTGGCCGAAGCCGGTCGGCGAGGTGGAGCTTGGGGTCTTGAGGCAGGTGCCGGCTGGGACCAGTTTCCAGGCGTTGGCCTGGTCTTTGGTTTTCGAGGTGCCGGCGCAGGAAGTGCCGGCGCCTGCGGCGCAATCGTTTTTGCCCGCTTCGGCGACACCGAAGCATTTCTGCATGTCGTCGGCTGCGTGTGCGGTGGTGGTCAGCGCGGACAGGCTCAAGGCCGAACCGAGTGCCAGTACGAGGGTAGCGGCGGACAGTTTGGTAGTCATGGTGTATCTCCAGCAGTGGGTTGAGGTGGCAGGCATGGGTGCCTGCGTACACCTCTAGAGACGGTACGGAGAAAATCGTTACAAGCCTGTAGGGAAAATCTTTTGTTTTTCCGCAAAAAAAAAGAGGAGCGGGTTTCCCGGCTCCTCTCATGGTTTTTTCCGATCGGCTTTATCAGCCGCCCAGGTACGCCTCACGCACTTTCGGATCCGTCAGCAACTGCTCGCCCGTACCCTGCATCACCACGCGGCCGTTTTCCAGCACATAGGCACGGTCAGCGATTTTCAGCGCCTGGTTGGCGTTCTGCTCCACCAGGAACACCGTCACACCGTCCTTGCGCAGTTGTTCGATGATGTCGAAGATCTGCTGGATGATGATCGGCGCCAGGCCCAGTGAAGGTTCGTCCAGCAGCAGCAGCTTGGGCTTGCTCATCAGCGCACGGCCGATGGCGAGCATTTGCTGCTCGCCGCCGGACATGGTGCCACCGCGCTGGTTGAAGCGTTCCTTGAGGCGTGGGAACAGGTGCAGCACCTTGTCCATCTGCTCCTGGTAGTCGCCCTTGTCGGTAAAGAACCCGCCCATGGCCAGGTTCTCTTCCACGGTCAGGCGCGAGAACACCCGACGGCCTTCCGGCACCACCGCAATGCTCTTGCGCATGATCTGCGACGACTGCTGGCCCACCAGTTCTTCACCCATGTAGCGGATGCTGCCGCTGTGGGCCTGGGGCGAACCGCACAGGGTCATCAGCAAGGTCGATTTGCCGGCGCCGTTGGCACCGATCAGCGTGACGATTTCACCTTGGCGCACTTCCACGTTGACGCTGTGCAGGGCCTGGATCTTGCCGTAGAAAGTGGAAACGTTTTCGAATTGCAGCATTTTACGCTTCCCCCAAATAGGCTTTGATCACTTCAGGATTGTCGCGGATCTGCTCCGGCGTCCCGTCGGCCAGCGGCGTGCCCTGGTTGATCACCACGATGTGGTCGGAAATGCTCATGACCAGTTTCATGTCGTGTTCGATCAACAACACCGTGGCGTTGTTTTCCTCACGCAACACGCCGATCAGCGCCTTGAGGTCTTCGGTTTCCTTGGGGTTCAGGCCGGCCGCTGGTTCGTCGAGCATGAGGATCCGTGGGCGGGTCATCATGCAACGGGCGATTTCCAAGCGGCGTTGCTGACCGTAGGCCAGGGTGCCGGCCGGGCGGTTGGCAAACTCGGTCAGGTTGACCTTGTCCAGCCAGTACTCGGCGTACTCCATGGCCTCGCGCTCGCTTTTGCGGAACGCGGGGGTCTTGAACAGGCCGGCGAAGAAGTTGGTGTTCAAGTGACGGTGCTGGGCGATCAGCAGGTTCTCGACCGCCGTCATGTCCTTGAACAAGCGCACGTTCTGGAAGGTCCGCACCACGCCCTTACGGGCGATCTCGTGACCGGCCAGGCCCTGGATCGGCTGGCCGTCGAGCAGGATGCTGCCACCGCTCGGCTTGTAGAAACCGGTGAGGCAGTTGAACACCGTTGTCTTGCCGGCGCCGTTCGGGCCGATCAACGCGACCACTTGTTTCTCTTTCACGGTCAGGGCCACGCCATTGACCGCCAGCAAGCCGCCGAAGCGCATGCTCAAGTTTTCGACTTTCAGGATCTCGCGGCTCATTTGCGCAGCTCCATGTGTGGACGTTGCATGGGCAGCAGGCCTTGAGGACGCCAGATCATCATCAGCACCATCATGGCGCCGAACATCAACATGCGGTATTCGCTGAACTCACGCATCATTTCCGGCAGCAGGATCATCACGATCGCGGCCAGGATCACGCCCAGTTGCGAGCCCATGCCACCCAGTACCACGATGGCGAGGATGATCGCCGACTCGATAAAGGTGAACGACTCCGGCGTGACCAGACCTTGCCGAGCGGCGAAGAAGCTGCCGGCGAAACCGGCGAACGCAGCACCCAGGGTAAAGGCGGAGAGCTTGATGATGGTTGGGTTCAGGCCCAGGGCGCGGCAGGCGATTTCATCTTCGCGCAGTGCTTCCCAGGCGCGGCCGATCGGCATGCGCAGCAGGCGGTTGATCACGAACAGTGCCGCCAGTGCCAGCAGCAGCGCCACCAGGTACAGGAACACCACTTTGCTCACCGGGTTGTAGTCGATCCCGAAATACTCGTGAAAGGTCTGCATGCCTTCAGCGGCGGTACGGTCGAACGACAGCCCGAAAAACGTCGGCTTGGGAATGCTGCTGATGCCGTTCGGCCCACCGGTGATATCGGTGAGGTTACGCAGGAACAGCCGGATGATTTCACCGAAGCCCAGGGTCACGATCGCCAGGTAGTCACCGCGCAGGCGCAGTACCGGGAAGCCCAGCAGGAAGCCGAACGTGGCCGCCGCCATGCCTGCCAGCGGCAGACAGATCCAGAAGCTCCACCCCAGGTAGTGCGACAGCAGTGCGTAGGTGTAGGCACCCACGGCGTAGAAGCCGACATAACCGAGGTCAAGCAGACCGGCCAGGCCCACCACGATGTTCAGGCCCAGGCCCAGCAATACGTAGATCAGGATCAGGGTGGCGATATCAACCGCACCGCGCGAGCCGAAGAATGGCCAGATCAACGCGGCGACGATCAGGCCGATGATGATGTAGCGCTGGGTGCGTGGCAGGGTCAGGAATTGGCTGACCTTGGGCGACACCAGTGGGCCACGGTTGGACTTGAACAGTGCACCGACCTGCTGGGTGAACAGCACGCGCAGGAACATCAACACCGAGCACAGCGCGATGATGGTCAGGGTCACGGGACCGGTGCCATGCACTTCCAGGTTGATGCCGACAATGCTCAGCTTGAGGCCCAGTACCGGGAACGCCACGGCCCAGACCAGCAAGGCGCTGAAAAACGCCGATTTAAGATATCTGCTCATACTTTCTCAACCTCCGGACGGCCCAGGATGCCGGTCGGACGGAACAACAGCACCAGAACCAACAGGCCGAACGCCACGACGTCCTTGTACTGGTCGCCGAAGATATCGGCACCAAAGGCTTCGGCCACACCCAGCACCAGGCCACCGAGCATGGCGCCCGGAATGCTGCCGATGCCGCCCAATACCGCTGCGGTAAAGGCCTTGAGGCCCACCAGGAAACCAGCGTTGGGGTTGATCACGCCGTACTGCATGCTCAGCAGCACCGCCGCAACGGCTGCCAGCGCAGCGCCGATCACGAAGGTCAGGGCGATGATGTTGTTGGTGTTGATGCCCAGCAGGTTGGCCATCTTGATGTCTTCGGCACAGGCCCGGCAGGCGCGCCCCAGACGGGAGCGGGAGATGAACAGGGTCAGGCCCAGCATGGCCACCAGGGTGACGACGAAGACCAGGATCTGCATGTAGGAAATCAGGACTTCTTCCGCACCGCCCGGGCCGAAGGAGAAGCTCCCTGGAATCAGGTTGGGGATGGATTTATCCTTGGAGTCCTGGGACAGCAATACGGTGTTCTGCAGGAAAATCGACATGCCGATGGCGGAAATCAGCGGGATCAAACGGTTGCTGCCACGCAAGGGGCGGTAGGCAACGCGCTCGATACTGTAGCCATAGGCACTGGTTACGACGATCGATGCAAGGAACGCAGCGGTCATCAACAGCGGCAGGGAGTGGATACCCATCATGGCCAGCCCGGCAAGGGCGATGAAGGCCACGTAGGAACCAATCATGTACACCTCGCCATGGGCGAAGTTGATCATTCCAATGATGCCGTAAACCATTGTGTAGCCAATGGCTATCAAGGCATAGGTGCTGCCAATGGTCAGGCCATTAACCAGCTGTTGGAAAAAATGATAGATCTCAGGCATTACAGCGCTCCTAAAAACCCGATACGCATTTCACTGGTGGAGTCATGTTCCGGCCCCGTGCTGTGTTCTGTGAGCACATTTGCACAAAGCGTTTGCCAGCGAACCGCTGGTGACGGTTTTAAGATTTTCAGGTGAGCCAGCGCCCGGATCGCGGGTGTCAGGCCCATAAACCTCGTAAAACAAAGCCCACTGCTCTCACAGTGGGCTTGTTGGACCAGTAACGCCTGGCTTACTGAGGGGAAACTTCGGTTTTTGGTTTACCGAAGTGCCATTCGTAGACCACGAATTTGAAGTCCTTCAGGTCGCCCTTGGCGTCGAAGCTCAGGTCGCCGGTAGGGGTCTTGAAGGTGCCCGCGTGGATGGCTTCGGCCACTTTGGCGGTGTCTTCGCTCTTCGCAGCGGTGATGCCGGCAGCGATCACTTCAACAGCCGAGTAGGCTGGGAACACGAACGGACCGGTTGGGTCCTGCTTGTTCTTGGCGAACTCTTCAACGATGGCTTTGTTGGCCGGGTCGGTGTCGAAGGATTTCGGCAGGGTCACCAGCAGGCCTTCGGAAGCGCCCTGGGCGATTTGCGAGATGGAGTCGTTACCGACACCTTCTGGGCCCATGAACTTGGCGTTCAGGCCTTTTTCCTTGGCTTGGCGCAGGATCAGGCCCAGCTCAGGGTGGTAGCCGCCGTAGTAGACGAAGTCGACATTGGCTTGCTTGAGTTTCTGGATGATCGAGGAGAAGTCTTTGTCGCCGGCGTTCAGGCCTTCGAAGACGGCAACCTTGGTGCCTTTTTTCTCGAGGGTCTGTTTGACGGCAGTGGCGATGCCTTCACCGTATTGCTGTTTGTCGTGCAGGACGGCAACGATTTTCGGCTTCACGTGGTCGGCGATGTAGTTGCCGGCCGCTGGGCCTTGCGCGCTGTCCAGGCCGATGGTGCGGAAGATCAGCTTGTAGCCACGGGCGGTGATTTCCGGGCTGGTAGCCGCCGGGGTAATCATGATTACGCCTTCATCTTCATAGATGTCGGAGGCTGGCTGAGTGGAGCTGGAGCACAGGTGACCGACCACGAACTTGACGCCGTCGTTGACCACTTTGTTGGCGACGGCCACGGCTTGTTTTGGATCGCAAGCGTCGTCGTATTCCTTGGCTTCAAGCATTTTGCCGTCGACGCCGCCCTTGGCGTTGATGTCGGCGATGGCTTGCTTGGCACCCATGAATTGCATGTCGCCGTATTGCGTCACTGGGCCGGTCTTAGGTCCGGCGATGCCGATCTTGATGGTGTCGGCTGCGAACGAATGGCCGGCAACCCCAGCCAGGACCATAGCGGCAAACAGTTTGGAAATCTGCTTAGTAGCCTTATTCATAGTGCTCCACTCTTGCTGTTGTCTTTTTTATAGTTCTAGCGGCCTTGTGAGCTGCAGAACCGGATCAGATATCTCGGATATCCCCCCGGCAGTGCCCTGGCAACTGTACCGGTACAGTGTAGAGCGCCGGTTGATCGGTTGAAAAGCTGGCTGCTGGGGGCAAAAGCCGGGCGTGTCGCTTAAATGAAAGAAAAAGACAGAATTGCGGCGGGGTGATGCCAGAGTTTCGGGCAATCCTTGGCGTTCCTGACACTTTCTCTCGATGACTCATTTGCAACTGGGTTTTTCTGCTTGAGGCGTGACGCTATGATTGCGCCGATTTTTCCCCAAGGTGAACACCCATGACGCAAGAACCTAGCACCCTCTATGCCAAGCTGCTCGGAGAAACCGCCGAAATTTCCTGGAAGGAGCTTGAGCCGTTCTTTGCCAAGGGTGCCCTATTGTGGGTCGACGCCGGCCTGGATTTGATCGAGGCTGCCGAGGGAATGGCTGAGGACAACCGCGATAAAGTCGCTGCCTGGCTGGCCGCAGGGAGCCTTGGCGAGGTGTCTGCGACGCGGGCATTGGACTTGGTTGAACGTGATCCGAGCCTATGGGCGGTGGTGGTATCGCCGTGGATTCTGATCCAGGAAAGGGCAGTGTAAGAAAGGGTTGCGCGAAAAAGGTGCGTGTTTTTTGCTGTGGCAAGTGTGTAGCGGAGTAACTGCTGACGCCGTGATGGCATGTTGCCGTGAAGAAAGGTCACAGGTGAGGGTGACGTGCACGGCATGGGAACAGTTAGGGCGCTGGCGGAATCGCTGCGTAATTGTTTCCAAGTGTGCCGGGACTGTAGATAGCTGTTGTCTGGACTACCGCATTCGCGAGCAAGCCCGCTCCCTCAGTTGACCGTGCGCATCCTGCAGAAATGCGCTCGACTGTGGGAGCGGGCTTGCTCGCGAAGAGGGCAACGCGGCCTAGGCGGTTTTCCCGGTATGGTTATTCAACGAAATAACCTTGGTCTTGCCGATGCGGTGACGATAAATCTCGCGCAGGTACTTGATCGCTTTCTTTACGCAGTCCCGTGACAGGCGAATGTCATTGATCGACACAAACTTGTCTTTGTCGTTGATCAGCTCGCGGTACTTCTTCTCATACATCGGCTTGATCGCGTACCAGTTGGTATCGAGGATCTTTGCCGGGTTTTCGAACTCGTTGAGCAACTCGTCGATGCGGTCTTCATCGAAGTCTTCGTGGATGATGAAGTCCAGGATCGAGTTGTCCAGCGTGTCATCGAAGCGGTACGGGTTACGTGCAAAGCAGCGCTTGATAAAGGCCACGATCAACGTGAGGAAGTCATCCGACAGGCACGGGCTTTTCGCGATCAGGGTGGTCAACGACAGGTTGGCCGAGGCACCGATCACCAGCGCGTAGCGCTTGAGGGTGGTGTTGGGGAACAAGCTGTTGAGGTGGGTCTTGAGCCGGTTCAGGTCCATGTAGGAAAGCTTGTAGTCCTTGGGCAGCGACACGATGGACACCACCGACGAGCAGTTCTTGAAGAAGTGCAGGTCATGCAGCGCGGCCGCGTCGTAGCCGGAGTTCTTGTACTGCTCCAGGGAGGCCTTGTAGCGCTTGGATTCAATCGGCAGCAAGCTGATGCCTTCGATGGCCTGGGTGACTTTGTTGAAGTGCGGCAGGTCGATGGAGCGGAAGAACAGGTCGTCGATGTTCAGGCGCTGGGGCTCTTTCTCGAAGACCTTGAATTTGTCATTCGACGGTGCCGGCGTTTCCGGGACTACGGACTCGGCGTAGGCAATCGCCACCGGGCCGGCCAGGCTCATGAACAGGTCGTTGGCATCCAGGCGAATGGTTTCGCCGATGTCGATACCGGCGCGGCGGAAGTAGTTCTGGTCGTAGTCGGTGGTCACGGCCTGGGCCGTGAGGATGTTGAAGATCTGCTGGGAAATGTACTGGTTGGCGTGTTTTTCCATGGCATTGACGTCAATGTTCTGGATATTGCCGTCATCGCTTTCTTCGGCATAACGCATGATGTCGTTGGAGATCAGCATCATCGCGTTCCACGGCCGGATACGGCCCTTCACACTGGCTTCGCTGCTGTCTTCATTGGCGAAGTTGTACGAGAAATCCCATTCTTCCGACAGGTATTTGCACAGCAGCCGTCCGGCGTTGATGTGCAGCGCCTCGGACATTTCGCTGCGGTGGTCGGAGATATTCGGTAGCACACAAATGCCGCTGGTGAAGATCGGCTCGAACACAAAGGCGTGGCCGCTCTTGCTGTCGTGCTCGTCGGCGGGCTTGGTGTCGAACGTCTTGTTCATGTACGAGTGCTGCTGGGCCAGGCCGAACTCCGAGGCCATGCCCGAGCCGGTACCGCCGCCGGCGCTGAAGATTGAGAAGTACAGGCGCGACTGGTTGGCCTTGATGCCGCAGGAGTCGATCAAATACGAGTGGATCATCTTCCAGTCGGGGCTGGAAAAACGCTGGGTGTCTTTGTTGAGGATGATCTTGGCCAGGTACTGGCCGAGGATCGGCGCGTTACCGGCGCCACCGGCGTGGACCTCCGACAGGTCCATGATTTTCATCTTGCTGTAGTCACGCAGGAAACCGCTTTTCTCGCCCTTGCGCGAAAAACGGATGCGCCCGGCGATGTCCTTGTCCAGGTCGCCGAGCATCACCAGCGGTTCTACCAGGAACACCGGTTTGCTGGCCTTGCCGCTGCCCAGGCGCAGGTTGTTGCGGATCCACTGGGCCGGGCTGTAACCCTTGTCCTGTGATTTATCTTCGTTGCTGAACTCGTTCAAGTAGAACTTGCGGGCGTTGTACACCAGCTCCGCTACATCCAGCGCGATGTTCGAACCGCAACGGCCCAGGCCGATCAGGCACACCGACGGGAATTCCTGCTCGGTGCGCGGATCGCTGTCGCCTTCCAGGTGGGGCGGGCGAGGGAACACCATGTCGCGCAGGCCATCAAGGTTGTCGAGGATGCGGTCGGTATTGGTTTCGGTGAAATACAGGTATTGCTGAGTGGCCAGCGGGCGGGCGGTGCTCAATGACTTTGAACCTGAGGGTTTTTCCGCAGGAGCTGGGAGCAACACGTCGGATACCACGGTGGCAGAGTTATTTTTAGAAGTCATTGTGCGCCATGTGCCTGGGCGGATGGCTGGAAAGTATCAAATGGCCATCACGGAATGGGAGTTCGCGACTTTGCAGTGCGTCCTTGTCCGGGACGATCGGGCTTGACCCTGTTGTGCTCAGGGAAAACCTGGCCGGACTCTGATGAATCGGCCGTTCGTCGGCGTTCTTTAGGCAAATGATGGCGAAATGCCAAAGTTTAGGCGTCAGCGAATTGGCCTGACGATGGACGTGTTGCCTTTGCGCGTGGGAGCAGGCTCTTTCGGTGCGCTGCTGTCTTTGGCGCCCACCAGGCTGTGCGGATAGAGTGGGTTGCGCAAGTTGATACCCTGCATGACACCGATGATGTCGCTGGCGGGCACTGCCGGGCTCAAGAGGTAGCCTTGGACGAAATCGCAGCCATGCTTGAGCAACAGCTCGAACTGCGCCTGGGTTTCCACGCCTTCGGTGACGACCTCCAGGTGCAGGGTATGGGCCATGCCAATAATCGCCTGGACAATCTCGATATCGGCGGTGGACTTGGGAATGTCCTGGATAAACGAGCGGTCGATCTTCAAGGTGTTGAGGGGAAGGCGCTTGAGGTAGGCCAGGGACGAATAGCCGGTACCAAAGTCGTCGATGGCCAGCGACACGCCTAGCGCGCGGATTTGCCGCAGCAGCGCCAGGGTGCTGCTGATGTTGCCCATCAGCGCGTTTTCGGTGACTTCCAGTTCCAGGCGGTTGGCGGCAATTGCACTGAAACGCAGCGCATCCTCGATTTCGTCCGCCAGTTCATCCCGGGCCAGGTTAAGGGCCGAGCAGTTCACCGCCATGGTCAATTCGGTATAGCCCCGGTCAGACAGCAGGCTCAGGTCATGACAGGCTTGGCGCAGCACCCAGTGGTCCAATTCGGCAATCAGCCCGTTGCTTTCGGCGATACCGATAAACCGGTCCGGCGCCAGCAGCCCATGCTGTGGGTGTTGCCAGCGCACCAGGGCTTCCAGCCGTGTGACCTTGCCCAGTTTCATGTCAAAGATCGGTTGGTAGAACAGCACCAGTTGGTTACGGGTGCGCAGGGCGCCGCGCAGTTCTTCTTCCAGTTGCAGTTCGAGGAAGGCTCGGGTTTTCAGGTTGGAACTGAAGAAGTTCAGGCTGTTGCGCCCGGCGTCCTTGGACTGGTACAGCGCCAGGTCAGCGGTTTTGAGCAACTCTTCGCAGGTCAGGCCATCATCGGGATACAGGCTGATGCCGATGCTGGTGGTCATCACCATACGGCGGCCAGCCAGTTCGATGGGCTCCTTCATCTTTTGCATGATGCGCTGGGCCAGGTGCCGGGCTTCGTCGCGGTGGTGAATGCTGATCAGAATGCAGAACTCATCACCGCCAAACCGCGCCACCACATCCGCATGGCTGCGCACCGAGCCCTTGATATGCGCGGCCAGCACGGTGAGTAATTGGTCACCGGCGTCATGCCCGAGGCTGTCATTGATGCGCTTGAAGTGGTCGATATCTAGGAAGATCACTGCCATCATGCCGTTTGACGCAGCTTTTTCAGCGAGTTTCTCCGCGAAGATCTGATTGAAACCCCGCCGATTGAGCAGGCTGGTCAAGGCATCGTAATGGGCTACCTGTTGCAGGGAGGCGCGGGCCTGGTCCAGTTCGCTGAGCAGGGCATTGACCCGGCGCAGGTCGCGTTCTTTGTGTTGCAGCTTCTTGTCGGCCAGGGCGGCGCTGATGCTGCTGCCAATGACCAGCAGGGTGATGACCGCCACCGACAACCCCAGTTGAATGGGGTTGTTATCCGAAGGCAGTGAGAGGTCAGCGCCGGCGGGGACGATCAACTGCAGGGCCGCCATGCCCGTAAAATGCATGCTCAGAATTCCCGCGCCCAGGACCAGGCTGGCGGCGTATTTGAGCAGTTGATGAAACACGCCGGTGCCCGTGCGCAAGTGACTCGACAGCAACAACGCGGCCAGGCTCGCACCCATGGCGATGCCCACCGAGGCCAGGAACAATCCCGAGTCGAAATACAGTTGGGCCTGGGAACGCATGGCCGACATGCCCACGTAGTGCATCAAGGCGATGCCGATCCCCATCCATATAGACGCCAGCACATACTGGTGGAAGCGTAGGCTGGAATGACTGAGCGTTTGCATGGCAAACAGCGACGCGATCAGGGCGATCATCAAGGACGCGAACGTCATCAACAGGTCGTAGTGAATCGCGATTGGCGCCTGGAAGGCCAGCATGCTGATGAAGTGAGTGGACCAGATCCCGCCGGCCAGGCAGCCAGCGCCGAGCCAGCGCCAGTGGCGTCTTGCGGTAGGGGCCTCGACGTGGCCGACGCGCTCGGCCATGTCCAGCGTGCCGAAACCCGCCGCGCAAGCGACCAGGTAGGCCAGGAGTACCAGGAAGGGGTTATGACTGCAATTGAGTAATAAGTGCCCGCTCTCTGGAAGTCCGGTAAAAAAATGCAGACCTAGCCATTCCATAGCATGTCCCGTCATAGAGTCACGTCACTGCCTACGGCGATGACCTATGAGGTCCAGTATAGAAGCCTCGCGGAATTTGCCACGAATAATGGCACATTGCTGTGAACCATTTTGGCATGCCTCCCATAGCGTTTGATGCTAAGCGCTGATGGGCAGTGTCAACTCGAAGGGGGCTTCCAGGGGGGCCAGGCCAAACGCTGCGCGTGCGGCATCGCAATCGACGTTTTGTACGCCTTGGTACCACGAGGACTCGAATTCGCGGCATACGCTCGAACGCTGCTCGTAGATCGTGCAACGGGTGGCCTGGCCCACTTCACCCTCAAGGCTGCAGCAGCGCGCAGGTTTCTGGTCGGTGCCGATCATTGCCACGCGGGTCGGGTTGATTTGCACCACCAAGTCATCGGGCACCGTGCCTCCCGACGAGGCGCATTCACCCCAGAAGAAAGACACACGAAAGTGTGAACAACAGGCACCGCAATTCAGACACGGACTGGCTTCGGACATGGGCGTCATCGATAAGAAAAGTAGAATGGGGTGTTACAGGAAGGCTCGCCATTCTATCCGTGCCATGGCCATTGGGAAGAGGGGGCAGAACTTATATTTTCCGTAGGGAAAGTCCCAGGATGCCGGGTGAAATCATGCCCTATCAGCTTTACGAATCATTACAGACAAGCCTCGCCCGCCTGACTATGTTGCAGGTACCGGGCAGGATGCATCGGGCATCGCAGCTCTCATAACAATAAAAGAGACGGACCCATGCAGAACTCGACCCAAGCGGCGAATGCCTGGCGCATTCTGTTCCTGCTGTTCCTCGCCAATCTGTTCAACTTCTTCGATCGCACCATTCCCGCGATCATCATCGAGCCAATCCGCATGGAATGGCACCTGAGTGACTTCCAGCTCGGCATCATCGGCACCGCTTTCACCATCGTCTACGCCATTGCCGGCCTGCCGCTCGGGCGACTGGCCGATACCGGCTCGCGCAGCAAACTGATGGGGTGGGGCCTGTTCGCCTGGAGCGGGCTGACGGCGGTGAACGGTCTGGTCGGCAGTTTCTGGACGTTTTTGCTGGTGCGCATGGGCATTGGCATTGGCGAAGCCAGCTATGCGCCAGCCGCCAACTCATTGATTGGCGACCTGTTCCCGGCGCACCGCCGCGCGCGGGCCATGGGGATTTTCATGCTGGGGCTGCCGTTGGGTCTGTTGCTGGCGTTCTTCACCATCGGTTGGATGGTCAAGGCGTTCGACAGCTGGCGAGCACCGTTCTTTATCGCGGCGGTGCCGGGGCTGATCCTTGCTGTGTTCATGTTCTATATCAAGGAGCCCAAGCGCGGCGCGGCGGAAACCGTGCAGGTTTCACAGGAACGCGTCGACCGCCCGATCCGCCGCGTGCTGGCGGTGCCGACCTTCCTGTGGCTGGTGCTGGCCGGGTTGTGCTTCAACTTCGCGACCTATGCCTGCAACTCATTCCTGGTGCCGATGTTGCAGCGTTATTTCCTGATGCCGTTGCAGGATGCCGCCGTGGCAACCGGGGTGATCGTCGGCCTGACCGGCCTGGTGGGCCTGACCCTGGGTGGCTGGATCGCCGACAAGATCCATCAGCGTGTCGCCAACGGCCGGCTGCTGTTCGCCGCGTTCAGCCTGATCATCTCCACCGTGACCACGGCCTGGGCGTTGCACGCCGGGCGCATTGAGATTGGTGTGTTTGTGGCGCTGTTCAGTGTGGGCTGGCTGTTCGCCTATAACTTCTACACCTGCGTGTACACGGCGATCCAGGATGTGGTCGAACCGCGCCTGCGGGCCACGGCGATGGCGCTGTTTTTTGCCGGGCTGTATTTGTTGGGTGGCGGCATGGGGCCGATCGTTGTAGGGGGCTTGTCCGACCATTTTGCTCATTCGGCGATGTATGCGGCGGGGGCGGAGCAGATGACCGAGGCTTACAAGGCGGTGGGGTTGCATGACGCCATGTACCTGATTCCGGTGGCGTTGTTCCTGACCATGCTGTTTCTGTTCCAGGCGTCGCGCAGCTTTGTGCGGGATGCCAAGAAGATGAAAGAGGGGTTGAGCGGGGTGGAGGTACCTGCTGCGGCGGTTGCTGTTTGAGACCGCAGTGACGCCATCGGGGGCAAGCCCCCTCCCACCTTTGACTGCGTTCACAAATCAACGTGTGGGAGGGGGCTTGCCCCCGATGAGGCCCTCAAGACAAAGAAAGAAGGTAGCTATTAACCGGCGACCAGAACCCGAATCGCTTCCAAGCGCAGCGCCGCCTTATCTAGCATGGCCAGGCCTTGCTCGCGTTGGGTGCGCAGGGCAACCAGCTCGCTGTCGCGTACGGTCGGGTTGACCGCTTGCAACGCGGTCAGGCGCGCCAGCTCTTCGTCGGTGTCTGCCGCCAGGCGGCGTTTGGCCTCGGCTACGCGCTCGGCGTGGCGTGGGGTGATCTTCTCTTCACCGGCGTTGATCCGCGGCGTCAGTTGGTCGCGCTGGGCCTGGATGAACTTGTTGGCGCTGGCACGTGGCACGCTTTCCAACTGGTCGTTGAGGGTTTCGAAGGTCACGCGGCCGGACAGGTCGTTGCCATTGGCATCCAGCAGGCAGCGCAGGGCGGCCGGTGGCAGGTAGCGGCCCAGTTGCAGCGAGCGCGGGGCAACCACTTCGCTGACGTAGAGCAGTTCCAGCAACACGGTGCCCGGTTTGAGCGCCTTGTTCTTGATCAATGCCACGGCGGTGTTGCCCATTGAACCGGACAGCACCAGGTCCATGCCGCCCTGCACCATCGGATGTTCCCAGGTGATGAACTGCATGTCTTCGCGCGACAGTGCCTGGTTACGGTCGTAGGTGATGGTCACGCCTTCGTCGTCGCCCAGGGGGAAGCTGGCGTCGAGCATTTTTTCGCTGGGCTTGAGGATCAGCGCGTTTTCCGAATGGTCTTCACTGTCGATGCCGAATGCGTCGAACAGGGTTTCCATGTAGATCGGCAGGGCGAACTGATCGTCTTGCTCGAGGATGTCTTCCACCAGCGCATCACCTTCGCCTGCGCCGCCGGAGTTGAGCTCCAGCAGACGGTCGCGGCCGGTGTGCAGCTCCTGTTCCAGACGCTCGCGCTCGGCACGGGCCTCGTCGATCAGGGCTTGCCACTCGCCGTCGTCGGCGTTTTCCAGCAGCGGCAGCAGGCGTGGGCCGAACTGATGCTGCAAGGCGTTGCCGGTCGGGCAGGTGTTGAGGAACGCGTTCAGCGCTTCGTGGTACCACTGGAACAGGCGCTCTTGCGGGCTGGTTTCCAGGTACGGCACGTGCAGTTCGATCACGTGTTTCTGGCCGATCCGGTCCAGACGGCCGATCCGCTGTTCCAGCAGGTCGGGGTGGGACGGCAGGTCGAACAGCACCAAGTGGTGGGAGAACTGGAAGTTACGGCCTTCACTGCCGATTTCCGAGCAGATCAGCACCTGGGCGCCGAACTCTTCATCGGCGAAGTAGGCGGCGGCGCGGTCACGCTCGAGGATGTTCATGCCCTCGTGGAACACCGTGGCCGGGATGCCGGAGCGCACGCGCAGGGCGTCTTCCAGGTCCATGGCGGTTTCGGCGTGGGCGCAGATCACCAGGACCTTGGTGCGCTTGAGCATTTTCAGCTGGTCGATCAGCCACTCGACCCGTGGGTCGAAGCGCCACCAGCGGTGTTCTTCTTCGACGTCCGGCTGCGACTGGAAGCTGACTTCCGGGTACAGCTCGGCGTGTTCGCCCAGCGGCAACTCCATGTACTCGTCCGGGTTCGGCAACGGGTAGGCGTGCAGCTTGCGCTCCGGGAAGCCTTGCACGGCGGCGCGGGTGTTGCGGAACAGCACGCGGCCGGTGCCGTGGCGGTCGAGCAGCTCACGCACCAGGCGCGCGCTGGCTTCGGTGTCGCCATCGTTGACGGCGGTCAGCAGTGCTTCGCCTTCATTGCCGAGGAAACCCTGGATAGTCTCGTGGGCCTTGGGGGACAAGCGGCCCTTGTCGAGCAACTCCTGCACGGCTTCGGCCACCGGGCGATAGTTCTCGCTCTCGGCGCGGAAGGCGTGCAGGTCGTGGAAACGGTTCGGGTCGAGCAGGCGCAGGCGCGCGAAGTGGCTGTCCTGGCCGAGTTGCTCGGGGGTGGCGGTGAGCAGCAGCACGCCGGGAATCACTTCGGCGAGTTGTTCGACCAGCGAATATTCGGCGCTGGCTTTGTCTTCATGCCACACCAAGTGGTGGGCTTCGTCGACCACCAACAGGTCCCAACCGGCCGCGAACAGCGCGTCCTGGGCCTTTTCGTCGTCGACCAGCCATTCCAGGGCCACCAGGGCCAACTGGGTGTCTTCGAACGGGTTGGTCGCATCGCTTTCGATAAAGCGCTCTTCATCGAACAGCGCGACCTGCAGGTTGAAGCGGCGGCGCATTTCCACCAGCCACTGGTGCTGCAGGTTTTCCGGTACCAGGATCAACACGCGGCTGGCGCGGCCCGACAGCAATTGGCGATGGATCACCAGGCCGGCTTCGATGGTCTTGCCCAAGCCGACTTCGTCAGCCAGCAATACCCGTGGCGCGATACGGTCAGCGACTTCACGGGCGATGTGCAATTGGTGAGCGATAGGTTGCGCACGCACGCCACCCAGGCCCCACAACGAAGACTGCAATTGGCGGCTGGTGTGTTCCAGCGTGTGGTAACGCAGCGAGAACCAGGCCAGCGGGTCGATCTGCCCGGCGAACAGGCGGTCGCTGGCCAGGCGGAACTGAATGAAGTTGGACAGTTGGGTTTCCGGCAGGGTGACCTGCTCGTGCTGCCCATTGAGGCCGTGGTACACCAGCAGGCCGTCGACATCGTCGACTTCCTGCACGGTCATTTTCCAGCCTTCGAAATGGGTGATGGAGTCACCCGGCGAGAACCTCACGCGGGTGAGGGGCGCATTCCGTAGCGCATACTGGCGGGTGTCGCCAGTGGCCGGATAGAGCACGGTCAACAAGCGGCCGTCCTGTGCCAGAACGGTGCCTAACCCCAGCTCTGCTTCGCTGTCACTAATCCAGCGTTGCCCCGGTTGATACTGCTGCGCCATGCTGCCTGACTCCCGCCGTGAAAAAGCCGACTATCTTAACGGAACAAGCCCCCACGCCCAAGGACTCTGACAAAAACTACTCCCTGGGGGTGGCACATCGGAAGCTGAATCGACGGGTGGCGGGCACTTGCGAGTGTCGACTGGGTCACAGGTTGGCGAGCTTGCGCTCAAGTCACCCTGCAACCCGCCGACAGCCTGTTGATCAGGAGAATAATCACTATGCTGCCACCCATGCTGCCCGTCAGCGTTGTGCCGGTCACGTCACAACTCGATCCGGTACGTCAGAAGCCGGATATCCCGCCCGTGGTGCCAGTGCAACCGGGCTCCAACGAAAGCACCATCGACCTGAAAAAGGGCGATGCCGAGACGTCGACGTTTTTGCTGCGTGAAGAACAACGTCGCCAGCAGGAACAACAGAAACGCCGGCGTGAAGCCGAGGACGACCCGGAGCAGCACCTGGCCATTCCGGGGGATGTGCTCAACGCCGACAATACGGTGCCGGTGATACCGCTGATCGAAGATGCGCCACGCCAAGGCCTGTGGGTGGACGTCGAGGTTTAGTCATGCAGTGCCCGCAGGGCCGTTATCAGCACCTCGATCTCGTGTTCGGTATTGAGCGGGCTGACAGAAATCCGCGCCACGCTTTCAAGGCCCCGCGCCTGCATATCCAGCGGCGTGTAGGCGACACCGTTGGCCCCGATGTTGATGCGCTTCAACCCCAGGCGCCGCTTGAGTTCAAAGGCGTCCCAACCCGCCAGGTTGAAGGCGATCAAGCCTGACTGGCGAGTGCCCAGGTCGTGCAGGGTAATGCCCGGAACCCCACGCAACGCTTCGCGGATTCGCTCGCTGGTCTGCGAAACCCTTTCCCATAGGCGCTCGATTCCCAGCCCGTTCATCTCTTGCAACGCATTGCCCAGCCCCGCCAGCAAGGCGAAGGATGTTTCGCTGGTTTCAAAGCGCCGTGCGTCCTGGCGCAGGTCGAACCCCCGGGCGGTCCAGGGCGCTGAAAACACGTCACGCTGAACAGGGTTCAAGCGCTCAAGAAAAGCCGGTCGCACATACAACAGCGCGGTGCCTCGTGGCCCACGCAGGTGTTTGCGCCCGGCTGACTTGAGCACGTCACAGTGCAGCGCTTGCACATCCACCGGCAGTTGGCCGACGGCTTGGCCGGCGTCGATGAAGTAGGGGATGGCGTGACGCCTGGCCACTTCGCCGATGGCCTGGGCGGGGTTGATCAGGCCGCCGTTGGCCGGGAGCCAGGTGAGGTCGATCAACTTCACGCGAGCGTCGATCATCGACTCCAGCGCCACTGGGCAGACTGCGCCGCTGTCGTCGCAGGGGATGACCTCCACCCGAGCGCCTGCTTGCACCGCCCCTTCCATGCTGGCCAGGTTACCGCCCCATTCGTGGCGGCCGACCAGAATGCGATCGCCCGGCTGCCAGGGCCCCAAGGCTTGGAACGCCATGCTCCAGGCGGTCGAGCCACTGCCGGCAAACGCGATGGATGAGACCGGGGCGTTAAGCAGTTGCGCGGCGGCACGGCGGGCTTTTTCCACCAAGACGGCGCCATGCTCGCCGGCTTCCATTGGGCCCTCGCGGGCTTCCCGTTGCAGGTGTTCGATGATCGCATCAAGGGTCGCCTGGCTCGGCAGCGAGGCACCGGCGTGGTTGAAGTGCACGATGCCGGACTGGCAACCAGGCGTGTTGTCCCGCAAGTGCTGAACGTCGAGCGGGCTCATGGGTGCAGCTCGAAAATGGCATCGACCTCCACCGCCACGCCGGCCGGCAGGCTGGAAACGCCCACGGCGGTGCGCACATGCCGGCCCTTTTCGCCAAGGGCGTTGACCAGCAAGTTGGAGGCGCCGTTGGCGACCACGCTCTGTTGTTTGAAGTCAGCGCCGCTGGCGATAAACACCCCCAGGCGCACGGTGCGTACCAGTCGTGAGAGGTCATCACCGAGGGCATCGCTCAACTGCCCCAGCAGGCCCAGGGCCGCGAGTTCTGCCGCGTGTGCGCCTTCCTCATCGCTGATGGACTCGCCCAACCGGCCGACGTAGGCCGGTTTGCCGTCCACCAGCGGAATCTGACCGGAGACAAACAGGTGGTTCTGGCTGACGACGTGGTTGATGTAATTGGCAATCGGCTGGCTGGGCGTAGGCAGTGCGAGGCCGAGGGCGTGCACGCGTTGGCGGAGGGAGTCGCTCATGATCAATCCTCTGGGGTCAGGAGGTTTCAGCATGTTGGCTGTATCGAAGGGCGACAAACGGATAGATCTCACGCGACCTATCGAAATAACTCACGCGTCGGCGCAGGCTTCCTTCAACCACTGGCTGAAACACGCGGCAGCTTCACTGGCGGGACCTTGAGGGGCGATGAGCCAGTAACCGATGTCGCTGTGGTAGGGCGGCCAATCGAACGCTTCTACCAGGCTGCCGTCCTGCAGCCTGCGTTCGATCAGGCGATGACGGCCCATGGCGATGCCTTGGCCGGCCACGGCGGCTTCGACCACGATGTTGTAGTCGTGCAGCATCACGCGGGGATGGTGGGCGAGGTCGACCTGGTAGTGCTCGGACCAATCGGTCCATTCAAAGGGGCGGTGTGACGTCGCCATCAACAGCGGGCTGTCCTGCCGTACCTTGAACGCAGGGCTGCACACCGGGGAGATGACTTCCGGCATCAGTCGCGTGGCCTGCACGTCGGGCCAATCACCCTTGCCATAGCGGATGGCCAGGTCGACCTCGGCGCCAGCGACGTTCGCGAGCTGAATGGCCGGTAATAGCTCTACCTGGATAGGGGGATAGCGATTGAGGAACCCAGCCAGACGCGGCGCCAGCCACAGGGTGGCGAAGGACGCCAGCAAGCCGATGCGTAACACGCTGGCGCTTGGGGTGGCCCGTTGGGCGCGGGTGGCCGCGGCGATGGCGTCGAGCGCCGGGCGGATTTCGTCGTAGTACTGTTGGCCGTCGGCGGTCAGGTCGATCGCGCGCGTGCGTCGGATAAACAGCGGTTTATCCAAGTACTGCTCAAGTTTCTGCACCTGGTGACTCAGGGCACTCTGGGTCACCGACAACTCGTTCGCGGCCTTGATAAAACTCAAATGCCGCGCCACGGCTTCGAAGGCGCGCAGGGCCAGCAACGGCGGAAGGTCCTTGTGCAGTGCCACCTGGGTGCGTCTCCGGGTCTGGAAAAGTAGCGATTTTGGGCGATGGCCTGCCTTTTGTCGCTGGCTGATTTGCCGTTGGGCGGGGGAGGCCGCATTATTGGGCCATTCCCTCCACGACGTAAGCCAAGCCATGAGTGAAGACGACAAGCTGATCGACCTGAATGCCGAACGCGCCAAGCGCGTGCATGACCTCAATGACAAGCGCCTGAATGAAGTGCGCCAGGCCTTCGAACAGGCAATGCCGCTGGGTAAAGTGAAGAAGAAACCGAAGAACAAGCCGAAAAAGCGTTGAAACAGCCTGCATCCATTGATGCAGGTCAGTTATTGCCCTTCTTTACGCTCCGTCGTGGGCGACATTGATCCCCGTCAATTTTCTAATCCGCCTTCTGCATTAACTTAGCCCTATCGCAACAGGGCAAGTGCAGGAGGCCGGTCATGTTTATCGATAATGTGGTATTTGCCGGAGTGCTGACTGTGAGCCTCATGGTGATGTTTTTTGTAGGGTTTGGAATTTTTATCTGGAAAGACGCGAACAAGCGTAAAAAACCATAGGTTTTTCCGGGTTACATGAGCACGCAAGGCATTTTGGGCGACTTCGGTCGCCCTCTTTTTTGCCTGCGATTTGATAATCAACACAGGGACAATAGGTGGGTTTGGAATTGGGCAATAAAAAAGGTGCGAGCCTCGCGGATCGCACCTTTTTTGTGCAGGCGGCTATCAGCTGCCGAGTGCCTTGGACGCCAACCAGAACAACCCGGCCGATAGGGCCACGGTGGCTGGCAGGGTCAGCACCCAGGCCATCAGGATGGTTTTAACGGTGCCGCCTTGCAGGCCGCTTTTATTGGCGACCATGGTACCGGCCACACCCGACGACAGCACGTGGGTGGTGGACACCGGCAGTGCGAAGATATTGGCAAAGCCAATCATGGTCGCAGTGGTGATCTGCGCCGACATGCCTTGGGCATAGGTCATGCCCTGCTTGCCGATCTTCTCGCCGATGGTCAGTACCACACGCTTCCAGCCCACCATGGTGCCCAGGCCCAAGGCCAGTGCGACGGCGAGGATTACCCAGAACGGTGCGTATTCGGTGGTGGCGGTCAGGTCTTTGCGCAACTTGTCGAGGTCGGACTTCTCACGTGCCGGCAGGCCTGGCAATTTGCCGACTTTCTTCGCGGTGTCGTCCAGGCAGAGCAGGTAGCGGCGTACTTCGATACGGTGATCGGCCGTCAGCGAATGGTAGTCGGAGACACCTTTCAACGTACCCAGCAACGCATTGATGGTCGGCTCGGTCTGTTGCGGGTTGCAACGGAATTTGCCCGGCAGGTCGTCCTTCACGCTTTTGCCCAAGGCCAGGAATTCACCCAGGGTCTCATGGTTGCGCTGGTAGAACTGGTTCAGGTGCAAGGTGGCGTCGCGGGTACGCTCGATCTGGTAGGTGGTGCTGCCCAGGTCGAGTACGAACTGCGCCGGCACGATACCGATCAGCACCAGCATGATCAGGCCGATGCCTTTCTGACCGTCGTTGGAGCCGTGCACGAAACTCACGGCCATGGCGGAAATCACCAGGACCAGGCGGTTCCAGAACGGCGGATGCTTCTTGTCATCAAGCTTGCGGCGCTGGTCCGGGGTCTTGTGCATCTTGGACAGCGGACGCCACCACTTCAGGCCGAGCAGCACCAGGGCTGCGACCAGGAAGCCGGCCATCGGCGAGAATACCAGCGATGCGCCGATATCCACCGCTTTCTGCCAGTTCACACCGTCAGCCAGGGGGATGTCGTTGATCAGGGCGTTGGCCAGGCCGACACCGAGGATCGAGCCGATCAGGGTGTGGGAGCTGGAGGCTGGGATACCGAAGTACCAGGTGCCCAGGTTCCAGGTGATCGCCGCAGCCAATAAAGAGAAGACCATCGCCAAGCCATGGCCGGTGTTCACATTGATCAGCAACTCCACCGGCAGCAAATGCACGATGGCGTAGGCGACACCGACACCACCGAGCAATACGCCGAGGAAGTTGAACACCCCGGAGAAGAACACGGCCAGGTGCGGCGGCATGGCTTTGGTATAGATGACTGTGGCCACCGCGTTAGCGGTGTCATGAAAGCCATTGATGAACTCGAAGGCGAGGACAAAGGCCAGGGCGAGCAGCAGGCTCACGAGAACCCAAGCATCCAGTCCGCTGAATAAATCGATCATGAAGGTTTTCTGACCCGGTCGTAAGGGGGCGCGATTATGCCAGAAAACCTCAGTAATCGATGCACTAGCTGCTCATCGGTAAGCATCTTCCCTGAAAAAAACCTCGGGAAAGGGGTGCATCCCAGGGTTTTCGGGGCTTTGGCAAGTCTTTGATTTATAAAGCAGAGGGGCCGCAGGGCGGATGATTGTCACAAAATCGTCACGCCAGAAACATTTGTATGAAATTTTACTGTTAGTGGTGGGATGCAGGCTTGCTGACTGCTAGCTATGTGCCAGCAGTCAAGGCCAGAACCTTGAGGGTCAAACCGAATCGCTTATGGCTCTTCGGATTTGAGTTCCTGTTCAATCTTTTGGATTTCCTGGGCAAATGCCTGGTCGAGCAGGCTGGCTCGTTTGCGCCATGGTTTGCGTTCAGGTTCAGGCTGGGCGGCGTAGGTGGTGACTTCCCCGCCGTAAACGTCCTTGTAACGTTGCTCCTGGCGCTCAAGTTCCGCGCGCAGTTCATCTTTCGTCACATCGTTACCTAATTGAGTTGAGTGTAAATACGTTGCAGCGTTATGCCGGAATGCGCCCTCGGGGTGTTTCAAGTTGACCCGTGGAAACGTTCAACTTTGGACCCTGCAGGGGCGGCACTTGTTTAGTGCAGACATTCGAGACAGATAGTTGCGACCGATAATGCACGGCCTGTGCATCATCTAGTGGGCGCCGGTTCCGATACTGTAAACCGGGCGAACCTGCGCATAGAGTGCATTATAGCGATGCATTTGAATAACACTATCGGCATAAAGTTAAAAACCGTCAACTTTGTGTGAGCGTTTTGTTACACGGATGCGCCGGTAATTGCGCAAATTCTGGCGTCATAAATTCCACCTAATTTCAGGCATTATGTTAGCCGCTCTTTTAATGTCACTGCAGCCCTGCAGCCTGGTATGGCTGGGTGCCAGAAAATTGCGATAATCGAATGATCGTCCGATAATCGCACAATGTTATCGGCACTGTCTTGTGCAGGCCGGCTGACGCGGCTTGTAATAGCCATCTAACCTCCCCAGCGGTCGACAATAAGAGAAAGGATCCCGACATGAACGATCAATTGCGCAACTCTTTCGCGTCAGCGGCGCCGCCGATCGTTGCCTCTCCGGCCAAGCGTATCCAAGCGTTTACCGGTGATCCGGACTTCATGACCTCCCTGGCCCGTGGCCTGGCCGTGGTGCAGGCGTTCCAGGAACGCAAGCGCCACCTCACCATCGCCCAGATCAGCCACCGAACGGAAATCCCCCGCGCCGCCGTGCGCCGTTGCCTGCACACCTTGATCAAGCTCGGTTACGCCACCACCGACGGGCGGACCTATTCGCTATTGCCCAAAGTCCTGACCCTGGGCCATGCCTACCTGTCGTCCACACCGCTGGCGGTGTCGGCCCAGCCCTACCTGGATCGCATGAGCGAGCAGCTCCACGAAGCCTGCAACATGGCGACACTCGAAGGTGACGACATCCTCTATATCGCCCGTTCGGCCACCACCCAGCGCCTGATTTCCGTGGACCTGTCGGTGGGAGGGCGGCTGCCGGCCTATTGCACCTCCATGGGCCGCATTTTGCTCGCGGCGTTGGACGATGCCTCGCTGCAGGACTACCTCGACCACGCCGACCTGCAAACCAAGACCAGCCGTACCCTCACGACGCCTGAGGCGCTGTTCGAATGCCTGCAACAAGTGCGTCAACAGGGCTGGTGCATCGTCGACCAGGAACTGGAGCAGGGCCTGCGCTCCATTGCGGTGCCGGTCTACGACGCGTCGGGCCAGGTGTTGGCCGCGCTGAACGTCAGCACCCATGCCGGGCGTGTCAGCCGCAGTGAGCTGGAACAGCGCTTCCTGCCGAGCATGCTCAGTGCCAGTCGCGAGTTGAGTGCGCAGCTGTTTGCCTAAGCTGTTCGGTGACCGCACAGAACCCGGGTTGATGAATTGACGGTGTTTCCCCGGGCTTATTAATGTGCGGCAGCGCTCGAAGGGGCGCCGAATAATAACGACGGCCCCAGGTCGTCAGCCCGCCATCGGTGTGGAAATAAAAATAATGAATCAGCCCTCTGTCGGTACTCCGTTGGACGTCCAGTCCTTCATCAATACCCAGCCTCTGTCACGTTATCAGTGGCGCGTGGTGATCCTGTGTTTCCTGATTGTTTTCCTCGATGGCCTCGACACCGCCGCCATGGGCTTTATCGCGCCTGCATTGTCCCAGGACTGGGGCATCGACCGCGCCAGCCTCGGCCCGGTGATGAGCGCCGCATTGATCGGCATGGTGTTCGGCGCACTGGGCTCCGGCCCGCTGGCGGATCGTTTCGGGCGCAAAGTGGTGCTGGTGGGGGCGGTGCTGGTGTTTGGCGCGTTCAGCCTGGCGTCGGCCTACAGCAGTAACGTCGATCAGTTGCTGGTGCTGCGCTTTCTCACCGGGCTGGGCCTGGGCGCCGGCATGCCGAATGCTACGACCCTGCTGTCCGAATACACCCCGGAACGTCACAAGTCGTTGCTGGTGACCAGCATGTTCTGCGGCTTCAACCTGGGCATGGCCGGCGGCGGGTTCATCTCGGCCAAGCTGATCCCGGCGTTCGGCTGGCACAGCCTGCTGCTGATCGGCGGCGTCCTGCCATTGATCCTGGCGTTGGTGTTGCTGGTGTGGCTGCCCGAATCGGCGCGTTACCTGGTGGTGCGCAATCGGGGGACCGACAAGGTGCGCAAAACCCTGTCACCCATCGAGCCCTCCATCGTCGCCCAGGCCACCCATTTCAGCGTGCCCGAGCAGAAGACCGTCAAGGCCCGTAACGTATTCGCGGTGATCTTTTCCGGTACCTACAGTGCCGGCACCTTGCTGTTGTGGCTGACCTACTTCATGGGCCTGGTGATCGTTTACCTGCTCACCAGCTGGCTGCCGACCCTGATGCGCGACAGCGGCGCCAGCATGGAGCAGGCGGCATTTATCGGTGCATTGTTCCAGTTCGGTGGTGTGTTGAGTGCAGTGGGTGTGGGGTGGGCGATGGACCGATTCAACCCGCACAAGGTGATCGGCACGTTCTACCTGTTGGCCGGGGTGTTTGCCTATGCGGTGGGGCAGAGCCTGGGCAATATCACCTTGCTTGCCACCCTGGTGCTGATCGCCGGCATGTGTGTCAACGGTGCGCAATCGGCGATGCCGTCCCTGGCCGCACGCTTCTACCCGACCCAAGGCCGCGCCACCGGCGTGTCGTGGATGCTCGGCATCGGTCGCTTCGGCGCGATCCTGGGGGCATGGATGGGCGCGACCTTGCTGGGACTGGGCTGGAACTTCGAGCAGGTGCTGACGGCGTTGGTGATTCCCGCCGCGTTGGCCACGGCCGCTGTCGTGATCAAAGGCATGGTCAGCCACGCTGACGCTACCTGACGGTGGCCGCTTCGCTTGTGGGCGCTGGCTTGCCTGCGATGCAGACGACTCGGTATGCCAGTGACACTGCGGCGATGCCATCGCAGGCAAGCCAGCTCCCACATTGACCGCGTTCCTCCAGATTATTAGCTAAGCAACAATTCGTTCGATAATCGAACGCTGAGTCGATTATCGGATTGTTTGGCCCGTTTCCCCGGCTTAATCTTCAAGCACTTCGGCGCCACCTCAGCGCCTTTTTCGATCCACACCGGGAGCCCGAACCCCATGGCTGAAATCCTCGCGCTGCGTGACGCGGTGAAGCAATTTGTGAACGACGGCGATACCGTCGCTCTGGAAGGCTTTACCCATCTGATCCCTACGGCAGCGGGTCATGAAATCATTCGTCAGGGCAAGAAAGACCTGACGCTGGTGCGTATGACGCCTGACCTGATCTACGACCAGTTGATCGGTGCCGGCTGCGCCCGCAAGCTGATTTTCTCCTGGGGCGGCAACCCGGGTGTGGGCTCCCTGCATCGCCTGCGCGACGCGGTCGAGAAGCAATGGCCGCAACCGTTGGAAATTGAAGAGCACAGCCATGCCGACCTGGCCAATGCCTACGTCGCGGGTGCCTCGGGCCTGCCGTTCGCGGTACTGCGCGCCTACGCCGGTTCCGACCTGCCCAAGGTCAACCCGCTGATCAAGACCGTGACCTGCCCGTTCACCGGTGAAGTGCTGGCGGCGGTGCCGTCGGTGCGTCCGGACGTCACCGTGATCCACGCACAAAAGGCCGACCGCAAAGGCAACGTGTTGCTCTGGGGCATCCTTGGCGTACAGAAGGAGGCGGCCCTGGCGGCCAAGCGCTGCATCGTCACCGTCGAAGAAATCGTCGATGACCTCAATGCACCGATGAACAGCTGCGTGCTGCCGACCTGGGCCCTGACTGCGGTGTGCCACGTACCGGGAGGCGCGCATCCGTCCTACGCCCACGGCTATAACGAACGCGACAATCGCTTCTACCAGGCGTGGGACCCGATCGCCCGCGACCGTGGGACCTTTACCGCGTGGATCAATGAATACATCCACGGCACTGCCGACTTCACCGAATTCCAGGCCAAACTGGCCACCGCGCAGGAGGCCAAGTGATGGCTTACTCGACCAATGAAATGATGACCGTCGCCGCCGCGCGCCGCCTCAAGAACGGCTCCGTCTGCTTCGTCGGCATCGGCCTGCCGTCCAAGGCGGCGAACCTGGCGCGCCTGACCTCGTCGCCAGATGTGGTACTGATCTATGAGTCCGGCCCGATTGGCGCCAAGCCCTCGGTGCTGCCGCTGTCCATCGGCGATGGCGAGCTGGCGGAAACCGCGGACACCGTAGTGCCCACTGGTGAGATCTTTCGCTACTGGCTGCAAGGTGGACGCATTGACGTCGGCTTTCTCGGCGCGGCCCAGGTCGATCGTTTCGGCAACATCAACACCACAGTGGTCGGTGACTATCACCAACCCAAAGTGCGCCTGCCGGGTGCTGGCGGTGCGCCGGAGATCGCCGGTTCGGCCAAGAGCGTGCTGATCATCCTCAAGCAGTCGTCGCGTTCGTTTGTCGACAAACTGGACTTCATCACCTCGGTCGGCCACGGCGAAGGCGGCGACTCGCGTAAACGCCTGGGCCTGCCGGGCGCCGGGCCTGTAGGGATTATTACCGATCTGTGCATCATGGAGCCGGAAGCGGGCACCCATGAGTTCGTGGTCACCGCGCTGCACCCTGGCGTCACCCGTGAGCAAGTGGTGGCTGCCACCGGTTGGGCCATTCGTTTTGCCGATCAGGTCGACACCACCGCCGAACCGACGGATGTTGAACTGACTGCGCTGCGTGACCTTGAAGCACGCACCGCGGCCGCCCATGGCCAAGCACCGGGAGAAGCCTGATGCGCGATGTCTTTATCTGTGATGCCATTCGTACCCCCATCGGCCGTTTCGGGGGGGGGCTGTCCAGCGTGCGTGCCGATGACTTGGCCGCGCTGCCGATCAAGGCGCTGATCGAACGCAACCCGTCGGTGGACTGGAATGCGGTCGATGAAGTGTTCCTCGGCTGCGCCAACCAGGCCGGTGAAGACAACCGCAACGTGGCGCGCATGGCGCTGTTGCTGGCGGGCTTGCCGGACAGCGTTCCGGGCGTGACCCTCAACCGCTTGTGCGCCTCGGGCATGGACGCGATCGGCACGGCTTTCCGGGCGATTGCCAGCGGCGAAATGGAACTGGCGATTGCCGGTGGCGTCGAGTCGATGTCCCGTGCGCCCTTCGTCATGGGCAAGGCCGATGCGGCGTTCTCGCGCAACATGAAGCTGGAAGACACCACCATCGGCTGGCGTTTTATCAACCCCTTGATGAAAGAGCAGTACGGCGTGGATGCGATGCCGCAGACCGCTGACAATGTCGCCGACGATTACAAGGTGTCCCGCGCCGACCAGGACGCCTTTGCCCTGCGCAGCCAGCAACGCACCGCTGCGGCCCAGGCCGCCGGCTTTTTCGCCGAAGAAATCGTACCGGTGCGGGTCGCCCATAAAAAAGGCGAAACCGTGGTGGAGCACGATGAGCACCCACGGGACACCACCCTGGAAGCCTTGGCCAAACTCAAACCGGTCAATGGCCCGGACAAGACCGTCACCGCCGGCAACGCTTCGGGTGTGAATGACGGTGCGGCAGCGCTGATCCTGGCCTCCGCCGAGGCCGTCAAGAAACACGGGCTGACCGCACGCGCCCGCGTATTGGGCATGGCCAGCGCCGGTGTTGCACCGCGTGTGATGGGCATCGGTCCGGTGCCCGCGGTGCGCAAACTGGTGGAGCGTCTGGGCCTGGCGGTCACTGATTTTGACGTCATCGAACTGAACGAAGCCTTCGCCAGCCAAGGCTTGGCGGTGCTGCGCGAACTGGGTATCGCCGACGACGCTCCCCAGGTCAACCCGAACGGCGGCGCCATCGCCCTCGGCCACCCGCTGGGCATGAGCGGCGCGCGGCTGGTGCTGACGGCCCTGCATCAACTTGAGAAAACCGGCGGCCGTAAAGGCCTGGCGACCATGTGCGTGGGGGTAGGCCAAGGCCTGGCCCTGGCGATTGAACGCATCTAATAAGAGAGGATTGCTCCATGAGTGACAAGCCCGGATACCGGCGCCCGCAAGCGGGCACTCAACCGGATTACCTGCACCCGGCCTACCAGTCGACGAACCTGCGTTCGCCGTCCAAACCGTTGGTGTTCCTGCCCCATTCCTTGTCGGAAATCACCGGCCCGACCATCGGCGCCGAACGTGTCGACCCGAAGGACAACGACCTCACCGCCCAGCATGAAGGCGAGCCCCAGGGCGAGCGCATCATCATTCATGGCCGTGTGCTCGATGAAAACGGCCTGCCGGTGCCTGGCATCCTCGTGGAAATCTGGCAGGCCAACGCCGCCGGCCGCTACAACCACAAGCGCGACCTGCACGACGCGCCGCTGGACCCGAACTTCACCGGCACCGGCCGCACCGTCACCGACGCCGAGGGCTGGTACCAGTTCCAGACCATCAAGCCCGGCGCCTACCCGTGGGGCAACCACCACAATGCGTGGCGCCCGGCGCATATCCACTTTTCGCTGTTCGGCCCGAGCGTGCTGACGCGGTTGGTGACGCAGATGTACTTCCCCGGCGACCCGCTGCTGGAATACGACCCGATCTACAACTGCGTACCCGATACCCGCGCCAAGGAACGCTTGATCGCCCGTTTCGACCTGGAAAAAACCATTCCTTCCTATGCGCTCGGCTACCGCTGGGACATCGTCCTGCGCGGCCGCGACGCCACGCCGATGGAGAAATGAGATGACACTCAACGCGACCACGTCCCACACCGTCGGGCCGTATTACCACATCGGCCTGACTTGGCTGAACCGTGAAGACCTGACCGTCGCCGCCACCCTCGGCGAGCGCGTGGCGATCAGCGGGCAAGTGGTGGATGGCAACGGCGATGTCGTCAACGACGCCATGCTCGAAGTCTGGCAGGCCAACGCCGCCGGCAAGTACGACCATCCGGAAGACGACCAGGACAAAGCGCTGGACCCCAATTTCGAAGGTTTCGGACGGGTGCCGGTGGACGCTGAAGGGCGGTTTCGCTTTACCACCATCAAGCCGGGTGCCGTGCCGGGCCTGAAGGGCACCACCCAGGCGCCGCACTTGGTGGTGCTGGTGTTCGCCCGTGGGTTGGTGAAGCACCTGCTGACGCGGATTTATTTCGAGGGTGAGGCCTTGAATGGCGATGACCCGTTGCTGGCGTGTGTGCCTGCAGAGCGGCGGGGTACTTTGATTGCCAAGACTGATGCGGACGGTGTGCATCAGTGGAATGTGATTTTGCAAGGGACAGACAAGGAGACGGTGTTCTTCGATTACTGAGTCGTTTGTCAGGGCCCCATCGGGGGCAAGCCCCCTCCCACATTTGATAGGCGGTGTGGGAGGGGCTTGCCCCCGATGGGGCCGGTTCAGGCACTACCTACCCAAAAGTCTGCTTGCGGAACGAGGTTATTGCAAAGTATGTCTAGGCTATAACCGTTCCCACTGAGTGAAAACACATGACAACAACGACCAGTCACTACACCGGAGAAGAACGCAGCAAACGGATTTTTGCAATTGTCGGGGCTTCTTCCGGCAACCTCGTCGAATGGTTCGACTTCTACGTCTACGCCTTCTGCGCCATTTACTTTGCCCCGGCGTTCTTCCCGTCGGATGACCCTACGGTGCAACTGCTCAATACCGCCGGTGTGTTCGCCGCCGGATTCCTGATGCGCCCCATCGGCGGCTGGCTGTTTGGCCGTGTGGCCGACAAGCACGGGCGAAAGAACTCGATGATGATCTCGGTGCTGATGATGTGCGCCGGTTCCCTGGTCATCGCCTTCCTGCCCACCTACAAAGACATTGGCGCCTGGGCCCCGGCATTGCTGCTGGTGGCGCGGTTGTTCCAGGGTTTGTCGGTAGGGGGCGAATACGGCACCACCGCGACCTACATGAGCGAAGTCGCGCTCAAGGGCCAGCGTGGTTTCTTCGCGTCGTTCCAGTACGTGACGCTGATCGGCGGGCAACTGCTGGCGGTGCTGGTGGTGGTGATCCTGCAACAGATCCTCACCGAAGAAGAATTGCGCGCCTGGGGCTGGCGGATCCCGTTCGTGATCGGCGCGATTGCGGCGGTGATCTCCCTGCTGCTGCGTCGCACCTTGAAGGAAACCACCAGCAAGGAAATGCGCCAAGACAAGGATGCCGGCAGCATTGCCGCGCTGTTCCGCAACCATAAGGCCGCGTTCATCACCGTGCTCGGCTACACCGCCGGCGGCTCGCTGATTTTCTACACCTTCACCACTTACATGCAGAAGTACCTGGTGAACACCGCCGGGATGCACGCCAAGACCGCCAGCTACATCATGACCGGTGCGCTGTTTGTGTACATGTGCATGCAGCCGTTGTTCGGCATGCTCTCGGACAAGATCGGCCGCCGTAACTCGATGCTCTGGTTCGGCGCTCTCGGCACCCTGTGTACCGTACCGATCCTGCTGACCCTGAAAACTGTGACCAGCCCGTTCCTGGCCTTTGTGTTGATCTCCCTGGCCCTGGCCATCGTGAGTTTCTACACCTCGATCAGCGGCCTGGTGAAAGCGGAAATGTTCCCGCCTCATGTACGCGCCCTGGGCGTGGGCCTGGCGTACGCGGTGGCCAACGCGATCTTCGGCGGTTCGGCGGAATACGTGGCCTTGGGCCTCAAGTCCATGGGTATGGAAAACACCTTTTATTGGTACGTCACCGGCATGATGGCGGTGGCCTTCCTGTTCAGCTTGCGTCTGCCGAAACAGGCGGAGTACTTGCACCACGATCTGTAAGGGATGAGCTATGACACTGCGCACGAGCAATCAATTGTTCGACGCTTACTTCACGGCAGGCAGCATGGCCGAGGTGTTCTGCGACCAGGGCCGCTTGCAGGGCATGCTGGATTTTGAAGCCGGGTTGGCCCGGGCCCAGGCCCAGGTCGGGTTGATTCCCCAGGCCGCCGTCGCACCGATTGCCCAGGCGTGCCTGGCCTCGTTGTATGACGTGGATGCCCTCGGCGTGGCGATTGCCACGGCGGGCAATTCGGCGATTCCACTGGTGAAGGCGCTGGGCAAGTTGATTGCCAGTGAAGATGCCGGGGCCGAACGCTATGTGCACCTGGGCGCCACCAGCCAGGATGTGATGGACACCGGCCTGGTACTGCAACTGCGGCGAGCGGTGGCGCTGATCGACGCGGACCTGGCGCAGCTGGGCGACATTCTTGCCGCCCAGGCCCAGCGTTATGCGGGTGTGCCGTTGGCTGGGCGTACCTGGCTGCAACATGCGACGCCGGTCACCCTGGGGATGAAAATCGCCGGATGGCTGGGGGCGGTAACCCGCAGTCGCCAGCGTCTGGCAGAGCTGAAACCGCGCCTGCTGGTGCTGCAATTCGGCGGTGCCTCCGGCACCCTGGCAGCGCTGGGCGAGCAGGCCATGCCGGTGGCTGAAGCGCTGGCAGCGGAGTTGCAACTGAACCTGCCCGAGCAACCCTGGCACACCCAGCGCGATCGCCTGGTGGAGTTCGCCAGCGTGCTTGGTTTGATCGCGGGCAGCCTGGGCAAGTTGGGGCGCGATATCAGCCTGTTGATGCAGACCGAAGCGGCAGAGGTCTTCGAACCTTCGGCGCCGGGCAAGGGCGGCTCGTCCACCATGCCGCACAAACGTAACCCGGTGGGCGCGGCGGTGCTGATCAGCACCGCCACCCGTGTGCCGGGCCTGGTATCGACGATGTTCAGTGCCATGCCCCAGGAGCACGAACGCAGCCTGGGCCTGTGGCATGCCGAATGGGAAACCCTGCCGGAGATTTGCCGCTTGGTGTCCGGTGCGTTGCAACAGGCCTTGCTGGTGAGCGAAGGCTTGGAAGTCGACCCGCAACGCATGGCGCAAAACCTCGACCTGACCCAAGGGCTGGTGCTGGCCGAAGCCGTCAGCATCGTGCTCGCTCAACGGCTGGGGCGCGAAACGGCGCACCATCTGCTGGAGCAATGTTGCAAACGCGCCGTCGCCGATGGGCGCCATCTGCGCGCGGTGCTGGCAGATGAACCGCAGGTCACCGCCGAGCTGTCGGCGGCCGAACTGGACCGCCTGCTCGACCCGGCCCACTACTTGGGACAGGCGCACACCTGGGTGACCCGCGCTGTGACCGAACATTTTGCATTGACCGCCTAAGGAGGCCGCTGTGGCATTTGTACAACTCGCCGAGGGCGAACTGCATTACCAATTGGATGGGCCCGTGGATGCGCCAGTGCTGGTGCTGTCCAACTCGTTGGGCACCGACTTGCATATGTGGGACATCCAGATCCCGGCCTTCATCAAGCATTTTCGTGTGTTGCGTTTTGACACCCGTGGCCATGGCAAATCCCTGGTCACGGCGGGGCCCTACAGCATCGAGCAACTGGGGCACGATGTGCTCGCGCTGCTGGATGCGCTGGCTATTCAGCGCGCGCATTTCTGCGGCCTTTCCATGGGCGGCCTGATCGGCCAATGGCTGGGCATCAACGCCGGCGAGCGTCTGCAGCGCCTGGTGGTGTGCAACACCGCCGCCAAGATCGGTACGCCGGAGGTGTGGAACCTGCGCATCGAAACGGTGCTGCGTGATGGCGCGGCGGCGATGGTCGCGCTGCGCGATGCATCGATTGCACGCTGGTTCACCGCCGATTTCGCGGCGGCCAACCCGCACCAGGCCAAGCAGATTACCGACATGCTCGCGGCGACGTCGCCCGAAGGTTATGCCGCCAATTGCGCAGCGGTGCGCGATGCGGATTACCGTGATCAATTGGCCCGGATCAAAGTACCGACCCTGGTGGTCGCCGGCACCGAAGATGCGGTCACCCCGCCTGCAGGCAGCCACTTTATCCAGAACCATGTGCAGGGCGCCGAATACGCCGAGTTTTATGCGGCGCACCTGTCGAATGTGCAGGTCGGCGCGGCGTTCAGTGACCGTGTGCTGGCATTTTTGCTGGCGCACTAAACCTGTGGCGAGGGCGCTCACCACCAGTAATCGATTTGAATACGGAGAGTTTTTTTTGGACGAAAAACAACGTTATGCCGAAGGCCTGCAGGTGCGCCGCGAAGTGCTGGGCGACGCCCATGTCGACCGCAGCCTCAACGCCCTGACCGAGTTCAACAGCGAGTTCCAGGAAATGATTACCCGCCACGCCTGGGGTGATATCTGGACCCGCCCTGGCCTGCCGCGGCACACCCGCAGCCTGATCACCATCGCCATGCTGATCGGCATGAACCGCAGCGAAGAACTCAAGCTGCACCTGCGCGCTGCCGCGAGCAACGGCGTGACCCGCGCCGAGATCAAGGAAGTGTTGATGCAAAGCGCGATCTACTGCGGGATTCCGGCGGCGAATGCCACGTTCCACCTGGCGGAGTCGGTGTGGGATGAGCTGGGCGTCGAGTCGCGCCAACCAGACTGAATTGAAGTGCAGTCAACCTGTGGGAGAGGGCTCCAGACGTCAGTGAGAATCGGCGTCCCACACCCAATTCCACACACCCGGCAGATGCACAGGCTCGCTGACATCCTTTACCGTCCTCGCCAGCGCCGCGCGCTGAAGCTGGGCAGTGTCGGTATAGAACGGTTCAACGGCGGTTTTCATGCCGTTGATCCGCGCGCTGTCCAGCAGGATCTGCAAATATTCCTGCATATGCCTGGCGGTGTAGCGGTTGATGTCGTGGAAGGTCACCACCACAGGTATCACCCCGTCCACCGTGGGCAACTCCCCCAGGGCGATGCGCTCGCGCACCACCGAGAGTTGCCGGTACACGTTGGCCCGGCGGCGGGGGCTGCCGTTGAAGCCCCAGATCTTGCCGTCATTGGCGCTCAAGTCCGTCAGTAACACCTGCATGCCATGACGCTGATAAGCGGCGAAGGTACGGCGGTCGTAATTCCAGAACGGCGGTCGGACCAGTACGGGCGGTGAGCCCGTGATCGCGGCAATGTCGGCGGCGCCCTGGGTGAGGGTGCGTTCCAGCTCAGCGTTGCTCAGCCAGCGGTGGTTGGTATGAAACGCGGTGGCGGTGTGGAAAGCCAGGATGTGGCCGGCCGCATACTCGCGCTGCATGGTCTTGTGGCCCCGTGAACTGCCGCCGGAGCGTGAGGCTTCGGTCTGCAAAAAGAACACCGCCTTGATCCCCGGCAGCACGGGGTTTTGCGCCAGGTCAGCCACAACTGAGCGGCTCGGGTTGTTATAGCCCGAGGCGCTGGGACCGTCGTCGAAGGTCAGCAGGAAACGGATCGGCGCCTGGTTTTGCAGGCGTTGTGCGGTCTGCGGGGTAAGGGCGATGGGCGCGCTTATGCAACCGCTGAGCAGAATCGACAGAATGACAATCAGGTATTTCATGGCGGCCTGGGTAAAAAGGTGGTCATCCGTGTCGCTAAGTTCCCTGTGCCGGGTAAAGGGCGCGTGCACGATACAGCATGATTGCGCTTGTCATCATCGGTAAATCCCGCCGTTGGTCTTAAGGCGGGGCGGGCCGCTGCGTGAGCCCGCTTTCAGGTGTCAGTAGCGTTGTCGCAATGGCGTGCCCATTTCGTGGTTAAGCGAGTTCTCAGTAAACGGCGCGGGGTTGGTCGAGGTGGGGGGCGTGGAGGGGTCGTTATCGAAGTCGAACGGCGGCGCATTGGTTGCCAGGCCCACGGCTTGCTGTTCCGAGTTGGGTGGGCCGGGAAGCTCAGGATGCGCTGCGGTCGGATCGCTCAGGCCTGGCAGGAATGTGCCATTGGCGCCGTTCCAGGCGTGCGCCATCTCATGGTAAAGGAGCAACAGCGGCAAGAGCAGGTCGCCGCCCTCGTAGATATGAGCTGGGTTGTAGGAAATCGTGGCTCTATTCGCGCGCGCGCCGGCTACCCCGTCCTTGATGAAACCGTACATTGGGGCATTTGGCTCATAGGTAAGCTGATGAGCGTCTTTCAATGTTTGCAGATCAGTGTTCCAGTAATCGTAATAATCGTTGCTCTCTGCGAATGGCACTATGTATACGGGGGCACCATTTTGCACCGCGGCCTTATCCAAAGCTTCGAGCATTTTTTGCCCTTGGGGCGATGCGCGAAGCAGCGCCAGGTCGTCTTCGACTCGCTGAATGAAATCGGGTGCCCCGGCGATAACGAAGGCGAGTCGTCCCGCGTCGGAAGGCTTCACGTAGGTGACAGTTGAACCTTGGGTGCCGATCAGACGATCCGTCTCTTGTGCATAGATACGTGCCTGAGTGGTGTTGGTCACGACTGTGTCGCGTCCCTCACCGGTGTAGAAGGTGGTGTGGGTGTAGCCAACCAACGTGTCGTCACCCTGGCCGCCATTGAGTACCGAATACCCATCGCCCGCGTAGAGCTTGTCGTCGCCCGTACCGCCATCGAGGTGGCTGTGTTTACTGTTCGGTCCGTGGCTTGCGTACAGGCGATCGTTGCCATTGTTGCCGTACATGACCGCGTGGCCAGGGCCTCCAATTATCGTGTCGTCGCCCTCATTGCCTTCTGCATAGCCTATGCCGCTGCCAAGGCGGATATGGTCATTGCCGCGCCCGCCATAGATGCTGGTGTTGCCGCCACCTGCCTGGATAACGTCATCGCCGTCTTCGGCTTCGATCTCCACGGGCACGGTGACAGTGGGGTCAATGGTAATACGGTCGTCACCCGCCCCGGTTTTGATGTGGAGAAAGGTCGGAACGTTTGAATGGCCGTCACCGGTATTGAAGGTGTAGTCGCGACCGTTCACTTGCGCGTACAGCTGGCCGTCAGGGCGTTGGCTGATATGGATCTGGTCCGATTTTTCGCCGGTTTCGAGGTACAAAATATTAGCCAGCGTTTCTGGCCGTTCAGGGTTCTTGAGACCCTGGGTCAACAGCTGGCCGGCACGTAGGTTGCCGTCATCCACCAGCATTTTTCTTTGGGTTTGAGTACGGGGTGCGTCGGGGGGGTCAGAGGGGTGATTGCTGGTAGAAGGGTGGGGGGATGGTGGCATAGAGTGGTTTTGAGGTGGGTTTATTGCGCTCACGGACGGTCACCTTTCTGTCAGATTATGTGATCTTTGTCGCCAGCATTTACCGCGCAGGCGCACCTATCCTTCTGTCGAGCGAGCACAGGTAAATGTTCCTATTCCAATTGAGGCCAGTTGCTACAAAAGCAGCCGCGATCAATCAGGGCGTGGTTGTACGTGGGCAGCCCAGTCCGCCGGCGCGGGCGCTGCGGTCTTCCTTGCCGCAGAAAAAACCGAGGTTGGCGTCCAGGGTCCAGTCGCCGATGGGCTGACAAACGCCATCGGGTTCATCCTGCGTATTGTTTGCGCAGCGGCCTACCCATTTCTTTATTCAACGCGTTTTCGGTGAAGGCCTTGGGGTTGCTCGCGGTCGGTGGGGTGGCCGGGTCATTGTCGAAATCAAACGGTTGCGCGGTAGTGGGCAGCCCCACCGCTTGGCGTTCACTGTTGTGGATGTCGTGGGGCTGGCCTTCAACGTCTTCCTGCGTGGTGCCTGTGAAGGTTGTGCCATTGCCGGCGTTATAGGCGTGGACCATTTCGTGGTAGAGCCCGACGATGGGCAGCTGAGTCACGCCTGCCAATACGTTCAGGTGTGACCGGTTGTAGTGAATCTGAGCGCGGTCCGCACGAGACCCCGGCACACCGTTGATCATGAATCCCCATTTTGGATCCTCGTCGGACACGGGCGCGCGTTCGTCCTGCAGCAACGCCTTGAGTTCCTGGCTGCCATAGACGTAGCTGGACTCCGTGTCGCTCGGGTCTTCCACGATTGTCACCGGGGCGCCATTGCGCAGCGCAACGGCCTCCATCTCGGCGAGCATCTGCTGGCCTTGGGGGGAGGTGCGAAGTAACGCCAAGTCGTCTTCGACGCGTTGGATGAAGTCGGCAGACCCGTTGATCACAACACCCAGGATCGGGCCGTCATGGGCAGATACAGCGGTCAACACCGATCCATTGAGGTGCTTGATCGTGTCGCTGGCTTTAGCGTAGATCGCGTCGCCTGGGCGATTGGCGATGACGGTATCGGCGCCGATGCCGGTGTAGAAGGTCGTCTGGTCGTGGCCGATCAACCGATCATTTCCGGTGCCACCCTGCAAGACGGTATGGCCGTTGCCGGCGTAGAGCTGGTCGTTGCCATTGCCACCGTCCATATAGCTCTTTTTGTGGCGGGGGCCCGCACCGGCATAGAGGCGGTCATTGCCATTATTGCCATAGACCACGTTATCGCCGGGGCCGCCCATGATGATGTCGTCACCGTCGTTGCCTTCGGCGTATCCTATGCCGCTGCCCAGGCGCACGACATCGTTACCGTTGCCGCCGAACACGCGGGTATAGCCGCCACCGGCCCTGACCCAGTCATCGCCGTCACCGGTTTCAATCGTGATGGGCTGCATGACGTTGGCGTCAATGCTCACGTTGTCATTGCCGCCGTGGGTTTTCAGGTGGAACTTCAACGCTTGGCCTTCTTTATCGTGGCTGGCGAAGTGGTACAACTGGTCGTTGACCCGAATATTCAACTGACCGTAGTGAGTTTGGCTGATGTGGACCTGGTCCGCCTGATCGCCGGTTTCAAGCACCAGGCGTTGGTTGAGGGGGGAGGGATAACCGTGTTCCCATAACGATTGCCCACTGGCTTTCACATTGCCGTCATTCAGAAACACATGTTGATGGGCCTGGATCGGCGGGACCGTGTGGAATTTTAGATGGGGTGGTTTGGCGAGCCCGTAGTGACGGTCGTCAAAGGTCGCTACGGGGGCTTGCGATACGCGCACGTTGCCGTGCGCAAGGGGCGAGGGAGAGCGGGTAAGGCCGTTCGAAACGTCCATGGGTGATCCTACGTTGAGAGACCGGTGTTATTCATGCCCATGGACAGTGGCCGCCCGCGCCAAAACGTTCCCTCCAAGCTGTCAGTCGGCTTTACAACAGACTGACCGGGTAACTGACGATCAACCGGTTCTCATCGAACTCGTTGTTGCTGTAGTCGCGACGCATGCTGGAATTGCGCCAGCGCACGGTCAGGTTTTTCAGGCTGCCGCTTTGCACGGTATAGCCCAGTTCGCTTTCGCGGCCCCATTCCTTACCGTCAGTGATTGAACCTGTGTGCACGTTGCTGCCGCTGATATAGCGGTTCATCAAGGTCAGGCCAGGCACGCCAAGGGCGACGAAGTTGTAGTCGTGGCGCACTTGCCAGGATTTCTCCTGGGCGTTGTCGTAGCTGGCGTTGTAGCTGTCGTTGGCCAGGGTGCCGCCGCTGGTGCCGTTGACGCGCATCCAGGCACTGCTGCCGGTGAGTTTTTGCAGGCCGACGTAGAAGGTGTTACCGCCGTATTTGGCCGAGAACAGGCCGGACCAGGTCTTGTTGTCCAGGTCGCCGGCGCGGGCGCTGCCGTCTTCCTTGCCGTAGAAAAAGCCGAGGTTGGCGCCCAGGGTCCAGTCGCCGATGGGCTGGCTGTGGATCAAGTTGACGAACTGTTGGCTGTAGATGTCCTTGAGTTGCGCGTTCCATAGGCCGATCTGGGTGCGCTTGTCGTTGAACGCGTATTCGCCGCCTTGGAAGTTGAAACGGTCGGAGGTGAAGGCGGTTTTACCGACCATCGACATGTCCGTCATGCTGCTGTCGTCACGCGGGCTGTTGGCGCGGAACTGGCCCCCGTAGAGGGTCAGGCCGTCTATTTCCTTGGACGTTATCTGGCCGCCGCGCAGGGTTTGCGGCAGGGAGCGGCCATCGTCCGAACGCAGGATCGGCAGCACCGGCATCCATTCGCCAACCTTCACTTCGGTCTTGGAAATACGCGCCTTGAACGCTACGCCCAGACGCCCGAACTCATCGGCGGGGCGGCCGTCACGGTCCAGCGGCAACAGTTGGGTACCCCCGGTGCCGCGCCCGCCATCCAGCTTCAACGCGTACAGACCGAGCACATCCACACCGAAACCCACGGTGCCTTGGGTAAAGCCGGACTTGGCATCGAGGATAAAACTCTGCGTCCACTCCTGCGCGCCGCCCTGGGTTTTGGTGGGGTTGGTGAAGTTGCGGTTGAAGAAGAAGTTACGCAGGTTGAGGTTGGCGCTGGCGTCTTCGAGAAAGCCGTGTTCTTCGGCGACGACGGGCAGGGCAAGACTGGCGACAGCGGTGGCCAGCAGCAGCCGGCGCGGGTGGAAAGTACTCATGGCGTAAGAACCTGTTGTTATTGGGTTTATGCAGGTGGCGGCCATGGTGCGGGGCGGTGCGGGGGCGATGAAAGTGGGGCGGGGCGGGTTGTGGGCGATGATCGAACGAAAGTTGCCGGGCCGGACTCATGAGGTTCGGCCCGGTTTTCGGGGCTCAGTGCAGGGTGTTCAAACTGGTCCACGGGATGGCGGGCAGAAATTTCTGGCAGGCGAGGGTTGCGGCCACCATTGCCATCAAGAACACCACTTGCAGCGGGCTCCAATAAGCCCAGTGCAACCCTTTGATCCACGGAATCCTGGCATTGAAGTTTTCGTTGACCTTGCCGATTCGCCGCGAGTGGAACAGGCTGATCAGGATCATGCCCAGGTAGGTCAGCATGCCCATGACCCCGAGAATGTAGCCAAACACCAGTAGCATCACCAATTGGGGAATACCATGGCGTAGCACGAGTCTGAACTGGCGGACGCTGAGCCGCTTGGGCAACAGGCGTTCGCTGAGCCACAGGTCCTGGACGATCAGGCGTGAGGTGAAGTCGGCCCATAATTGGGCGCCGCGCAAGGCGCAGAGCGCGGGAATGACCGACAGCAGGATAAACAAAAAGAATTTGGCCGGCAGTGAGGTGTCGAGGACTTGATGAAAGGCCAGGCCGTTGGCCAGGGCTAATCCGGCCCAGACTCTGATCCAGCTATCAAGGGTCACCCCACGCGGCAGGAATTTTCGCCAGAAGAAAACGTGCGAATCCGGCAGTCGTTCCAGCAAGTCCGGGTAGCGCCAGGTCAGCACTTCAGACAGGTGTCGAGTGGCATTCCACGCATTCTCATCAAAGCCTGCGACCAAGCGGTATTGTTCCTTCACGCTCATCGGCGTAAGCAACAGGCGCGCCGCCAACGCATCGGCAGAGGTGCGGCGGGTGTCGTTTGCCGTGTCTTGCAGGTTGACGAAGAAACTTTCCTGCTCACAGCGCGACACCAATTCGCGCCACATCCAAGCCGGCTCCGGGTACACACCTTTCTGGTCGTCCCAGCTGAACGCCTGGCACACGCGTTCGAACAGCGGCACGCTCCACTGTGTGTCATGCAGCAGCTGCAGGAGGATGCGTTGCCACTGCTGTTGCAGGTCGAACACACGCAGCCAGGGCTGGTTGTTGTACTGCGTCAGTTGGGTGATGAACTCGCGCTCGGCCTTTTGCTCCAGCAGTTCCTGCAAGGTGCGGCGGTAGTCCTGCAGCAGTTCGCCGCTCAGCGCGTCGTGCTGCCACGGCGTCATGGCGACCTGTTGCCAGGGCGTCAGCCATTCCAGATGGTTCGCTGCCCAACGGGCGATGGCGCTGCGTTCGCCTGGCGCTTCGAAACAATGGCGCAACAGGCCGGTCTGGAACGCATCGGCACAATTTTGTTGCCGGGCCTGGGCCCAGCGTTCATCGAGGTTGTGCGCGTTAAGGCCGTCGAGCAACGCCTGGGCCGGGTCCGGTGCAGGCGTCTGGAAAGGCGCAGGGCTGACGGGGCTGATGTTCATCAGCTCGGCCAGGTCATTCAGGTTGCCGTAGGTTGCTTCGACCACGGGCGCCTGGACGCTCTCTTGCTCTTCTTCACAGTCCGCCCGCCAGCGTGCGTAGGCCAGCGCTTGTTCATAGGCTTCGCGCAGTCGCTGGAAGCCGGCCGCATCGTCATCCGGGCGGCAGTTTTTCAACAGCCGCGCATAGGTGCGCTTGATGGTGCGCTCGTCAGCGTCTTCCGGCAGTTGCAGTACGGTCCAACACTCCATGTCGTATTCCCTCAGCGCCAGAACCCGTTGTCGAGCTGCTCAAGTTGTCGGGTCAGTTCGCTGCGAGCTTCGCGGATGCGGCGTTCGTCCTGGGTGTCGAGCACTTGCTGGAACTGCGCGGCCCAGTGCCCGAGCTGCTCGCGCAGTTCGCCGAGATTTTCCTGGTAGAGGCGTTCGAGGCGCGCCGTCAGCACGGTGTTGACCTGCTGGTCGCGCGGGTGAACCTTCAACTGCGCCAGCGCTTGCAGGCGTTGCTGGATCTCGTCGGGGCTGAGCACGCCGGGGTTGTTCTCGATCACCAGCGAGTGCTGCTCGCCGGTCAGCGGGATATTCACCTGGGCTTCCAGCAGACCGTTGTTGTCGTAGGTGAAGCGCACGTCCAACGACACTTCACCGGCCTTGCGCTTGGGCACTGGGATGTCCAGTTGGCCCAGCTCGATGTTGTCTTTGACCAGGCGACTTTCGCCCTGGTAGATCTTCAGCAGGACGCGGGTCTGGTCGTCGTACAGGGTGACCACGCTTTTGACCCGGCTCACCGGCACGCTGCTGTTGCGTTCGATCAGCGGCAGGTAGTGGCCGCTTTCGATATGGCCACCGTACTGGTTCGAGGTTTCGATGCCGAGGGTATAGGGGCAGACGTCGGTCAGCACCACTTCTTCCAGTGCCGCGGAGCGCGCCTTGAGTGCCGCTTGGATCGCGGCGCCGTGGGCGACCACTTGGTCCGGGTCGAGGCTGATGGACGGGAAGCGGCCGAACAGGCCGGCGGCGAGCTTGCGCACCAACGGCATGCGCGTGGTGCCGCCCACCAGCAGGATTTCATCCAAGTCGCTGACACGAATACGCGCATCCCGCAGGGCCCGCTCAATCGGCGCACGCAGGCGCTCCAGCAGCGGCGTGTAGAGCTTGGCCAGCTCCTGCTGGGTGATGGTTTTTACCCACTGCTGGCCGTCGACACGCAGGGCGAACTCGGCGCTGTCATCCTGGCCAAGGGCTTTGCGCACGCGTTCGGCTTCGCGGCGCAGGGCTTGCAGCACGCTGCTGGTGGGCGGGAAACCTTGGGCATTGCGTTGGCTGTCGACGAAGTGTTCCAGCAACAGGGTGTCGAAGTCTTCGCCGCCGAGGAAGTTGTCACCGGCGCTGGCGCGCACTTCCATCACGCCGTCGAACAGCTCGATGATCGACACGTCGAAGGTGCCGCCGCCGAGGTCGAAGACCAGGAACGAGGTTTCTTTATCGCGCTGATGCAGGCCGTAGGCGAGGGCGGCAGCGGTGGGTTCGTTGATCAGTTTTTCAACGTTGAGCCCCGCCAGTTCACCGGCAATGCGTGTGGCTTTGCGTTGGCCGTCGCTGAAATAGGCGGGCACGCTGATCACGGCGTCGGTGACGGTGTGGCCGTAGGTGCGCTCGATGTCTTCCTTGAGGCTTTTGAGCACCAGCGCGGAGAGTTCTTCCGGGCGAAACGAGCGATCGCCCAGGCGCACTTCGGTGGCACTGCCCATGTAGCGCTTGAACAGCGAAGTGGTCAGGTGCGGGTGGGTGTGCAAGCGCTCTTTGGCTGCCTGGCCTACCAGGACACGGCCTTGATCATCCAGCCCGACCACGCTGGGGGTCAGCAACTGGCCAAGGGCATTGGGCACTAATTCGGCGGCATCACCGCGCCAGACGGCCGCGAGACTGTTGGTGGTCCCCAGGTCGATTCCTACAATCATTACGACAAGCTCCCTCTGTGGTCTGTAAGAATCTGTAACCAATTTTATCCTGAAAGCTTGGGCGGAAAGCAAGGCAACCTGCGTTCGCGCCAAAAACGGGCGTAAAAAAACCGCTTCCGGTGAGGGAAGCGGTTTTTTGTTTACGCCAGCATCAGAACAACTTCAGTGCCGGTGCTTCTTCTTTCAATGGCTCGTTCTTCGCGGTCTGCTCGTTCCAGCCACCGCCGAGGGCCTTGTACAGGTTGACCTCGCTGGTCAGCTGCGCCAGGCGGTCAGTGATCAGCGATTGCTGGGCACTGAACAGTTGGCGCTGGGCATCGAGGAACGTCAAGTTGCTGTCGACGCCGATGCGGTAGCGACGCTCGGCCAGGCGGTAGTAATCCTGGTTGGCCGCGACGAAGCCACGCTGGGCCTCCAGCTGCTGCTTGTAGGTTTCACGCGAGGCGAGGCCGTCGGAGACTTCCTGGAAGCCGGTCTGGATCGCCTTCTCGTAGTTCGCCACGTTGATCTCTTTCTGGATCTTCGAGTAGTCCAGGCTGGCGCGCAGGCTGCCGGCGTTGAAGATCGGGATGTTGATCTGCGGGGCGAACGACCAGGTGCCCGAGCCGCCTTTGAACAAGCCGCCGAGGTCCGGGCTCAGGGTGCCGGCGTTGGCCGTCAAACTGATGCTCGGGAAGAACGCGGCACGGGCCGCGCCGATATTGGCGTTGGCGGCCTTGAGGTTGTACTCGGCCTGCAGGATGTCGGGACGACGTTGCAGCAAGTCCGACGGCAACCCGGCCGGTACTTCGCTGAGCAGGTCATCCGACAGCGGCTTGCTGGCGATATTCGCCGGCAGGCCGGTGCCCAGCAGCAGGGTCAGGCTGTTTTCGTCCTGGGCGACCTGGCGGGTATACCGGGCAAGCTGCACGCGGGCGTTTTCCACCGAGGTACGCGCCTGGCTCAGATCGAGGGCCGAGGCCACGCCGACTTCGTTGCTGCGCGAGGTGAGCTTGAAGCTCTGCTCGAACGCGCCCAGGGTGTCCTGGGTCAGCTTGAGCAGTTCCTTGTCGGCTTGCCAAGTCAGGTAGGCGTTGGCCACGCTGGCCACCAGGCTGATCTGGGTGCTGCGGCGTGCTTCTTCAGTGGCGAAGTACTTCTGCAGCGCTTCTTCACTCAGGCTGCGCACACGGCCGAACAGGTCCAGCTCATAGGAGCTGATCCCGAGGGTGGCCGAATACTGGCTGGTGATGTTCGCTTCGCCGGTCTGCGAGGCACGTGCCGGCACACGCTGGCGGCTGCCGCTGCCATTGGCCGACACGGCCGGGAACAGGTCGGCACGCTGGATGCGGTACTGCGCGGCATACGCGTCGATGTTCAGGGCCGCGACGCGCAGGTCACGGTTGTTCACCAGTGCGGTCTGGATCAGCTGTTGCAGGGCAGGGTCATGGAAAAACTGCTTCCAGCCCTGCTCGGCAGCGGCCTGGCTCGGCGCCTGGGCCGACGAATACGCCGGCCCCTGCGGGAACTGTGCCGCTACCGGCGCCTCAGGGCGCTGGTAGTCAGGTATCAGCGAGCAGCCACTGAGCACGAATGCCGTGACGGCTAGGGAAAGTAGCGACTTGCTCATTGGCCAGCCTCTTTAGGAGTTTGCTTGGTTTCTTTCGGTTTACGGTCGCCGATGGCGGACACGGTTGCGAAGAACAACGGTACCCAGAAGATCGCCAACACAGTGGCCGTGATCATACCGCCAATTACGCCAGTACCGATTGCGTGCTGGCTGCCTGAACCGGCGCCCGAGGAGATCGCCAGCGGCAGTACGCCGAGGATGAACGCCATCGACGTCATGATGATCGGCCGCAGACGCATGCGGGACGCCTCGATGGCCGCCTCGACGATGCCTTTGCCTTGTTCGTGGAGTTCTTTGGCGAATTCCACGATCAGGATGGCGTTCTTCGCCGCCAGGCCCACCGTCACCAATAGGCCCACCTGGAAGAACACGTCGTTGGACAACCCACGCATGCTGGTCGCGATCAACGCGCCCACGACACCCAGTGGCACGACCAGTACGACCGCAATCGGGATCGACCAGCTTTCGTACAGCGCCGCAAGGCACAGGAACACCACCAGCAGCGACAAGGCGTACAACGCAGGTGCCTGGGAGCCGGACAAACGTTCTTCGTACGACAGGCCGGTCCACGCATAACCAATGCCCGCAGGCAGTTGCTTGGCGATACGTTCGACTTCGGCCATGGCGTCACCGGTACTGTAGCCCGGTGCCGGAGTGCCGAGGATTTCCATCGCCGCTACCCCGTTGTAGCGCGAGAGTTTCGGCGAACCGAAGATCCACTTGCCCGACGCGATGGCCGACAACGGCACCATCTTCCCGGAGTCGCTGCGCACGTACCATTTGTTCAGGTCTTCAGGCGACATGCGGCTGGCGGCTTCACCTTGCACGTACACCTTCTTCACTCGACCACGGTCGATGAAGTCGTTGACGTAGCTGCCACCCAGGGCAATTGCCAGGGTCTGGTTGATGTTCGACAGCGTGATGCCTTGGGCGCTGGCCTTCTCGTCGTCGACGGTAAGCTCGTATTGCGGCTCATCGTTTACGCCGTTGGGGCGCACACCGGCCAGGATCTTGCTCTGGGCCGCCATGCCCAGGAACTGGTTACGGGCCGCCATCAACTTCTCATGGCCGACACCGCCCTGGTCTTGCAGGAACACATCGAAACCGGTGGCGTTGCCCAGTTCCAGTACAGACGGTGGAACGATGGCAAATACCATGGCGTCCTGGAATGTCTGCATGAAGTAGCCCTGGGCGCGCTTGGCGATTTCAAATACCGAGGTGGACGCATCGCGTTCATCCCACGGCTTGAGCATCACGAAGGCCAGGCCCGAACTTTGGCCACGACCGGCGAAGTTGAAGCCGTTGACGGTAAACACCGATTTCACGCCTTTGCCTTCGCCCGGCTCGCCTTCCTTGTCATTGAGCAGGTAGCTACGCATGTCATCGATGACTTTCTGCGTACGTTCAGCCGAAGAGCCTACAGGCGTCTGCACCTGGGCAAAGATCACGCCCTGGTCTTCATCGGGCAGGAACGCGGCAGGAATGCGCATGAACAGCCAGATCATGCCGGCGAAGATCAGCGCGTACACCAGGAACGCCGGGATCTTGTGCTTGATCATGTTGCCCACGCCGCGCTCGTAGCTCAGTACGCCACGGTCGAAGGTGCGGTTGAACCAGCCGAAGAACCCACGCTTGGGTTGGCCGTGTTTTTCCGGGTCGATCGGCTTGAGCATGGTGGCGCACAAGGCCGGGGTGAAGATCAGCGCAACCAGTACCGACAACGCCATGGCCGAAACGATGGTGATGGAGAACTGTTTGTAGATCACACCGGTAGAGCCGCCGAAGAATGCCATGGGCAGCAGTACCGCCGACAGCACCAGGGCAATACCCACCAGGGCGCCCTGGATCTGGCCCATGGACTTGACCGTCGCCTCCTTGGGCGACAGGTGTTCCTCGGCCATGACCCGCTCGACGTTTTCCACCACGACGATGGCATCGTCCACCAGCAAGCCGATGGCCAGGATCATGCCGAACATGGTCAAGGTGTTGATGGTGAAACCGAACGCCGCCAGGATCCCGAAGGTACCCAGCAATACCACCGGTACGGTCATGGTGGTGATGATGGTGGCGCGGAAGTTCTGCAGGAACAGGAACATCACCAGGAACACCAGCACGATCGCTTCGACCAGGGTGTGCACTACACCTGAGATCGATTCGGTCACAACAGGCGTGGTGTCATACGGCACCACCGCCTTCATGCCTGGCGGGAAGAACGGCTCCAGGGACGCCACGGTGGCACGGATGGCCTTGGCGGTGTCCAGGGCGTTGGCGCCGGAAGCCAGTTTGATCGCCATACCGGAAGCCGGGTTTCCGTTGAACTGCGCGCTGATGCTGTAGTTCTGGCCGCCCAGTTCGATACGGGCGATGTCATGCAGGCGAACCTGGGAACCGTCGGCATTGACCTTCATCAGGATGTTGCCGAATTGCTCGGCCGTCTGCAGACGGGTCTTGCCGATGATGGTTGCGTTCAGCTGGTTGCCGGGCAGGGCAGGCAGGCCGCCCAATTGACCGGTGGCGACCTGGACGTTCTGCGCGGAGATGGCGGTGCTGACGTCGACCGGGGTCAGCTGAAAGTTGTTCAGCTTGGCCGGATCCAGCCAGATACGCATGGCGTACTGCGAGCCGAAGACCTGGAAGTCACCCACACCCGCGGTCCGCGAGATCGGGTCCTGGATGTTGGACACGATGTAGTTGGACAGATCGTCCTTGGTCATGCTGCCGTCTTCCGACACCAGACCAATCACCATCAGGAAGTTCTTCACCGACTTGGTGACGCGGATACCCTGCTGCTGCACTTCTTGCGGCAACAGCGGCGTCGCCAGGTTCAGCTTGTTCTGCACCTGAACCTGGGCGATGTCCGGGTTGGTACCCTGGTTGAACGTCGCGGTGATGGTCATGCTGCCGTCGGAGTTACTGTCCGAGGCGACATAACGCAGGTTGTCGATACCGTTGAGTTGTTGCTCGATCACCTGCACCACGGTGTCCTGCACGGTTTGTGCGGACGCGCCTGGGTAGGTCACCTGGATATCGATGGCGGTTGGCGCGATGGCCGGGTACTGGTTGATGGGCAACTTCAAGATCGACAGTGCCCCGACCAGCATGATCACCAGGGCAATTACCCAGGCGAAAATGGGACGGTCGATAAAAAATTTCGACATGGATTACTCCCCTTTGCCAGCAGCGGCAGCAGGAGCGGCAGTACCGGCAGGCTTGGCGTTGTCAGCCTCCTTGACCTTGACCTCGGCGCCCGGCTTGACGTACTGCAAGCCTTCGGTGATCACACGGTCACCGGCGTTCAAGCCTTTTTCCACCAGCCAGTAGGCGCCGGCGGTACGGTTGGCCACCAGTTCACGCTGCTCGACCTTGTTGTCGGCATTGACGATCAGCGCCGTCGGGGTGCCCTTGAGGTCGCGGGTTACGCCCTGCTGTGGCGCCAGGATGGCCTTGCTGTTCACGCCGGCTTGCAGCTGGGCGTGCACGAACATGCCCGGCAGCAGGGTGTGGTCAGGGTTGGGGAACACTGCGCGCAGGGTCACGGAACCGGTGGTCTGGTCGACCGACACTTCGGAGAACTCCAGCTTGCCGTCCTGGCCGTAGTCGCTGCCGTCTTCCAGGGTCAGCTTGACCTTGGCGGCATTGGCGCCGGCTTTTTCCAGTTGGCCGCTTTCCAAGTCGCGGCGCAGCTTCAGCATTTCAGCGGAAGACTGCGTGACGTCGACGTAGATCGGGTCCAGTTGTTGGATGACGGCCATGGAGTCGGCCTGGCCGTTGCTGACCAGCGCGCCCTCGGTCACCGAAGAACGGCCGATACGCCCGGAGATCGGCGCGAACACTTTGGTGTAGCGCACGTTGATCTGGGCGGTTTGAACGTTTGCTTCCGCGGTCATGCGGTTGGCGACGGCGGTGTCGTATTCCTGGCGGCTGACGGCTTGCTCATCGACCAACTGCTTGTAGCGGTCGGAGATGGACTTGGTCTGCGTCAGGCTGGCCTGTGCGCTTTTCAGGGTGGCTTCATACACCGACGGGTCGATCTGGTAGAGCTGTTGCCCTTCCTTCACGTCCGCGCCTTCCTTGAACAGACGCTTGAGAATGATGCCGTTGACCTGCGGGCGAACTTCCGCGATGCGATAGGCCGTGGTGCGGCCTGGCAATTCGGAGGTCAGGGTAAAGGCTTGCGGTTGAATAGTGACCACGCCGACCTGAGGGGTTTGAGCGGGCGGAGCCGCTTCTTCCTTTTTACATCCGCTGAGCAGCGATGCCAGGGCGACGGCAGTGACCAGAGCGGTAACAGCTGGCTTAAGTTGCATGAAGATCCTCGGGTCAGGCGCGCAGGGTGCGCACAAGAAGTGTGGAAGGGTAAAAAACAAGCTGTGAGTGGATAAGTAGCTTGCTACGCAATATACTTACGTTCATGGTTGTTTGTAAACTCTTGACAGGCTTCGCGAAGTGTTGACAAAGCAACGCCCGAAGCCTCGATTCCATTACGTTCGGCACCCATGACGGTGTCGTCCCACAAATATTCGGATGATCGTTTACGTCTATTAACGTTGCGTTAACGATAGCCCCCAGTGTCCTGATTGAGGTTTTACTGCCATGGTTCGTCGCACCAAAGAGGAAGCTCAGGAAACGCGTAGCCAAATTCTCGACGCCGCCGAGCAAGCCTTCTATGAACGCGGCGTTGCGCGCACCACGCTGGCGGACATTGCCGCGCTGGCCGGTGTGACGCGGGGCGCCATCTATTGGCATTTCAGCAATAAATCCGATCTGTTGCAGGCGTTGCTCGATACCTTGCATGAGCCGCTGGACGAACTGGCCCGCGCCAGTGAAAGCGAGGATGAACTCGACCCGCTGGGCTGCATGCGCAAGCTGTTGATTCATCTGTTCCATCAAGTGGCCCTGGACCCGAAAACCCGGCGCATCAATGAGATCTTGTTTCATAAGTGCGAATTCACCGATGAAATGTGCGACATGCGCCGCCAACGCCAAACCCACAGCCTGGAATGCAACCTGCGCATCGGCCTGACATTGCGTAACGCGGTCCATCGCGGGCAACTTCCGGAAAACCTCGATACCACCCGTGGCGCGGTGTGCATTCACGCCTACATCAATGGGCTGATCGGCCAGTGGCTGCTGGTCCCCGACAGCTTCCAGTTACATCAGGAGGCAGAACGCTGGGTGGATGCAGGGCTGGACATGCTGCGCTGGAGCCCCAGCCTGCGCAATTGAGACAAAATGCGTAATTGCATCAGGTTGTGTCAACAGTAAAGCCCAAGGACCGTCAATCGTCCTTCTGCCTGATGGTGGGGTGACTTTATATACGGGCTGGCGGGCGGTTGATAGGTAGCCGCCTAAGTATTTTGTAGCGATTTTGTTGCAGGGCTGTGAAGGAGTGTTTCCTAGCCCCCATGAAAAAGCCCCGGTTCCTGCGAGCCGGGGCTTTTTCGTTTCAGCACAATACATGCCCTGTCTGAAGCCTGACGCCGTGTCGTATTACTGGGCAATCAGAGTACGACCTCCGCGTAGCATATTGTTTTCGTGCATACAACTGGTCGAGTGGACAGGTGTTTGGTTTTTCTTGCCTTGCTAGTGTCCGCATCCAAGACGGACAACCGTAATAGCAACGAAAAACCTACGGCGATGAGGGGAACTCTAATGGGTGTGGAAAGTGTGTTTGATGAGTTCATTATTGACTATGAGAAAATCCACGAAGCGTACTGGACCAATACGTTAAGTGAGTACGAGCTTAAACGCTGGCATGAAATGCAGCTTAGAACAGTCTTGCATCATGTCAAAAATAAGTCTGAGTTCTATGCCAGGCACTTCAAAGATATCGATGTGGACGGCATCACTCTGTCGGATCTTGGCGCTTTACCCTTTACCACAAAGGATGATTTGCGAGAGTCCATGATGGACATTCTCTCCGGTACGTTGGAAGACAGCATTTATTATTATGAAACAACGGGCACTACCGGCCCGGCAACTCCGTGCCCTCGGGATAAAAAAGAAAGCTATGCCAGTAACAAACAACTGTCTATGGCTTATCGGGCTGTGCTGGAGAAGCATTTCCCTAACGAGAAGACCGTTGTTGGCATCATGGGCCCGACTGAAGTGCACTCGTTTGGCGATACCTTGGGTGATGTCTGTCATCAACTTGGAGTGTGTAACGCCAAGATCTGGCCGCATTCCCCGGTGATCGGATATCCCAAGACCCTGCAGTTGATGAAGGACTTGCGCATCGGCGTGGTCGCGTCGGCGCCGGGGCTGCTGCTGGCGCTGGCCAAGGAGGCCGAACGGCTGGGTTTCAACCCGCGCGAGGACTTTCATCTGCGTGCGTTCATGATGAGTGGCGAGCTGTGTACGCCCGCTTTGAAAAACAATTTGTACAGCCTCTGGGGGTGTGAAGCCTACAACAGTCTGTATGGCTCGCAGGAGGCAATGATCATTGCTGCTGCCAACGCCAGCGACCAACTGATGCCGCACCGCCTCAACTACATCATCGAGGTGCTGAACCCGCAGACGGGTGAAAGCCTGGGCGACAGTGGGGAAGGCGAACTGTGCGTGACCATGCTGATCGCCGGCGTGAAACCGTTGATCCGCTACCGCACGGGCGATTTGGTCTGTATTCAAAAAAATCCGAAAAATCCGATCTCCCAGGCGCAGGTCATGAAGGTCGTCGGGCGCGTGAAAGATGCGATGACCCTCAATGGCAAGGCGTTCACAGCGGGTCATATAGAGCAGGCGCTGCTTGAGGGCGTAGAGCAATGCCTGGGCTATCAAATCGTTATCAACTGCGTGAACGGCAGGGACACGGTGATTGCCAAGATGGAAATGTCCAAGTTCTATGAAGGTGATCGCAGCCAATTGACCTTGTTGATTCGTGAGCGTGTACGTGAGCGCCTGGGTGTCGATGCGACCATCATGGTGGTCGATGACCTGGATGACCACGTGAACCTGGGCAGTTGGTTCAGCTGGAAAGAAGCGCGAATTATCGATCAGCGCAATCGATAGGCGAGGGCGGCGAATGAGCATGTCCGTGCAAATCGTTTCGGCGAGAAGTGAACTGTTCCAGAAGGTCCGCGCGTTGAGAGCTCGTTACATCGGTGACAACCCGGCCAATGAAGAAAGTTATTCCGATACTGAGGCATTACGCGATGCCTGTTCGTACCATATGGCTTATCTGGATGGCGATGAGATAGTCGGGGCTATTCGTATAACGCCGTTGGGCCATGGCATGAGTTTTGTCGAGCGCGTTGTTCAAGTGGAAAACTATTTTGCCCATCCGATGGACTCGTTTGATGCCAATCGATTGGTATTGGATGAACGATACAGAGGAGGTGTGCACCTGAGGGTGTTTCTTCTGCATACCGCCATCTGGTTGAAAGCCAATACGCAGTTTCAATATATCTCGGCGTTATGCCGAGGGCGCTTGGCCGCCTTGTATGTCGATATAGGCGGCCATGTACTGGCCAACGACATTACTTGGACTAACCGCCATTCATCACGTGATTACAGTCTGGTTTACCTGGAACTGGATACCGTTTTTAACACCATCAAAGGAAAAGTAGCTAATGGATAAGTTATTCAACGAACTGGATGCGATTGTTGATAGCGGTTGGGCCAAGATCAAGCAAGGCCGTTATTGGAAGTACAGCCTTGAGCAGCCGATTACGCGGGAGTTGTATCAGCAGGTGATGCTCCAGGTGTACCACTACACCCGGTTCAACTCTATCAACCAGGCGGCTTGCGCGTTCAGCGCGGACCCCAGCCAGACCACGCTGTTGCGCTTCGTCTACAAGCATGCACTTGAAGAGTTGGGCCACGAAAAAATGGTCATTCGTGACCTGGAATCGATTGGCGCCCTGCCTGACACACTGCCTGCACCGCTGCCCCCCACCCAGGCACTGATCGCTTATCTCAACGACGTTTCCATTCGTCTAGGGCCGGTTGCCCGCCTGGGCTACAGCTATTGGGCAGAAGAGGTGTACGAGCACATTCAGCCTATCCTGAATAAGTTTCGCACTGACCTGGGGCTCAAGGATGAGCAAATGACCTTTTTCGTTGCCCATTCGACCATTGATGAAAAACATTCCGAAGAGGTGCGTCTGGCGATGCAGCGTTCGGTGAAAACCGATGAAGAGCGGGCGTTGATCAAAGAAGTGACGCGAGTGACCTTGTACCTCACCGGTCAGTTGTTGGAAGAGTCGTTGCTGGAATACGAACGTCTCGCCCAGGCGCCGTTGGCCAAGGCGTCCTGAACTGATGAAGCTGATCGTCATCGTCGGTTCAAGCCGCTCGCACGGGGTCAGCAGCCAGGTGGTGTCGTTGGTTCGACGCCATCTGGAGGGACGAGCGACGGTCCAGGACCTTTGGTTGCGTGATTACCGTATCGACTACTGCGATGCCGACAACGCGTGCGCGCACACCGACTGCGGGGTGCAGGACGATGTCGCCGCTATTGTCGATGAAATGGCCAAGGCAGACGCCATCCTTTACCTGCCCGTGATGCATGCCTATGGCACCAACAGTCGCTTCCAGGCATTTCTGGAGCGGGTGGGGTACGGCTTCATGCGTCCCAGAGAGCGTCCGCTACGGGACAAACTCGCTGCGGTGGCCGTGGTGGGGCGCCGCTACGGACACACTGCCGTCTTTGGTCAGGTGGTACTCAACGTGCTGTTGAACAAAATGGTGCTGGTTGGCTCCGGGTTTCCGGCCACCTTCAACACGCAATTGGTTCAAGACCCCGAAGCGGAACAAGCGTTACGGGAAACTCTGGACCGCCTCCTTGAGCACTTTCACAAATTACATGATCGGCCGCGCCAACGCGTCGAGCGTCTGCGCCTGCTCAAACAAGTCCAATTTCAAACGGGATGAGGGATATATGCCTATTCGCGATTCACTGATAGCCGTACTGGTGGCCTTTTTATGGGGCGCCCAGGTGACTGCGGTTAAAATCGGGGGCGAGGAGCTCCCACCAATTCTGATGGTTGCCATGCGCTTTTTCATGATGGCGGTTGCATTGGTGCCGTTCTGCGGAGTGCCCAAGCGCCAAGAATGGCTGCCCATCTTTTCGATTGCCTCGTTGGTTGGGGCCGTGCATTTCGGGCTGTTGTATTGCGGCATTTCGCGGGTGGATGCATCCACGTCCGCCATTGCCTATCAACTTTCGACGCCATTTACACTGTTGCTGGCGTTCGCTGTATTGAAGGAACGCATTGGCCTGCAGGTGGTGGCGGGGATTGTCATTGCACTGCTTGGCGTGCTGACGGTACTGGGTGGTGTTGGCCAGGGCGGTGCGTTGTCAGGTGTCTTGCTGGTAATTGCGGCGGCCTTTGTTTTTGCGGTGGGGACGGTGCTTACCAAGCGCTGGGGGCCTTTCAACCCCGTAGCGATAAGCGCATGGACCGCCTTGATTGCGGCGCCGGAGTTACTGATGGTGTCTGCGGCGGTGGAGGGGCACGCCTGGGGTTCGGTATTGACGGCCAGCCCGAAGGCTTGGGCCGCTGTGGTATATACCGCAGTCAGCGGCGGGCTGATCGGTTTTGGCCTGTGGTACTGGCTTTTGGGGCGGCATCCTGTCCAGCGTTTGACACCGTTCCTGTTACTCGTACCGGTGTTTGCGGTTGCCGTCAGCCAATTGCTGTTGCAGGAGGGGGTATCGCTGAGTCTGGTCGTCGGTGGCGTCGCCGTGCTGCTGGGTGTTGCACTGTGCCAAGTGCGTCTACCGGCACGGCGGGCGCACGCCGAGAACACCTCGGCGCAGAGGTGAGACCTGATGATTCGGCCAAGTCAGTGGGTATTGCGCGCCCTGTGTGAGTACAACCGATTCCGTTACAGGCTCAAGGCTCGGCGATGGCAGGGGCGTGGTTACGATGTTCCCTACTTGCAGTCAAGCGGCGAGCGGTCCGGGTCTACCCTGGTGTTCCTGCACGGGCTGGGTGCCAGCAAGGATCAGTGGGGGCCGCACATTTATTCGATGGTGCGCACGCACAACTGTGTGTTCCTGGACCTGCCGGGCGAAGGTGAGTCGTGGTTCGATAACTCACATAGCTATTGTCCAGAGGCTCAGGTCGAGCGTCTGAAGGCGTTTTTCGATGCACAGCGCTTCAATGATCTTGTATTGATAGGCAGTTCCATAGGGGGTTGCATTGCCTGTCTTTACGCGGCCTGCTACCCGGCAGACGTTTCCCGCTTGATTGCGCTGGCGCCTGCAGGGTTGCCGGCGGCACAGCTGAGCCCGGCGATGAGCGAGTTTCTTGAGTCCGGGCGACATCCCTTCGGCTACCGAACGGTGGACGAACTGCAGGGCTTGTGGGCGACCGTGTTTACTCGGCCCCCCAAGGTTCCGGCGTTTCTGGCAAGGGCGCTGGCCATCAAGGGGGCGCTGCGTTATGCGAGGGTCGGGAAAATACTGAGTGACTTTCAGGGGGCCGGACTGTATCCGCTGCAGCTGCGATTGAAGCAGGTTGAAGCCCCGACCTTGATAGTGTGGGGGCGCAATGATCGCGTGTTTGATGTTTCGTGCCTGCACGCGGCCTACAGTCTTTTACCGCAGGCAAGCATTTGTATCATCGAGGAGGCAGGGCATGTTCCGTACCTGGAGTGTGCCGAGCAAACTGTGGACGCGCTCAAGCGTTTCTTGTCTGATGAGTGTTGCCCGCACGCCGGTGTGAGTACCTATAAAACGTAGGTAATAGAGGTTGACCCTTAATAATCCTATGAGTAGTATCCAACGGGCATTCGGGAATTAACCCTGCAATGCCCTCAAGACACAGGAAGTCTTAAATGTACTACCGACTATCAGTGCTGAATAACACCTTCGGATCTTGCTCCGAATCCAACACTGCCCATCTTTCGGTTTTCAAAAGCAATATCTGGCGTCGCTAATCCTGCGACCGTCGGTGTCTTGCTGTCTGTTTCAGTCAAACACCCCCCAAGAGTGATTCATTAATAGCCGAACGCTGTTATTCGATCTTTCGTGGCTGTTCCCATGGAAATCGTAATGCGCGAAGGGTGCGCTGAAGTTGTGTCTCTTTTTTGAGTCTCAACTTTTGCCGGCCTTGAGTGGGCGTGTGGTTGATGAGTCATTCATATCAATACTTAGAAAGTTGAACTGCCCAACAGTTTGAAGCGTCGCCCTGTGCGTTCGAATCTCTGTTGTATGGGCTGCTATCAAGAACAAGGAGTGATGTCATGCGTGGAATAACCACACCCGTGAGTGTCCAACTGCATAGTGAGCGTATGAAATGTGACCCGCTTGCCGTGTATGAGGCGGCGGCGAAAGTAGTGGGAGCTGAGAAGACGTTTATTCTCGAATCGCTCTCTGGCCCCAGCCGCGATCGCAAGGCGACGATCATCGGAATAGAGCCTCTGCTGGCCGTAAAAATCTACGAGCGCCGTGCAACGCTTGAAGGCGATGAACCGCTGATCAATTACCTGAGAAATGCACTGTCGGAAAACGGAATAGTGGTGGACGCCGCCGGGTGCATAGCGATTGATTCAAGCGATTCCACCTGGGATTTATTGCGTGCGTTACAAGCGCCTTTTGACGTTCCACGCCAGACTCATCCCAGCCTGGCCTTTTTTGGTTACCTGTCATACGACTGCGTTCGGTTTGTCGAAGATATTCCTGACCTCACCGAGCGAACCAATGATTATCCGATCATTGCATTGACCGTGTTTCAGACGCTGATGTATTTCCACGCCAATGCAACAGTCGATGTCATGGTCAACAACAGTGCCCTGTGGGCGTCTCGCAGCACCGATGATTACGTCGCGTTGCTGGCGGATGCGGCCGGGATTCCGGCGGATGACACACCGATCAGTTACCCGTCGGTCACGGTCGCCCGCGATACGGTGCAAAAGGAGCAGTTCCTGGGATGGGTCGATAAGGCGCTGGAGCACATCCGCCAAGGTGACATCTATCAGATCCAGCTGGGTCATGAAGTGCAGGTGGATACGTCGGTCAAGCCGTTCGACGTCTATCGCGCGTTACGCAAGAACAACCCTTCGCCCTACATGTATCTGGCCAACCTGGGGGGAGTTGATCTGATCGGCGCAAGCCCAGAGTTATTCGTTCGTATCAAAGACGAACTGATTGAAATGCGGCCTATCGCCGGTACCGTGGGCAAGACACCGGGCATACCGTCCAGCGAATTGATCCTGAGCATGACGCGTTCTGAAAAAGAACGGGCCGAACATTTGATGCTGGTGGACCTGTGCCGCAATGATATCGGCCGAGTTTGCCAGCCAGGTTCACTTGAGGTGGACGAATTGATGTTGGTGGAGGAGTACTCCCACCTCTATCACATGGTGTCCAACGTGCGAGGGTTACTGCGAAAAGGCTTTGATGCCTTTGACGTGATCAAGGCCTCTTTTCCTGCTGGAACCATGACCGGAGCACCGAAGATCCGTGCCATGCAGATTATCGAAAGCATGGAAAAAAACCGCCGTGGCATCTATGCCGGAGCCGTCGGTTTGATTGGCTTCGACGGCAGTATCAATACCGCGCTCTGCATTCGCTCAGCGGTCCATAAGGATGGGACGTACTACCTGAGGGCTTCGGCGGGCGTGGTCGCCGACTCGGTGGCGGATAACGAGTGGACTGAAACTTTCCACAAGATGGGTTCCGTATACCGTGCTGTTACCGGAAAGGAGATGCTGCAATGAAAGTCTTCCTGATTGATGCCTATGACAGTTTTGTGTTCATTATCAGCCAGTACCTTGAGCAGCTGGGGTTGGAAACCCATGTGGAGCGCAATGATGTTCCGGACCTGATCCAGCGTATCGAAGCCTATGCTCCAGATTTTTGCGTCCTGGGGCCTGGCCCTGGCCATCCGCAGGATGCCGGCTATATCGAAGTCATCCAGCACTTCAAAGGGCGCCTGCCGATTTTGGGGGTATGCCTTGGGCACCAAGCCATCGGTCTGGCATTCGGCGGTTCGGTCATTCGGGCCGACCATGTGATGCATGGCAAGATCAGCACCATTGAGAACGATGGTTGTGGCGTCTACACCCACACCCAAGGGCGCTCGATCAAAGCGACCCGCTACCATTCGCTGATCATTGATCATCAGTGTCTGGCGCGGCAATTGGCCGTGACCTCCACCTCGACGGATGATGGATACATCATGGGTGTCCGGCATCTGGAGTATCCGATCGAGGGTGTCCAGTTTCATCCCGAGAGCATTTTGACGGAGAACGGCCTTGGCATATTCAGAAGCTTCATAGAGCAGCATTGTCGCCCATCAGGGTCATAAATGACGGGCACCGGGTCGACAGTGCTCGACCCGTTTTCAACACTAAGTTATGTCAGAAAGCTTCTATGGATGGCAGGGATTCATCGTGGGTGACTTATTTAAGTATAGAAAGGAAGGCGTACCGCCGAGGGTAGACTTCAAGCGCGTGTTGGATGATTTCTCCTTACTCGCCAATGACTTGCATCGTCGTGACTGGGAGCGTCACCTGCGTAAAATCCTGCGGCGCATCGGCTATGAACGCTACTTGTTGAGCTTGGGGCCTTCGACAACCCATGATCCCTTCAACAGAATCATGACGACTTACCCTTCTGACTGGCTGAAGCGGTACAAGGACGAAAACTTCATTCAAGTGGACCCCATCATCAGGCATTGCCGTCATCACTTTGCCCCGCTGTTTTGGGGGCGCGCACGCCTAAAGGCGAGAGGCTGTACCAACCGATTCTGGAAGGAACGGGAGGGGTATGGCCTATTACGAGGCGTGAGTATTCCCCTGCGGTTCAACGAGATGGCCGGATCACTCAATGTTGCTCAATGCGTGAGCGATACAGATGAACTTGCCGATGATCTGAATGGCCCGTTGGGCATGTTGTTTATGTTGATTCCGTTTTTATTGGAAGGCTCGCAGAAACACTTGAAAACTGTGGGCGAGCCACCCAGCAGCCTGACATTGCGTGAGTCCGAGGTGTTGAAATGGACCGGGGTGGGTAAAACGACGTGGGAAATGAGCTGCATCCTGGGTTGCTCGGAACGAACCATCAACTTTCATATCGCGAATGCAAGTCGCAAGTTGGGGTCTTTCAGTCGTCGGCAAGCCGTCGGTGTGGCGTTGGCGCAGGGGTTGATCTCGCTGTAGGTTGCCCATTTCAAATGGCACAGCGTGTTTTCAGTTGACGAGAAAAAAGCCCCGGCACTCATGCGCGGGGCTTTTCGTTTCGCTCGATTACATCAGAGAGCCAGCGTCGGATAGTCGATGTAACCCACTGGGCCTTTGCTATAGAAAGTATCTGGGCGGGCTTCGTTGAGCGGCGCATCGGCCTTCAAGCGAGCTGGCAAATCCGGGTTGGCAATGAACGGCACGCCCCAGGCCACGGCATCGGCTTTACCTTCGGCCAACCAGGCGTTGGCGCTGTCCTTGGTGAAACGTTCGTTGGCGATGTACGCGCCGCCGAAGGCTTTTTTCAGTTGCGGGCCGAGGCTGTCGGCGCCTTCTTTTTCACGCGAGCAGATGAAGGCGATACCACGTTTGCCCAGTTCACTGGCGACGTAGGTGAAAGTTTCCGCCAGGTTGTCGTCGCCCATGTCGTGGGAGTCGGCGCGGGGTGCCAGGTGCACACCAACGCGGCCGGCGCCCCAGACTTCGATGGCCGCATCGGTCACTTCCAGCAGCAGGCGTGCACGGTTTTCCAGGGAGCCGCCGTACTGGTCAGTGCGCTTATTGGTGCTGCTCTGCAGGAACTGGTCGAGCAGGTAACCGTTGGCGCCGTGGATTTCCACGCCGTCGAAGCCGGCGGCCTTGGCGTTCTCGGCTCCGGTGCGGTAGGCGTCGACGATGTCGGCGATTTCAGCGGTCTCCAGGGCGCGTGGGGTCGGGTAGTCGGCCAGTGGGCGCACCAGGCTGACGTGGCCTTTAGGCTGGATCGCGCTCGGTGCCACCGGGGTTTCGCCGTTCAGGTAGGACTCATGGGAAATACGGCCCACATGCCACAGTTGCAGGAAGATCTTGCCGCCCGCGCCATGCACCGACTTGGTCACGTTGGCCCAGCCGCGCACTTGGTCGTTGGACCAGATGCCCGGGGTGTCCGGATAGCCCACGCCCAGCGGCGTCACCGAGGTGGCTTCGCTGAGGATCAGCCCGGCGGAAGCGCGCTGCACGTAGTACTCGGCCATCAGCGCGTTGGGCACGCGACCGGCGTCGGCACGGCAGCGGGTCAGCGGCGCCATGATGATGCGGTTCGACAGTTCCAGGTCGCCCAGTTTGATCGGATCGAAAATAGTCGTCATGGGATAACACCCTTCTCTTTAAGTGGTTGATCAGTGGGTCGCAGGGGCCAGGTCGGCATCGCCGCTCTGACGGAAAGTAATCAGGGTCACCAGCAGCGCTAGAATCGCCAGGGCCGCTGCGGCCAACGGCACGCTGGTCAGGCCGAAACCGTGGGCGATCACACTGCCGCCGACCCAGGCGCCGAGGGCATTGCCGATGTTGAAGGCGCCGATGTTCAGGGTGGACACCAGGTTCGGTGCGGCTTTGCCGAAGGTCACCACGTTGATCTGCAGCGCGGGTACGGCGGCGAACGAGGCGGTGGCCCAGAGGAACAGGGTGATTTCGGTCGGGATCACCGCGACGCTGGTCCAGGTCAGGGCCGTCGAGACCACCGCCATGCTGACGAACACGCCGATCAGGGTGGCCGCCAGGCGCTTGTCCGCCAGCTTGCCGCCGATGATGTTGCCGACGGTGAGGCCCAGGCCGATCAACAACAGCGTCCAGGTCACGCCTTTGGGCGAAACGCCGGTGACGTCGCCCAGCAGCGGCGCGACGTAAGTGAAGAGGGTGAACATCGACGCGGCAAACAGCGCGGTCATGCTCAGCGACAGCCAGATACCGGCGCCCTTGAGGGCTGCCAGTTCGGCGCGCATGTCGAGTTTCTCTTCATCACGTTTGGCGGGCAGGAAGCGGATCAGGCCGATCAACGCCACCACACCAATCACCGTCACCGCCCAGAAGGTCGAGCGCCAGCCGGCTTCCTGGCCGAGTGCGGTGCCCAGCGGTACACCGAGCACGTTGGCCAGGGTTAAACCGGTGAACATCAAGGCCACGGCCGAGGCACGCTTGTTGGCCGGCACCAGGTTGGCGGCGACCACCGATCCAATACCAAAGAACGCACCGTGGCACAGCGCGGTGACCACACGGGCAAACATCAGCACGTTGTAGTCACTGGCCAGGGCGCAGAGCAGGTTGCCGATAATGAAGATGCCCATCAACGCTACCAGGGCAGCCTTGCGTGGCAGCTTGGCGGTGGCCAGTGCCATGAAAGGTGCACCGATGGCCACGCCCAGGGCGTAGCCGGTGACCAGCCAGCCGGCGCCGGGAATCGACACGCCGAGGTCCGCCGCCACATCGGGTAGCAGGCCCATGATGACGAACTCGGTGGTGCCGATGGCGAAGGCGCTGAGGGCCAGTATGAGTAGCGAGAGGGGCATTATCGTTTCCTTGTTACAGCGCTGCGTTGTCGTCAGCGCTGAGTTCAGTGGTGAGCGCGGCGAGGAACGCCTGGATGGTTTCCTCGTTGCGTTTGAAAAAGTGCCACTGCCCGGCCTTCTGGCTGCTGATCAATCCCGCCCGTTGCAACGTCGCCAAGTGAGCCGACACCGTTGACTGGGACAAGCCGCAGCGCTGGTCGATCTGCCCGGCGCAGATGCCGTACTCGTGGTTGTGCAGTTGCTCGGGGAACTGCACTTTCGGGTCTTTGAGCCAGGTGAGGATGTCTCGTCGTACTGGGTGCGCCAGCGCTTTTATTATTTCGTCGAGGTCGATGGACATGGCAGGTGCTCGGTGTGGTGCAGCGTTATATCGCGATGAGGCGAACCTTAAATCGTTGTATCCCGATATACCAATATGATTTTGCTCTGAGGACAGGCCAAATCGGTATATCGGGTTATAACGATACGTTGTCGGCAGTGATAGACTGCGCGCCATGAATTATCTCGCACATCTGCACCTGGGCGGCCAACTTCCTGCGCAACTGCTGGGCAGTCTCTATGGCGACTTCGTCAAAGGGCGCCTGCAGGGCCAGTTCAGCCCGCAAATCGAAGCGGCGATCCAACTGCATCGCTCGATTGATCGTTTTACCGACAGCCACCCGCTGGTGGGGGAGGCATTGTCGCGCTTCAGCCTGACTCGCCGGCGCTATGCCGGAATCGTCCTCGATGTGTTTTTCGACCACTGCCTGGCGCGGGACTGGGCGCTGTATGCCGACCAGCCGTTGGAGCGCTTCACCTCGCAGGTGTACCGCGTGCTGGCGGCCGAGCCGCAATTGCCGGGGCGGCTGGCGCAGATTGCGCCGTACATGGCGGCGGATGATTGGTTGGGTTCTTACCGTGAGTTCGCGGTGATGGAGCAGGTGTTGCGGGGGATTTCGCGGCGGCTGACACAGCCGGAGGCGTTGGGGTTTGCAATGCACGAGTTGCGTCAACTTTATGAGTCGCTTAGCGAAGACTTCCGGCTGTTCTATCCAGAGTTGCAGGCCTTTGCACGCAACCATCTGACCACTGAGGTCTAAAGGTGGGAGCTGGCTTGCCTGCGATTGCAGTCTGCCAGTTGATACATGTGTTGCTGACCCACCGCTATCGCAGGCAAGCCAGCTCCCACATTTTGATCGGTGTTCACTTTATTCAAGCGGCGAATGCTGGCCGTGCATCTACCTGCTCTGCTTCCGGCAACGGCCCAAACAACGCCTTTTGCACCGCCTGCTGCGCCTGATACGCCAGCGCCGCACGTTCCTGCCCGGCACAGGCAATCGGCTTGAGCACATGGATTTCCACATCGCCCTGATCATTGGCAAACAGACGCATCAGGTGCGACAGCAAATCATCATCGCCAATAAACGGTGCCAGCGGGTCTACCTGGCCATCACGCAAATAACGGATCGCCACCGGCTGCAGCGACACATCGGCATCGATCGCACTGGCCAGCAAGCGCCCGTGGAACGTACGCAGGCTGCGCCCGTCGGTGGTGGTGCCTTCGGGAAACATCAACAGCGGGTGCTGTTGTTCCAGATGGCGGGTCATCTGCTTGCGGATCAACTGGCTGTCGCCTGACCCTCGGCGGATAAACAAGCTACCGGCCTTGGCTGCCAACCAGCCCGCCACCGGCCAGGTACGCACTTCGGCCTTGGACAAAAATGACATCGGCGCCACGGCGCCCAGCAACGGAATGTCGGTCCATGACACGTGATTGCTCACCCACAGCATCGGCTGCGTCGGCAGCTCACCGTGCACCGTCACACGAAAGGGCAGGGCATTGGTCAGCCGCGCCATGAAAAACCGCGACCAACGCTGGCGCCGCACCATCGAGTTGGCCACGCCCAGACGCTCAAACAGCCCAAACACGCTGGCCATGCTCAAGCCCAGCGCCACCACCAACAACACGCGGGCGATGCGCCCGTAAATCCGCAGGCGACTCATCACATCGCCGCCTTGAAGTGACGGGCGTAACGCGGGCACAACTCATCGCGCTTGAGCAGGATGAACACGTCGGCCACCTGGAAATCTTCATCCCAGCACGGTTCGCCGCAGATCTTCGCGCCCAGGCGCATGTAGGCCTTGAGCAGTGGCGGCATCTCGGCGATCACGTTGGACGGCAGGTCCAGGGCCGGCAGCGGTTTTTTTGGTTCGGCGCGCAAGTGTTCATTGCACAAGTAGCGTTCGCGCAGGCGTTGCATGATCGCGTGGGCCTGGATGCCGCCGTCGTGCATCGGGATGCTCGCGCAGCCCATCAGGTAGCTGTAGCCGCCCTGGTTGAGCACTTCGGCCAACTCGCCCCATAACACGGCGATGGTGCCGCCATTGCGGTAGGCCGGGTCGACGCAGGTACGGCCGATTTCCAGGATCGGGCCCTGCAAATGCAGCAGGCCATGCAGGCTGAATTCTTCTTCACTGTAGAACCGGCCCAGGGTGCTGGCGGCCTGGTGGTCGAGCAAACGGGTGGTGGCGACGAGTCGACCGCTGTTCAAGTCCCGCACGCCGATGTGGCTGCAGTGAACATCATAGTCATCCATGTCCAGGCCCAGCTCAGCGCCTTTCAGCTTGGCGTTGAACTCGCCGCTGAACACGTTGAACCGCAGGGCCTGGGCTTCCTGCAACGCCTGCGCGCCAACCAGGCGTTCGGCTTGCAGACGGCGTTCATTGCCGGTGTCGCTGATGCGGGCGATCTGAGTCATGGCGAGTCTCCGAGTGCCGGCCACGATTTCGGCCGGTCGACTTTGTTGTCCAAAGTCAGGCTATGTAGGCTCGGTGTCATCTCCATGAAGTTATGGTGACGCTTGGATGACAGCCCATCCTGTCGCAAATCTGTCATCAGCCTCGGCTAGGCTCGCGCACTTGAATGCCCCCTTGAGTTTGCGTCCATGGTCAGAGGCCTGCTGTGCGTTGCCTTGCTGTTCGTCACCGTTGTCGCCCACGCCGAAACCTGGCCCGATAAAGAATGGGCCAAGGGCACGCCACTCTCAGGTCCTGCTGTCGATGCCTTGGACGCCTACGCGTTCCCGGCGCGGGACGACGCTACCCGCCAAGGCATTCGCACCGACGCGTTGCTGGTGATCCGCGACGGCGAGGTCATCTATGAACGTTACGCAGCGCCCACCACGGCCAGCACGCCACACCTGACCTGGTCCATCAGCAAAAGCTTGATGGCCACCGTATTGGGTGTGGCCTACGGCGATAACCGTTTCAAATTGTCCGACCCGGTGGCGCGTTTTTACCCGCCCATGAAACAGCACCCGAGCGTGACCATGGCCGACCTGCTGCACTGGGCCTCGGGCCTGGACTGGCAGGAAGACTACGAATATGCGCCGCTGAAATCTTCGGTGGTGGCGATGCTCTACACCCGCGGTCGCGGTGACATGGCCGACTTTGCCGCAGACACCGCAGCGGCCAGCCCACCGGGCCAGGCTTTTCGATATTCCAGCGGCGACAGCACTATTTTGTCCGCCGCCCTTAAAGGCATGCTCGGTCACAAGGCCTACGTGAGTTACCCGTGGGATGCGCTGTTCAAGCCGCTGGGCATTCGCAACGCCACCTGGGAAACCGACGCCGACGAAACCTTCGTCGCCTCGTCCTACGCCTACCTCACCGCTCGCGACCTGGCGCGCGTCGGCCTGCTGATGGCACGGGAGGGGCGCTGGGGGGATCAACAGTTGCTGCCCAAAGACTGGGTCGCCTTCAACCGTCAGCCGTTCGATAAATACACAGCCGGCCAGGACGAAGCCGTTCCCGGCGGCCACTGGTGGCTTAACCAAGGTGCGCCGCGGCCCTGGCCAGACGCGCCCGCCGACACCTTTGCGGCCCTCGGCCATTGGGGCCAGGCGCTGTTTGTGATGCCTGAAGAACATCTGGTGATCGTACGTTACGGCGATGACCGCGACGGCAGCTATCGCCACAACGAACTGCTCAAACGCGTGCTTGCGGCGGTGCAGCCATGATCCGTCGTTGTCCGTTTACCAGCCTGTTTCTGCTGCTGTTGCTCGCCCTGCTGGGGTGGATCTGGCACGAGCGCGTCAACCTGCAAGCCTTCCCCGACATCATCGCGGCGTATACGGCCAAGGAGTATTGCTCGTGTCGGTATGTGATGAATAATCCGGCGGCGTATTGCCGTGGGTATGTGAAGCAATACGTGCCGACCAGTGCGTTCCACGATAACCCGGAGCGCAGTGAAGTGACGGCGAGTGGGTTGGGGCGTACGCACAGTGCACGGTGGTTGGGGGAGCGGCAGGGGTGTCGGCTTAATCCCTGACCCACCCGCTTCCGCAGTTGATCGACGTTATTAGTTCCATTGCGCCCGGCACACGGCACAGTTAAGGTTCGTGCAGGTTTTTTGCCTCATGAGTCTTTATGTTCAATGTCAAACCACTGGCCTTCACACTGTTGACCTGCGCCGCCGTGCCCGCCCATGCCGACTGGTACCTGGACAACGAGTCCTCGCGCCTTTCCTTCGTCACCACCAAAAACACCGAGATCGCTGAGGTGCAGCGCTTCCTGGTGCTGCACGGCAAAGTCGACAGCAAGGGCGCCGCGCAATTGGAGGTGGAGCTGGAGTCGGTCAACAGCGGCATTCCGCTGCGCGATGAGCGCATGCGCAATCAGTTGTTCGAGATCAAGACGTTCCCCGATGCGCTGATCAACGCGCAGATCAACCTGCAACCCATCAACGACCTGGCGCCCGGCGCGCAATTGGAATTGCGTTTGCCGCTGAGCGTCACCCTGCACGGTAAGACCCAGACCTATAGCGCCGAGCTGTTGGCCACGCGCCTCGATGACCGGCGTTTCCAGGTGGTGACCCTGGAGCCGGTGGTGTTGCACGCGGAGGACTTCGACCTGGCGCCGGGCGTGGCCATGTTGCGTAAGGCGGCGGGGCTTAAGTCGATCAGTTTGTCGGTGCCGGTGGGTGCGGTGCTGATTTTTACGGCGCGCTGACGTGAGCGGTGCGGTGTTCCCATGGCGCAGCGCCAACCGGTTCGAGTTGTTGATCGACGGGCCGCGTTTTTTTCCGCAGATGCTGGTGGGCATTGCGCGGGCGGAGCGCCAGGTTGATCTGGAGTTGTATCTGGTCGAAGCCGGAGCCTGCGCCGAAGAAATGGTGAAAGCCCTGGTGCAGGCCGCCGAACGCGGCGTGCGGGTGCGTTGCCTGTTTGATGATTACGGCAGCCTGGCGTTTACCCTTGGGTTGCGCAAACGCCTGACCGACGTGGGTGTGGAGTTGCGGTTCTACAATCGCCTGAGCTGGCGCCGCTGGATGCGCAACCTGTACCGCGACCACCGCAAGCTGTTGTTGATCGACCAGGAAATCGCCGTGGTCGGCGGCACGGGTGTCACCGATGAGTTCTGGACGCCAGGGCAAGACACCGCCGATTGGCATGAAGTGATGGTGCAGATCAGCGGCCCGCTGGTGCTGGACTGGCAGGCGCTGTTCGACCGCCAATGGCATGCCAACGCCGCCCGCCGGGAGTGGAAGCCGGCGACCCATTTTGGTTTGCCGCGTTTGCCAAAGGTACCGGCGACCGGGCCGGGGCTTGGTCGGGTGGCCTACGCCGACGCCCGTCAGCACCGCGATATCCTGCAATCGCTGATCCGCGCCTTGAACAACAGCCAGCAGCGTATCTGGCTGGCTACCCCGTATTTTCTGCCGACCTGGGGCGTGCGCCGTGCCTTGCGCCGTGCCGCTGGGCGCGGCGTCGACGTGCGTTTGCTGCTCACCGGCCCGCGTACCGATCATCCGTCGGTGCGTTATGCCGGGCATCGCTATTACCCGCGTTTGCTGCGTGCGGGTGTGCAGATTTTCGAGTATCAGCCGTGTTTCCTGCACTTGAAGATGGTGCTGGTGGACGATTGGGTGAGCATTGGTTCGTGCAACTTTGATCACTGGAATCTGCGCTTCAACCTGGAAGCTAATCTGGAGGCGTTGGACCCGGAGTTGACGTTGGCGGTGGCGGGCAGTTTCGAGCGGGATTTTGCACAGAGCCAGGCGGTGAGCCTGGAGGCGTGGAAGGCGCGGCCGTTGTGGCGGCGGGTGAAGCAGCGGGTGTGGGGGTGGATTGATCGGTTGGTGGTGAATTTGCTCGATCGGCGCGGCTAGTACCGACACCACTGATCAAATGTGTGAGGGGGCTGTGGTGAGTGGGGGTTGTCCCTTTGCGGGTTCACTGCAGATCTAATAGGGCTGCTTCGCAGCCCAGCGCGGGGCAAGCCCGCTCACCACAGCAAGCCCACTCACCACAGCGAGCCCGTTCACCACAGCAAGCCCCCTCTCACATTTTTAGAGCAGTTCGAAGGTTTGTTGCTGCACATCCTGGGAGTCCAGCCCGATCTGCACATTGAACTCGCCCGGTTCTGCGGCGAATTTGAGCTGGGTGTTGTAGAACTTCAAGTCTTCTTCGGTGATGGTGAAGTGCAGGGTGCGCTCTTCGCCAGCCTTGAGCATGACCTTCTGGAAGTTCTTCAGCTCTTTGATCGGGCGGATCATCGAACCGGCTACGTCCTGGATATACAGCTGCACCACGGTTTCGCCGTCCACCTTGCCGGTGTTGGTCACGGTGACGCTGGCGTCGAGCTTGCCGGTCTTGTTCAGGGTGGTGGAGGACAGCGCCATGTCGGACAGGCCGAACGTGGTGTAGCTCAAGCCATAGCCGAACGGGAACAGCGGCCCGGTGGTGTCATCGAAGTACTGCGAGGTGTAGTTGCCCGGCTTGCCTGGCGTGAACGGCCGGCCAATGGTCAGGTGGTTGTAGTAGGTCGGAATCTGCCCCACCGAGCGTGGGAAAGTGATCGGCAGTTTGCCCGACGGGTTGTAGTCACCAAACAGCACGTCGGCGATGGCGTTGCCGCCTTCGGTACCGGCGAACCAGGTTTCCAGGATCGCGTCGGCCTGCTGGTTTTCTTCCAGAATCGACAGCGGGCGGCCGTTCATCAGCACCAGCACCAGCGGTTTGCCCGTGGCTTTGAGGGCCTTGATCAGGTCACGCTGGCTTTGTGGGAGGTTCAGGTCGGTGCGGCTCGAGGATTCGTGGGACATGCCACGGGATTCACCCACGGCGGCCACCACCACGTCCGCATCCTTGGCGGCTTTGACCGCTTCGTCGATCATCACTTGGGCAGGACGGGTGTCATCCACCACTTCCGGTGCATCGAAGTTGAGGAAGTTCAGGTAGTCGACCACGGCCTTGTCGTTGGTAATGTTGGCGCCACGGGCATAGAGGATCTTGCCTTTTTCGCCGATCACCGCGTTGAGGCCGTCGAGCAGGGTGACCGATTGTTCCGGCTTACCGGCGGCGGCCCAACTGCCCATCATGTCGATCGGCGCCTTCGCCAGCGGGCCGACCAGGGCGATGGTCGCGGATTTTTTCAGCGGCAGGGTGTTGTTCTGGTTTTTCAGCAGTACCAGGCTGCGGCGCGCGATGTCGCGCGCGTCGGCGCGGTGCAGGCGGCTTTCCGCGTAGGTGTCGGCCGGGTCATCCTCGGCCTTGCCGATGCGCAGGTACGGGTCCTTGAACAGGCCCATGTCGTACTTGGCGCCGAGCACTTCGCGCACCGCATTGTCGATGTCGCTCTGCTCGATCTCTCCGGACTTGAGCAGCCCCGGCAGTTCCTTGCCGTACAGCGAGTCGTTCATGCTCATGTCGATGCCGGCCTTGATCGCCAGCTTCGCGGCTTCACGCCCGTCCTTGGCTACGCCGTGCTTGATCAGCTCGAAGATCGCGCCATGGTCGCTCACGGCCAGGCCCTTGAAGCCCCAGTCCTTGCGCAACAGGTCGTTCATCAGCCAGGTGTTGGCGGTGGCGGGCACGCCGTTGATGGAATTCAGCGCCACCATCACACCGCCGGAACCGGCCTTGATCGCGGCGTGGTAGGGCGGCAGGTAGTCCTGGTACATCTTGACCGGGCTCATGTCGACCACGTTGTAGTCGCGCCCCCCTTCCACCGCGCCGTACAGGGCGAAGTGCTTGACGCTGGCCATGATGCTGTCGGCATTCGCCGGGCTGACGCCCTGGAAGGCTTTGACCATCACTTCGGCGATGCGCGAGACCAGGTAGGTGTCCTCACCGAAACCTTCGGAGGTGCGGCCCCAGCGCGGGTCGCGGGAGATGTCGACCATCGGCGCGAAGGTGATGTCGAGGCTGTCGGCGGCGGCTTCCTGGGCGGCAATGCGCCCTGAGCGGCCGATGGCCTCCATGTCCCAGCTGGACGCCAGGGCCAGGCTGATCGGGAAGATCGTGCGGTGGCCGTGGATCACGTCGTAGGCGAAGAACATCGGGATCTTCAAGCGGCTGCGCATGGCCGCGTCCTGCATCGGACGGTTTTCCGGGCGGGTGATGGAGTTGAACGTGCCACCGATGCGGCCGGCGGCGATTTCCTTGCGGATCAGCTCGCGGGGCATCTCGGGGCCGATGCTGATCAGGCGCAATTGGCCGATCTTTTCGTCCAGGGTCATCTGCTTGAGCAGGTCGCTGACGAAGGCGTCCTTGTCTTTAAGCGCAGCAGGCTTTGTTTCTGCCCAGACGGGGTGGGTGGCCAGAGTGGCAACAAGGCCGAGCAAACACAGCTTTTTCATGAATATCCTTTTTCGGCTCACTGCGCAGCATCAAGGGAACGCTGGCGGCCAAAATGTGGGGAGCGTCTATTGTTGTTCGGGTGTTGTTCAGATAAATGCAGCACACTCTGAACTCTTTTTCGCGCTGGGCATCTTTGTAGCTGATTGGCTCAATGCATTCCAGTGGTGGCGGATTATGCCCCAAGCGCGCGGTGTATAGGGTCACTCGTAACATTCCATCAAGATTGGGCAGGAGAAACACCATGCAAGCAGCACAAGGTTACCGCTGGGGCTTGAAAGCCGCGGTTTTGCTATTGATCAGCACAGTGCTGAGCGGTTGTGGCATCAACAACATCCCGACCCTGGACGAACAGGCCAAGGCTGCCTGGGGCCAGGTGCAGAACCAGTACCAGCGCCGCGCCGACCTGATCCCCAACCTGGTGGAAGTGGTCAAGGGCTACGCCGCCCATGAGCAAGACACCCTCACCGCCGTGATTGAGGCGCGGGCCAAGGCCACCTCGATCCAGGTGGATGCCAGCACCCTCGACAACCCGGAAAAACTCAAACAGTTTCAGCAAGCCCAGGATGGCTTGAGCGGCGCACTCAGCCGTTTGATGGTGGTGTCCGAGCGCTACCCGGACCTGAAGGCCAACCAGAATTTCCTGGCCCTGCAATCGCAGCTTGAAGGCACCGAAAACCGTATCGCCGTGGCCCGCCGCGACTTTATCCAGGCCGTTCAGGCCTACAACACCGAGATCCGCACTTTCCCTGGCCGCCTGTGGCACAGCGTGATGTACAGCGACTTGCCGATCCGCGCCACGTTTGAAGCCACCAGTGCCGATGCCGATAAAGCGCCGCAAGTGAAGTTCAAATAAGGCTGCACTGAGGTGTCGATGCGTTTATTACGGATAGGCCTGGCGCTGTGGCTGTTGGCCTGCGTCGGCGTGGCCCAGGCCGCACTGAGCTTCCCGGCGCTGAGCGGACGGGTGGTGGACACCGCCCAGATGATCGACCCGGCGGTGCGCGAGCAGATTACCCAGCAATTGCAGGTACTGGAGCAAACCCGTGGCGACCAGATCGTGGTGGTCACGGTGCCAGACCTGCAGGGTGTGTCCATTGAGGACTACGGTTATCAACTCGGCCGCCAATGGGGCATCGGCCAGAAGGGCAAGGACAACGGCGCGCTGTTGATCGTCGCCCGCGATGAGCGCAAATTGCGCATCGAAGTCGGCTATGGCCTGGAAGGTGTGCTCACTGACGCGCAGTCGTGGGTGATCATCAACCAGGTGATCACACCGTCTTTCAAAGCCGGTCACTACAGCAAAGGCATCAGCGACGGCGTGGCCGCGATGGTGCAGGTGGTCGGCGGTGAACCGTTGGCCGTGCCGGCCCATGTGGCGGACGCAAACTTCGCCAAGGATAATCCGGTTTTTTCCATCGGCTTGTTTATCCTGCTGATCGGCGTGTTGTGGCTGTGCCATCGTATGGGGCTGCCGGTGGGCGCTATCCTGCTGGCGATTCTCAGCAGCAGCGGACGCGGCGGTGGTGGTGGGGGCGGCGGCGGTGGTTTCCGGGGCGGCGGTGGCGGCTTCGGCGGCGGCGGGGCTTCAGGCGGCTGGTGATGATAATAATGAGAGAGCAACGACAACCATGGCATTACTGACTGAACACGAGCAGCGCCAAGTCGCCGAGGCGATCGCCCGGGTGGAAAAAACCACTGACGCGGAACTGGTGACCGTACTGGCCGCTCGCGCGGACGACTACGCCTATATCCCGCTGCTGTGGGCCAGCCTGATCGCCTTGGTGGTGCCCGGTGTGGTGCATTACTTGTCGGGCTACCTGACCATGTACACCCTGCTGCTGGCGCAATGGACGACGTTCATCGTGTTGTGCCTGGTGTTTCGCCTGCCTAAGGTCACCACGCGCCTCATCCCCCGTTCGGTCCGTCACTGGCGTGCTTCGAACCTGGCGCGTCGGCAGTTTCTGGAGCAGAACCTGCACCACACGGTGGGGAGTACCGGGGTGCTGATTTTCGTCAGCGAGGCCGAGCGGTATGTGGAGATCCTGGTGGATGACGGCATTTCCAAGTGCCTGGATGACAGCAGTTGGGATGCGATCGTCAAGGCGTTCACCCAGCAGGTGAAACAGGGACAGACGTTGGCGGGGTTTATCAGCTGCATTGAAGCCTGTGGCGAGTTGCTCAAGGTGCATGTGCCGGTGACCCAAACCCGTAACGAACTGCCTAATCGCTTGGTTGTACTCGAATAAAAAACTCAACACGGGGCTAAAAATGTGGGAGGGGGCTTGCCCCCGATAGCGGTGGATCAGCCAATAAATCGAGTACTGACACACCGCCATCGGGGGCAAGCCCCCTCCCACATTGGGTTTTGTGTCATCCATTCAGAGCACCGCTGATCAAATAACCCCGTGCCCTGAATCACGATCCCCCCTAAAATGCCCGGCATTCCCTGCCCGAGGCGTTTTTGTTCATGTCTGTCACTGCTCAACCGGATCATCATGCCCAGTTCATCGAACTGCTGAGCGCAAGCCTCGCGCAGAATGCCTTTATCAAGCTGGTGCTGGCCAAATACGTCGGTGACGAGACTGAGTTGCAGCGGTTGATCATCAAGCCGGTAACGGTCAAGGAGCAGCCGTGCCTGTCCTTCGTCTACCGTTACAAGACCCGCGATATCACCAAGAACTTTCCTTTGGCAGACGGCGTGACGGCGATTGCCGAGCTGCTGCCCGCCCAGTTCAAGAACGCCCACCTGCTGTCGCTGACCGACGAAGCCCAGCTGGAATACAGCAAGAAGAACAAAAGCTCGCTGTTCAAAAGCAAATCGCAGCAACTGCGCGAAGCGCCCTCGGCTGAGCATAACCGCGAGAAGAACCGCTTCCTTGACCTGAGCCGGCCGTTCCTCGCCGACCTGGGTGTGACCGACGCCAAGCAGGCGCTGATCCCATCGATGTCGCGCAAGTGGAAGCAGATCAACAAGTTCATCGAAGTGTTCAGCCATGCGCTGACCTCGTCACCGTTGAAGCTGGACCAGCCGGTGCGCGTCGCCGACTTCGGTTCGGGCAAGGGCTACCTGACGTTTGCGATTCACGACTACCTGCGCAACACCCTCAAGGCCGAGGGCGAGGTGACGGGCGTCGAGCTGCGTGAAGACATGGTCACCCTGTGCAACACCGCCGCCGCCCGCCTGGAACACCCGGGGCTGGTGTTCAAATGTGGCGATGTGCGCAGCGTGGCCCCCAGCGAGCTGGACGTGATGATCGCCCTGCATGCCTGCGACATTGCCACTGACTATGCGATCCACACCGGCATTCGCTCCGGCGCGTCGATCATCATGTGCTCGCCGTGCTGCCACAAGCAGATCCGCCTGCAGATCCAGAGCCCGGTGCTGCTAAAGCCCATGCTGCAATACGGCCTGCACCTGGGCCAGCAGGCGGAAATGGTCACCGACAGTCTGCGTGCGCTGTTCCTTGAAGCCTGTGGCTATGAGACCAAGGTGTTCGAGTTCATCTCGTTGGAGCACACCAACAAGAACAAGATGATCCTTGCCGTGAAGCGCGCCGAGCCGGTGGACAATGCTCAACTGCTGGAGAAAATCCAGGAGTTGAAGGCGTTCTACCACATTACCGAACACTGCCTGGAAACCTTGCTGCGTGCGGAGGGTTACCTGAACTGAGCACCGAACCCCTGTGGGAGGGAGCAGGCCCCCTCCCACATTTAGACTGTGCTGGGCTTGGTGGCTGGTGCAGGCTGCACCGCCGTCTTGCGCCCCAGCATCACCGTCACGATCACCCCGCACGCAAACACCCAGGTGATCGGCTCGATATGTTCACCAAAGAACAACGCCGAAAACGCGATGGTGAAGAAGATCTGTAACAGCTGGATCTGGCTGACCCGCGCGATGCCGCCCATGGCCAACCCGGCGTACCAGGCAAAGAACCCGAGGAACTGCGAGAACAACGAGACATAGCCAAACGCCCACCACGCGCGCATCGACACCGCGCCTTGATGCTGCGCCGCCAGGTACCACACCGGGCCGATCAAGACCGGTGTCGACAGCACCAGCGCCCAGCAGATCACCTGCCAGCCGCCCATCTCCTTGGCCAACCGGCCACCTTCGGCATAACCCAAGCCACCGACAGCGATCGCACCCAGCATCAGCAGGTCACCGGCTTGGATACTGCCGGCCCCGGTGATCAGCGCATAACTCAACACCAACGCACTGCCCAGCGCGGCACAGGCCCAGAAGGCTTTTGACGGCCGCTCGTGGGACAGCCACGCCGCGTACAGCGCCACGCACAGCGGTTGCAGGCCGTTGACCAGCGCGCCGTGGGACGCCGGCAAGGTTTGCATGGCCCAGGCCGACAGCACCGGAAAGCCGAGAATGACGCCGGCGATCACCAGGCACAGCCCGCGCACCTGGCGCCAGGTGGGCCAGCGCTCGCGGCGCCACAGCAACAGCGCCGCCGCCGGAATCGCCGCGAACAACGCACGGCCCAGGCCGTTGAGCAACGGGTGGATTTCCTGCACCACGATGCGGGTGAAGGGCAGGGTCAGGCTGAAGATGATGACGCCCAGCAGGCCGAGGGCCATGCCGGTGTTTTCGCGCGAGCTCATGGGAGGGATCCGAAATCCAGAGGGCTTCAAGGGAAGCCCATCTAGCCACATCCCCCGCAGAGTGCGGGCCTACAGCTGGGTACGGATTTATCCGTACAGTTGAACACCGCGTCGCCTGCATCGCGGGCAAGCCCGGCTTCCACATTGACCGTGCCGGTCTTCAGAAGAAGCGGGTGATGCTGATCTTGGCGTTGCGGCCTTCGCTGTAGACACCTTCGCCGCTCAGCGCGGGCTGGTAGCTGCGGTTGAACAGGTTGTCGACGGTGAAGTTGATTTCGGTGCCTTTGAGACCTGCCTGCTGCGGTTTCCAATTGGCGAACAAACCTTGGGTGTCATAGCTTGGGTTTTCGGTCTGGTCGTAGATGAAGTCGCCAATGGTGGAGTTCAAGCCGCTGGGGTAGATGTCTGTGGGCACGCGATCGGTCTTGCGCACGAACTGGCCCTGCCAACCCACCTGTGCGTCCCAGCTCGGGATCTTGGTACCCAGCACCACCACCCATTTGGCCGGTGGAATATCCCGCGCCCATACGTGCAGGTTGGTCGCCCAGGGGTTGGTGTAGGGGTTGTCGCGCTTGCCTGTGGCCCAGGAGTAAGTCAGGGAACCGAACAGGTAGGTCGAGTCGTAGTAGCTTTCCAGCTCAACGCCCTTGATGGTCATGCCACCCACATTGCGATAGTTGGTCCTGGATGCCGCGTCGCTGCACACCGAACCGATACTGCCCGGCACTGTCAGTTGCCGTTCGCAGCCGATGCCGGTGGCCTTCATGATTTCGTCTTCGATGCGGTTGTGGAACAACGTGGTGCGCAGTTGCAGGTTGTCGTCGCGGGTGAAGAGCCCTGAGAAGTTGGTTACGTTGCCCGCGGTAATCGCCGTAATACGCTCCGGGTCCAGATTCAGGCTGGTGGCGCTACGGGTGCTGATAGGGCCCTGGACTTCGTACTGTTCATCGATCACCGGCGCACGCCACGTGCGGTTCCAACTGGCGAAGAAGGCCACATCCGGGGTCACGTTCCAGAACGCCGCCAGGCGCGGCGACCAGCCTGTGTAAGTGCGGTCGCTGTAGTCGTGGCCCACGCGTGGGTCCGGGCTGCTGTAGTACGGCGCATCATTGGCTTCGCCGCGGTTGCGCACATGGTCGTAGCGCAGGGACGGCGTGATCGTCAGGTCACCTAGGGTAATGGCGTCCTGAATATAAAACGCGTTGCTGTCGACCTTGCCGTGGGGCATGAAATACGGCTGGAAATGCCCATAGTTGTATTGGGCGGTGTTGTAGGTCGCGCCTGGCATCCAGCTTTCGGTTTCACGCTTGTGCTTGCGGATCTGCATGCCGGTGGTCACGGCGTGCTCCAGCGGGCCGGTGGTCAGTAGGCTGGTATTGCGCAGTTCGAGGATGCGGTCGGTGTAGGACGTATCCATCTTGCGTCCGCCGGTGGCCAGGCCAATCACGGCATTCGCGGCGCGCTCATCGGTCTGGTCGGTATTGGACTGCGAGTAGCTCAGCTTCAGGTCGATCAGCGGGTTGTCCAGTGGGTGGTATTCGTACTTGCTCGACCAGGTGGTGTCCACCGTGTCGCGGTCGGCCAGAAAGCGCGAGACGGCCGTGGCGTAGCCATAGCGGTCGATGTCTGATTGCCTCGGCGGCGATGGGTAGGATTTAGCCGAGAACGGCGTCATACGTTGGCTTTGGGCGCGAGAGTAAGACAGGCCCATGCTGTGTTCGTCGGTGAAATAGGCGTTGAACTTGAACAACTGGCCTTCGACATCCTGCGCGCTGTTGGGCAAGCGTTTGGGGTTGATCGGGTATTGATTGCGCGGGTCGGGCGGTGTGTCGGCAAGCTTGAGGTCGTCGCCGTCGCGCTGGGTCAGGTAGGCCAGGGCGTCCATGCGGCCGTCGTCGGTGCGGCCATACACTGCACCGGTGTAGACCTGTTCGTGGGTGTTGCTGGCGTAGCCGTATTTGACCATCGCTCCTGTATTGCGCCCGTCCTTGAGCAGGTCGGATGCGTCTTTGGTGATCATGTTGACCGTGCCGCCAAAACCGCCGTTACCGGTGAATGGCGAGTAGGGGCCTTTCTCCACTTCAATGCTTTTGATCAACTCGGGCTCAATGAAGATGGTGCCTTGTTGATAGCGCTCGAAACCGCTTTTGGCCGCGCCATCCACGGTCATTGGCACATCCTCGGCATCGCCCATGCCGCGGATGTTCATGGTCTGGCCGCCGGGCTTGGGTGAGCCGCCCATGGACACCCCGGGCAGGGTCTGCAACAGCGAAGGAATGTTATCGGGCTGGTAGCGGTCGATATCCGCCTGGCTCAGGGTGGAGCGGCCGACGGTGCTGGAGTCGACCTCGTTACCGGTGCCGATCACGCTCAGGGCATCCAGCTGGATCGCGCCGCTCTGGGTGGTTTTCGCCTCTTCGGGCCTTACCACGTAGGTGCTGCCGATCTTGATCAGGGTGAGTTCGCCGTTTTTCAGCAGGTTACGAATCGCCACTTCCGGCGTGAAATCACCGTTGAGCGCCGGCGCTTGCACGTTCTTGAGCAGCGCTTCATCGAACAGCAGCTGGATCTGTGCCTGCTGCGCCACTTGGCTCAGGGACGTGGCCAGCGCCTGGGCGGGTAGTTGGAATGTCTCGGCCTGGGCACTGAGGCTGAACGCCAGGCAGGTGGCGATGAGGGTCGGTCGAAGAAGCAGAAGCGAAGCGTGGCAAGGCGCGCGAAACATGAAATCCCCCGGTGCGGCCAAATGGCCAAAAAGATGTGCGTATCAGGTGCAGACCGGAGGAAGACGGGGCAGGTGAAAAAATCCACACCTGCGAATGCAAAATATTCTCAAGTACGTGTCTTTAGGGATTATTTGCTCGGTTCGATGCGTACGATGCCATCGGCCGACGCCACGGTTTTTACCGGTAGCAACGCGGGCAGGGCATTGAGCAGGGCGTCGGGGTCGTTTACATCCAGATTGCCCGACACCTTCAGGTGCGCCACGGCGTTACTCACCTGCAGCGGTGCCTGGGGGCGATACAGGCTCAACTCATCGATCAGGCTAGCCAGTTCGCGGTTGCGAAACGACAAGTGCCCGCTGCGCCAGTCAGCGACTTCCTCTGCGGGGAGGGTTTGCTGTTGCAACGTGCCTTTGGCGTAGCGGTAGAGGGCGCGTTGCTGTGCACCCAGCAGGCTGACGGGGCTTTTCGCGTCAGGCGCGAAGGCGACCTGGCCATGGGCAACGCTGACCACCAGTTGCTGCTGGCTGCGCCGCACATCGAAGCCGGTGCCCACCACGCGCACATTGGCTTCGCCCGCCTGCACGAAGAGTGGCCGTTCCTTATCGGCGGCCACGTCGATGTACACCTGGCCCTTTTCCAGGTGCACGATGCGCTGGTACGCCGTGAAATCCACCCGCACGCGGGTGTTGGCATTCACATACAAGGTGCTGCCATCGGGCAGTTCCAGCGTGCGCATGCCTTTGGCGTGGCCCGCGACGTGAGTGTGATACAGCGCGCGGGGCGCGCCGATAGGGGTGGCCAACACCGCGCACAGCAAGGCGGCGGCCACGGCCACGGCGGGGCGCCAGACCGACGGTTTGCGCTTGCCCAGCGCCACCGGTTTGTTCAGTTGCTGCAACTGGGCCAGGTCTGCCCACAGCTGCTCGAATTCGGCATAGGCGCGGGCATGGGCGGGCTCGGCTTGCCAGGCGGCGAAGGCTTTGCGGTCGGCACGCCCCGTGTCATTGCGGTTGCGGGCAAACCAGCTGGCGGCTTGGGCATCGATGGAGTCGCTCGCTTCGATGTCCAGGGCGTCGGTGTCGCTCAGGCGGTTCATTCGGGCTGCTCCGTGCCGGGTTCGGGTTGAAGGCGTCGCTTGCAGTGCAGCAGGGCAAACGCGATGTGCTTTTCCACCATGCTGGTCGAAATGCCCATGCGCTCGGCGATCTGCGTTTGGCTCAGGCCTTCGAAGCGGTGCAGCATAAGGGCTTCTCGCCTGCGGGGCGAGAGTTCGGCGAGGACTTCTTTCAACTGTTCCAGGCGTTGCAAGCGTTGCGCGGCGACCATGGGCTCGTTTTGCTCGTCGGTGGCAGGCTCCACGTCCCTGTCGGCCTGATCGTGATGGGCGGTCTGCCGTACCTTCTGTTTGCGCCAGTGATCACGCAGCAGGTTGCGCGCCATCTGGAACAGGAACGCCCGTGGCTGCTCGACCTTGGCTCGGTCGCGGTAGTCCAGCCACTGAGTAAAGACATCCTGGGTCATGTCCGCCGCGTCGCTGGCGTTGTCCGTGCGTTTGCGCAGGAAATACAGGATATCTGTATAAAACCCGCGAAAGGCATCGGCCGACAACGGGTCGGGCTTGGGACGAGACATGGATATCCTTCTTGACGAAGCACGACGTGGAAAAGTCGCGGATTCTATCGAGAATAATTATCATTTGTCTCTATTTATAGGATGTGCTCGATTTAAAATGTGGAAGGGGGGCTTGCTTCCTCCCTCCCTCCCACATTGGCTCGCGGCTTTAACGCAGCAATGTTTTCAGCTGTTCGATTCCGGCCTCGCCCAATGGGAACACCGGCAAACGTGGGTCACCCACCTCCAACCCGGTCAAGCGCAGCCCGGCCTTGATCGTCGCTGGCAACCCGCCCTTGAGGATGAACTCCAGCAAGGGCAACTGCGCATAAAACAGTTCGCGCGCCTTGCCCAGGTCATTAGCCAACACTGCCGCATACAAATCCAGATTCATCTGCGGGATCAAGTTCGGCGCGGCTGTGCACCAGCCCTTGGCACCCGCCGCGAAGGCCTCCAGCGCCAGCGGGTTGCACCCGTTGTAGAACGGCACATCGCTCTGGCGATGCAATTGGTGCATGCGCTGAATATCCCCGGTGCTTTCCTTGACCATGCTCACGTTGGCGACCTGCTTGACGATGCGCAGGATCAAGTCCACCGACATGTCGGTGCCACTGGTGGCCGGGTTGTTGTAGAGCATGATCGGCACGCCAATGCTGTCGCCAATCGCGGCATAGTGGGCGAGGATTTCCGCTTCGCTGAGTTTCCAGTAAGACGCCGGCAGCACCATCACCACATCGGCGCCATTGGCTTCGGCGTAGCGGGCGCGACGCACGGCTTTGGCGGTGGTCAGGTCCGAGACGCTGACGATGGTCGGTACGCGCCGAGCGATTTTCGCCAGGCTGTAGGCGCTGACGTCATCCCACTCGGCGTCGCTCAAATAGGCACCCTCGCCGGTGCTGCCCAAGGGGGCGATAGCGTGTACGCCGCTGGCGATCAGGCGATCGATGGAACGGCCCAGGGCGTTGAGGTCAATGTGCTGGCCGTCGGCGCTGAACGGCGTGATGGTGTAGCCGATGATGCCGTGAAGGGTGGGGCTGGACATGGACGGTCTCCGGGTAAAAAAAGGCAATCAGTTCAGGCAATCGGCGTGTTGGCGCAGGTTCTGCCGGGCGTAGTAATTGAATGCGGCGCCATGGCGCTTGGGCCGGGAGATCCAGTCATGGGCCTCGCGCCCCAGCTCCGGCAGGATCGGCTTGATGGTGCCGGCCGCCATTGCCAGCAACTGCAACTTGGCTGCGCGCTCGATCAATTGCGCGATCACGCAGGCTTCCTCGATGCTCGTCCCGGTGGACAACTGGCCGTGGTGCGAGAGCAGGATCGCGCGCTTGTCACCCAGTGCCGTGGTGATGATTTCGCCCTCTTCATTGCCCACCGGTACACCCGGCCAGGCCTCCAGAAATGCGCAGTCTTCATAGAGCGGGCAGAGGTCCATGTGCGACACCTGCAGCGGTACTTCCAGCATCGACAGCGCGGCGATGTGTGTGGGGTGCGTGTGGATGATGCACTTCACATCCGGCCGGCCACGGTACACCCAACTGTGGAAACGGTTGGCCGGGTTGGGGATGCCATGGCCCTCCAGGACTTCAAGGTCTTCATTCACCAACAGCAGGTTGCTGGCGGTGATCTCATCAAAACCCAAACCCAGTGGCTGAGTGTAATAGGTGCCCGGTTGCGGCCCGCGCGCGGTGATCTGCCCGGCCAAGCCGGAGTCGTGGCCGTTCTCGAACAGGATGCGACACGTCAGCGCCAGCTTTTGCCGGTCGGTCCACGTATTATCCGCGAGGGTGTTTTGCATCTGGATCAGCGCTTGCTTGACCAGCTGGTCTTTCGGGAGTGCTAATGTCTTGGCCATATCGGTGTCCTTTGGGTGGTTCAATGGACGTCTTGGTTTGCTGTCTCCCGCTGCTCGCAAGGTCGTTGGGTGAACGCAAATGACACTAAAGATGCTATATGACACATTGTGTCATTAGCAAGCACAGCTCATCGCTTACTGCATGGATTAATCGCAGCGCATGTCTATCCGTTTGAAATTATTGAGAAAAAAACTTGGCGTGACCTTGGAGACGCTGGCTGAAAAGTCCGGCATGACCAAGAGCTACCTGTCCAAGGTCGAGCGCGGGCTCAACACGCCGTCGATTGCCGCCGCGTTGAAACTGGCCAAGGCGTTGAACGTGAAGGTCGAAGAGCTGTTCAGCGAAGACAGCGTGAGCCTCGACAGCTACAGCCTGGTGCGCAGCCATGAGCGGCCGGACACCTCACCGGGTTACGCCGTGCTGGCCCATCAGGTCAGCGAGCGCAGCTTGCTGCCGTTTATCATCTACCCGCCGGCGGAGTTCACCGACAAGACCTTCAAGGAGCACGTGGGGGAAGAGTTTCTGTTCGTGCATGAAGGCCAGGTGGAGGTGGATTTCATGAGCGAGCGGGTGATCCTGGAGCGTGGCGACGCGCTGCACTTCAATGCGCAGAAGCCTCATCGGTTGCGCTCGGTGGGGGCGGTGCAGGCGCAGTTGCTGGTCGTGGTGCACAGCTCGGAAGACTGACGTCGCTCAATGTGGGAGCTGGCTTGCCTGCGATAGCATCACCTCGGTTCAACTGACAGACCGAGGTGCCTGCATCGCAGGCAAGCCACACACATTGTATTTAAGTCGCCCGAAAAATCAGCGTTCGACGGGGACTGACAGTGCTGGATTGCCCAATGGATGCGTCCGCCCCGCAAAAAATTTCAGCTTCACCCCAGAGCCATCAAACAACTCCGAATACCGCCGCTTCTGCTGACGAATAAACCCGTCAGTGCGCCCCGACACCGAGATCGCCAGCGTCGTCACGTTGGCCTGGCGAATCGCGTCCACCAGATGCTTGTCCTGCGCCCCCAAATCATGGCCGAAGACGCACAGCGCACCTTCATGACTCAGCAACTGCTCATAACAGAACGACAGGTAATCCGAGCTGCGGATGGTCTTGAGCTTCTCTTCCACCTTGCCCTCGCTGACAAACAGCGGCACGTCATCCAGGGTCTTGAGGGTGTTGTTGATCGCAAAACTACTGAGCAAGGTACTGTCGGTGGTCGGCAATTTGCGCGCGGTGCCATCCAGGTTGCGCACCAGGTGCAGGCCCCCGTGCAAGTACAAAATGCGCGTGGTGTCGGTACGGGTATTGCGCAGATCGAAGCTGGCGTCGGCGCTGCGGAACAAGTCGTCGATGCCGGGGGCATGCAGGATCGCCCAGTAGTTCAGCAGGTCGTAATTGGTGGTAAACACCGTGGGGTAGTTCGCCAGCTCGCTGTTGATCGTCGCCAGCGTCGACGGCTGCACCAGGCGCCATGGGATATGCACGGTGTGGATAGTGTTGATCAACGCTTCCTTGATCGCGTAGTAGCGATTGCGCGGTGCCGCCGAGCTGACCGCCAAGGCCTTGTTGACCCGGCTGGTGGTCTTCAACGCGCCCAGGGCCTGCTCGAAACTGCGGGTCTGCAGGGCGTCGAACACGCTGAGTTCGGATTGACTCAGGGGTTTCTCTTCGACGGTGCGGGCGTTTTCGAACAGCGAGTCGTAGGCGAAGTCTTCCCAAATCGTGCGGCTTGCGCCGTTGCCGATCAGAATCCCGCTGAAGTCGAGGGTCGCGCGCAGTGCGCTCCAGTCTTCAAGGTGGGCGTCAATATCCTGGAAATCCTTCATTGCGGCGGGTCTACTCGAAATCGGCTGGACGGTGACTTTATCACGGGTTGGCGTTGATCCTGATCAAGATGCCGCAGGCAAGTGAGGTGGATGCTGTAGGCATAAACGTCATCCGAGGATTCGCCATGAGCAGCACCTTCTTCATCCCCGCCGTTAACATCATGGGCACCGACTGCCTCGACGAAGCCATGATCGCCATCCGCAACTACGGATTTCGTAAAGCGTTGATCGTCACCGACGCGGGCCTGGCCAAGGCCGGTGTGGCCAGCATGATCGCCGAGAAACTGGCGATGCAGGACATCGACTCGGTGATCTATGACGGCGCCAAGCCCAACCCCAATGTGGACAACGTCGAAAAAGGCCTGGCGTTGTTGCAACAGAGCGAGTGCGATTTTGTGGTCTCCCTGGGCGGCGGCTCGCCCCATGACTGCGCCAAGGGCATCGCCCTGTGCGCCACCAACGGCGGGCATATCGGCGACTACGAAGGCGTCGACCAGTCCAGCAAGCCACAGCTGCCACTGGTGGCCATCAACACCACCGCCGGCACCGCCAGTGAGATGACCCGCTTCTGCATCATCACCGACGAAACCCGCCACGTGAAAATGGCCATCGTCGACCGCAACGTCACGCCGCTGCTGTCGGTCAACGACCCAAGCTTGATGGTCGGCATGCCCAAGGGCCTCACCGCCGCCACCGGCATGGATGCACTGACCCATGCCATCGAAGCCTATGTGTCCACCGCCGCCACACCGATCACCGACGCCTGCGCCATCAAGGCCATCGAGCTGATCAGCGCCAACCTGCGCCTGGCGGTACGCGACGGCAGCGACAAGGTCGCGCGGGAAAACATGGCGTATGCGCAGTTTCTTGCCGGCATGGCCTTCAACAATGCGTCGCTGGGTTTCGTGCACGCCATGGCCCACCAGTTGGGCGGTTTCTACGACCTGCCGCACGGTGTGTGCAACGCGGTGTTGCTGCCCCATGTGCAAAGCTTCAACGCCAGCGTCAGCGCCAAACGCTTGAGCGACGTGGGCCGTGCGTTGGGTGCCGACATCAAGGGCGTCACCGACGAAGAGGGCGCCCAAGCCGCCATCGCCGCCATTCGCAGCCTGGCCCATGACGTTGAAATTCCCGCCGGATTGCGGGAGCTCGGCGCCAAGTTGCAAGACATTCCCTTGCTGGCGACCAATGCGCTCAAAGATGCGTGTGGTTTGACCAACCCACGGCGGGCGGATCAGCGTCAGATCGAGGAGATCTTTCGCAGCGCGTTTTGATCCGACCGGCAGCGGGCGACGCACATTGATGCGGCGCCTGCCAACGCCACACATAAAACGGCTAACGGCCACGCCTGCGGACTCACCAGCAGGCTCGCCATGCCGCCGATCAATGCGGCCATCAACTGATGCATAAAGCCGCTCAAGGCCATGGCATAGGAGCCGTTCACCGGCGATTCATCGTTGGCCACGGATAAACTGATCGGGTAACTCATCGACTGCCCCAGCACGGCCACGCAATACGGTAGCCACAGCAGGATGGCGAGCCCGCCAGCAAACACGCTGCCCAGCAGCATCACGGCCGTCCCCGTCAGAACCAGGGCCACGCCCCAGCCCATCATCTTCAGCCGCCCCGTGCGAGCCACGAAGCGGTTGACCATCAATGCCCCCGCCAGATACGCCGCGCTGATTGGCCAACCCAGCCAGCCATATTGCGCTGCGCTCCACTCGAAACGTCCTTGTAGAATCAACGGTGCGCAGGTGTTGAAGGCGATGATCACCCCATAACTCAGGCCACCGGCCAAGGCTGCATGCAGAAACGGCGGATGCCGCACGATCGTGGCGTAAATGCGCCAGGCGGATGCACAAGCGTCGGCTTTCACCCGTGCCGGGAACATCACTCGCTGCAACACCAGCATCAACATGACCGCGCCAATCGCCAACCCGTAGAAGATCGCCTCCCAGCCGAAGATCACCTGCAACAACGACCCAACGAATTGACCGATGCCCAAAGCGATCACGAACGTCATGCCCAGCCACGACAACCCTTTTGCCAGCAATGCACCGCTGAAGCTGTCACGCACCAACACCCGCGCCATCACCGAAACACCGCCCGCGCCCAACCCTTGAATAAGCCGCAATGACAGGAAGGCTTCAACGTTGAATGCCGAGGGGATCGCCGCACTCGCCAACGCGTACACGGCAAGCGCCGCCAACAGCACAGGCTTACGCCCAAAACGCTCGCCCAGGCTGCCCCACAGCAACATCGGCAACGCCATGCCGACCAGGTAGATCGCCAGGGCCAGCGCGACGTGGTCTTCAGCCGCAGGGAGGGCGCGGGCGATAGCGGGGACAGCGGGCAGGTAGCTGCTGATGCCGACTTGGGCAAGGAAGGCGGCGCTGCAGGCCAGGGCGAGCGTGGTGGTATTGTTCAAGGGCAGGCTTTTCCTTTTTCAGCGGTAAACTACAAGCTGATAGTGTGTTTGTCTCTAACGTGCGGCTAATCGTTTGTAACCAAGGAACCAACCCATGAGAGTTCTGTTATTCGGCGCCACCGGCATGGTCGGCCAGGGTGTTCTGCGCGAGTGCCTGTTGGCCGCTGACGTTCAGGAAGTCGTCGCCGTCGGCCGCACGGCCTTGACCCAGGAGCACGGCAAGCTGCACCAGGTGTTGCACGGTGACATGCTGGATTTCCAGCCCTTGGAGAACCTGTTGCAAGGGTTTGATGCGTGCTTCTTCTGCCTCGGTGTCTCATCGGCAGGGATGAATGAAACCAAATACACCCACCTCACCTATGACCTGACACTGGTCGCCGCCAGCACGCTGGCGCGGCTCAATCCGCAGATGAGCTTTATCTACGTGTCCGGCGCCGGGACCGACAGTTCCGAAGCGGGCAAGTCGATGTGGGCGCGGGTCAAGGGCAAGACCGAGAACGCCTTGCTGCGCCTGCCGTTCAAGGCGGTGTATCTGTTTCGGCCGGGGGTGATCCAGCCGTTGCATGGCGTGCGGTCGAAGACGCCGTTGTACCAGTCGTTCTATTCCGTGCTCGGTCCGTTGCTGTCGTTGGTGCGTCGGCTGAAACCGGGTTGGGTTGTGAGTACCGAGACGGTGGGGCGTGCCATGTTGCAGGCGGCCAGTCACGGCGCGCCGCAGCCGGTGGTGGAACAGGCCGAGATCAATCGGCTGGCCAGCGAGCGTCGCTGATGCTGCACAAGAGCCTGGTACGTCGGCTGGACCTGATCACATTGCAGCTGTTCGTCGCGGTGTTTGAGGAAGGCACGCTGACCCGTGCCGCCAACCGTGAAGCCATTGCCGTGTCGGCCGCCAGCAAGCGCTTAATGGAGTTGGAGCAGGTGCTGGGCGTCAGTCTGTTCGTGCGGCGTGCCAAGGGCATGGACTTGACGGCGGCTGGCGAAACCCTGTTGCACCATGCGCGACAGATGCTGTTCAACGTCGAGAAGATGGGCCTGGAACTGGGCGAGCATAGTCACGGCGTGCGCGGTTATGTGCGGATGCTGGCCAATCTGTCGGCGATCATTCAGTTCCTTCCGGAAGACCTGCGGGACTTTTCTGAATCGCACCCCGAAGTGAAAACCGACCTCGAAGAACGTCCCAGCAATGGTGTTGTGCAAGGCGTGCTGGATGGCGTGGCGGACCTGGGGATCTGCTCCAGCGACACCGACACCAAAGGCCTGCCCAGCGTGACTTATCGCCACGACAAACTGGTGGTGTTGATGCCGAAGGATCATTCGTTGGCCGCCCGCGAAAGCCTGGCCTTCGCCGAAACCCTCGACAGCGATTACGTCGGCCTGCACGCCGCCAGTTCCATCAATATGCGCACCCACGCCGCCGCGCGTGAGGCGGGCAAGATGCTTCGCCTGCGCATTCATGTGCCGGGGTTTGATGCGATGTGCCGGATGGTCCAGGCGAATATGGGCATCGGTGTCCTGCCGCAGAAGGCCTATGAGTTGTTCGGCCGCGCACTGGGTTTGCATGCCGTGCCGCTGACGGATGACTGGTCGGATCGCAGCCTGATTCTGGTGGTGCGCGACGAGGCGCAGTTGTCACCCGTGAGCCGGTTACTGTTCGATTATTTGAGTGTTCGCGTTTAGCGAACGCTCCTTGCCAACTGACGGTTGGATTTCTCCTGCGCCGCCCCTCTAGTCTTGGCAGCACATTCCAAAAACAAGAGGTACACCCCATGACGGCTCCCCTGAGCGGTATCAAGGTGATCGAGATCGGCACCCTGATTGCCGCGCCGTTCGCCGCCCGGCTGATGGCCGAGTTTGGCGCCGAGGTGATCAAGATCGAAGCCATGGGGCAGGGCGACCCACTTCGCAAATGGCGAAAGCTGCACGAAGGCACGTCACTGTGGTGGTACCTGCAATCGCGCAACAAGAAGTCCTTGGCGCTGGACCTCAAGTCGCCGGAAGGCCTGGACCTGATCAAGCAATTGCTCGGTGACGCCGACGTACTGATCGAAAACCTGCGCCCCGGCGGCCTGGAAAAACTCGGCCTCGGCTGGGACGTGTTGCACGCCCTCAACCCCAAGCTGACGCTGGTGCGCATCTCGGGCTACGGTCAGACCGGCCCGTATCGCGACCGCCCCGGCTTCGGTGCCATCGGCGAGGCGATGGGCGGCATCCGCTACACCACTGGCAACCCGGACTCGCCGCCGGCGCGGGTCGGCGTGAGCCTGGGGGATTCCCTGGCGTCGCTGCACGGCGTGATCGGCGCACTGATGTCGCTGCTGCGGGTCAAGACGGGGCAGGGCGACGGGCAGATTGTCGATGTGTCGTTGGCCGAAAGCGTGTTCAACCTGATGGAAAGCCTTGTGCCGGAATACGACATGCTCGGCCATGTGCGTGAACGCAGCGGCGGCGCCTTGCCTGGCATTGCGCCCTCCAATACCTACCTGACGGCCGACGGCGCCTATGTGGTGATCGCCGGCAACAGCGACCCGATCTACAAGCGCCTGATGACCACCATTGGTCGCACCGACCTGGCCGAAGCCCCCGAGTTTGCCCATAACGATGGCCGCGCCGCCAAGAGCGGGTTGCTCGACGCTGCGATTACGCACTGGACCAGCAGCCTGCCCATCGAGCAGGTGCTTAGCGCCCTGGAAGCGGCTGAAGTACCCGCCGGGCGTATCTACTCCGTGGCCGATATCGTCAGCGACCCGCACTACCAGGCGCGTGACATGTTGCTCAATGCCGAGCTGCCGGGCGGTGTGTCGGTGAAGATGCCCGGCATCGTGCCCAAACTCTCGGAAACCCCCGGCGGCGTGAACTGGCAGGGTCCGTCCCTGGGGCAACACACCGACGAAATTCTCGGCAGCCTGGGCCTGGCCGGCGCGGATATCCAACGCCTGAAAACCTCGGGAGTGGTGCAATGATCACAGACTATTCAGACCCGCTGATCGTGCAGGAAGTGTCCCCGCGCGATGGCCTGCAAATCGAGCCGACCTGGGTCGAAACGCAGGACAAGATCGCGTTGATCGACCAGCTTTCCCTGGCCGGTTTCTCGCGGATCGAAGCAGGCTCGTTCGTCTCGCCCAAGGCCATCCCGGCATTGCGCGATGGCGAGCAAGTGTTCCAGGGCATCGAGCGCAAGCCGGGTGTGATCTATGTGGCGCTGATCCCCAACTTCAAGGGCGCCCAGCGTGCCATCGAGTCCCGCGCCGATGAGTTGAACCTGGTGATGTCCGCCAGCCAGACCCACAACCTGGCCAATATGCGCATGCGCTGTGAGGCGTCGTTGGCGGCGTTTGGCGATATCACACGCTTTGCCGCCGACCACCCGGTAAGGCTCAACGGCAGTATCGCCACCACCTTCGGTTGCCCGTTCGAGGGCAAGATCGCTGAAGACCGCGTGCTGCAGATTGTCGAGGCGTACCAAGCGCTTGGAATCACCGGCATCAGCCTGGCCGACACCACCGGCATGGCCAATCCGCGACAGGTCGAGCGCTTGGTCAAGCGCGTGTTGCAGCGCGTGTCCGCCCGCGATCTGACCCTGCATTTCCACAACACTCGTGGCCTGGGTCTGTGCAACGTGCTGGCGGCTTATGAGGCCGGCGCCCGTCGTTTTGACGCAGCGCTCGGCGGGTTGGGCGGTTGCCCGTTTGCGCCGGGGGCGTCGGGCAACATCTGCACTGAAGATTTGGTCAACCTGTGCGAGGAGGTCGGGATTCACACCGGTATCGACCTGCCGCACCTGCTGCACATGTCCCGTCGCTTACCGGCCCTGTTGGGCCACGAACTGCCCGGCCAGGTGGCCAAGGCCGGGCGTAATTGCGACCTGCATGCCCCCCCGGCCTACATCGCCGCGCTGTAACACAGCACCAGACAACAAAAACAATCGGGCGCCAATGAGCAGCCCGCTGGAGAGAAAGCATGAGCACTAATACATTGGAGGCCGGCGTGCGCCCGGCCGCTGAAATCGATGCCGAAAAAGCCCTGGTCAGCAAGGTCGCCTGGCGCCTGATGCCGCTGATCATGGTGTGCTACCTGTTCGCGTTTTTTGACCGTATCAATATCAGCTTCGCCAAGTTCCAGCTGCAGGCGGACCTGAGCCTGAGCGACACCGCCTATGGCTTGGGCGCGGGGTTGTTCGTGGTGGGTTATGTGATCTTCGAAGTGCCGAGCAATATGATGCTGTACAAGGTCGGTGCCCGGCGCTGGATTGCGCGCATCATGATGTCGTGGGGCCTGGCGACGGCGGCGATGGTGTTTGTCACCGCCGAATGGCAGTTCTATGGCCTGCGCTTCATCATCGGTGCGATGGAGGCGGGTTTCGCGCCCGGCGTGCTGTATTACCTGACGTTGTGGTTCCCGCAGCACTTCCGGGGGCGTATCACCTCGATGCTGTTCCTGGCGTCGGCGTTTGCGGGCCTGGTGGGCGCGCCGTTCTCCGGCCTGGTGCTGGAGCACCTCGACGGCGTCTTCCAGATGCGCGGCTGGCATTGGCTGTTCCTGCTCGGTGGCTTGCCGTGCATCGGCCTCGGGTTCCTGGTGCTGACATTGCTCAAGGACCGTATCGAAGACGCCCATTGGCTGACGCCGGCGGAGAAGGCCTTGCTGGCCAGCCGTATCGCCAAGCATGAGCCGAACCCGCATGGAGGCTCGCTGCTGTCGGCGATCCGCATCCCTGGATTCCTGATGCTTGGGTTTATCTACTTCCTGATTCAGGTGGCGTCCTACGGCCTCAACTTCTGGGCCCCGCAACTGATCCGCAGCGCCGGCACCCAGAGCCCGGTGATGATCGGACTGCTCACGGCGATTCCTTATGTGTGCGGTGCCATCAGTATGGTGGTGATCGGGCGACTGTCGGATGCCACCGGCGAGCGGCGCAAGTTCGTCTGCGGCCTGGTCGTGCTGGGGGCGGTGGGCTTCTTCTGTGCGGGCATTTTTGCCGACCACACCACCTTCCTGATCATTGCCCTGGGCATGTTGGGCGCGGGCATCATCGCCTCGATCCCGACCTTCTGGACCCTGCCTCCCAAGTTGCTGGCCGGTGCCGGGGCAGGCGCGGCGGGCGGTATTGCGGTGATCAATACCCTCGGGCAGTTCGGTGGCATCGTCAGCCCGGTGATGGTAGGGCGGATCAAGGACCTGACCGGCAGCACCACCCCGGCGCTCTATGTGATCGGCGTATGTGCGCTGTTGGCCGCGGCGCTGTTGTTGTGGGGCCTGCCACAAAAGCTGCGCACCCTCGATAAGGGCTGATCAGCCAGCGGTCGCCAAGGCGCGGGCGGGCGTGGTGCTGAACTGAATCAACGCTACGCCCCCGATCAACAACAACGCGCCAAGAATCCGGGGCGTTGTCAGTTGACGCTCCACCAGGCCGAACAGGCCAAAATGATCAAGCGCCAGCGAGGCCAGAATCTGCCCGGCCATGGCCAAGGCGATAAAGCCCGACGCGCCGAGTTTGGGCAGCAGTATCAACGCCAGGGAAATAAAGCACACGCCAAACGCGCCGCCCGCCCACATCCACAGCGGCGCCTTGCTGATAAACGCCAGGCTTGGCAACGGCAAGCGCAGCGCCATTATCACCGGCAGCAACACGAGGATGCTCACCAGCAATGACGCCAGCGTGGCCCACAGCGGGTGACCCAGCCCGCGCCCGAGGTTGGCGTTGATCGCACTCTGGAACGGCACCACCGCTCCGGCGACGACCGCCAGTGCCAATAATCCCAACCAATGCAACGTGGTCATTTTTGAATCTCCCAGAGGTTTTGCTGGACTCTAGGCTATTCGTCACGCAAATTTAAATTCCAAGTTCTTATGCCGAGCATGCAGCTGATGAATGATCTGCGCCGCATCGACCTCAACTTGCTGGTGATTCTTGACGCCTTGCTCAGCGAGCAACAGGTCACCCGCGCCGCCGAGCGTTTGCACCTCAGTCAACCGGCGGTCAGTCATGCGCTGGCGCGCTTGCGTGATCTGCTCGGTGATCCGCTGCTGGTGCGTCAGGGCGGCAGGCTGGTGCCAACCGCTCGCGCGCTGGAACTGGCCACGCCACTGGCTGAAGCCCTGGCCCAGGTACAGGCCTTGCTGGCGCCCAATCGCTTCGACCCGGCGTCGGCCAAACGCCGGTTTCGTCTGGCGATGTCTGACTACAGTGCGGCGATTTTCCTACCTGACCTGGTGCGTACGTTGCGCCGTGAAGCGCCGGGTATCGACCTGCAGATTATCCAGGCCAGCCGCGAAGGCATGATGGATGGGGTGCTCAATGGCGACCTCGACCTGGCGGCGGGGGTCTTCCCCGACATGCCTGCCGAACTGCGTACTACGCCGTTGTTCGAAGAGCACTACACCTGCCTGGTGGACCGCAACAGCCTGCCGGCAAGTGGCATATTGGACCTGCCCACCTACCTGTCACGTCCCCATGTATTGCTGGAAATGCGCGGCAGTGGCACGCCGGAAATCGAACGGGCGCTGACAGCGATTCGTCAGCGTCGGCATGTGGCGATCAGCCTGCCGCATTGGGGTGTGGCGCCGCAGTTGATTCAAGGCACCGACCTGATTCTTACCGTGTCGTCGCGTGGCTTGCTGAATATTGATCACGCGCACTTGCTGGCCGTACCGCCGCCGTTTCATATTCCGTCTTTTGCGTTTGAGCTGGCATGGCACGCAAGGCGGGGCGGGGATGCGGGTTTGCAGTGGTTGATTGGGCGGGTGCAGGGGGGGGTAAGTGATTGAACATCCGCTACCAGGATGCGGGCGGCTGGCGCCGCGTATGGAAAATCCGCATGACTTGTAATCGTCCCTCTCGGATACGGTACGGAACGATGTAGGGCCATCGAGGCATAACCCTCTCGCGTGTTCCAAGTGCAACATACTACATCGTCACCGCCACCATGATTTGCCCCGTTCGTGAGGGGGTAGCGTTCTGAACGTGAAAAGGATATTTCCATGCTTTGCGGCTTCAACCACCTGACCCTGGCTGTCACCGACGTGGACCGCAGCGTCCGCTTCTATCATGAGTTGCTGCAACTTCAGCTGGATGCCACATGGGACACCGGCCCGTACCTCTCGCTGCCGGGTCTATGGCTGTGTCTGTCACTCGATCCACTGCGCGACGCCAAGCCGGCGGCCGATTACACCCATTATGCGTTTACCGTCGCGGCGGCTGATTTCACCGCGTTGGTCGCACGCCTGCGAGCTGGTGATGTGCAGGAGTGGCGTGACAACCGCAGCGAAGGGGCGTCGTTCTATTTTCTCGATCCCGATGGCCACAAACTCGAAGCTCATGTCGGTGACCTGGCCTCGCGGCTGCAAGCGTGTCGCACCAAGCCCTATGCCGGAATGAAGTTTTACCCGTAGCCTTGGAACGTGCAGAATCCCAGCACCTCTATAACGCTCTGTCTGAGTCGCGCCCATGACCTCATCCTTGCTGCTCGCCGTCCTTGCTTCAGGTTTTATCTACGGTATTACGCCTGGCCCCGGCGTGTTGGCTGTGTTCGGCATCGGCGCCGCTCGTGGCCGGCGTGCGGGTGCAGGGTTCCTGTGCGGGCATTTGCTGGGGGATGTGGTGTGGTGCTCGACGGCATTGATCGCCATCGTTGGCGCGCGGGAAGTGGGCAGCAGTGCGTTTGATGTGCTCGGCATGCTCAGCGGCCTGTACCTGTTCTGGCTCGGCTGGCGTGCGATTCGCACTCAGCGTCGCAGCGGCGATACACCTCAGGGCGCGGCACGGCATCCGTTCTGGCACGGCATTCTGTTCGGCCTGACCAACCCCAAGGCGTACCCGGTGGCTGTGGCGACGTTTACGGCGTTGCTGTCCAGCCGTGCCGAGTTGCTGACCTGGTCGATGCTGCCTTCGCTGATCTTCCTGAGCTTCATCGGCGGCGTGCTGGCCTACGCGATCCTGATCGGAGTGGTCGGCGCCCAGCGGGTGCGCACGGTGTATCAGCGGCACGAAATCCTCATCACCCGGCTCTGCGGTGTGATGTTCATCGGTTTCGCCATCAATGCCCTGGCGCACGCGTTGCCAGGCCTATTCGGCAGCAAACCCACCTGAATTGAGGACGACCGTTCGTCGCACTGGCGAGTTTTTTCTAAACCTTTGCCGCGCATAAAATTCGAATCCAGGGCGGGGTGTGTTCCCCCGCACTTATTTTTACCCTGGAGGAACCCATCATGAGCCGCATGGCTATCCGGTTACGCACCGCCAGTTTCGCGATGCTGCTGGGCCTCGGCGCCAGCAATGCTTTCGCCCAGTCACCTGCTGAATTCATCGAGCAGGCTTCGGCCAAAGGGATGGCTGATATCGAAACCAGTCGCATGGCCCACGCCAAAACCTCGTCCCAGGAAATCAAGGACTACACCATCGAGGTGATCAACGAGCGCACCCTAGCCAACCAGCATTTGGCGGCCATTGCCAAGAAGCTCGACCTGCCGGTGGCGCCGCGCGAGAAGATCGTAGATAAAGCCGAAACCCTGATGCCCGAACTCAAGGACGGCGACTCCTTTGACGCCGCCTACACAGCGCAACAGGTGAAAGAAAACGAAGACGCTATCGCCCTGTTCAAAAAGGAAGGTGCAGCGTCGGATGTGCCGGAAATAAAGGCCCTGGTGGATGAGACGTTGCCTAAGTTGGAGGAGCGTCTGCAGAAAGCCCGCGCATTGGCCTCGACTTACGGCAAGGGTCATCAAGGCGACGGTTGAGTCTGTCACCTGAACTGAAAAACGGCGGTTGGAGCTTCTCCAACCGCCGTTTTTTCATGCCTGGTTCAAATCGGTTTTGATCGGCGCGGCATCGTCGACGTGCTCGCCGCAACTGCTGTTGAGATTGACGTTGCCCGTCGCGCCGATGCTGCGGTATTCCTTGCGCAGTTTCTCCAGTTCTTTACGGTCCAGCCCATCCAGGCTCAACACCGCATTCTGCGCATCCTTGGAAACGCGCAGCAGTTCATCGATCTTGATATGCAGGATGTCGTTGTCGCGGTTTTGCGTGTTCTGGATCAGGAACACCATCAGGAATGTGATGATGGTGGTTGAGGTGTTGATGATCAGCTGCCAGGTGTCGTTGTAGTGGAAATATGGCCCGCTCAGGCTCCACGCCAGGATCAACGCCATCGCCGCGTAGAACGTACGCGGGCTGCCTGCCCAACGGGACAGGGACTGGGAGACTGCAGAGAATTTCATGACCGCTTTTCCTTTGGAAGGGGGGTGATGAAAGAGTGGACCGCAGCGCGTCTTTGAAATTTCTTTTTACATTTGGCGTGATGAGCAACGTGGAACGTTTTGTCGTTAGCGACCTTAAAAAGCCAATTGCGCCTGGCCGGTGCCTTCCAGTGCCAGCAAATACTGCTTGGCTTGCAACCCTCCGGCGAACCCGGTCAGCCCGCCTGATGCACCGATCACCCGATGGCACGGCGCAATGATCGAAATCGGGTTACGTCCATTGGCGGCACCTACCGCACGTACGGCTTTCGGCTTGCCGATCTGCTGCGCGATCTGGCTGTAGCTGCGGGTTTCGCCGAACGGAATCGTTAGCAGCGCCTGCCAGACCTGCTTCTGAAAGTCGGTGCCCCAGAAATCCAACTCCAGCTCGAATTGGTGGCGGGTACCGGCGAAATATTCCTTCAGCTGGCGCTCGGTTTCCAGCAGCACCGGGCTGTCATTGGCCTCGCGCAATTCACCCAGGCGCACACGGTTGGCGCGCTCGTTTTCCCACAGGATGGCGCCGAGTCTGCCGTTGCGCGCCACCAGGGTGAGTTGGCCAACGGGGGAGGGCATGAGCGTGTATTCGTATGGCATGGGCGTAATCCGTGACTCTGTATGGCGCCAGTATCCGTCTTGCGTGCCTTGGGGAAAACTCGTTTCTTGCGATGGAATTCTACACGGGCTAAAAACGCCATTGAATCCAGTTGCCTGACCCATAGACCCAGGAAACCAGGAAGACAAACCAGATTATCGAGGGCGTTGACAGTGCGACCACTGAGCCTAGGTTGAGTAGAGCAATGATGGCCGCGCCGATTGTCAGGCCTCGGCTGGCATGTTGCCTTGCGTACCATGCACCGTAGAAGGACCCGGCAACGGCCGCTATCGATGCAACGCGTCCCAGGCCAAAAGGGATCGGCGTCAGTGGGAGCAGTAGCGGGATTATCAGCACTAACCCCACGACTTTTCTAAGAACCTGCCTCGACGTTTTTTGTCCACGCGGGAGCATTCTGCTGTGTCCTGTGGCTGGGTAAGGTGCTTGCGATGCTGATAGGCGAACGATGAAGCCTCTGTAGGGATTGGCTTAATCAATGTTCCTGCTGAAGCACTTTCAGCGCCGCTGACGCCAGAAACCCCGAACGGCTTTTTTCTTCCGGGTGGTGCAGCACATAGTCGTCGATGCGGTTCAGCAGATAGCCGGGTAACGTGATGTTGAGCTTCTGCGCCTTGCCCAGGTACTTGGTGACATCAATGTCCACTACGGCCCAGGTGCAGCCTGCGTATTGAGGGTTGGCGGCATGTAAAGTGACCTTTTGCGCACTGGGAATCGGTGCACCGTCTTCGGCGAGGATCTCGAAGTGGCCTTCAATGGCTTCGCGGGCCATGGCCATGGCGTCGTCCAGGTCGTCGCCGGCGGAGTAACAGCCGGGAATATCCGGTACCTCTACGCCCCAGGCGTGATCGTTGTCGCCGGTTGAAATCGCAATCGGGTAAAGCATGTTTGTTGTCCTCCACGGACGATTAACTCAGCAGCGCCTGTTTCAAAATGCTCTTGGCTGTTTTGTCCAACAGGTCCTTCTTCGGATGGGGAATCGTCACCAGCCCCGGCTTTGTCGGGTGCTTGAAGTGGTGGTGACTGCCTCGTATGCGCGCCAGGTACCAACCGTCCGCAACAATGTGGCCTATCAAATATCGGCTATCCACAACACCTCCTTGTGGTGTGTGTTGGTGGTGACTATAACCACTGATTTGGAATTATCAATACTCTACCTACCAGCGGTCGATGACCGGCATTCTGGTAGGCGGTAAAGGGAGTGTATGAGCGCCTCAGAATGGCGCCGGAGATAGGTATTGCGGGGTTTTGCTAAGGCGTTACCGAGTATGTCGCGTCTGTGCAATGACGGCGAGAAACGCATCCACCAGCACACTTTTTGTTTCAGTTCGGGTCAGAACCAGCAACTTTGCACACGCATCCCCCTCCACCAGCGGCCTGTATGTCACGCCTTTATTCATCAGACTCTGCGTGCACGCCGGTACCAATGCCACACCTTGACCGGCCGCCACCAGTGCAATGATCGATGTGATCTGCCGCCCGGTCGGGCCGGGGCGCATGGGTTGGCCGTGGTGTCGGTAAAGCTGTTCGATGGACCGGTTGAGCCCCGATCCATAATCGGCTGGAAACAGAATCAACGGGTAGGCACTCAGCTGCGCCAGGTTGACGCTCGGCTGACTGGCCAGCGGACTGCCACTGGACACGGCGGCCACCAAGCGTTCTTCGCCCAAGGACAGCGCTTGCACCTCGTCGCTCTGTGGTAACAGGCGACTCAGCCCGATATCCAGCCGACCGTCCGCTACCTGCGCGCCCAGGCTGCCCGAGGCACACTCCACCAGGGTCAACTGCACATCGGGAAACCGCAGGGCAAACGCCTGGATCGCCTGGCTGAACAGATCCGACAGCGCGATCGAGCTGACATACCCCAGCGCCAGCTGCCCGGCAGTGCCCGCCGCCAGCTTGCCGGCGATCACTTGCGCCAATTCCACCTGCTCCAGCACGCCGCGTGCGTAGGGCAGGAATGAACGACCTTGAGCGGTGAGGGTGACGGTGCGGCTGGTGCGATCAAACAGCCTGAAGCCCAGCTCGGTCTCCAGCGCCGAAATCTGCCGCGTCAGCGGCGGCTGCGCCAGGTGCAGCCGAATGGCCGCGCGACCGAAGTGCAGTTCTTCGGCGACGGTCAGAAAGTAACGCAGCTTGCGTAGGTCGAGCATCCTGGTCCTTGGGTATTGATCGGTCCGAAATCGGTATTGGTTCAGGACCCACCGGCCATTCTATAAAGACCTCACAAAATAAAACGAGAGGTTTCATGAAACCGCGCCTGCATTGTGCCCGCCTTGCCCTGTTCCTGTGTGGCTGCGCGGCGTTCCTCAACCTGTACGCCACCCAGAGCATTCTCCAGACCTTTGCCACGCAGTTTCAGATCAGCGCCAAGGCAGCAGGGTGGAGTATCACCGTGACGACGTTGGCCGTGGCAATGACTGCGCCGTTTGTCAGCCGGCTGACCGGGCGCTTTGAGCAACGCACGGTGATCAGCATGGCGGCCTTGCTGCTGGCGGTGCCGGCGCTGATGACTGCCTATGCCGACAGCTTTGCCGAAGTGCTGGTGTGGCGGTTTGTCGAGGGTATGTTGATCCCTGTGGTGTTCGCCACCAGCGTGGCGTATATCGGCGACCGCTGGAGTGGCGGCACGGTGACGGAAGTCACCAGCCTGTATGTGGCGGGCACCGTGTTGGGTGGCTTTGCCGGGCGCTTTGTCACGGGGGTGATGACCGAATACGTGGGCTGGCGCGAAGCCTTTGAAGGGTTGGCGGTGTTGAGCCTGATGGTGGGTGGGTTTATTCAGTTCTTGTTGCCTGTGAGTCGTGCGCGCTCGGCGAAGGTTCAGTCCCCATTTTCGGCTGTTTTTCGCAAGCCTTTGCTGGCGGCCTACGCTGTAGGATTTTGTGTGCTGTTCTCCCAAGTTGCAGCGTTTACCTACGCAGGTTTGTACCTGGGATTACCGCCATTCAACCTCGGACCTGCGGCGTTGGGCACGCTTTACATGGTGTTCCTGCTGGCGCTAATCGTTATCCCCATCGCCGGTCGCCTCAGCAAGTCGCGGCCTCACGCCGAACTTCTAAGCGTTGCTGCGCTGCTCGGCATCAGCGGCTCAGCGCTGACCCTGGTGCCTTCGTTGTGGTGCATCGTGGTGGGCCTGGCCCTCAGTTCCACCGGCGTGTTTCTCGCTCAGGCGGCGGCCAACGCCTTTACTGCCGCTACCGCCCGCGATAACAAAGCAAGTGCCGTGGGCGTGTACCTCACGTGCTATTACCTGGGGGGCAGTTGCGGTGCGATTGTCCCGGCGTTGATCTGGGAGCGCTGGGGCTGGACCGGGTGTGTGGCGCTGATTATCACCTTCCAGATACTGACCTTGCTGATCGCCCTGAACGGCTGGAAGCCCTCTGAACCTGAACTGATCCCGACGCCATGAACGACACTGTCGCTATGCCCGCTCCCGCCTCATCAACCCGTCGACGCACGCTGATCGCCGGCTGCAGCGCCCATGCCGTGCATGATGGCCTTACCGACGTCATCTACGTGCTGCTGCCGATCTGGCAAACGCAGTTCGCGCTGTCCTACGCTCAGGTCGGACTTTTACGTGGGGCTTATTCGGGAATGATGGCGGTGTTCCAGCTCATGGCCAGCCGCGCCGCGAAACGCTGGGGCCGTGTGCCGATGCTAGTGGGCGGAACCGCCCTCGCGGGGGCGGCTTATCTAATGGTGGGGCAAGCCACTGGACTGGTGATGCTACTGCTGGCGTTGCTGTTGGGCGGATTGGGCGCCAGTACCCAACACCCACTGGCGTCCTCGATGATCAGCGATGCCTATGAGGACGGTGGCGGAATCAAGCAGGCCTTGGCCCAGTACAACTTCTCCGGTGACATTGGCAAAACCCTGGTTCCCGGTCTGGTCGGCTTGTTGCTCACGGTCATCAGTTGGCGCGCCAGTGCCACGTTCCTGGGATTGCTGGGGTTGGCTGCGGCGGGCTTGTTGTGGTGGCTGATTCCCCGTCAGCCGGACGCCTCGTTGGCGACCCAAAAAAACAAGTCGCCTATCGGAGCCGGCTCTGTCACCGGCCTGCGCGCACTGATCCTCACCGGCACCCTCGACAGCGCCGTGCGCATGGGATTTCTTACCTTCCTGCCGTTTCTGCTGCAAGCCAAAGGTGCGGGCACCGCCGGTATCGGCCTGGCCCTGACCCTGCTGTTTATCGGTGGCGCGTTCGGCAAATTATTCTGCGGCTACCTGGGCGCGCGCATCGGCATGATGAGGACGGTGTGGTTGACGGAAAGCAGCACGGCGTTGCTGATCGTCGCCGCCGTGTATTTGCCGCTGACCAGGCTGATGGTGATGTTGCCGTTGCTGGGCCTAGTGCTCAATGGCACGTCGTCGGTGCTGTACGGCGCGGTGCCAGACCTGGCGGGTGCAGGTAAGCGGGAGCAGGCGTTTGCGGTGTTCTACACCGGCACGATTGGTGGTGGGGCGCTGGCGCCGGTGGTGTTTGGCGGGGTGGGGGACGCATTGGGCGTGCCGGTAGCGGTGATGGTGCTGGCGGGGGTGTTGTGGGTGACGTTGCCGTTGGCGTGGGTGGTGCAGCGGGGGATGGAGAGGGAGGATTGATTGCCTCTTTTCCGGAAACGCAGTTCTGTCCTACACATACGCAGCCCTAAACGGACGAATCCAGCGTAAACGGAATTCGCAACGCACCAATAGGCCCTTCCCGAACACCGCACATTTCATCGTGTACGCAGTGCTGCACCAGCACACAGGGAAACGGCGGAACCCGTTGCAACAAATCGCGCAAATGCGTGGTGGAGCGGATGCGCAGCGGCTTGGCATCATCGCCCTGCAATGTCATTTCGGCATGATCCAGCTTGACGCGCGCGAGGTAGAAACCACCCTCCAGCGACAGCAGCTGAAGCTCGCGAATTTCACCTTTCACTGCCAATTCAGTCAGCCTGTGCAGATTCATGATTCTCTCCCGTGGTGGGTCATTCACTGACGACGAAAGAACAACGTGACCTGGCCCCATTCGACGCCGAACTTGGTCATGCTGGAGCGGTTGATCAGGGTGTCTTCGTCCATCAGGTACATCCAGTCATCAAAGCTCACCTCGTAGACCGAGCCGTCCACCGGCAGGTTGAGTCGGTAGCGCCAACGCAGTGCGTTACCCGCCACTTCGCCGATCGCCTCGCCGACCACATCACCCGCTCGACCGCGCCAGCGCCCCGGGCCGTCCGGTGTCAGCGTCCACACCCGCTGTTGACGCGTGCCGTCGCTGTACAGGAAGCGCTCGTCGAGAATCAGGGCGTTCCCCTCGCGTCGGCTGGCGATATTCACTTCAAAGCGCTTGGCCACTTCGCCCGAGCGCTTCTGGAAAATCCCCCAAGCCTTGACGGGCTTGCTGAAGAATCGCTCCAGGTCCAGTTGCGGCTGTTGGCCAGCGTAGTGCTCGACGCCTACGTTGGCGCAACTGCCCAAGCTCAAGGCCAGCAACAATGAAACCAATAGACGTGTCATTGCTCGGCTCCGTGATGGTGTGTCAGTGCTTGGAGTGATAGTTGTACAAAAATATTGATTTGTACAGGTATGCTCGACGCAAGTCGCTGATACGTCAAATCGCGGCCATAAAAAAACCGGTCTCAAAGGACCGGTTTTTTTATGCATCCCCCGTCAAAAACAACCTGGCGTGGAACACGAATTTGAGTGGAGCGGGTAGAGGGAATCGAACCCTCGTCGGAAGCTTGGGAAGCTACTGTTCTACCATTAAACTATACCCGCTCAGAGCGGCTGACTTTGTACCAGATGTTCACCGGGATTTGAAGTTTTTCTTCAAAAATGTGTGTGGGAGATGGCTTGCCTGCAATATCGACACCTCGGTGTGTCAGTCACACTTCAGTAAGGCTGTCGCAGGCAAGCCAGCTCCGACACAAGCTTGTACCTCAGATTGCAAATGCATGCTGCGTCTGGCCATGTTGATAACGCAACCGGCTGACCTGCCGCTCCGGTTTCAAGAAGCCCACCACCGCATCCCGACTGTCGCGGCATGCTGCTTTGTGCTCCATGTCCAGAAAATGCCCGGTAGCCTGGATGGTACTGAAGCTGCTGTTAGAAACATGCTGCCCAAACAACTTGGCATCCTGGGCGCTGGTGTACTCGTCCCATTCGCCGTTCAGGAACAACACCGGAATATCGATCTGCTTGGCCGCCTTGAGGTAGCACAGGCGATCGCTGTTCAGCACATGGCTGATGTGAAAGTGCATCTGCCCGTACTCATGCTCGGCCAGGCTGCTCACGTGTTTGTAGTTGAACCGCTTGAACAGTGACGGCAGGTGTTTGCCGATGGTGCTGTTGACCAGGTGGCCGACACGGTCGCGGTCGAGGTTGCCGAGGTAGTCGACGCCTCGTTCCAGGTAGTCGCGCATCGGTGCGTTGATCACCGGGGAGAACGAGCTGATCACGGCTTTTTCCACGCGACGAGGGCGGTGCGCGAGGGCGACCAGGGTGGCGGCGCCGCCCCAGGAAAATGACAGCACGTGTTCGGCGGCAAAGTGGTCGATGAGTTCCAGCAGGAGCTGGCCTTCGACTTCCTTCGTCAGCATTTGCTCATGGCGGTTATGGATTTTGGAACGACCGGCGTAGGGCTGATCGTACAAAACCACATTGAACTGTGGGTACAGGCTTTTCACGGTTTGGGCGAAGGATGCCGTGGTGGCCATGGAGCCGTTGACCAGGATGATGGTCTTTGCAGCAGCGTCCGCGCGATAGAACTCCGTGTAAACCCGGTATTGACCCTGTATATCCAACACAGCGATTTCTGGCCTCATGTCGTAAGACTCCTGGCAAGCGGGTAGGGCGCGCAGATCACTCTGCACGAGCTATGTGACAGGTAGGCATACGCCTGGAAAGTGAGGGCCCATGTCGATCCGATGACGGCTGGCCGACGGGTGTTGTTATGGCGGGCTGTTTGCCGGGAAGGCCCGTAGATCAAGCGCGGGCGGGGCAAGGTGTTTCTTGGAGGTTATAGGCGACTCGCCAGTCATATTTAAACTGGTGATTCTGATTCAAGCAGCAGAGCGGGTGCCCCGCAAGGCGATGGAGCCGTTTTTTGCCCATCACCGGCTGAACGGTCGTCAGACCTGGCGGATTTCGTCGTCAGTCAGTGCACGATATTGGCCCGGCGCGAGGGTCGCATCCAGTACCAACGGGCCCATGCGCTCGCGATGCAGGCCGATTACCTTGTTATCAAAGTGTCCGAACATGCGCTTCACTTGATGGTAACGACCTTCGATGATGCTCAGCCGCGCCGTTGTTGGCCCAAGCAATTCCAGCTCGGCGGGTTGAGTCGTGAGGTCCTCGAAGGCGAAGTACAGGCCGTCGGCAAAGGTGGTCGCATACTCAGGGCCGATGTCCTGTTCGGTCTCCACGTGGTAGATCTTGGGCAGTTTGGTCTGCGGCTGCGTCAGGCGCCGCGACCATTGGCCGTCGTTGGTGATCAGCATCAGGCCGGTAGTGTTGAAATCCAGGCGACCGGCGATGTGCAGTTCATCTTTGTCCGGCTCGTCGAGTAAATCCAGGACGGTCGGGTGTTGCGGATCCGCCGTGGCGCTCACGCAACCCTGGGGCTTGTGCAGCATGAAGTAGCGCGCCGGTTTGCCCGCCTGCAGCACTTCATCGTCCACGCATACGCGGCTGAATGTCCGCACCTCATGATGAGGATCGCTGACGGCCATGCCGTCGATCGACACGCGCCGCTCAACCAGCAACAGGCGCACTTGCTTGCGATTGAACCGAGGCAGGTTGCTGAGGAAGCGATCAACCCGCATTACGTCGGCTCAGCGCCACGCAACTGCGCATCGACCTGGGCGCAACGCGGGCACAGGCAGGCTGTGTTGCGCAACTCATCGGGCAGGGCTTGGAGCACGGCGGGGTCGATGGTGACGCTGTAACACCAGCAGGCCTGGTCGACCGTACGTGGGTCAGCCAGGGTGCAGTCGTTGCGGGCCCCGCAGGCGGGGCAAAGGGTTGGCGTGGTCATGGGCAGGTTCGGGCTGGATCGGGCAAGGTTGCGGAGAATCCCGCTGTGCCTTGTACGATACAGGGCCGACCCCGCCCGGGCTACTTAGAGCTGGAACTTGCTGACCAGTACGTTGAACGAGGTGGCCAGGCGCGACAGGTCCTGGCTGGACGCGCTGGTCTGATGGGCACCGGCCGCCGTCTGGGTGGACAGGTCCTGAATGTTCAGCAGGTTGCGGTCGACTTCGCGGGCCACCTGGGCCTGTTCTTCCGAGGCGGAGGCGATCACCAGGTTGCGTTCATTGATCTTCGCCACACTGGCGGTGATCCGTTGCAGCGCTTCGCCGGCGTTCTGCGCCAGGGTCTGGGTGTTGTTGGCCCAGGTCAGGCTCTTATTCATTGCCGCAACCGCATCGTCGGCGCCGGTCTGCACTTCACCAATCATCTTTTCAATATCGACCGTGGACGTCTGGGTGCGATGGGCCAGCGCTCGCACTTCATCGGCGACCACCGCAAAGCCACGACCTTGCTCTCCCGCCCGCGCCGCTTCAATGGCGGCGTTGAGGGCCAGCAGGTTGGTCTGGTCGGCGATGCCGCGGATCACATCGATCACCTTGCCGATTTCCCGCACCTGGCCGGCGAGGTCTGCGACCGACTGCGTGGAGTCGTTAATCTCGACCACCATCGAACTCATGCCGGACACGGCCTGTTCCACTTGCTGACGGCCATCTTCGGCTTCGGTGGTGGCCTGGCGCGAGGCTTCAGAGGTCGAGACGGCGTTGCTGGCCACTTCGTCCACGGCTGCGGTCATCTGGTTGACGGCGGTGGCCGCTTGCTGGATCTCATCATTCTGACGGGTCAGGCCACGGCTGCTTTCATCGGTGACCGCACTCAGTTCTTCGGCGGCCGATGCAAGCTGGTCGGACGCGTTGGCGATTTCCACCAGGGTGCTTTTCAAGCCGCCCTGCATATCCGACAGCGCCACCAACAGTTGCCCGGCTTCGTCGGTACGCTCGGTGGTGATGGCTTGGGTCAAGTCGCCCTTGGCAATGCGTTGTGCACTCTGCACGGCCTGAGCGATGGGGCGAGTGATCAGGCGGGTGATCAATACACCGACAGTCAGGGCGATGATGAAGGCCAGCACAATGCCGCTGATCATCCACGTCAACGCGCTGTTGCGCAGTTCGTCGGCGGCGACCGCCCCCTCTTTGATCTGGCGGTTATTGGATTCGATCATCACGCGGATCAGCTCGCGCGCCTGACGGAAGACTTCATTGTTGGTGGTATTGAGCTGGGTGCGGGCCTCATCGACCTTGTTGCCGTCGAGCAGCGACATGATGCGTTCGGAGCTGCTGATGTAGGTGGGCAGGATCTGGTCGAGTTTGTCTCCCGCTGCGCGTTCATCATCTTCCAGCGGCGTTGCGCGGTAGGTGGCGTACGCAGCTTGGCTGCGCTTGAGTTCCTGGGCGATATCCTGGCGCACGCGTTCACGATCCTGGGCGGACACTTCGCCTTTGCTGGCATCCATCAATCGGTACAGGCCCCGGTTATGGGCCACCAAGCCATTGAGGGTAGCGGCGGTGTTGCTCACGGAAACCAGGTTGTTGGAGAACGTTAGCTCTAATGCCGTGGCGAGGCGCACCACGCCTTTGATGCCCAACAAGCCGACCCCGAGGGTGACCAGCGCACACAGTAGAAATGAAAGCAGCAGCTTGGTTGAGATTTTCATGGCTTGAATCCGACGGTAGTAACGGAGGACGCACGGTAGAGCCTCCCTGGCCTGGTGCAGTGTCATAGTGACATCATCGCAATCGACAAAGTTTCGATCCAGACAAATTAACTGAATCGATAAAGCCTGCGCAGATGTATCAAGCTGTTGCAAGAACGCACCAGATTCCGTTTTTGATGTCAGATATTTCGTCATTCAGCGAAAGCTGGATGCCGCCCTCCCGCGTCGCTGGAGGTGCTCTTCCGCGGTCCAGGAGGCCGCCATGTATCGACGACTGCTGCTCAGCGCTTTACTCGGTCTGACCCTTTCTGCTTGTGTGCCTTATTACGATGGAGGCCAGAGCTACTATCGATCCGAGGTCTACACCTCACCGGCACCGGTGTATTACTACGGGGGTGGCACGGCGTACCCGTACCGCCGTGATTACTACCCTGCGCAGCGCTATTACGCGCCCCAACCGCGTTATTACTCGGCCCCGCGCTACTACCAGCCGGCCCCGCGTTACTACGGACCGCGTGCCGGTTACCGGCCTTATCCGAACCAAGGCTGGGGCGGCGATCGTTGGGGCAATGGCGGGCACGGCCGCGGTGACCATGGAGGCGGTCGCGGCGGTCATCGCTGACCGGTCTGTAGTGCAAGCGGCGCAGGAAGCGCCGCTTTTTATTGGCCACAATTAATCAATAATCGGACAGGTCTGCCAGCGGATGGCGGCCTTCCCACGCCTTATTGAAGTGCGCCTGCACCACCGCCTCCGGAATCGCGTTGATATCCGGCCAATGCCAATGCGGCGCCTGGTCCTTGTCGATCAGCCGCGCACGCACGCCTTCGCTGAATTCGGGGTGACGGCAGCAATTGAGGCTCAGGGTGTATTCCATCTGGAACACCTGCGCCAGGGACAGATGCCGGCCACGCTGGATCTGTTCCCATACCAGGTGCGCGGTCAACGGGCAGCCTTCGCTGAGCGTCTTGCCGGCCCGGCTGAACAGTGGGTCGGCGTGTTCGCGCAATTGACTCAAGGCGCGCCAGGCGCATCGCACATCACCCACGTCCAGCCATTCGTCGATCTGTGCCCGGCGCGGCAGCCATTGTGCTTCGGGTTGCTGATCGACGGCTTCCTGGGCCAGCGCCTTGAGCAGGCTGTTGAGTTGCATCGAGGTCTGTTCCTGCCAGTTCAGCTGCAGCAGGCCATCGAGCAGTTCGTCTTGCTGGTCGTCGCGCAGGAAGCGGTCGGCCAGGCCCAGGTCCAAAGCGTCGCGGCCGTTGATATGGGCACCCGTGAGGCCCAGGAAGAGCCCGAGCTTGCCTGGCAGGCGTGACAGGAACCAACTGGCGCCGACGTCCGGGTACAGGCCGATGCTGATCTCCGGCATGGCCAACCGGCTGCTGGGGGTGACGATGCGCACTGCCGCACTCTGCAGCAGGCCCATGCCGCCACCCAGCACGTAGCCGTGGCCCCAGCAGATCAGCGGTTTGGGGTAGGTGTGCAGGCGGTAATCAAGGCGATACTCCGCGGCAAAAAACTGCGCGGCCAGGTCCGGCACAACCCCTGGCTGTTCCCGGCAGGCCTGCGCCAGGCTGCGGACTTCGCCACCGGCGCAAAACGCTTTGGGGCCGTTGCCGCGCAGCAGTACACAGACGATGTTCGGGTCCTTGGCCCAGGTATCCAGGCGTTCGCCCAGGGCGAGGATCATCGGCAAGGAAAGGGCATTGAGGGATTTTTCAGCGTCGAGGCTGGCGATGCCGATGCGGGCACCGTCGCTGCCGGTCAGCTCTTCGAAGTGCAGGTTCATCGTGACCTCAATCGATACGTTGAAGGATGAGTATGATCGCTTCGTAGGAAAGTGTCGGTGGTGTGTCAGATCAATTGACAAGCGGGGTCGGCTTTCCTAGGGTTCGCCTCATTCTTTTTGACAAGACTATTCAACCATGACCGAAGACGACCGTATCAAACTCGAACCCAGCTGGAAACACGCCCTGCGGGATCAGTTCGAGCAGCCGTACATGGCGCAGTTGCGCGAGTTCCTGCGCCAGGAACATGCCGCCGGCAAAGAGATCTACCCGCCCGGCCCGCTGATTTTCAACGCGCTCAATTCCACGCCGCTGGACAAGGTCAAAGTCGTGATCCTCGGCCAGGACCCGTACCACGGCCCCGGCCAGGCCCACGGCCTGTGCTTCTCGGTGCAACCGGGCGTGCCGGCGCCGCCTTCACTGGTCAATATCTATAAAGAGCTCAAGCGCGACCTGAACATCGACATCCCCAATCACGGCTACCTGCAAAGCTGGGCGGACCAGGGCGTGCTGATGCTCAACACCACCATGACCGTCGAGCGCGCCAACGCCAACGCCCATGCGGGCAAGGGCTGGCAGTTCTTTACCGATCGGATTATCGAAGTGGTCAGCGAGCATCAACCGCACCTGGTGTTTTTGCTGTGGGGCGCCCATGCCCAGAGCAAGCAGAAGCTGATCGATGCCACCAAGCACCTGGTGTTGACCTCGGTGCACCCGTCGCCGCTGTCGGCATATCGCGGGTTCCTCGGGTGCGGGCATTTCAGTCGCACCAACAAGTTTCTTGAGCAGAATGGCGAGACGCCGATCAATTGGGTGTTGCCACCTGCCTGAATCCCCTGGGGCGGCAGGCTGCCGTTCATCGGTAACGGCGGAGCCCTGTTATTTCTGACAGTATCCGCGCGCTTTTTTTGCGCATTCAATAAGTATCCGGACCTGAGCGCGCTGATCGCCCGGGTCGATCCTCGATTGATTGCTCAAGGAGCGTGACCATGTCTGATTCGAACCTGCCCTCAGGCCGGCGGCCCCCTCATGGGTCAAGAGCGGCCACGAAGCCGATGCGTGACCCGACGATACTTGAGCTGGACGCGCCTAACCCTTCCCAGGCACTGGATTTGGAGTGGGACGAAGCAGCTCGGACCTTGCCGCTTGCTCTTCATGATCAGGATCTGGAAGTTACGATTGCACGGGTCTGGCCATTCAACCTCCATGAGGAGGACATGGTGACAACGGTGGAATATCGTTGGAATGGCGACACTGTGCATACCCACCCTATTAAAGGTCCGTACAACCCTGACGACATCTTTCCGTTGGTGCAGTACTTACCCAAATCGATCTTGTCGACCGAGGGCATCCATCGGCTGACTTATAATGTCAGCGCCAGATTGATTGGGCCGAGCGACTCATTTCCAACCTTCGTCAATGTCGACAAAACCGCTCCGAATGGTGGTAACCCTGCCCCGGATGTGCAGGTGGATGACGAGGCTCGCACTGAGGTGACGGATGGGTACTTGGTCACGCACGGTGGCATACCGTTCTGGCTGGTGCGTTGGTTTGATATGCGTATTGGCGATTTGATCTACGTCTATTACGGAACACTTCCTGATCTAAGCCTGGCTGCCACCTTTGTCATTACGAGAGCGCATGTGCAAGGCGCGCCCATCGCGTTCACCCTTCCTGAGGCGCACGTGCGTGCCAGCGGTAGCGGTGACAGGTTCGTGTCCTGTCGGCTTGAGGATCGAGGCGGCAATGTGGGGCAGTTTTCTGATGCACTCAAGCTCAAGGCCTCTCCGGTTGTGTTGCCGGACCTGCCTCGTCCTTACATTGAGCCGGCTGAGCTGACGGGTGTGGTCCTCTTTGAAGATACCTGGCCGCCGAAAGAGCTGGCGGTCACCATCCCTCGGATAGAGGGCGCAGAAGCGGGGGCCAAAATTTACACCTATTGGAATACTCATTCCCTCGGCATCCAAGAGATTGGCGATGTGCAGCACTGGCCGATTCTCAGGCCTGTGCCGTGGTCTGTTATTGCTGCCGGTGGTTTCTCTACGCGTTATCCATTGCGTGTGCGCTATGTGTATGAGCAAGGCAGCGCTTCCAAGCCGTCACCGGACAGCTTTTATGATGTAGATATGCGTGTGGCCGGTCCGGACCCCAGCGGGCCTGATCCGATCAATCGCAAGCTGGCCGTCCCCATCATAAAGGGCAAGACCGGCGACAATGTGCTGACTTCCGTTGATAGCCCCGGGCCGGTGCGGGTAGAAGTGCGATTGTTTGAAAACCCGCAACAAGGCGAACGCCTTGAACTGTGCTGGAACAGCGACGACGTTATCGTCGCGGCCTATGACGTACAGCTGGGGGACGTGGCCGGGAAGTTGATCACGCTGTGGGTGCCCTGGGCAGTGGCGTCGTCCGTCAACCTCGCTGAAGTCTATTACTGGACAGACAACGGCATAAACCGGCAGCGCAGCCCTTCAACGCCTGTACGGGTAACCCTCGACACGCTGACCGGCCTCAAGAGTCCGGTGCTATTGAATGACAGCCCTCTGTTCTTTATTGCGTGCGGTACCAAACCGGAACCTTATGAAGGGGTGTTCATTGGCATACTCTGGGATTTTACTCATTTCAGTACCGGTGATTACGTGCATTTATATTGGAAAAGTTACCCGTCAAAAAATGGCAGTGGTGAGCCCTTCAGTGGTACCGAGGTGAGTTTTGAGCATCGCCTGACATCGGATGATCGTGACAGAGGCCAAGTTGAGATCCGTATCGAGCCATTCAGCTTGATCACATTGCCGGGTTTGGTGAAGGATTTCGGCTCGGCGGTTGTGCAGTATCGTCTGTTCAAGGCAACGGGGGAGACCGGGTTGTCCTCCAGGAAACTTATCTATATCGATTTGAAGATACCGGGTGGTGGAACGTGCCTGGGGCCGCATAGTGGCGGCGTTTAAACGTTGGCTGAAATAAAAGAGGGCGAAAGCCCTCTTTTTTATTTATGAAAAATCTGATGATGTTTTTGCATTGGAGTGAGCCGAAGACTTAGGTTTGTTTAGAGTAATTGGTGTTAAAGGTGTTTGGTTTTTAGCGTGTTTGTTATTAAGGCAGCTGTTTAAGTGGTCTGTCATTCAGATGCATAGTTTGTGCATTTGTGCAGCTGTCAAGTTTCACAGGCTGTGCAAGTTGATTGAGTGATGTCTAATTAAGCTCTCATCCCTCGCGTGCGTCGGGTGACGAGCGTGAATCATTTAACTTACAGGAGTAAGCAGTGATGGCTAAGTCAAATAACACTCAAGCAGCTTCAGTCGATCAAAAAAAGAAGTCGAAGGGCAACGATAGTAGCGCTACTCAATGCGTCAATCCCTTGGAGGCCCCTGTTCCCCATGGTCTTGCGCCCCACGGACCTAGAGCTGTGGATGACCTCAGAGTTACCAATGCCCTGCCTCCAGTGGTCGGTTTACCGCCTAATCTGATGAAAACTATCGTTGCGCAAACGGAAGGCGTCAAGCTTGAAGTTGATATGTGGGACGATACCTTTCCGCTTCCTGGAAGCAACCCTGATGTGTTTCGGTTGTTCGTGAATGGCGTCGTTTATGGAGATCCTATAGAACGACCTAAGCCATTGTCGAGTCTGGTTTGGCCATTGGCAGTAACTATCAAGGATGTCGATGTATCGAACCATGGGGAGTATCGTGTCAGTTATGAGATCGCTTTGGGATCGGGGGGTAACGAGCAGTCCAACACTACATTGGTGAACGTCGATACTATTGGCCCTGCCGGTGGGATTTTATTGGATGCTGTGACGTTGACAGGCGGTGCAGTGGGTGGGAAGGTCACGCTGGAGTCACTGGCCGCGAATGGCGATGCACTTGATATTACTGTTCCAGGGCGTCTAATTGCACGTGCAATGGATGAGCTTTGGTTGTATGGGAATGTTACAGATGCGGATCCAATAAAAGTTGTTAGCAGTCTGCCGGTTAATACTTTGCCTGTCGTTGTCTCTCTCACTAAAGATGAAGTTGTCGCTAAGGGGTCACGTGTAGAGCACCTGTCGTTCCGTTACTTTGACTACTCCGAGAACTCAACAATTTATCCGACGAAGTTGAGAGAGGTTGAGTATCTTTTAACGCCCCAGCCGACGAACTTGACCGACCCCGCAGTACCGGCGGCACCGTTGGACCTTCGGGACGCGCAGTTGAAATTGGCGGAAGTGTATATTTTTGGCTGGACCAATTATAGACCTGGCCAAACCCTGAACATCGACTTGGGTGGGCACGTGTTCCCGGCTGCATTGTCGTCCGAGCCGACCCTTGCAAACCCCGCAAAGATTGAAATTCCATGGCTCATTCTCTTCGCGGCCTATGGGATCACTGTTGCCGGTACAGCCAACCTACGTTACCAAGTGGTGGATGGCGGCACGGCTTCAGCATGGTCCAACTCTATTTCGGTGGCTGCAGACTTCCGGTCAGCCGCTGGAGAACCTGGAGGCCCCGGTCCCATCCGGGATTACCTGCCGCAGATTACGGTAACCTCCTTCGACGGACTCACCAACGAGATTGGACCGGGTGATGACGGCCCTGCTACCGCCGCATTTGGTGTGTATATCGGAGCGATGCCAGGGCACCAACTTCAGCTCTACTGGGACGGGATACCGATTTTCACCCCTACCCCTCATACCGTGACGCAGCCTGAAATTGACTCAGGGACGTTTTCCTTCACTATTCCTGCCTCAATCATCGCTGCCGGCCTTAACGGACTGGACAAACCCGTCTGGTACAGCCTGACGAATGGTGTGAACCCCAACGTGGACACGTCCCTGTCTACGCCGGTTGATGTGTTTGCCAGTGAACTGACGAACCTGGCGCTGGCACAATTCCCTAAATCCGTGAGTGCGGGCGGCACCTTGCGCTCGATCAGTTGCAAGCAGTTTGTTGAGCTTGGCATCGACACTAGAATCAAGGATGCGGTCAATCTGAAAACAGGTGACACGATCAGGCGTTTCTGGACCCTGTATGGAGAGGGCTTGGAGTCCTCCAACATACTGGTCCAAGCAGAAATGCTGCCTCCGATTGTGGTCGTAAATGATCACAGCCTGCCGGGCCACAATGGCGAAGAATTCGTCGCGGATTTCGCCACGTATGTCCAACCGGCGATTTTGGGGCGAGTAGAGTTCTATTACACCGTACTCAAAGCCGACGGGGTGACGACAGGCCAATCCCTACCGACGATTCTCTATGTCAGCCGCCGTAACGCCGATACCACCGTTTGCGGTGCTCTGCCTACTCCTTAAACGCGTCGCCCGGTATGAACCGTCATGGGTAGCCGTGACGGTTTGTACCGTTCTTTTTTAGCGAGCCCCTGCAGGCTCAAATTTCACGACCTGCTGTGATTAAGGAAAGTCCTACGTCGCCTTGGACGATCCCTACATGAACCTCCCTGCCTGATCCGTACCCTTGCCGCTTCTGAAAGCCAGAGTCGATGGACCTTTAAATCGCTTGGCTTGTTCAGTCACCGACTAGAGGTACTTAAGCATGTCCACTGAAAAAACATTTCTTCTTTCTCGTTTATCACTAGCTATTAGAGTATTGGCCGTCATGCCTGTTGCCTTGGCGGCGACACAGGTCAAGGCGTTGAATATCTACCCTGGGCAAAACGTCGTCATTGACGCTGACACGTTAGTTGATCGCTACCACGTGACCGAGGCCACCCTGACCTCGAATGGGGCCAGGATCCTGGGGGTTAAAGCCTATGATTCGACCTTTACGATGAGCGGTGGCACTGTCAAGAACACCGCCGGTACTGAAGTGGGTGTGGCGCTTTATGGCAGTAAAGGTACCGTGCGCGATGCTTCGATCTACAGCGGCGGTGCCGAAGGCATGATTGTCGGCACCAATTCGGACCGCGGCTCTGCCGTGGAAGTGTTCGATAGCGACGTGACTGGCGCCACAGATGGCATTGTGCTCAGCGGCTCCAGCACTTTGGCCCTGCATAACACTCAGGTCAGCGGTGCAAACGCTGGTTTGAGAGCGTACGACGGGCAATTGACCACCCAGGGCGGCCGAATTTACGGCGGCACCAACGGCATTGTGGCGTATCGCCTGCCTACGGTGGATAACCCCTCCGTGCTGAACCTCAACCAGACTGAAGTGGTGGGCGGAACAGGGGCTGCCATCCTGGTGGACTACCCCGGTGGCACCGAGATCAACATCAACAATGGCACGACCTTGGTCGGCGGCAACGGCAACATGCTTGAGCTTGCCCACGGCGGCGCGGCCGATGTCAATGTCTCCAACACGACGCTGGGTGGCAATATCCAAGTCGGCAAAGACAGCGCCCTGGACATGAACATGGATTTCGCCTTCATGAACGGCGACATCATCAACAGCGGCGGCAGCGCCAACGTTGGCCTGAACAATGGCTCGGTGCTGACCGGTCGCCTGGACAATGTCGACAAACTGTCGGTCAACAGCGACGCCACCTGGGTGATGGTGGATGGCCAACAAGCGCTCAACACATTGTCGATGAACGGCGGTAACGTTAAGTTCGGCGAGTCCGGAGCCTTCTATAAGCTGGACGTGGCTAACCTCTCCGGCACCGGCGGTACGTTCATCATGAAGGCGGATTTCGGCTCGCTGACCGGCGACTTCCTAAACGTCACGGGCACGTCTGCTGGTCACCATCAGTTGCTGCTCGCCGCCACGGGGGCCGACCCGTTGAACGAGCGCCTGCACATGGTGCACACCGCCGACGGTGTGGCGGATTTCAGCCTGGTGGGCGGTCGGGTCGACCGCGGTACCTATTCTTACGACCTGGCGGCGGATAACCAGAATCATGATTGGTACCTGGACCCGGATAGCAAGGTCATCAGCCCGAGCACCAACTCGGTGTTGGCCTTGTTCAACGCGGCGCCGAGCGTGTTGTTGGGGGAAATGACTAACCTGCGTACGCGCATGGGCGAACTGCGTTTCAACGGTGGACAGACCGCTGGCTTGTGGACCCGTGCCTACGGCAATAAGTATGAAGTGTCCAACGACAAGACTGGCTTGGGTTATAACCAGACCCAACGCGGTTTCACTTTGGGTGCGGATGCACCGCTGGAGGCCGGCGATGGGCAGTGGCTGATCGGTGCAATGGCCGGCCACAGCCAATCGGACCTGGACTTGAACCTGGGCAGCAAAGCCACCATCAACAGCTACTACGTGGGCGGCTATGCAACGTGGCTGGATAGCGAAAGCGGCTTTTACTTCGACGGCGTGCTCAAGTTCAACCGCCTGCACAATGAGTCCAACGTGGCCATGAGCGATGGCAAGAAGAGCAAGGGCAACTACACGCAAAATGCCACAGGTGCCTCGGCTGAGTTCGGTCGTCATATCACGCTGGATGACGGCTATTTCGTCGAACCCTACGGCCAATTGGCGGCGGTGATCACCCAGGCCCAGAGCTACACACTGGACAACGGCCTGAGCGCCAAAGGGGATCGTTCGAGTTCGGTGATCGGTGAGTTGGGCGTCACTGCCGGCAATAATATCCAACTCGACAGCGGCGGCGTGCTGCAGCCTTACTTGAAAGCCGCAGTCACCCATGAGTTCGACCAGAGCAACAAAGTGTTTGTTAATGACAACTCGTTCAACAACGACCTGTCGGGCTCACGTTTGAAGCTGGGGGCGGGTATGGCGATGTCGGTGTCGCAGAACTTGAGCATGCATGCGGACCTGGAGCGCAGCGTGGGCAAGAACATCAAGCAACCCCTGGGTGTGAATGTGGGGCTGCGCTACGCGTTCTAAGCGCGGCCGGTGCAGTACTTTCCGCTTGTCGGACAAACCGCCAACCTGTCAAATCTGACAGTAGGCGGTTTATTTTTTTGGGGGCTAACTGGAGGGGCATTCCTAATCAGGAGATTCCCATGCATCATTTTATGAGTAAGAAAGTTATGCGTACTGTCCCCAAGGTATTACTGGCGGCAGGTGTCGCTGTGCTGCTTGCCGCTTGTGCCAGTGGCCCTTCCGAGACGGTGTCGAGTGAGTACCCAGGGCTTGATCCTGTCTGCACTCGTGCAGGCACCTTCAAAAGCATATCGCCGGGTTGGTATTACACCTGCAGGTACGACACTGATTCCCAACGGTGGATAAGGCAGCCAAGACAGTGCCCGGCTGGACAAGATTTCAATGAAACTCTTCAACGATGCATACCCAGATAATAACCCATTGAAAGGCCTCTCTTCCTGACGGTAGAGAGGCCTTTTTTATTGCCTTCAATGTGCTGCTGTCGGGTGGCTATGTCGCCACCCGGCAGCGGTCTTGAGCAATGAATCTATGGCCGCTCCACAACCAAAATATCATCCAGTGAAAACTCTGCCCCTGAGGTAATACTCTTGAAGTAGATGCGCATAGGCAAGAACTGAGAGGGAACCCCGGCAGGCAATGCAAAGGTCCGGGAGTGTGAGGTCCACACACCGGGATTAACATGGGTGAAAGATTGTGACTGAGTGCCGAACTCTATGAATACCTGGGGTAGATAGGGGTTCAAGTCCACCTTCATTTTGAAGCTCAAGTCGTAGGTTTTACCGCTCTTGATATAAAAGGTTTTAATGACGCCGGGAAAGAGAGGGCTGCCATTATTGAGTTTCACATACCAGAAATTGTTGTTGTTGACGTTTCTGATCGCGCCCAAGACATTGATGATGTTGACCCAGCCATTCCAGGACAATAACTCAAAGTCTGTCAAATCATAGAGCCGAAGCGCTGTGATGGTGTAGTTGCTCGACGGAAAGGGCTTGGCGGTCAGTTCATTTGAATCGCCATTGAAAGTGACGGCTGCCGTTGCCGTCACCTGGCTGCTATCCGCAAGTACGGTAAACCAATCACGCATTGCCTTTTCATTCACTATCCCATTATCGACCTGCGTCTGGTCGATCGGATGGCCGTTCAACAGTGTCAAAGGGGTTGCGCCAACACTATGGAGTTTGAGCCAGATCCGTTGGCCCTTCCGGCTCAGCGTCCAGCGCACCAGGCTCACCCAGCAATCGGTGTTGAATGTATTCAAGTCGATGGTTGAGCCGGATGGCAGGCCATTGAGTCTTGGCTGCGGCAGTGGATTGCCGCCGGGTAATTCATTGAAGTCCAGTACGCGCAGATTCAGCACCCTTGAGTCATCGGTGACGCCGTTGGTTGTGACGTGATACTGAAGACGCAGGACGCTTCCAATGTAGTCGCCGATGACGCTGTTGGAGAATTTGAAATCGACGAAACCCGTAGTTGGGTTGCCGTATTGGGGCGTTATGGACGGCAGCGTCGCACCGGGCTTGCCTTGCAGTTCGAGCTTGATGAAGTCGTTCGAAGACATCGGTGCAAATTGCACGCGTACCGTCACCTCTGGCGTGTTGTCAGCAATGACCGGGTTGATGGTCGCGTTTCCGTCGTCCACGGGGGTGCTGTTGTAAACCAAAGGCGCGGGCAAATGGCGCACTGCGAGGATCTTCATGGGTGCGGTGTTCGACGTGCGTGGTGCAACGCCTGGGCGGGCGCGGTCGTAGAAAATATTCATGCTTTGATTGAGCAGGATGTACTGGCGCTTAAGCGTGAAAGGCAGCGGCCGGTCTTTCCAAATGTTTGAGACAAAGAAGGGTTGTGGCGGAGCGCTTCCACCTGGCGCAGTGCCTTCAGCGTGCAGGGTGACCGTATCCCCCACTTTGATATCGTTGTGGGGGTCAACCTCAATGGTGGCATCACCGGTGGATTGGTTCGGATCAAATACGTAATCAGGCGGCGGAGCCTCATGCACCCTCGGTTCGGGCAGTACGGCCGTAGAGGCACCGACATAAACGGTTGTGTCCGGGGATGGTATTGTTCCCTCGCTATTCTGACGGGTATAAGAAGCAGTCAGGCTGCCACCTGCCAATTTGGCAATATCACCCTCGGGGCCATTGATAATCGAGAACACCACATTGCCTGTACCTGCATTTTTGAATTCTTCGTGGTAGTAAAATTTACCGTTAGGGTAGCGGCCCAACAGCTTCAGCGTGATGCGGTCAAAGAAGTCCTGTCCATGATATTTACGGATGTCGATGTTAATGATGGGGGTATCCGCAATCAGAATCCCATCGACAGCCTCCCGAAATGTCGGGGCGTAAAGCCCACCGGGAATGGCGGTGCCGATCACACTGACCAGCGTGAGGTGTGAGCCTCTATTCGGCGCGCCAAAGCGGATTCGCTCATAGCGAAGTCGAGCCTGCCCTCTGATCAACGGTATCAGGTCGCTTACCGGGCATGGAATTCTGAGTTGGCGCGTCGTGGTGGATGTCAGTGGATCGGAACTGTAGGTTTTCCTCACCGTTTGCCCATCCGCCGTCCTGCCGGTGAGGGTCACCTTGATCACGTCGCCCAATCGGTAGCCGTTACCCGCGATTGGAACGACGATCGTCACAAAATCGCCACTGACTTCATCGAGGTTGAGGATGTCTTCCGGAGCCTCATCGAAGAAGCAATGGGGCAACAATGGCTCTGAACCATCGTTCAGGAAGACCTCGAGGAATTCGGCGACCGACCAGCCATCCGAGTAGTTTCCGCACTCATCAATCACGTTCCACTCAGCGACGTGAGAGCCGCTGCCGATCTGAAGCCAGTGTTCGATGCACAGCCTGAAGACAATGTCGTCATGGTGATCCGCTTCTGGCTGCGACACGGTGTGCTCGAATAGTGCGTCGCCGATTTTCAGGCGAACAACATCACGCACCGCGCGGTGGGTGCGTGGTGACAATGAGGTATCGGCAGGGTAGTAGGGGACGCGAATCTCTATGCAGTTTTGGGCATCTTCTTCTGTAACGCCAAAGTCGAGAAACGCTTGGGGAATGATCGGCTTGGGCAGGTTCGTGTTTACAAAACTGTAGCCGTCCGGGTTGTCCCCGGCGGGTTTCACCTTATCAACCTTCAGTGCGAATTTTCTTGTTTCTCCTACCGCCAGGCCGAGGCGTGTCACCCGGAAGAACACCGGATAGACATTACCGTCGGTGATCGCACCCGACGGTACGAACAGGGGAATCACCTCAGCGTTATCCACTTCATGCTGGTGGATGGTGGTGGATGCGACGGGGTTGCTCAGATCGCCCCAGAACAGTTCCACGAAATCCAGGGCTGCCATCTCCAGAAATGGCAGCAAGGCAATCAGTAGTCCCTCCTTGTGCATCGTGATCGCGACGAGATTGATACCTGCATCGACGCCTTGCACCGGCTGGGTATTTGCGGGGATGTACAGTACCAAATCTTCGAGGCGAACCTTTTTGAAGGCTTCCGTCGAATTGAGAGACAGGTCGGAGGGGCATGGCACCAGGTAACGAGGGTCGATGAAAGTACGCTGCACGGGCGGCGTCTTTTCAGGTGGCTGCTGGTTTGAGTAAGACGCAAGCAGTGAGCGCCCTTCTGGGAGCTTGATCAAGCGCTGGTTTGGATGGTTGGAAAGCTCTTCGTCGTTACCCATGATGAAACCCTCTGCAGTCAGTGAGGAACTCAATGTCTACGGCCCATATACTGAGTGGGAGTAGTTGCGAAGAGGTGTAACGCGGAATCTGGGGAGCAACCAGCTGTGAGAAATGACAGTGCCGACAAACGGCAACGGCCCGCTGGCGAGCCGTTCACGTTGCGGTGGTCAGGGTTGGCGGTTCCAGTGCCGGAACAGGGGGTCGGCGAGAAACAGAACGAACAACAAACGCATCACCTGCATGGCCGTTACCAGGGGGACGGACAACTGCAGCGTCTCGGCGGTCAGGCTCATCTCGGCAATCCCCCCCGGCATCATGCCCAAGGTCAGCGAGCGCAGGTCCAGGTGGGTCAAGGCGCTCAAACCCACCGCTGCCAGGGTCGCCAGCGCCATGGTCAAGGCCGTGCCGATAAGGGTGCGGCCCATGAACGACGGCGCCCGACGGAAGAACTGCCGGTTGAAGTGGCAGCCCAAACCGCTACCGATCAACCATTGGCCGATTTGGCTGCCGCCATCGGGCAGGCCGATGTGCAGGTTCCAGACCACACTGGCAGTGGCGCTTACCAGTAAGGGCCCGAACAGCCACGGGTTCGGCTGACGCAAACGCTGCCAACCCCAGGCGACCAGTGCGCCCATCGGAAACAGCGCTAACAGCCAAGGCCAACTCACGGGCGCCGGATGAAACTGCGGTGTACCGCCTTCCAGCAGGTACTTGAAGATCGCCGGCACACACAGCACCACCACCAGCACGCGCAGACTCTGCCCTGCCGCGACACGGCTGAGCACGGCGCCATTGCGGGCGCCGAGGTTGACCATCTCGCCGGAACCGCCCGGCATACTGGAGAAGAACGCGGTAGCGCGGTCTTCACCGCTGCGGCGCATCAACCATACGCCGACCACGCTCGACAGGCTGGTGACCAGCGCGCCGAAAAAGATCAGCCCGAAGTGGCTCATCACCTGCTCGATCACCACGGGCGTGAAATGCAGGCCGATGCCGATGCCCACTACCCATTGGCCGCATTTGCGTCCGCCGGGAATCTCCGCCAACTGCCAGGGGGTTAGGCAGCGCACCAGGATGATCGCCAGCAACGAGCCGACCATGTACGGCAAAGGCCAGCCGACGAGGCTAGCCAGGTAACCGCCGGCCAGGCCGACCAGCGGTGTTCCCCACCATTGCTTAAAGGTGACCTCAGACATCGGCCACGGCACGACGCTGCAGGGCACGTTTGCGGTAGATGCGGATCAGCGGAAAGGCCAGCATCAGCGCGGTCAGCACCCACACACCAAAGGTGATCGGGCTCGACCAGAGGATCTGCAGGTCACCGTTGGAGATCGACAGTGCACGGCGCAGGTTCTGTTCCATCAAGCCGCCGAGGATAAAGCCCAGCAACACCGGCGACAGCGGGAAGTCCAGCTTGCGCAGGATGTAACCGAAGATGCCGATGCCGACCATCAGGAACAGGTCGAAGGTGGTGGCGTGAACCGCGTACACACCAATCGCGGTGATGATGGCAATCACCGGCACCAGCGCCCAGTTCGGCACGGCGAGGATGCGCGTGAAGATGCGGATCATCGGGATGTTGAGGATCACCAGCATGATGTTGGCGATGAACAACGAGGCGATCAGGCCCCAGACGATGTCCGGCTGCTGTTGGAACAGCAGCGGGCCCGGGGTGATGTTGTACAGCGACAGCGCGCCGATCATCACCGCCGTAGTGCCCGAACCGGGTACGCCGAGGGTCAGCATCGGCACCAGGGCGCCGCAGGCAGAGGCGCCGATGGCCGTTTCCGGAGCCGCCAGGCCGCGCATGTCGCCTTGGCCGAATTTACCGCTGGCACCGGCCAGGCGTTTCTCGGTCATGTAGGCAACGGCCGAGGCCAAGGTAGCACCGGCACCCGGCAACACGCCCATGATGAAGCCAAGCAGACCGCAGCGGATGTTGACGACGAAGACGGCGCCGGCTTCCTTCAGGTTAAACATCATGCGCCCGGTGGCTTTTACCGCTTCCTGGCCGCGGTGGGTTTTTTCCAGCAGCAACAGGATTTCGCTGATGGAGAACAAACCCAGCACCAGCACCACAAACTGGATGCCGTCAGTCAGGTGAATGTTATCGCCGGTAAAGCGGTACACGCCGCTGTTGGCGTCGATGCCGACCGCCGACAGGAACAGACCGATCAGCGCCGCCACAAAGGTCTTCAACGGTTTGTCACCGGCCATGCCTCCCAGGCAGACAATCGCGAACACCATCAGTACGAAATATTCCGCCGGGCCGAAGGCAATCGCCCATTTAGCCAGCAGCGGCGCAAACAGCACCATGCCGCAGGTGGCGATAAACGCACCGATGAACGAACTCCACGCCGACAACGACAGTGCCACGCCGGCCAGGCCTTTACGGGCCATCGGGTAGCCGTCGAGTGTGGTCATTACGGTGGAAGCTTCGCCTGGGATGTTCAGCAGAATCGAGCTGATACGGCCGCCGTATTCACAGCCCAGGTACACGGCTGCCAGCAGGATCAACGCCGATTCCGGCGGCAGGCCCAGGGCGAAGGCGATGGGGATCAACAGCGCCACGCCGTTGATTGGGCCCAGGCCCGGCAACAAGCCGACGACAGTACCGATCAGGGTGCCGCACAGTGCGGTCACCAAGTTGTAAGGGGACAGTGCAACGCCGAAGCCCTGGCCCAAGTAGCCGAAAGTATCCATATCAGTTCTCCAGAACGTCGAGCAGGCCGAGGGGCAACGGCACATCCATGGCTTTATCGAACAGCAGATAAAGACCAATCGCCATCAGGCTGACGATCACCACGCTGGGCACCCAGCGGCCGCCATACAGGCGCGCCATCGGGATGCCGATCAGCATGCTGCTGAGGATGAAACCCAGGGGTTCGAAGGTGGCGGCGAACACGATCAACAGCGCGACGCACACGCCGATCTTGATCAGGGTGTCGCGGTCCAGCGCAGGCTCTTCTTCGGTGTGCTGGGTCGGCTGTGGACGAAACAGCATGTAGATCAGTGCCAGGCTCATCAGCCCGAGCATCAGCAGCGGGTAGGCACGTGGCCCTACCGGCTCGTAGGAAAACGACGCTTGATACGGCCAGGCCATCAGCGCCAGGCCAGCGCAGGCGAGCAAGAGCACGGCGGCGAAAATGCGTTGTAAGAGCATAGGAAACTCCTTGGAGACTCTTGTAGGCGCGCGCTTGTTCACGAAGGACGCAAGGACGTCGCGTGTATCAGGCCACACGCGTCATCGTTGACGTTTTTCGCGAGCAAGCCCGCTCCCACAGAGGGGCGATTACTGGATCAGGCCGAACTCTTTGGCCAGCACTTTGTAGTCAGCCACCTGTTTCTTCACGTAGGTGTCCAGCTCCGGGCCGGTCATGGCGAACGGGAACAGCTCGCGCTGGTCACGCAGCTTGGCGAACTCCTCGGAGACCAGTAGTTTGTCGAAGGCGTCTTTCCACCAGGCGTAGTCCGCATCGCTGACTTTTGGCCCGAGGTAGAAGCCACGTACCACTGGCCAGACGATGTCGTAGCCTTGCTCCTTGGCGGTCGGGATATTCTTCATTTCTGGCTCGTCCAAGCGTTGCTCGGAGAACACCGCCAGCAGGCGCATGTCGCCGCTCAAGATGTGCGGCATGGAGTCGGAGATATCGGTACTGCCCACCTGGATATGGCCACCGAGCAGGGCGGTGGCAATTTCACCGCCGCCTTCGAGTGCCACGTAACGCAGTTCGCGCGGGTTGATCCCGGCGGCCTTCGCGATCAGCGCGGTTTGCATCCAGTCCTGGCTGCCGACGGTGCCGCCGGAACCGATCACCACGCTGCCCGGATCTTTCTTCAGTGCTTTGACGAGATCGTCGAGGCTCTTGTAGGGCGAATCGGCTTTCACCGCGATAGCCCCGTAGCTGGTGCCGACGGCGGCCAACCAACGCACGGCGCTTTCATCGAAACGACCGAACTTGCCCTGGGCCAGGTTCAACAGCGAACCGCTGGACCAGGCCACCAAGGTGCCGGCGTCTGCAGGACGCTGGGCCACTACGGCGTTGTAGGCCACCGCGCCTACGCCGCCAGGCATGTAGGTCACGCGCATCGGCTTGCTGAGCAGTTTCTCGTTGACCAGCGCGCTTTGCGCCAGTTTGCAGGTCAGGTCAAAACCACCGCCAGGCGAGGCCGGGGCGATGCATTCCGGGCGCTTGGGTTCGTCGGCGGCCAGCAGTTGGCCGGCGAACAGCATGCAGCCGGCGGCGAGGGCCAATTTACGCAGTGAAGGGGTCATGGTTATCTCCGTCTTTGTTGTTATGAGTTGTTACTACCAAAGCGCAACGCTATAGCTCACCAGCAAGCGCATTTCATCCGCATCACGGGCTGAGTAGTTGGAACGGTAGGTGGCGTTGCGCAGGCGCACGGCCACGTCTTTGAACGTGCCGGTCTGCACCACGTACTTGATCTCGCTGTTGCGTTCCCACTCTTTGCCCGTCTCGCCGTTCTTGAGCTTGATGTTGTCACCTGAGAGGTAACGGCTCATGAAACTCAGGCCGGGGATCCCCAGCTTGGCGAAGTCGTAGTCGTAGCGCGCTTGCCAGGAGCGCTCTTCGGCGCCGGCAAAGTCGTTGATCTGCACGAAGTTGACCAGGTACGGGTCGCTGCCATCCACATACGGGAACGCACTGTCGCCGGACATGTGCTGGTAACCGGCGCTGAGCTTATGACCATTGAGGGCATAGCTGAACAGGCCGTTGAGGGAGGTGTTGTCGATCTTGCCGCCACGCGCACTGCCGGTGTCATCGCTGATCGCCAGGCGCAGGTCGGTGCCGAACGTACCGGGGCCCATCGGGCGCGCGGTCACCAGGCCGAGGAAGTGCTGGCGGTACACGTCGTCGAGTTGGGCGAAGTGGTAGCTGCCGGTGATTTTGTCGGCGAACTTATAGTCGGCCCCGCCGAAATTGAAGTGCTTGCCGGTGGCCCCGCTGAGGAAGCGGCTGTTCTTGTTGTTGAGGGCAATGTCTTCGTAGTTGCTGTCGTCGCGGTCCTTGGCTTTGTCCAGGCGACCACCGGTGAACACCAGGTTCTTGAATTCCTTGGACGTGATCAGGCCGCCATTGAAGGTCTGCGGCAGGATGCGACCGTCGTTGGGCTTGAGGATCGGCAGTTCGGGGATCAGCGAGCCGATTTTCAGCTCGGTGGCCGAGATCTTCACTTTGCCGGTCAGGCCCAGCTTGGAGTACTCATCGGCGGCGCGACCGTCGTCATGCGTGGGCAGCAGACCGGTGCCGGTGCGGTCGGGGCTTGAGTCGAGCTTGACGCCGAGCATGCCCAGCGCATCCACGCCGAAACCGACGGTGCCGTCGGTGTAGCCCGATTGCAGGTTGAGCATGAAGCCCTGGGCCCATTCATCGCGCTTGGATTGCTGCGCGCTAGTGCCGTCGCGGAAGTCGCGGTTGAAGTACATGTTGCGGGTTTCCAGGGTCGCGCTACTGTCTTCGAAGAGGGCAGCCTGGCTAAGCGGCGAAAAGCCGGCAAGGGTAGCAGCACTGGCAAGGGCGGTTTGGGTCAGGCGAGAAGAACGAACAGGCGAGGGGGCCTGGGGCTGTGTCGACAGCATCGTTGTGTACTCCGTTATTGTTCTTATTTTGGCGAAAACGCTTCGAGGCGTTTTTCGGGCGCTGCGGTTCAGGCAACTCGGTGGGCATAGACCACCGTGACTGGATGCTAAAGGGCGAAGCTTTCACTAACCTTTCAGCTGCCTTTCAATGTTTTCGGGCTTCACAGGGCAGTCGGCGCCTGTAAACTGCCCGGCAAAGCGTGGTGCCAACCACCCCTGACTGAGGTAGAAATCCATGCGTGTCTTGCTGGTTGAAGACCATCTGCAACTCGCTGAAAGTGTCGCGCAAGCGCTCAAGAGCACGGGTTTGACCGTTGACGTGCTGCACGATGGCGTGGCCGCGGACCTGGCCCTGAGCAGTGAGGAATACGCCGCGGCGATCCTCGATGTGGGGCTGCCGCGCATGGACGGTTTCGAGGTGCTCGCGCGCCTTCGGGCCCGTGGGAAAAATCTGCCGGTGCTGATGCTGACGGCGCGCAGTGACGTGAAAGACCGCGTGCACGGCCTGAACCTGGGGGCGGACGACTACCTTGCTAAACCTTTCGAGCTGACGGAGTTGGAGGCGCGGGTCAAGGCGCTGCTGCGGCGCAGCGTGTTGGGTGGCGAGCGTCAGCAGGCCTGTGGTGTGCTGGTATATGACCTCGATACCCGGCGTTTTACCGTGGGCGGCGAGCTGATGACGCTCACTTCCCGTGAGCAAGCGGTGCTTGAGGCGCTGATCGCCCGTCCGGGCCGGGTGATGAGTAAGGAGCAGTTGGCTTCCCAGGTATTCGGCCTGGACGAAGAGGCCAGCCCCGACGCCATCGAAATCTATGTGCATCGACTGCGTAAGAAGCTCGACGGCCAGCCCATCGCCATCGTGACCTTCCGCGGCCTTGGCTACCTGTTGGAAGCCCGCGATGCATAAGCCCAGCAGCCTGCGCTGGCGCCTGTTGTGGAACTTGGCGCTGTTGCTGGTGTTGTTGATGATCGCCAGTGGCCTGAGTGCCTATTGGAATGGTCGCGAGGCCGCCGATACGGCCTACGACCGTACGCTGCTGGCCTCGGCGCGTACCATTGCCGCCGGGTTGACCCAGGTGGACGGTACGCTCAGCGCGAATGTGCCGTATGTCGCGCTCGACACGTTCGCGTACGACAGCGCCGGGCGTATTTACTATCAGGTCAATGACATCAACCAGAAGTTGATCTCCGGCTACGAAAACCTTCCTGGCCCACCGCCGGGTACCCCACGAACCGATGATTACCCGGCCTTGGCACGATTCTACAACGCCATCTACCAAGGGCAGGAGGTGCGGGTGGTCAGCCTGCTCAAGGCCGTTTCCGAGCCGAACATGAACGGCATGGCGGAGATACGCGTGGCTGAAACCGACGAAGCACGCGTCAGCATGGCCCGCAGCCTGGCAGCGGACACGTTGCTGCGCCTGGGCATGCTTGCGATTGGCGCCTTGTTATTGGTGTGGTTTGCGGTGAGCGCGGCATTGCGCCCGCTGGAGCGATTGCGCACGGCGGTGGAAGAGCGCCAACCCGACGATCTGCGGCCGTTGCCCTTGGTGGAAGTGCAGCACGAGTTTGGCCCGCTGGTGCGGTCCCTCAACCACTTCACCGAGCGCTTGCGCGGCCAGTTCGAGCGCCAGGCGCAGTTTATTGCCGACGCTGCCCATGAGTTGCGCACGCCACTGGCCGCGCTCAAGGCCCGGCTGGAACTGGGCTTGCGTGCCGAAGAGCCCGCCACGTGGCGCAGCACCCTGGAAACCGCCGCCCAGGGCACTGACCGCCTGACTCATCTGGCCAATCAATTGTTGTCCCTGGCCCGCATCGAAAATGGTGCCCGCGCGATTGCCGAGGGTGGCGCACAGTTACTCGACCTCAGCCAATTGGCCCGTGAACTGGGCATGGCCATGGCACCGTTGGCTCACGCACGTGGCGTGGCATTGGCGCTGGAGGCCGATGAGCCGGTGTGGCTGCGCGGTGAGCCCACCCTGTTGAATGAGCTGTTGAGCAACCTGGTGGACAACGCCCTGGCCCACACGCCACCGGGTGGCAATGTGATCCTGCGGGTGACGGCGCCGGCGGTGCTGGAAGTGGAAGATGATGGTCCAGGCATTCCGCTGGACGAGCGGGACCGAGTGTTCGAGCGTTTTTACCGACGCAGTCAGCAGGGCATGGGCTCGGGGCTGGGGTTGGCGATTGTCGGCGAAATCTGCCGGGCGCATCTGGCGCAGATCAGCCTGCACGATGGGGAGCAGGCCGGGTTGAAGGTGCGGGTGAGTTTTATCGCGGGTTGATCAGTAGAACATCGAGCGGGCTTCATCCAACTCGGCCCGCAAGGCGTCGCTGTAGGGGTCGAACCGCAGCTTTTTGATCGCCGGCAGCGTGGAAACCGCTATGTTAGCCAGCGGGTGATCGGTGCCGCGATGGCAATACAGCACGGCGACCTGCACCAGGTCGATGTAGTCGAGGCTGGGCGAATCGCGCTCCAGGTCGAGGTATTGGCCGGGCAGTTTCGCCAGCATTTCCGGGAAGTCCCAGCCACCCAGCAGTTTGTCACCCAGTAACGGGTGGATGCTCTCGATGACGTGGTTGAGGCTGACCGGGTCCGCGAGCAGCTCGTAGTGGTCTTCGGCGTATGTCAGGATGGGCAGCACACCGATCTGGTGCACCAGGCCGCCGAGGGCTGCCTGGTCCGGTTTGAGCTCGCTATGGCTGCGGCACAAGGCGTAACTCACGCCCGCGACTTCGAGGCTGCGGCGCCACACATCACGCATCTTTTGTTCGACCACGTCGGAGCGGGCGTGGAATATCTGCTCCATCACCAGGCCGATCGCCAGGTTACTGCTGTAATTGGTGCCCAGCCGGGTGATGGCGGTGTGCAGGTCGGTGACTTCCTGGGTCGCGCGCAACAACGGGCTGTTGACCACTTTGATCAGGCGCGCCGACAGCGCGGTATCGCGACCGATCACTTTGCTCAAGTGGCTGATGCTGATTTCCGGGTCTTCGGCGGCCTGACGAATGTTCAGGGCCACTTCCGGCAATGTCGGCAGAACCAGGTCATCGTTATCGATGGCCGTCACTAAAGCCTGTTGGACTTTTTCCGCCAGCTTGTTCATTCATGATCTCTAGGGTGTTGCAAAAGGGTGCGGCGACTAACGCTGGATCTCTCGATCACGGTCGAGCGTGTAAGGCAGGTCAAGCAGTTGCAAGCCGGGACCTTCCAGATTGCCTAAATGCACATCGCCACTATCGGCAGCTTCGGCTTGCAATACGGCCAGAAGTTCAACGCTCTGGTCAGCTTTTGCGGCAATGACCACTTCGCCGATCGCGCTGTTATGGCTGGGTGAAAACAGCGGTGTGCCTGGCGCGGGCATTTCAGTCGCATTGAGGCTCAAGCGGTACAGGCGACGTTTGAGTTTGCCCAGATACTGCATGCGCGCGACGATTTCCTGGCCGGTGTAGCAGCCTTTCTTGAAGCTGACGCCGCCCACGGCTTGCAGGTTGAGCATCTGTGGGATGAACAGTTCGCGTGTTTGCGGCATGACCTGGCCGATGCCGGCGCGGATTTGCCCCAGCAGCCATTCATTCAAGTCCGCTTGTTGCAGCCTTTCTGTCAGCTGGCTGCGCACCGTATCGGCGTGCTCGGCGGGCGCCCACAGTTCGGCGCGGCCGGGGGACACACGAACAGCGATCAAGGCATCGGTGCGGGCAACGCTGTCGGTCTCGGCCGGCAGTTCCAGACCAAGGCCGTACAAGGCCTGGTCGGCATTCGCCAGGCCAAAACGCACCCAGGCGGCACTTTCGTCGGTGAGTTTGGATTTGGAGAATACGGCGTATTTCTTCAGGTCTGCCAGTTGCGGTTCCAGCAGCTCGGTGGCCATGGCCAGCAACACGCCGTCACCTTGCAGCAGGATGCGGAAGCTCGACTGCATGCGCCCTTTTTGCGTGCACCGCGCACCGAGGCTCGCCTGGGTGTCGCTCAGGTAATTGAGGTTGCAGGTCAGTTGGCCCTGAAGGAATTTAGCAGCGTCAGCGCCGCGGACGGCGAGAACGCCTTCGTGGGACAGGGGGCAGAAGAAAGCAGAGTCAGCCATGGGTCATCGCAGGTCAAAAAGTCATGGGTGCATCATAGAGGGGCGCCCGGCAAATGGATAGTTTCCGTAGGGGGCGACCAAAGCCGACTGTTCCGGTGCCGTCGGGGCTGTATACTTGCCGCCTATTTGAGGAGCGCTCCATGGTCGAAGAAGTTGAAATCAATCGCCTCTACTGGCACAGCCGTCGTGGCATGCTGGAGTTGGATGTGTTGTTGGTGCCTTTCACCAAAGAAGTGTACGCGACGCTCAACCAGGTGGACCGCGACCTCTACGTCAGGCTGCTGACTTGCGAGGATCAGGACATGTTCGGCTGGTTCATGGAGCGCGCCGAATCTGAAGATCCGGAGCTGCAGCGCATGGTCCGGATGATCCTGGACCGTGTCCAGCCCAAGTAATCGCTTCGAATGCCGCTGGCAGGCCTCACGGCTGTTGCTGGCGGCGTATCTCCTTGCCCAGCTGTTCGCGTTGGGTGCGCTTTCGTTGCTCGATCTGACGTATTCAAGCCTCGCCATGCTGTTATGCCTGGCTCATGCCGCCTGGGTGCTGCCGCGCCATATCCTGCTGACTCACCGTTCGTCGATTCGTGGCCTGCGTCGCGATGACGATGGCTGGTGCCTGTTCAGTGAAGAGCGGGGCTGGCACAGCGTGCAGCTACTTCCCGACAGCCTGGCGTTGCCGCTGGTCGTAGTGCTGCGCTACAGGGTGCCGGGTGGGTGGTGGGCGCGTTCGATGTGTGTGCCCAGGGATGCGCAGGCGGCCGATGCACACCGGCGCCTGCGGGTTCGCCTGAAGTTCAGCCGCCGTAGGTGGTTGGCACCAGGATAGTGTCGCGGGCCTCGGGCAACATCTGGGGGTAGTCGAGGGTGTAATGCAGGCCGCGGCTCTCCTTGCGCTCCATCGCCGAGCGGATCATCAGTTCGGCGACCTGGGCCAGGTTGCGCAATTCGATCAGGTCGCGGCTGACCTTGTAGTTACTGTAGAACTCGTCGATCTCATCCAGCAGCAGCCGCACCCGGTGTTGCGCGCGTTGCAGGCGCTTGTTGGTGCGCACGATCCCTACGTAGTCCCACATGAATCGGCGCAACTCGTCCCAGTTGTGCGCGATGATCACGTCTTCGTCCGAGTCGGTGACCTGGCTGGCGTCCCAGCGGGGCAGGGCGGCAGGCACCGCAATGCGTGGCAGCTGTTCGAGAATGTCCGCCGCCGCCGAGCGCGCATAGACGAAGCATTCGAGCAGCGAGTTGCTGGCCATGCGGTTGGCACCGTGCAGGCCGGTGAAGCTGGTTTCACCAATGGCGTACAGGCCGGGCACGTCGGTGCGGCCGTGCTGGTCGACCATCACGCCGCCGCAGGTGTAGTGAGCGGCCGGCACCACCGGGATCGGCCCTTTGGTGATATCGATGTTGAATGCCAGGCAGCGCTCATAGACGGTGGGGAAGTGGGTCTTGATGAAATCTTCGGGTTTGTGGCTGATGTCCAGGTAGACGCAGTCGACGCCCAGGCGTTTCATTTCGTGGTCGATGGCGCGGGCGACGATATCCCGTGGGGCCAGCTCGGCGCGTGGGTCGAAGCGCTGCATGAAGCGTTCGCCGTTGGGCAATTTCAAGTGTGCGCCTTCACCGCGCAGGGCTTCGGTGATCAGGAAGCTCTTGGCCTGCGGGTGATACAGGCAGGTGGGGTGGAACTGGTTGAATTCCAGGTTGGCCACGCGGCAACCGGAGCGCCAGGCCATGGCGATGCCGTCGCCACAGGCGCCGTCGGGGTTGCTGGTATAGAGGTAGACCTTGGCTGCGCCGCCTGACGCCAGGATGGTGAAGCGCGCGCCGTAGGTGTCGACTTCGCCGCTGCCGCGATTGAGCACGTAAGCGCCAAGGCAGCGGTCGCCTTCCAGGCCCAGGCGTTTCTCGGTAATCAGGTCGACGGCGACGCGTTGCTCCAGCAGCTCGATGTTGGGGCGTTGGCGCGCCTGATCGAGCAGGGTTCTGAAGATGGCGGCGCCGGTGGCGTCGGCGGCATGGATGATGCGACGGTGGCTGTGGCCGCCTTCGCGGGTCAGGTGGAATTCGAAGCCGCCGTCGTCGCTGCCTGCGTGTTCGTCACGGGTGAACGGCACGCCCTGATCGATCAGCCATTGGATCGCCTCGCGGCTGTGCTCGACGGTGAATCGCACCGCCTCTTCATTGCACAGGCCGCCACCGGCGTTGAGTGTGTCTTCGACGTGAGATTGCACTGTGTCGGTGTCGTCCAGCACGGCGGCGACACCGCCCTGGGCCCAGAATGTCGAGCCGTTGGCCAGGTCGCCTTTGCTCAGGACCGCAATGCGCAGGTGGTCCGGGAGGGTCAGCGCAAGGCTCAAACCGGCCGCGCCGCTGCCGATCACCAGGACATCGTGTTGAAACTGTTGGCTCATTGGAAGGATTCCGCAAAAAGCGATCCGAAGAGGGGGCGCAAACAGGACGCCTGGATCGGCGAATCAAAGGGTCACACGGGCTACTAGTATATAGAGGGGTGGAGCGGCACAATAGCCGGGCATTCGTGGCAATGTGAGATTACGGTGCACAGCTTGGGGTAAAATCGGCTGGTTATTGAAGCGGGAACTTTTTGCATAAGCCTCGACTCAATAGCAGGTTGCCCGAAAGCTGGGAAAACGTTGAGTTTATTGGCCCGTCGGGAGCATTGGACGCGTCAGAAAACCGACGACAAGATTATTCGCGCAGTCGGCGTTGCCCGTACTGCGTTTTTCGTGTGTGCCAAATCAGTGCGTGCCGGAAACTTGCTTGAAGGGGGAGAACTTTTGCGAAAAGACCGAGTCTATGTTTGCAAGCCTGATCGTTTAGTTATGCAAGCCTCCTTCAAGTACAACGAGGAGTGTTCATGCTAACCCAGGAAGAGGATCAGCAGCTGGTCGAGCGCGTTCAACGCGGCGACAAGCGAGCTTTTGATCTGCTAGTGCTGAAATACCAGCACAAAATTCTCGGGTTGATCGTGCGGTTTGTGCACGACACCCATGAAGCGCAGGACGTTGCACAGGAGGCCTTTATCAAGGCTTACCGTGCACTTGGTAATTTTCGCGGTGACAGTGCGTTTTACACGTGGCTCTACCGCATCGCCATCAACACGGCGAAGAACTATCTGGTGTCTCGCGGACGCCGCCCACCAGATAGCGATGTAAGTTCAGAAGATGCGGAATTTTACGATGGTGATCACGGCCTCAAGGATCTCGAGTCGCCGGAGCGTGCATTGCTGCGCGACGAGATCGAAGGCACCGTTCATCGCACAATTCAGCAACTGCCAGAAGATTTACGTACGGCGTTAACTTTACGTGAATTCGATGGTCTGAGTTACGAAGACATTGCGAGCGTCATGCAGTGTCCGGTGGGGACTGTAAGGTCACGGATTTTCCGGGCCCGGGAAGCCATCGATAAAGCCTTGCAACCGTTGTTGCAAGAGAACTAAAGACAGCGGCGACAGCCAAGAGAGGAACCGCCATGAGTCGTGATGCCCTGCAGGAATCGCTGTCCGCAGTGATGGATAACGAAGCGGATGAACTGGAACTTCGTCGAGTGCTCAATGCATTTGATGATGCCGAAACCCGTGACACCTGGTCTCGTTACCAAGTCGCTCGGGCGGTGATGCACAAGGATCTTCTAATCCCTCGTCTGGATATTGCTGCGGCTGTTTCTGCTGCGCTGGCTGATGAAGCCGTTCCGGCTAAAGCTACTCGTGGTCCATGGCGTAGCCTGGGTCGCCTGGCAGTTGCAGCCTCGGTGACTGTTGCCGTGTTGGCCGGTGTTCGCCTGTACAATCAAGACGAAATCGCGGGTGCCGAGCTCGCCCAACAGACTCAGCAGCCGGTCATGGCCGGTCCGCAAGTCAAAGGCCCAGCGGTACTGGCCGGCTACAAGGAAAGCTCCGACACCACCGGCCCTATGGCTAACGGTGTGTTGCAAGGGCAATCCGGCTGGCAAGACCAGCGTCTTCCAGGTTACCTGCGTCAACACGCACAGGAATCAGCCCTGAAAGGCACTGAAAGCGCTCTGCCATACGCTCGCGCAGCAAGTCTGGAAAACCGCTAATCCGTAAGGAGCTCTATGCGAGCCATACCGCTCCTTACGCTTTTGCTCAGTAGTTGGTTTGCACTCCCCGCCCACGCCGATGAAGCCCAAGATTGGCTGACTCGACTTGGGCGTGCAGAGCAGCAGCAGAGCTTTCAAGGTACGTTCGTCTACGAACGTAACGGCAGTTTTTCTACCCATGACATCTGGCATCGTGTCCAGAATGGTCAAGTCCGTGAGCGGCTCTTGCAACTCGACGGTTCCGCCCAGGAAGTCGTGCGGTTGGACGGTCGTACACAATGTGTCAGCGGCACCCTCGTCGCAGGCTTGGGCAACTCACGTGATGCACCTTCACGTGCGCTGGATCCGCAAAAACTCAATGAATTCTACGAACTGGCCGTCATTGGCAAATCCCGTGTGGCCGGTAGAAATGCGGTCATCGTATCGATCACGCCGCGTGACCAGTACCGTTATGGGTTTGAATTGCACTTGGATCGAGAGACCGCGCTGCCGCTCAAATCCCTGTTGTTGAACGACCAAGGGCAATTGCTGGAGCGCTTCCAGTTCACGCGGTTGGATACCTCGCAGGTACCTGACGAACGTGATCTGCAACCTAGTGGTGAATGCACGCCTATCGCCGTCGCTAATGGCAAGGCGCCAGAAGTGCAGTCTACCGAGACTTGGCATATGGAGTGGTTGCCACCCGGTTTTCAACTGACCCGTAGCAGCGCCCACAAAGACATCCACACCAAAGCGACTGTCGACAGCCTGATGTATGAAGACGGGCTGGCGCGTTTCTCGGTGTTCCTTGAGCCGATCAGCGATGTGAGCGTGACCGAAACCCGCACTCAGCTGGGCCCTACGGTTGCAGTATCGCGTCGCCTCAATACGGTGGACGGCGAGATGATGGTGACGGTGGTGGGTGAGATACCCATCGGCACCGCAGAACGTATCGCGTTGTCGGTGCGCGGTGAAAAAAAGCCAGTCCCCCAGCCGTGAGTCGTTAATCCTATGTTCATCCTGACCTTTCACTGTATTTCCATGCCAGGTTGGCTGCCGAGAGCATGAAATGTCTGGATCAGCATTTTCACTTGCAAAAATCCTTCATGTTTTTTATAGGTCAGGGCTTGTCGGCTCTGGCCTTGATTTGTTCGCGGAACAAAGATGTCGGTCGCAGTTTTCGGCGTTTCTTGAACCCTGTCGCTCAACCCTGCTCGTCGTAACGGGAGCTGTATGTCGATACCACGTTTGAAGTCTTACCTATCCATAGTCGCCACAGTGTTGGTGCTGGGTCAGGCCTTACCTGCGCAAGCAGTCGAGCTGCCTGACTTCACCCAATTGGTTGAGCAAGCCTCGCCTGCAGTTGTGAATATCAGTACCACGCAAAAACTGCCGGATCGCAAAGTCTCCAACCAGCAGATGCCGGACCTGGAAGGCCTGCCACCGATGCTGCGCGAGTTCTTCGAGCGTGGCATGCCGCAACAGCGCGCACCGCGCGGCGGCGGTGGTCAACGTGAAGCTCAGTCTCTGGGCTCGGGCTTCATCATCTCGCCGGATGGCTATATCCTCACCAACAATCACGTGATTGCCGACGCCGATGAGATTCTCGTGCGCCTGGCTGATCGCAGTGAGCTGAAAGCCAAGCTGGTCGGCACCGATCCACGTTCCGATGTGGCTTTGCTGAAAATCGAAGGCAAAGACCTGCCTGTGCTGAAACTGGGTAAATCCCAGGACCTGAAAGCCGGCCAGTGGGTGGTTGCCATCGGTTCGCCGTTCGGTTTTGACCATACCGTTACCCAAGGCATCGTCAGCGCCATCGGCCGCAGCTTGCCGAACGAAAACTACGTGCCGTTCATCCAGACCGACGTGCCGATCAACCCAGGTAACTCTGGTGGTCCGCTGTTCAACCTGGCGGGCGAAGTGGTGGGCATCAACTCGCAGATCTACACGCGTTCCGGTGGTTTCATGGGCGTCTCGTTCGCGATCCCGATCGACGTCGCCATGGATGTTTCCAATCAACTGAAAAGCGGTGGCAAGGTCAGTCGTGGTTGGTTGGGTGTGGTCATCCAGGAAGTGAACAAAGACTTGGCTGAGTCCTTTGGCCTCGACAAACCGGCCGGTGCCCTGGTCGCGCAGATCCAGGACGACGGTCCGGCTGCCAAAGGTGGCCTGCAAGTCGGCGACGTGATCCTGAGCATGAACGGCCAGCCGATCGTCATGTCGGCCGACCTGCCGCATCTGGTAGGCGCACTCAAGGCTGGCAGCAAGGCCAAGCTGGAAGTGATCCGCGAAGGCAAGCGCCAGAATGTTGAGCTGACGGTGGGCGCCATCCCTGAAGAAGGCGCAACGCTGGATGCACTGGGCAACGCCAAGCCAGGTGCCGAGCGCAGCAGCAATCGCCTGGGTATCGCCGTGGCCGAGTTGACCGATGAGCAGAAGAAGAGCTTCGACCTCAAGAGCGGCGTCGTGATCAAGGAAGTGCAGGACGGCCCTGCCTCCCTGATCGGCCTGCAGCCGGGTGACGTGATTACGCACCTGAACAACCAGGCAATCGACAACACCAAGCAATTCACCGACATCGCCAAGGCGTTGCCGAAGAACCGTTCGGTGTCGATGCGCGTGCTGCGCCAGGGGCGTGCCAGCTTCATCACCTTCAAACTGGCTGAGTAAATCGGTAAAAACAAAAAGCCCCGCCTTCGTTTAACGAGGGCGGGGCTTTTTTGTGCCTGGTCGGTTTAGCTCATCATCCCTTTAACCAAGCGTTCCTGCTCGATCAACTCACGCTGGCGTGCGTCGATGCGCGACGACAGTGGGAAATTGTTACCGGCCCGACGCTTGGCAAAGTCCAATTGCTGAATGGCCTGCTGGAAATCACCCACCAACGCAAAGTATTCGGCGCGGGCCTGATGCAGGCCGATGATGTTGCCGGACAACCCGCGTGTTTCGGCGACCTGGTACCAGACGTCCGGATCATCCGGACGCGACTTGAGCAAGCTGTCCAACGCCTTTTCCGCGTCCGCCGTGCGGTTCTGCTTGAGCAGCAGATCCACGCGCACCTGATTCAACGGATAGTTGCCCGGATACTGGGTCAGCATCCGATCCGTCCGTTGCTGGGCATCCGGCAGGCGGCTGTTGTCGATGTCCAATTGGATCTGCGCCAGGTTGTAAGTGATGTCGTTGGGCGCCTTGGCCAGCAGCGCCGCCAGGTTTTCCCGTGCCTGCTTGAACTGAGAGCCTTTGATTTGTGCAATAGCCAGGCCGTAGCGCGCCACATCATTCTTCGGGTTCTCGTCCAACTGCGCCTGGAAGCGCTTGGCGGCGAGGCCCGAGGTGTCTTCGTATTGCAACTGCACCCGCGCGCGAATCAGCTGATAGCGCAGGCTGTCTTCCTTGCCACCAGGCTTGGACTGCTCGGCACGGTTGCGGGTGTCGGCGATCCGCGATTCGGTGACTGGGTGCGTCAGCAGGAATTCCGGTGGCTTGGCATCGAAGCGGTACTGGCGCATCAGGCGCTCGAACATGGTCGGCATGGAGCGCGGGTCGTAACCGGCTTTTTCCAGGTTGAGGATGCCGATGCGGTCCGCTTCCTGTTCGTTCTGGCGGGAGAACCGGCGTTGTTCCTGGATCGCGGCGGCCTGGGTGCCGGCAATGGCGGCGATACCGGCATCACCGGCACCGGCGGCTGCCGCGATGATGCCGCCGAGCAGCGCGGCCATCATCGGGATCTGCATGCGCTGTTGCGCTTCAACGCCACGGGCGAAGTGGCGTTGGGACAAGTGCGCCAGTTCGTGAGCCAGTACCGAGGCATATTCGCCTTCGGTCTGGGCGTTGAGGAACAGGCCGCCGTTCACACCGACAATCCCGCCAGGCGCGGCGAAGGCGTTCAGTTGCGGGCTGTTGATGAGGATGAACTCCAGGCGCCGGTCGTTGACCTGGCTGGTCTCCACCAGTTTGTACACGCTGGTCTCGACGTAGTCCTTGAGTTGCGGGTCGTTGAGCTGCGAGACCTGGCCCCGCAGGTAAGCCAGCCACGCACGGCCCAGCTGGTATTCCTGTTGTGGCGAGACAATGGCAGAACTGGCGTCGCCAAGTGACGGTAGGTCGTCAGCGAAGCCTGGGGAGGCCAGCAGGCAAGCCAGCGTCAGCAGGGTAGGGCGCAAAAAAGTCATGCACAGAGCCTTTCGACAAAGAGCTTACTGTAGCCGGACACTGAGCTTCGGACCAGATATTCTAAGCAACCCAAACGCGTGCCCGGAGTAAAAACATGACCGACGCTGTAGCCTTTGATGCCGAACTCGATGCCAGCGGCCTCAATTGCCCGTTGCCCTTGCTCAAGGCCAAGCTGGAACTCAATCGTTTGGCCAGTGGCGCAGTGCTTAAGGTGATCGCCACGGACGCTGGCTCCCAGCGCGACTTTCGAACCTTTGCCAAACTGGCCGGCCACACCCTGCTGCATGAAGAAGACGCCGCCGGTGTGTACCGCTATTGGTTGCGCAAGGCCTGAACCGTTTGCCCCCACCACCCGAGGTTGATTGATGTTCAAAGTGTTACGAGACTGGATTCAGCGCTACTTCTCCGATGAGGAGGCCGTGGTGCTGGCGGTCCTGCTGTTTCTGGCCTTTACGGCCGTGCTCACCTTGGGCGGCATGCTGGCGCCCGTATTGGCGGGGATGGTGCTGGCTTACCTGATGCAGGGCCTGGTGACCACGCTGGAACGCTTGCGCTTGCCGGGCGGTGCTGCGGTGGGGCTGGTCTTTGCCTTGTTCATGGGCCTGTTGGTGCTGTTTATCGTGGTGGTATTGCCGTTGTTATGGCATCAGCTGATCACGCTGTTCAATGAGTTGCCGGGCATGCTCGCCAAGTGGCAATCGCTGTTGTTGCTGTTGCCGGAGCGCTACCCGCATCTGGTGTCGGACGAGCAGGTGTTGCAAGCCATCGAAGTGGCGCGTGGCGAGATCGGAAAATTCGGCCAGTGGGCGCTGACCTTTTCCTTGTCCAGCCTGCCGCTGCTGGTCAACATCATGATCTACCTGGTGCTGGTGCCGATCCTGGTGTTCTTCTTCCTCAAGGACCGCGCCATGATCGGTCGCTGGGTACGTGGCTATCTGCCCCGCGAGCGCGCGCTGATCACACGCGTGGCCGAAGAGATGAACCGGCAGATCGCCAACTACATCCGTGGCAAGGTTATCGAGATCATCATCTGCGGGGGCGTGACCTACATCGCGTTTATCGCCCTGGACCTGAACTACGCGGCCTTGCTGGCATTGCTGGTCGGCATTTCAGTGGTGGTACCGTACGTCGGCGCCGTGGTGGTGACCGTGCCCGTGACCCTGATCGCCTTGTTCCAGTGGGGGTGGAGCGATCAGTTCATCTACCTGATGGCGGTATACGGGATCATCCAGACGCTGGATGGCAACGTGCTGGTGCCGCTGCTGTTCTCTGAGGCGGTCAACCTGCACCCAGTGGCGATCATCTGCGCAGTGCTGTTGTTTGGTGGGCTGTGGGGTTTCTGGGGCGTGTTTTTTGCGATCCCGCTGGCAACACTGTTCAAGGCGGTGCTGGATGCATGGCCACGACAAGAGCCGGTGGTAGCGCCGCTGTTGTAACGTCACAAATAACTTACTGTAGTGAGCGGGCTTGCCCCGCGCCGGGCTGCGCAGCAGCCCCAAAACCTGCATTCGCGTTTTATCTGAAAGACCGCGGCGGCTGTATTGGGGCTGCTTCGCAGCCCAGCGCGGGGCAAGCCCGCTCACTACAAACGCCCGCGTTTCAGGCCTTGTTTAAAGCCTGTGCTGCCGCCAATACGGCATCCACATGGCCTGGCACCTTCACGCCGCGCCATTCCTGGCGCAGCACACCTTCGCTGTCGATCAGAAAGGTGCTGCGGTCCACACCCAAGTATTCCTTGCCGTACAGCTTCTTCAACTTGATCACATCAAACAGCTGGCAAACCGCTTCATCCTTGTCGCTGATCAGCTCGAAGGGGAATTCCTGCTTGCCCTTGAAGTTCTCGTGGGACTTCACGCTGTCGCGCGACACGCCGAACACTTCGGTGTTGGCCGCCTTGAACGCTGCGTACTGGTCGCGAAAGCCCTGGCCCTCGGTGGTGCAACCCGGCGTGCTGTCCTTCGGATAGAAGTAGATCACCACTTGCTTGCCCTTGAGAGCTGCGAGGCTGAAGGTCTGGCCGCTGGTGGCCGGGGCTTCGAAATCGGCTACAGGTTTGTCGATGACTACCGTCATGAAAAACTTCCTTACATTGGGTTCTGTGGGCGCCATGGCTCGATCAAGGCGTCGAGGTTCAGGGCATCGGCGAAATCCAGGAACTGGTCGCGCAGCCAACTGATCTGCACGCCAGCCGGCAAGGTCACGGTAAACGTGGCGTTCAACATGGTGCCGCCGGTTTGCGGGGCCAGGTAGGTGTCGCAGGTCAGGTTCTCCAGTTCGACGTTGTGGTCGATGAAGAACTGGCACAGCTCGTTGACGATGTCCGAGCGATAGGCGGAACTGACATAGGCGACATAAGGCAGGGCCTGGGGACGATTCTCCAGGGCAGCACTGCGTACCACATTGACGGTGAAATCATGCTTCTTGGCCAGGCCCGGCAGGCCCGTCTCCAGGCGCGCCAGGGCATCCCATGTGCCGGAGATCTGCAAGACCAGCGCGCTGCACTCGCCATGGCGGGTCAGGCGGGAGGTCACGACGGCGCAGCGGTTTTCATGGCTGGCGCGGCACAGGACGTTGGTCAGCTCCATGGGGTTGGCGCCGAGGGCACTGATAACAAGGAATTGTTCGCGAACTGTGGGGGTGGACATGCAGCCTTCCTAAAACGATGAGCGGTCGATACCGTGAGGGCTGTATCGATCAAAGGATGAAGGGTAGCGAAAACCGCCGCCAAGGGATAGGAGGTGGCGTTTTCATTACGTGATCGGTCTGATTTCATCGTGCGTCAGAGCATGCTTTTGTCCAATGATGGCATTGCCCGTCGTTTAGTTGCGCCAGAACGCATCCTCACGCGGTACTTCGCTTGTACAAGCATCTTGGCGCCAGTACCATTACGGCTCTCTTTTTCCGGCAGGAGCGGTTGCATGATTGCGGGCAGTATGGTGGCACTGGTCACACCCATGGATGCACAAGGTCGTCTCGACTGGGACAGCCTGGGCAAACTGGTGGACTTCCACCTGCAAGAAGGCACCAACGCCATCGTGGCGGTCGGCACCACCGGTGAATCGGCCACCCTTGATGTGGAAGAACACATCCAGGTGATCGAATTCGTGGTCAAGCGTGTCGCGGGCCGTATCGCCGTGATCGCTGGTACGGGCGCCAACTCGACGCGTGAAGCGATCGAGCTGACCAAAAACGCCAAGAAGGCGGGTGCCGATGCCTGCCTGCTGGTGACCCCGTACTACAACAAGCCGACCCAGGAAGGCTTGTACCAGCACTTCCGCGCCATTGCCGAAGCGGTCGCTATCCCGCAGATCCTCTATAACGTGCCGGGTCGTACCGCGTGCGACATGAAGGCCGAGACCGTGATCCGCCTGTCCACCGTGCCGAACATCATCGGTATCAAGGAAGCCACCGGCGACCTGCAGCGCGCCAAGGACATCTTGGCCGGCGTGAGCAGCGATTTCCTGGTGTATTCCGGTGACGACGCCACCGCGGTCGAGCTGATCCTGTTGGGCGGTAAAGGCAATATCTCCGTGACCGCCAACGTGGCCCCGCGTGCCATGAGCGACATGTGCGCCGCCGCCATTGCTGGCGACGCCGTGACCGCCCGCGCGATCCACGAGAAGCTGATGCCGCTCAACAAGACACTGTTTATCGAATCCAACCCTATTCCCGTGAAGTGGGCGCTGACTGAAATGGGCATGATGCCGGACGGTATCCGTCTGCCGCTCACCCGTCTCAGCGAAGCCTGTCACGAACCGCTGCGACAGGCCCTGCGCCAGTCCGGCGTCCTGGTTTAATTGAGGAAGCACTACGCATGAAGCGATTGGCCGGACTTTCCGCACTTGCCTTGATTATCTCCAGCACCAGTGGCTGCGGTTGGATCTGGGGCCCGGAAGGCTACTTCCGTGACCGCGGCAGCGATTACCTGGAAGCACAACCCACCAAACCGATGGAATTGCCGCCGGGCGTCAACGTCGCCAAGCGCCTTGACCCGTTGCTGCCGATCCCGCGCAACGTCGCCGACGACACCACCAAAGGTGAATACGTGGTGCCACGTCCACAGCCGATCTCGGCCGTGGCGGATGCCAGCGACTACAGCCTGCAGAAGAGCGGCGACTCCCGCTGGATCGTGGCCCAGCGTCCACCTGCCGAAGTCTGGCCAGTGGCGGTGCAGTTCTTCCAGGACAACGGTTTCCGTATCGACGAGCAGCGCCCGCAGACCGGTGAATTCACCACGGCATGGCAGCAGGGCAGCGAATTGTCCGCCACCATGGCCAAGCGCCTGCAGGCCGGTGGTGTAGCTGCCGACAGCGAAGCCCGTGTGCGTGTGCGCATCGAGCCAGGCGTGCAGCGTAATACCAGTGAAGTCTACGTGGTCAGCGCCGAGCGTCCTGCCGGCAGCACCGCCAACGTTGATTTCACCAACCGCTCGGTCAACACCGGCGTCGACTCGGCACTGGTCGACGAAATGCTGGCCAGCATGAGCCGTATCTCCGAGAAGGGCGGCTCCGTGTCCCTGCTCGCCGCCCGTGATTACGACACCCCGAGCCGTGTCAGCCTTACCGAAGACGGCAGCGGCAACGTGGTGCTGAACCTGGGTGAAGACCTCGATCGCGCCTGGGCCAGTGTCGGCCGCGCGTTGGAGCAGGGCCCTTGGCGCGTAGAAGACATCAACCGCAGCCTCGGCCTGTACTACATCAACGTGGCTGAAAAGGCCGAGCGTAAAGATGAAGAGCCCGGTTTCTTCGGCAAGCTGTTCGGCAGTAAGCCGACCAAGGAAGAAATCGAGACTCGCGCCGAGCGTTACCAGGTTCGTTTGAGCAAGGTTGGCGAAAGCGTGCAGGTTACCGTCGAGAAGAACATCAATACCGTTGCGCCCGCTGAAACAGCGCGCAAAGTGTTGGGCGTGATTCAAGACAACCTGGGCTGATCCGGTGCGTTTTGCCGTTCTCGGCAGCGGTAGCCAAGGGAACGGTACGCTGGTCGCCCACGACGACACGTACGTGCTGGCGGATTGTGGTTTCTCGTTAAAAGAAACCGAGCGTCGCCTGTTGCGCCTGGGGGTTCACCCCGCGCAGCTGAGCGCGATTCTGGTGACCCACGAACATGCCGACCACGTGCATGGCGTGGGTTTGCTGTCTCGGCGCTACAATCTTCCGGTGTACCTCAGTCGCGGTACCTTGCGCGGGATGCGCAAACCCATTGAACCCGCAGGTTTCCTGGCCGGTGGCGAGCAGCTGCAAATCGGTGCCTTGAGCATCGATGTGATTGCCGTGGCGCACGACGCCCAGGAACCGACGCAGTATGTCTTCAGTGACGGTGAGCGGCGCTTCGGCGTGCTCACCGACCTGGGCTCCTACTGCGCCAAGGTGCTGGACGGTTACCGGAACCTCGATGCCTTGATGATCGAGTCCAACCACTGCCGAGACCTGCTGGCTCGCGGTCATTACCCTTACTTTCTCAAGCAGCGGGTGGGTGGCGAACTGGGACACTTGAACAACCACCAGGCGGCGTACCTGGTGTATGAGTTGGGCTGGCAAGACTTGCAACACTTGGTCCTGGCCCACCTGAGCAGCAAGAACAACCTGCCGCAGCTGGCCCGGCAATGTTTTGTCGACACCCTCGGGTGCGACCCGGACTGGCTGCAACTGGCCGATCAAGATTCAGGGCTCGACTGGCGACACATCGCCTAGCCCACCATTTAGCAAGCGGAGCCCATCATGGAAAAACGTGAAGAACTCTACCGCGGCAAAGCCAAGTCGGTGTACAAGACCGACGACGCCAACCGCCTGATCCTGCTGTTTCGCAACGACACCTCGGCGTTCGACGGCAAGCGCATCGAACAACTTGATCGCAAAGGCATGGTGAACAACAAGTTCAACGCCTTCATCATGCAGAAGCTCGAAGCGGCCGGCATTCCGACCCAATTCGACAAACTGCTGGGCGACAACGAGTGCCTGGTCAAGAAGCTCGACATGATCCCGGTTGAATGCGTCGTGCGTAACTACGCCGCCGGCAGCCTGGTCAAGCGTCTGGGCGTGGAAGAGGGCCTCAAGCTCAATCCCTACACCTTCGAATTGTTCCTGAAGGACGACGCCAAGGGCGACCCGTTCATCAACGAATCCCACGTCGTGGCATTCGGCTGGGGCACCGCTGAGCAACTGGCGCGCATGAAGGAGTTGTCCCTCAAGGTCAACGACGTGCTGAGCAAACTGTTCGACGACGCAGGCCTGCTGCTGGTGGACTTCAAGCTCGAATTCGGCGTGTTCCACGACGGCTCCATCGTCCTGGGTGACGAATTCAGCCCGGACGGCTGCCGCCTGTGGGACAAAGACACCAAGAAGAAGATGGACAAAGACCGCTTCCGCCAGGGCCTCGGTGACGTTATCGAAGCCTACGAAGAAGTCGCCAATCGTCTCGGCGTACCGCTGTAATCGACGCAAGCATCTGATAGCACGGAAAAAATTCGCTTCGGCGCTTTGCTTTCCTGATCCACGCTGTTATGATGCGCGCCGTTGGAGAGATGCCAGAGTGGCCGAATGGGACGGATTCGAAATCCGTTGTACCTTCACCGGTACCTAGGGTTCGAATCCCTATCTCTCCGCCATTATTGAATACGGCTAAGCCCCTGAAATGGTTGAACATTTCAGGGGCTTTTTCGTTGTTGGGGTTTGGTTTAGGGCAAATTTAGGGCAAATAGGTATTGCCTGTGTATGGCAGGCATTTCAACGGAGGAAGTGCTGTGTTGTCAGAACGATGCTATATGGGCGTATGCTTTTTTCCTTTGGATGCTAATGCGCCAAAGCTATTCGGGTTTTCAGAATTTCTGGCAGGCCTAGCGCTCATGGTGCTCGCCTGGACAATCGGAGACGTGCGCTATCGTTTTCGAGTTCAAACGGCACCTATCCCTCTTAGGGGCTTTACCTTCTTTGTGGTTGCTACCGTTGGTGTGCTTACGCTGCTCACTGATTTATGGCGTGCCGAGCAGTGGTTTGTACCTGCAGGAAATCTTTTAAGCCCTGCATCGTGGCAAGCCCTTCTTGCAGGATTTTTTTTGCTCACTTTCCTAATGTGGGCATGGTTCGCATTTATCAGGCCTCCCATTTACAGCAAAAGGAATGCTAAGCAGTTTGCTCGAAGTCTTTACCACTTCATTCTCAAAGGATCTGCTGAAGAGTTAGCAGTGATCGCCGATGAGCTTTCATATTCGTCCAGAGCGCTTGTTCATCACGCAACTGAGAAAAAATCCCCGTATGGGCCGGGCGATGAGAAGCAAAGAAAAGTTTCTGATGTGGAGTCCTATGCCAACGATTTACTAATGTTGATTGCAGATAAAAGGTTCTGTCGTGTGATTGTGGAGTCGTCACCAGCAACTGCGCTAGGTATTTTTCAAGAAATGCAGGACGCGGATAAGTGTGTGCATGTCGAGATTTTTTCAAAAAATATTCTTAATCAGGCTCTTAGCAACAAAGAGTCTTTTATATTTCACGAGGCTGGAAGCTATGATTCTGGCTTGATTGGTTATCATAAGCCGCTTACTCAAGCTATGTTCTCGAATTACAAAATGGTTGAAGTCATCGGGACCCTACTGGATCCAGATATAATGCCCCAGCAAGATTGGGATGCTAGTCAGTGGGAGGGGTACAGTCGTATTGTGTTGATGACTTTGAGCGATTACGTCTCAAATCATTTCTGGCGGCATCCTTTTGCTTTATACCGAGCGAAGGGTTACATCGAAAGTGCTGCATCGGATCTCTACACGCTTAACGGCGTGCTTAGCTCTGCGTGGGATAAAGATGTGCTTGCGCGCTTACGCGTTACGATTGAGTTTATAAGTAAAGCTGTTGAGGTTCTTGATACAAAAGGTGTGTCGGACGATCTGATAAGGCGTAATCGTCCTGAGAACGGTATTTTTGAAAAAACTTTTTATGATCACTTGGCTGATATGATTTTAGAGGTTATTTGCGCTGCATCTAATGTCACGTCGCCAAATTGGGAGTGCTGGGTCGTTCAGCATAATTCAGTGTGGAGTAAGTTTTTTAATAATCATAAACTGGCCACCCGCGTTGGGAAAGTGATTAAATTTAAGGTGCGCCGTCTTTTGTATAATGAGGTTTTGGAGATGAATGGATTTCCAAATTTCAGGGGCGCTAAAATTCTTGCTCTTTGTTTAAATGTTATGGGTTTAGTCCCAGTGAAGGGTGATTACAGTAAAAGTAGCCGGGCTCTTCATCTGGCCATGCTTTCTTGGGTGAGAAGTAATTACGGCGCACTTCACTCTCATAACCCTAGGCTTGCTGACGCATGCCTGGTTGGGAACATGAGTTATGATCAAGTAAACTCTAGGTTGGTGAAAACTGCTCCCTTGGAAGGACTTCGTACTGAACCTCGGTATGAGTACCTTGACTTGGTCCCTGTCCAGGAGGGAGCGCCTGACAAGTAGGTTTCTACCAAGCATAAATTAGTCGGGACGTGTCTTGAGGTGAGAAAATTGAAAAATTTTCTTTAGCTTCTGAATCCGAGCATTTTCGAGACAATCCCCGCCATGCTCTTAGTATCTATCGGTATCCACCTGCCATAGTGCTTTCTCACCATAGTCGTATCCGCGTGGCCAAGTTGCCGAGCTACCCACTCGACTGGTACATAGCTCGACAGCATCTGACTGGCAAACGTATGCCGGCATTGGTTGGCCCCGCGATGCCTGACCTCAGCTTTCTTCAAATGAGCAGTAAACCACTTACTCAAAATCTTGCCGTTCCAAAGCAGCCCGCTGGCAGAACTCCGGAAAAGAAACCTGACCCTCGCAGGCTTTGTCGTGATGTTGTCCCGCTGTGTGACGTTGATATCGACGTACGGCTCATCGCTGGCCGCTGCCAGGATCTCCCGCATCAATTCCAGAGCGGGATCAATCAGCTCCACCACCCGCACCCTGGAGCGTTCCTTGGGCACCTTGAACTGCCCAACCACCAATGCGCGTCGAACATGAACAGTGCCAGCCTTCAGATCCACATCTTCAACGGCAAGCGCAATCAGCCCGGACAGCGAAAGTCCCGTCCAGCAGTTGAACACGATCATTCTGGCATCGGCCATTCGCTCTGTGTCTGCCGCACCAATCCGCTCGATTTCTTCCCGGCTGAAAGGATCAGCATGCTCCTCATCGGCGTCCGTACTGACGTTGCTGATCCTCTCCAGCGGATTGGTTTTCAGAATCCCATCACCAAACGCATCAGCCCAAACCCCGCGCACCACGGTAAAAATGTCGTTCACCGTTTTCGGCGCCAGCTTTTGCTTCAATAGCTGAGCCTGGAACAGCTCGATGTCGCTCTTGCTGACGTCGACGATCCGGGACTTCCCGAACTTGTTCTCGACATGCACCGCCTTGCTCTCGTAGTTGATCACCGTGCTGGCAGCCTTGAGTGCGCGCTGCACCTCCAGCCACCGGTCTATGCCTTCTTTGACGGTTCGCTTGGCTGAATGCCCGGCACTCCCCGGAAGCGTCTTTGCCCTCGAGGAGTTTGGGAAGTGTGCGGCGTAGTCAAAGCGGTTCTCCTTGATCTCTGTAAGGATCGCCCGCCGCTTGTTGTCCGCGTAGGCGATAGAGGCCTTGTTGACTGTTACAACGCCTTCCAGAGGCTCTCGACAGCGTTGGCCGTGGAGCATGAAGCAGATGCGGAGCTGTTTGCCGTTCAGCTCCACACCCGTTGGCATTCTCCCGCTCACGGCTGGCCTGCCATCCACTTTTCGATTTCGTCTCGGTTGTAGACGATTACGTGGGCAGGGTCCCATCGCCAATGTTTGCCTTCCAGCCAAATACCCCTCGAGCGGTACTTTCGGACCGCTTCGGTGCTCAGGCCAAAAACGGGGAAGAGCAGGTCTTGGCGAAACCAGGTTCCGGGTGTAACGCTGATCTCCAATTTCTCGGCGGTGCTCATGCTGCCGCCTCCTTAGCCTCCGGGCCATGGCCCGCCGTGCGACTGGCGTAGCTCGCGTCGCTCAACTCTTCGTAGAGGCCTTCTGTTTCGTCGATGCTGATCCAGCGTGCCATAAGGCCCATCTCAATCTGCCCGTAGACGATCCAGTAATTGACCTGACGCATTTTCTTGTCGCCCAGGCGCACTTCGTTGATACGCCAGCGCAGATGGCTCAGGAAGCGCTCGTGGATTTGCTCGGGCGGCAGCAGTTGCACGAGATCACTCTGTGCGCTGGTGGCGACAGCTTCGGATTTAGTCTGTGAGTGAGTCATTTCGCTCTCCTCATGTAGTCAGGGTTGGCGACGGGCGTTCTATCGATGTGCCCATGGCATCCAGATAGTCAGCGAGGTCATGCAGATAGATCACCGGTGCAGACCTGATCGAGCCATGCAACCGCGTGTATCTGATCGGGATATGACCCGCGTTGATTTCGTGGAGCATGTATCTGTCTGTCTTGATGTGCGGAAAGTATCGCTGACGCACAGCCGACAGCGTGGGGCAGGGTGTGCTCCATTCACGGCGGAGTTGGTCGAGGGTTGAGTTCATGTAGTTACCTCCCGTCATCGCGTTCCTGGGCGTTGACGTGCGATGGTTCAGGCGGCGTCGCCACCCATGGATTGGTGTCATCGTGATAGGCGATGGGCTCGGGTGGTTTTGGCGCACTTGAGCGCTGACCGATGATGATCAGCAATTGGCCTATACGCTTTTGAAGGGCCTCAATCTCGGCTCGTTGCGAGACGGCGGGATGGAGGTATACCGGCTGTGCATTTAGTTTTCTGACTTTCATGGTCGCTACACCTCATGCAGCGAAGTGATGACGATTAAAAATTAGGATCACTAATTTTTTGTGTCAACTGCACTTTCTGAGCGGGGTGTATAAGTGGTGATGGAGTGATGCGGATACAGCTGACAGGGAATTCTGAGGGAGGCTTTAAATCAACGCTGAATACCAAAACACTTTGCCGAGAATTTGGATATTTTTCGAAACAAAATCACCGTCTCGATTTTCCTCAGGATACTCATCGCTGTTGTAACTGCGCAGTCGCAATCCGTTTTCTGGCAGTTTGTAGAGCAGGTATAGTCGGAGTTGGCCTTTGTAATCGAGGAGGTACATCTTCCCGTCCTGGATCTGCGTTACCGAGGTATCAATGGCAACGCGGCTACCCTCGGGTAGCACGGGGTCCATGCTGCTTCCTTCGACTAAAACACCTGCAACCACTTCAGGCTTGATGTTCTTGAGATACAAGTCCCTACGACTGCACGGCATTGTCCTTCCGCCACCTAATTTCACCTTCGTGCCCTTGCCGTCGGGGCGTTCAACCTCGTGATAGAGGTCGACTTCGATGTCGCCAGGAGCCATTGGAATCTTGTTGTTCAAGCCGGAAGGTGGGGGTGAGCTCACGTTGGTTTCACCCAGGGCACGAAGGAAAGAGGTGCCAATGGTAGTCGGCTGGGAGCCAACGTTGAAACCTTCAATTGGGAAGTCGGAGAAGAGACGGGTGCTAACGTCGGTGGGCTGAAACTCCAACAGGGTGGCGAATTTCAGCAGCGCAGGCATGTTTAAAGGAATCTTCCCTGTCATGTACTGGCTGACGATGCTTTGCCCTTTCCAGCGACATTCTTCCCCAAGTTTTTTCTGAGTCAGAGCTGGATAGAGATCCTTGCGATCCTTGTAAATCGCCAGCAAGCGTGCAGCTTCTTCAAGGATATGCGGTGGCTGATCTGACATAGGCTGAAAATATAAGGGCGGCTTATTTCAGCATACTTTTACATCTTGGCGGTTGAGATGCAAAAGAAGGATTACTAATATCCATAGTCCAAAACCATTCGAGGTATCAAGGAATGGACGATGATATTGGTATTTCGCTGAAGGATTTTGCTCACGGTCGCACCCAGCCGGAACTCGGAAAACTGCTGGGTGTTTCGCAAAGCGCAGTGTCACAGATGCTGAGCTCGGGTCGTGATATCCGCATTCAGGTCGATGAGCAGGGCCGTTACTCGGCCTACGAGATTCGGCCTGTCGGCGGCCGTAGAAAAGCTACGGCTGCGTAGGGTTGCGCGATGCAACGGCCAACATCCTCTGACTGGGCAAAGCGCTACGTTGAACTGTTCAACCTGGCGCTCGTCCCCATTGAACCCCGTCAGAAAGCGCCCAAGGGCAATGCCTGGAATCAGCCGGGTGGCTATCTCACCGACGCCGAGCAGGCTGCGGCCTTCTGGCGTGACCATCCAAAACATAACATGGGCGTGGTTCTGGGGCCGAGCTGTCTGTGTTCGTTGGACGTGGATGATGTGCAGTGGACGCGGCAAGTTTTGTTCGATCAGTTGGGCCTTGATCTGGATGAGATGGCGAACGCCTTCCCGTGCGTAATTGGTAACCCTGCACGTATGAGGATTCTGTTTCGTGTGCCGGACGAAGTGGAACTCAGCCGACACGCGTTAGCGTGGCCACGTGAAAGTGATCCTGATAGTTCGAAATTCAAAAGCGCCATCGCGATGGCGAAAGAGGCCAAGGCTTCTGGTGATCAAGCTGCTGAAGCAGCAGCGAGAACGCTGGCGGACAAGTACAAGGCGTTCACGGTTTTCGAGCTCCGAGCCGGGCTTGTTCAGGACGTGCTGCCGCCCTCCATTCATCCCGGAACAGGCAAGCCTTACACCTGGAAGAACCCACCGTCGGCTGAAGGTTTTCCGGTGCTGCTTCCCGAGCTACTTAAAGCCTGGCAGAACTGGGAGCTGTTCAAGCGTGATGCCGACGCAAGTTGCCCGTGGAAGCCGACACCTAAACCGCCTGTGCGCAAACCGAAGCAAACTGAGCCAGGAAAGCACCCGTCGGTGATCGATGAGTTCAACCGCGCCCATGACGTTGAGGCAATGCTGGCCGATCACGGCTACACCAAGCATGGACGAAAGTGGCTTTGCCCCCATAGCAGCACAGGCTTACCCGGTATTACCGTAACTGAGGGCCGCGTGTATTCACATCACGCGTCAGACCCACTCGCCAATGGTCACCAGAACGATGCCTTCTCGGTGTATTGCTTGCTGGAGCATGACGGTGATGTATCGCGGGCGGTGAAAACAGCCGCGAAGCTGTTAGGTCTAACTCCTACAGAAAAAGCTCCAAGATCGCGCAAGCGCCCGAGCGCCGTCCCCGTCGAAAGTGATGACTGGAGAGCGCTTCTACGGCGTACCGAGGAGGGCGCCTTACGGTCCCAACTCGCCAATGCTTACTTGATCCTCAAGCACACACCCGAATGGCAGGGCGTCCTTGCCTACAACGAATTCGCCGACCGCATCGACAAACTCAAGCCTCCTCCTACGCCCGACGGTGAAAAAGGCCCGTGGCAGGATGTCGATGCCAGCAAGACGCTGGTGTGGCTGCAGATGGTGTGGAGCCTGCACCTGCGCAGCAGTGCTGTCGCCGACGAGGCGGTGCGGATGGTTGCCTGGGAGCATCGCTTTCACCCCGTACGCAATTGGCTCGAGTCTCTACCGCCCTGGGATGATCAGCCCCGCTTGGAGATGCTGTTGCCCACGGTATTCGGTGCCGACATCAACCCCTACACCGCGCACATCGGCCAATCCATCCCTGTGTCCTCGATTGCGCGGATCTTCATTCCGGGCTGCAAAGTCGACGAAATGGTGGTACTGGAAGGCGGGCAAGGGCAGGGTAAATCCTCCTGTATCGCTGAGTTGTTTGGCTTCGAGTGGTATCTGGAAACCAGCGAGCCACCGACGAACAAAGATTTTTACGTGACCATGCAGGGCAACTCTGTGGTCGAGATCGGCGAGATGCAGAGCTTCTCCAAGGCCGATATCAACCAAGTGAAAATGGCGATCACCCGGCGCGATGACAAATACCGTGCGCCCTATGATCGCCATGCGCGGAGCCATCCACGGCAGTGCATTTTCATGGGTACCACCAATGCCGATGCCTACCTCAGCGACCCAACTGGCGCACGACGATTCCTACCGGTGTTGTGCCGCAAGGCCGATGTCGCCTATATCCGGCAATGGCGTGACCAGCTTTGGGCTGAGGCGCTGCACCTGTACTGCACCGGCTTCCAATGGTGGGATTACCCGCAAGACCTGGCCCGCGAAGAGCAGGATTCCCGCTATGTGGAAGATCCGTGGGAGGAGCCAATTATCAAATACTTGGAAGGGCATGCACCTCAACTGCATTACCCCGACGGGTTGTTTGGGCCGATCACTGAAGTGACGGTCATGGGCCTGCTCAAACACGCCCTGCAAATGGACCTGGCGAGGATGAACAAACTGGAGCAGAGGCGCGTGGCAGATATCCTGCGACGGTTGGGCTGGGTGAAGGAAAAGCAAAAACGCGTCGCCGGAACCTTGGAGCGGATTCGCCCCTATGTCCGGCCGCAGGCGGAGGAACGAGTTGCGTAGATGTCACCAGTGTCACCGGCCTTGTCACCAGCCGACGCTTTCAAAAAACGTTGCAGATCAACGGTGTCACCAATGTCACCGGTGTCACTACCGATTCGTGCGTGCAATACACGGTACGCCCCCGTCACCGGCTGCGTACCGTGTAATTACTTTTTAATTGGTGACACTAGTGACATTGGCGACAGCTTTGAATTTAAAGGCGTTTTAGCGTCACCAATGTCACCAGATCAATGAGTGAGGTGAAGACGATGATTCCTGAAATCGAAACCCTGATGCGCCATTGGGGAGAACAGACTCGACGCTGCAATGCGGAACGCAGTCTTGGCAGTCCGTTGGGCACGTTGATACGCTTCGGTGGGTTAATGCCTCGCGGTACACCAGGCCCTCGAGACTTATTGAATGGGTGTGGGGTTGGACCGGACCATATGGCAAGCGAGGTAGAAGCGGTGTTGGCGTGGCTGCAACATCAGGGCGCGAGGGGCCAAAAGTTGGCGAAGCTAGCGAGCCTACGGTATTTGCCGGAGCCAAAGCTTACGATCGACGATCAGATGCGATTGATGGGCTTGCAAGCATCGTCTGATCGGACGTATCGAAATTTTGTGCAGAGACTGCACAAAATAGTTCAAGAGAGATTGGCAATACGTTGTAAACGTATTGTGAGCTGATGCTTATATGGTTTGATGATGCTTAATATTGGGGGTAAATGTTAAGTGCTTGACTTTTGCTGTTTGTTTTGTTGGTTTTGCGTGTAGAATATGTCTGGTTCGTAGTATGTTGTCGCAATGATTCAGTTGAGAGGTGATGTTGTGAAAGTTCATGCTATGTGTCATGAGTGTCAGTTGTTTGGTGGCAATCCGCTCAGAAGTTTGATGGAGGTTGAGTATTACGAAAGTGAAGTGACTTATACCACTTGTAAGGCCGGTCATAAATCCGTTGTGCTGTTTAATAGTCAAAAGTTTGAAATACTGCTTGAGTCATCTGCGAATGCAATTTTGGCAGGCTTTACGTTGGAGGCAGCATCTAGTATTTCTGCTGCATATGAGCGCTTCTTTGAATTCGCAATTTTAGTCTTGTGTAAGAGTCATGGTATAACTCGTAAGCAAACTGATGAAGCATTTAAGCAGGTGTCTAAACAGTCCGAAAGACAGGTTGGGGCTTTTTTATTTTTATACTTGATTGTTTTTAAAAAGACTTACAAGTTGAATCAGGATATATCGACGACTAGGAATAAAATAATCCATCAGGGGCATATACCTACACCTGAGGAGGTTCTGAGTTTTGGTGATATGGTATATAGGGAGGTTTTGGGAGTGGTCGAGGTGTTTATTAAAGAATACATCGAAGAAGTGCGTTTTGTAGTAAATGATGATTTGCAGAGCAAGAAAAGTAAATTGCCTGAGGGTACTCTGCTGTCAACGACAGGTGGGACTAAGTTTTTTTCAATATACACGGATAATCAGCCATCGTATCGGGAAGCACTTGAATTATATAAAATGACATCTGATGTGTTTGCAATTGGGTGTCGGGATGATATGTAGCGCTCTCTGTTACCAGCGGCCGGTATGCTAGAGCCGACTAAAGCAATTCTTGTTTTGGGTGGTAATAGAATGTCGCCGCTCGTCGGATGGGCGTACCTTAAGTGTGAGTTATCCTTGGGTTAAGTCCGCGTTGACTGAATTTCTCCGAAATAGCAGTTTTCAGATTTTCCGCTCGGTGATAGAACGTCGCTACGTTGTGAGTGTTGTGCCAGAAGCTCCACTCAACCTGCCAATGCGTTCAGCACATGCACCGGGTCATTGTGGATCGCCTTCAGCAACGCCTTAGCTGGCCCGGTTGGGTCTCGGCGACCTTGCTCCCAGTTACGCAGCGTACCCAGTTGAACATCAATCAACGCTGCGAATTTAGCTTGGGTCAGCCCGGTCGCCTTACGAATTTCTTTGACCCGCATTGCGTCAACGTGAAACTCGCGGGAAGGCTCACGTTCACCGCGCAGGATCTCGTTCATTTCCTCAACGCTTTCCATCAGTTCATCAAAAAATTTGCTCATGGTTATCTCCAGTGTTCGATTGCAACCTTCAACGATTTACGCTCGTCAGCGGTGAGCTCTTGCTGTTCGTTCTTTGGGTAGATCATCAAAAAAACGATCTTTGATGCCGAGACGAAGTGGTAGTAAATCACTCGCGCTCCACCTCGTTTGCCGTGGCCCTTGGCCGCAATCCGAATCTTGCGCACTCCGCCTGTGCCTTCAATTACATCACCGGCTGATGGATTCACGATCAGCACATTCTGAAACGCCATATAGGCATCGTCGTCGATCAGTTCTTTGACGCGACGGGTGAAACCTGAAGTCTCGATGAAAATCATAGCTAATGTACGCCATTGGCTTAGTTTTCGGCAATGCTAATCCCGTATACGTCAGCGTGCATCCGATGAGTTGTAACTGGTTTTTAACGAATCTTGATGTATCGGAGGACTGTCGATATGCCATCCAGTAAAGACCCCACCGCTTGGGCCGTTGCCCTCGCATGGCTGGCTCAACATGCCTCAGTCATCTACGCCACCAGCTTGTCAGCATTGATTTCTGCGCTACGAATCATCTACCGAGGCGGCACCCGAAAAGCGGTGCTGTTGGAGTCTGTCCTCTGTGGTTGCATCACCCTGGCAATCCTCTCTGGACTAAGCCTGCTAGGACTCCCACAAGAGGCTGCTGCGTTCGTAGGTGGCATGGTCGGCCTACTCGGCGTCGACAAGGTGCGGAATCTGGCTGAACGCTTCGCCGGTGCCAAAATTCCCCGACGCGACGAGGATGGATGAACACATCCGCCCAGCGCGGCTACGGCTACCGTTGGCAGCAGGCCCGCCTAGGCTGGTTACGACACCATCCTCTATGTGTTGAATGCGAGCGCCACGGCCGTATCACCCAAGCTTCAGTCGTCGACCACATCCATCCCCACCACGGCGACACGCACCTCTTCTGGAACCGCGCCAATTGGCAGTCCCTCTGCAAACACTGCCACGACGCGCACAAACAACGCTTCGAAAAGTCAGGCGTAATCCTCGGCTGCACAACCGACGGCCAACCCATCGACCCAAACCACCCATGGAACCAGGGGAGGGTGGGGTGAAAGTTGCGCAGCCTCCAGCTTCAAGACCCCGCCCCCCGGTTTTTATGCAGCGGCGGGAAAAATGAGGGGTGCCCCTTTCACGCACTCAGCGCTCCCTGGTGAAATCTGAGGTGAATAATGGCCGGCAATCAAAACTCTGGGCGTCCAGCCAAGCCTGCCATCGTCCACCTGCTCAATGGCAACCCCAGCAAGCGCAACCGCGAGGAACTGCTGCGCGAGCAGGCGAAACCACTGGCGCCAGTGGAAGCGCCCGCGAAACCCGATTGGCTCAGTGAGGAGGCCCGCTCCGAATGGGAGCGCATCGTGCCCGACCTGGAATCCCTAGGCCTGATCTCCCGCCTGGACCGCCAAGCCATGGCTCACTACTGCGAAGCCGTCGCTGAATACCGCTTCTGGACCCTGAAAATCCGCGAACTGAGCCAGGGCCAATCCCTGCGCGGCGATGTACAAACCTACCGCAGCGGCGCCCAGGATCTGTCGGTATGGCGCAAGCTGCGCAACGACGCCGAACGCCGTGCCAACGGGGCAGGCGCCAGGTTCGGCTTGTCGCCCTTGGCTCGTCGCTCTCTGAAAGCACCAGCACCTCAAGGTGAGCTATTCCCCAATGAGCAAAAGCGCATCGCGGACAGGTATTTCTGATCGCGTCAGCGCCTTTGCCCTGGAGGTAATCGAAGGTCGTATCGTCGCCGGGCCGGATGTTCGTCACACGTGCCAGCGCCACCTAAACGACCTGGAAAACGGTGCCCAACGAGGTCTACGCTGGGATCAGGAAGCGGCCAACCGCGCCATCGGCTACTTCGAAGACGTCCTCTGCCTGAACGGTGGCGAGTACGAAGGCCAGCCATTTTTGCTGTTGCCCTGGCAGTCCTTCATCGTCGGCAGCCTGTTCGGTTGGAAAGGCTCGGACGGTTTCCGCCGCTTCCGCACCGCCTACATCGAAACCGCGAAAGGCTCCGGCAAGTCACCGCTGGCCGCTGGCATCGGCCTATACGGAATGACCTCGGACGCCGAAGCCCGCGCCGAGATCTACGCAGCTGCGACCAAAAAAGACCAGGCCATGATCCTGTTCCGCGACGCGGTCTCGATGGTCGATCAATCTGCTTTGCTGGCCGAGCGTTTGGAAAAATCCGGTCGCGGCGAAAAAGTCTGGAACTTGGCCCACTTCGCCTCCGGCAGCTTCTTCCGCCCTATCAGCGCCGACGATGGCCAATCCGGCCCGCGCCCTCATATCGCGCTACTGGACGAGATCCACGAACACAAAACCCGTGTCGTGGTGGACATGATCCGCGCCGGTACCAAGAGCCGTCGCCAAGCGCTGATCGTGATGATCACCAATAGCGGCCACGACCGCACTTCGGTCTGCTACGAGTACCACGAGTACGGCCGAGCGATCTGCTCAGGCCAGCAACACGACGACAGTTTTTTCGCCTTCATCTGCTCCCTGGACGAAGGCGACGACCCGTTCAAAGGCGAAGCCTGCTGGTACAAGTCCAACCCGAGCCTGGCGTTCGGCCGACCCGGCGATGCCAACGGTGGCCTGCCGGGCTTGAAGTACCTGCGCGAACAAGTCACCGAAGCGAGGGGCATGCCCGCCAAGGAATCGAGCGTTCGACGGCTGAACTTCTGTCAGTGGGTGGATGCTGAAAATCCTTGGCTCTCGGCTGATGTCTGGCTGGCATGCGAGGGCGATTTCGCCCTTGAGGACATCCCCCAGAACGAGCCCTGCTATGGCGGTCTGGACCTGTCCGGTACCCGCGACCTTACCGCGCTCGCGTTGTATTTCCCGCGATTGCGTAAGGCCCTGGTCGAGTTCTGGACCCCAAAAGACACTCTGAACGAACGCGCCCGCACCGACCGCGTGCCCTATGATGTGTGGCTACGCGAAGGCTACTTGCACGCACCGCCCGGCAGTGCAGTGGACTACGGCGCGGTCGCCACACGTCTCGGCGAACAGGCCGCACGTTTCAACATCGTCGGCGTGGCGTTCGACGCTTACCGCATCAAGTATTTCCTGCCAGAGCTGGAGGCGCAGGGCATCGACGTCCCGTTGTTCGCCCACGGTCAGGGCTACACAGTCGCTAAGGATTCCGGCCTCTGGATGCCGCGCTCCATCGAGCTGACGGAAACCCTGCTCACCGAGCAACGCATCCAGATCAAAGCCAACCCGGTACTACGCTGGAACGCCGCCAGCGCCGTGCTCGACGCGGATCAAAAGGACAACCGCATCTTCGCCAAACGCAAAAGCACTGGCCGCATTGACGGGGTGGTAGCGCTGGCGATGAGCGTCGGTGCATCCGAACTGCAACTGGCCGAGGTTGGCGACCGCGACGGCTTCTTCAACAACCCGATCATGGTGGGCGTCTGACCGTGAAACTTTGGAAACGCGGACGGCTGCGTGCCGCCTTGCAGCAGTGGCTCGGCGTGCCCATCGGTTTGACTGAGCAGGCCTTCTGGCAAGAGTGGTTCGGCACCTCCAGCAGCGGAAAAGCCGTATCGGTCGATTCCGCCATGCGCCTGTCGACAGTCTGGGCCTGCGTGCGCTTGCTCTCGGAGTCGGTGTCCACCTTGCCACTGAAGCTCTACCGGCGACTGCCCGATGGTTCTCGTGAACCCGCCACCGACCATCCGCTGTACCGCGTACTGTGCCGCTCTCCAAATATTGAAATGACCCAGCAGCGCTTCATGCTGATGGTGGTCGCCAGCCTCTGCCTGCGCGGCAACGCCTTCATCGAGAAGAAGGTCATTGGCTCGCGTTTGGTGGCGCTGGTGCCGTTGCTGCCGCAATGCATGACTGTCAAACGTCTGGACAATGGTCGGCTGCAGTATCTCTACAACGAGGCCCAAGGCCAACGCGAGATCCTGGAAAAGCACCTGGTGCACATCCGTGGTTTCGGACTTGACGGCATCTGCGGCATGCTGCCGATCACCACCGGGCGAGATATTTTCGGCGCCTCGATGTCGGCAGAAGAGGCCGCAGCCAAGGTCTTCGCCAACGGCCTGCAAGCCTCGGGTTTCCTCACCGTTGAAGGCGGCGCTGCACAAGGCGCAGGCACCCTGACCAAAGAACAACGTGAGCTCCTGCGCAAGAGCCTGGAGGAATTCAGCAGCTCGAAAAACGCCGGAAAAACCATGGTGCTGGAAGCCGGCCTGAAGTACCAAGGCATCACCATGAACCCCGAAGCCGCGCAGATGCTGGAGACCCGCGCCTTCAATGTCGAAGAGATCTGCCGCTGGTTTCGTGTACCGCCGTTCATGGTCGGGCACATGACCAAGCAGAGCAGTTGGGCTGCGAGTGTTGAGGCACAGAACCTGCATTTCCTCACCAACAGCCTGCGTCCGTTGTTGGTGAATATCGAACAGGAAATCAATCGCTGCCTGATCGACGAGAACGACGCAGAACAGATCTTCGTCGAGTTCGCCGTAGAAGGTCTGTTGCGTGCTGACAGCGCCGGTCGCGCCAGTTTCTACATCAGTGGTCTGACTCACGGCTGGATCAATCGCAACGAAGTCCGCCGTTTTGAAAACCTGCCGCCAATCCCTGGCGGTGAGATCTTCACGGTCCAGGCCGCGATGATTTCCCTTGAGCAACTTGATAAACAAAACGCCGCGTAACACGGAGCACCCATGACCCTCAAAACCCTGCCGCTAGCGCCGCAGTTGCAACCGTGTGCCCAACTATCCGGCGAGGTTCGGCCCTTGGCCCTGGAGCGTTGGAACGCATCGATCCGAGCGGCAAATGAAGATAAGCACAGCATCTCCATCTTCGACCCTATCGGCTTCGATCCCTGGACAGGTGAGGGCGTCACCGCGAAACGCATTGCCGCCGCGTTACGCACTATCGACGGCGCTGACGTTACGGTGAACATGAACTCGCCGGGCGGCGACATGTTCGAAGGTTTGGCGATCTACAACCTCCTGCGTGAGTACTCCGGCAAGGTCGTAGTCAAGGTGCTGGGACTGGCCGCATCGGCAGCGTCGATTATTGCGATGGCCGGAGACGAGGTACGCATCGCCCGCGCCGGGTTCTTGAACATCCATAACTGCTGGGTGGTTGCCATGGGCAATCGCTATGACCTGATGGAGATGGCCGAGAGGTTAGCGCCATTCGACCAGGCCATGGCTGATATCTACGCCGCCCGCACCGGCGACTCCCAAGATGCAATGCAACAACTGATGAACGCGGACAGCTGGATTGCCGGCAGCGCTGCCGTGGAGCAAGGGTTTGCTGATGGATTGCTTGCCCTGGATACTACGCAGTTCAACGCAGTGCCAGCTGGATTGCTGGCGCGGCGTTATGTAAATTTCATGGAAAAAAGGGGAAGTGTGGGCCTTCCCGAACTCGAGCGGGCCCTTTCAAAATTGCGCGCGGCGTTGGCCAGCGTTAGATAGTCGATACGGCAGTTTTCATATCTCCCCAGGGGTTATGTCTTATGAGGTCGTACAGTCGCTATTTTTTTCGGATCCAGATGCGAGCAGGGCTTAGAATGGCAGGTCATCTTCGAAGTCAGAGTTAAAGTCAAACCAACCTTGTCTGCTTGGCCGTTTGAAACGTTTATCTAATTCACTTTCTAGGTGGGTAGAGAATTTTTTTACCTCTTCACAGATTTTCAGAACGTCTTCGGTGGCAATAAATACAAGTTCTCCGTTTTTGTCACGTCCGCCTCTGTGGACAATATGGTGGCGAATTACAACCTGAGTCATAATTTTGTTTATTTCTGGGAAGGTTATTTCGAATGATCGCTCAATCATTAATTTAACCTTGTCTAGGCGATGCCAGACGAATTCTTGAAGGTATTCCGCTACCTCTCCCTTAATTCGTTCAATCTTGGAGAATATTTCTGAGACTGGGATTTTTTCTTTACCAATATCTGTATTGCGCTCGACAAATATCCTGAAGACCTCATCACTGTCAGATACCCAGAAATTTATGGTGTCGAGCAAATATGCTTCCAAGGCAGTAATGGCCGCGCTATGAAGAAGCTGGGCCAAGAAAAATCTGCTTGGGTTCCCATCTGCTTCTTTCATCGAATTGTTTATTTCCGCTAACCGATCCATTAGAAATCGGGCCGGATCATCGCGAGACAGTACAGCAGCAGCTAGAGCGGTATCATACTCTTCGATTTTATCTCGTTCGACTGGAGCCCATTCATGCCCGCCTGGAATTTTTTGTAGTTCTTTAATTAAATCTTCAATCAAATTGTAGTCTACGAGCTCTCCAAAACGTTCTTGGATTACGTCGTTTGGATCAAAAGGGCCCCCATATATAAAAATATAACCTCCATCTGCCCCATTATGCGGAGTGGATGATGAGGGGTCTTCGTAGCGTGCAAAAAACCATTGGCGCATTGCCTCTAACGTCAACTCATTGCTTGCGGTTTTTAACCAGAAATTACAAGGGTCAAAAGGCCCTGGGACTTTACTGCGTGCTTCGTCCGGTAAATCGATCCAGCCAGTTGAAAAGCTCCAGTTGTTCATTGTGAAGTCCTTGGTTAAGTACTGCTTTTCATTGTTTGGCTTGGGGGTTGTTACAGTTTTGGTTTTTTTGAGTCGTATAAGTGATGAGCTGTAGCGTTCCGCAAACATGATCCACTTGTCTATCGTAGTTTTACAAGTGTTAGGAGGATAAACCATGTCCGACACCACCCACGACCTGCTCAAACAGGTCTCCGCCGAGCTGGAACGTGCCTCCAGCGCCTTCAGCAAACAGGCCGAAGAGGCCATGAGCGAAGCGCGCAAGGCTGGCGGTCTATCTGAACAAACGAAGGCTGCCGTCGATGAACTGGCGCTGAAATTCAACACCCTGACTGAAGCCGAAATCCAGTTGAAAACTCGCCTCGGCGAGATCGAGCAGGAATTCGCCCGGCTGCCCAGCCCAACAGCCTCACCACCCCAAGACAGCCTCGGCGTCTGCGTGGTCAAAAGCGAAGCCCTCAAAGCCTTCGCCTCCAGCGTTGAAGGCGGCAAGCGCATCAGCATTCCGGTGAATGCGGCGCTGTTGTCCAAGGACATTCCCGAAGGCGTTGTCGAGCCCCAACGCCTCCCCGGCATCGACACGCTACCCAAGCAACGCCTGTTCATCCGCGACCTAATCGCCCCAGGCAGAACCACCGCACCAGCAATCTTCTGGGTCCAACAAACCGGCTTCACCAACGCCGCCGCTGTTGTGCCGGAAGGTCAAGCCAAACCCTATTCGGACATCCAGTTCGGCATCAAAATCACCGCCGTCTCCACCCTCGCGCACATGTTCAAAGCCGCCAAGCAAATCCTCGATGACTTCACTCAACTGCAATCCACCATCGACATCGAAATGCGCTACGGCCTCAAGTACGTGGAGGAAGATGAGATCCTGTTCGGCGACGGTACCGGTGTCCACCTCCACGGCATAGTGCCCCAGGCCTCGCCATTTGCCCCGGCCTTTTCGGTGCAAGAGCAATCCGGCATCGATGACCTGCGCCTGGCAATGCTGCAAGCCCAACTCGCGCGGCTGCCCTCCAGCGGCCACGTTTTGCACTTCATCGACTGGGCCAAGATTGAGCTGACCAAGGACACCTTGGGCCGCTACATCCTCGCCAATCCCCTGGGCCTCGCCGGGCCTGTGTTGTGGGGCCTACCGGTGGTGGCGACCGAGGCCAGTGGGTTTGAAGGCAAATTCCTGACCGGCGCCTTCCGCACTGGCGCGCAGTTGTTCGACCGCGAAGACGCCAACGTGGTGGTCAGCACCGAGAACGCGGATGACTTCGAGAAGAACCTGATCTCCATCCGCTGTGAAGAACGCGTCGCCCTGGCCGTGAAGCGCCCCGAGGCCTTTATCCATGGCCCATTCACCGTGCCTGCGCCGCCTGAACCAGAAGGTCGCCGAGCCAAGGCTGCCTGATCATGAGCGTGATCGACATTGAAACCGCGATGCTCCATTTACGAGCCGAACCGGTTGATCAGCCGCTGGTGCAGCGTTATCTGGATGCAGCGGAAGACGCCGCGATGCAGTACTTGCAGCGGCGCTTCTACGCCAACACACCAGACTTGGAACTGGCCGTTTTCGCGGGTGACGCTGGGCAAGACCCACTGCTGATCACCCCGTCGATCCTCGCCGCCTGCCTGCTGATCCTCGGGCACTTTTACGACAGTCGCGTCGACCTGTTCAGCGAAACCGGCCGCACCGACTTACCCACCGGATCGCGATCCTTGCTCGCACCGTTCCGCTGCAATCTGGGTGTGTGATGCGTGCCGGTCGCTTGCGCCATCGGGTAACGCTCCAACGCCTGACCCGTGTGCAAGACGATATCGGCGGATGGATCGAAGTCTGGCTGGATGTCGGCGAGACCTGGGCCGAGATCCGCCCAGTCTCCGGCCGATCCTGGATGGCGGCAGCTCAGGAGCAACGGGAAGTCACGGTGGAAGTGTTAATCCGCCCACGCCAGGGCATCGTCTCCGGCATGCGCGTGGTGAAGGGCGACACCTACTACCTGATCGAAGCGGCGCTGCTGGATTACGCCCGATGCGAACTTAAGCTGATGTGCAAAACGGTGAAGGCCAATGCTTGATATCTCGCTACGCGTCATAGGCCTCGCAGAGCTGGAAGCTGACTTCCAGCGACTGGCCAAAGCCACCTCCAACAAAGTGGTGCGCGACGCCACATTGGCCGGAGCCCGCGTAGCCCAGGACCGCACCCGCAAGAGCGCGCCCATCCGCAGCGGCAAACTGCAAAAACATATCGTTGCTAAACGCCTACGCCAGCGGGATACACCGGGCGCCGCCGTGGCAGGTGTCAGCGTGAGACGCCCGAAGAATTCACCGGCACCTTTTTACTGGCGCTTTCTGGAACTCGGCACGTCAAAGATGAACGCCAAACCCTTCATCCGCCCAACCTGGGACCGCAGCCTTCCTGATATCGAAGGCGCAGTGCGTAGCAAACTCGCCCAGGCCATCGATCAGGCGCTGTTAGCCCGATGATCGAAACCGCCATCGCCGCCCGCATTGGCACGCTGGCAGACGGTCGCGTCTACCCGGAAATTGCCCCAGCCGACGCCGCGTCACCCCGCATCACCTGGACTCTGATCAGCGGTGGTGCAGGCTGGACACTTTCCGGTTGGGACGGCTCAACCGACGCGCAAATCCAGATCGACGCCTGGGCGCTGAGCAAACGCGAAGCGATCCTCCTGGCCGAACAAGCCTTCGACCTGATGTCCGCCAGCGGCCCCGATTTTTGCGTCAGCGAGGCGATGCGTTTACCCGATGACTACGAGCCCGACACGCGTCTGTTCCGCGTGAGCTGGGAGTACACCCTGCAACCCTAGGAGGCACCATGGCCAGCCAGACGCCGACCAAGTCCAAGTACGTCAAATCCCAAGGCACGCAGGTCAGCGTGTCGAAAACCAGCACCACCGACCCCACTGACGACACTCTGGAGTTCGCCGACCTCTCGGTGACCATCAAGCAGCCCCAGTTCCAGGGCGGGCAGTCCGACGAGATCGAAACCACCACCCTGGCCAGCGACGCCAAGGAGTTCACCACCGGCTTGGCGGACAACGGCACCTTCAGCATGTCCGGCAACTGGAAGGCGGATGACGAGGCGCAAACCGTGCTGCGCGAGGCGAGGGATGACGGCGAGCCGCGTGCGTTCAAAGTGGTGTTCAAGGACAAAACCAGCTCGTTGTTTCTTGGGTTGGTGACTCAGTTCACCTGGGACGCTGCACCGAATAGCACGGTGAATGGCACGTTCAATGTGCGGATCACCGGGGCGGTCAGCTTCGATACGGGTAATGGAGGTGCGTAATGCCGCGTGCAAGAACCAGCGATAGCGACCTGCGCGAAAAAATCCTCGACCCGTTGCGTAATTTCAAACATGAGAGCGTGCAGGTTGAGGAGTGGGAGGGCGCTACGGTGGTGATTCGTGCGCTGAGCGCGGGAGATTGGTTGGAGTATCGACGGCGGGCGCTGGAGCAGGTTCGACAGGCGCGTGTGGCGGCTGGGTTGAGTGCTCAGCCGCCCGTTGTTGACGGAAAGGATCAGCCCGAGGAGCCGCTGATTGAGGTGTTCAGTGTGCCGCTGTACGCGTTTGTCCTGGCTCGGACATTGTTCGAGTTGTCGGGTCGCAGGTTGTTTGGCGATGACGATGTGGATGAGTTGGTGGAGGCGTTTAGCCCGGTGCATGACCGGTTGGTGGCCAAAGCGTTTGAGCTGAGCGGTGTCAGCGCTGAGGCTGATTCGCCTGATCCAGTCGACATGGCGGGAAACGCCTAAACGCTGAGCCGGAGCTTGGGTTTCTCATGGCCCTGGCTCTGCGGCTCGGCAAGACCTTGCGCGAACTGATCGAGCAACTGAGCGCCGAAGAGCTGTTCTTGTGGCAAGCCTACAACCGCGAATCACCCATCAGTGATGTGAGAGGGGATGTGCAGACGGCGATCCTTGCGGCTGCCGTGTTTCAGGCGCAGGGCGCGAAGGTTGCCCCTTTGGATCTATTACCAAGGTGGCGACCTGACGATGAGCTTCCGGATAGAGAAGAGGATGGCGAGGTGCAACTGCGGCAATACCTGACAGACCGAGCTGACAGACTCGATTGAAAACCGATGATACCTTCGCATTTTTCTCTCCAGGAGAAATCATGTGAGACCTATCATCAAGCGTTCCCTGATCAGTTTGGTGCTGGTGTTGTTCATTGCCATCCTCATCGTTGCCTTGGGTTTCTACCGTTTCGGCAACACTCCGCGCCTTACGTACGTCCTGCTCGAAAACTGCGAAGCCGCCGTTCTGCGACTAGTGAAGACACCGTCCGCAATGACACTACTCAACGCCAGGATCTACAAAGGCGGCAACCTGAGCATCAGTGAAGACGACCAGCGTGCTTTTAAAAGCAGCACCGCCTATGCCGAAGTGGTTGCCCGTGGCGATGGGCGCTTTTTCTATCCGGCGGTCAATCTGGAAATTGAGTCGCTCAACTCCTTTGGGGTAAAGCAGGTCGATATCGTGCTGTGTCGCTATGGTGGCGTGGAATACAAGAATGGCGCCTTGCTCAGCTTGCGCTTGATGACCTTGGATCTTGGCGCCGGGGTTTTGCGAAATCCCTTCGTTTACAACAATGCGAAATTCGCGGAGTGGGCGAAGCTCGGGATCATTGATGTGGTCAGCATTGATGAGTTCGCCTGGACTGAACACTGGCGTCATTTCTTTGATCGGAAAATCAGGGTGGTGAGTCTCGATAACACATGATTTTCCTCGGGCTGTTCGCAGACGCATTCAAGTGCATCGAATTGAGTAATAACTCTAATCCAAAGTAATTACAGTCGACCTCTTACTCATCGAGCAGGTGTTTTATGAAAAAAGTGTTGGGGTTGATTTTCTCGTTGATTGCCACGCAGGCAGTCGCGCAATCCGTCGAAACGGAGATGAGCCAGTTAAAGGCCCGAGCTGACAGTTGCGTTGCGTCTTCACAACGGGCTCAGCGCTGTGAGCGCACGGCAGAGTGCGTGGCGTTTCAGCGTTACAGCAAGGCTTTGCTGCCGGAAGGGTTGCCTGGCTACTACGATGTACACATGCGTGATAAGACCATGACACCGGAAAACGGGCCGTTGGTGAGCAGCGCAGCGAAAGCCAAGGGCAAGGCGGACAAAGTAATTGAGCAATGCAGTTCCAGCTAACTGCCCTTGTAAGTTGACCTAAACATTGGGGGGCCTTGGAATGCCATGAATGGTCAGACCTTGCGCTCCCTAATCGTCAGCGTCTCCGCCGAAACCAGCGCATACCAACGCGAAATGGCCCGCGCCGGTCGAGTAGGGCGCGACTACCTGCGCACCGTCACTGCCGGCAACCGCGAAGCCTCTGCAGGCTGGCGTGCCCAGGAATCTGCAATCCGCGCCCAGGAGCGAGCCGTCGGTTCACTCTCCGGCGCTGTCGGCAGCTACGTCCGCCTAATGGCCGGAGCCCTGGCCGTCGGTAACCTGATCGCCATGGCCGACCAATGGGGCCAAATCGCCTCGCGCCTTCAACTCGCCACCGACTCCCAGGCCGACTTTGCCGAGGCCCAAACCCGCCTGATGGACATCGGCCGGGTCACCTTCAAAGCCTTCTCCGAAAACGCCGAGCTGTTCATCCGTACCGCTGGCGTGCTGAAGGACTATGGCGGCACCGCCGAAGACGCGCTGAACATGACCGAAGCCCTGTCGCTGGGCCTGACGGTCAGCGGCACCAAGGCGCAGGCCACGGCAACGGTGATCGATCAGGTCAGCAAGTCTCTGGAGCGTGGCAAATTGCAGGGTGACGGTTTCAACGCGGTGGTCACGCAGGCGCCGCGTTTGTTGCAGGCGTTGCAGGATGCCCTAGGCAAGAACCGCGACGAGCTGCGCTTGATGGCGTCCGAGGGCAAGTTAACGGTAGATGTCGTCGCGAAGGCTTGGGTCAGCCAGATCGGCCGTATGCGCAAGGAAACCGGCGGCATGGCGACCTCGGTGGCCGATGCCAGCCTGCGTCTGCGCGATGCCTTTATGCAGTACATCGGCACTGCTGACAGCGGCTCGCAGGCCACGGCGAAGTTGGCGCAGGCGATCAACTATGTGGCGGATAACTTGGGCGTGTTGTCGGCCATCGCTGTCGGCACTGGGTTGGGCTGGATCACTCAGACAGCGGCGGAGAGCATCAAAGCGCTGTATCAGCAGGTAGACGCGGCGCGAGTGGCGTACTCGGCGGAGTTGGGCCGTGCGCGGGCTGCACTGGATGCCTCGGCGTTGATCGCGCGCGTTACCCAGGCTGAGGTGTTGTTGGCCGAGCGACGTGTGGCGGCAGCGGTGACGGCGCAGCAGCTCAATACCGCAACGCGGGCGCTGACGGCGGCGAAGCTGGCGGATCTGGAGGCTTCACGCGCTGCGGCTGCGGCGCAGGCGGCATATGCGGCGGCGAGTTCATTGTCGGCGCGGGCGATCTCGGGTGTCGCGGCGGTGTTGGGTGGGCCGATGGGGTTTGCGTTCCTAGTAGGAACAACGGCCACCAGTCTTCTGTTGTTTAGTGACAATGCGGACAAGGCCCGCGTCTCGGCGGTGGATTTGCAGCGTCCTTTGGCCGAACTCCGCAAGGAGTGGGAGGCCCTGAGCAACGCCCAGCGGCGTCCGATCCTCAAGCAATTGCTCGACCAGCAGAACGAAGCGCGCAAGGCGGCTGAGCTAGCTTTGCGCGATATTCGCCAGCGCGCCCAGTTGTTGGATAAATGGGGCGATAGCTACAACGCCAATCCCTTTGCCAGAGACCGTGCGGTGACGGCGTTTCGGCGGGCAGTGGCGGGTGGGCAGGATATCGACGCGGCGACTCAGGCGCTGATCAACGCCATTGGTCCGAGTCAAAAACTGCGTGATCAAATCGAAGGCCTGGCTGGTGCCTATGCCCGCAGTCAGCAACAGGCCGATGAGGCAGGCAAGCGCATCGACGCGCTGGACGGCATATTACGCAACGCTCAGAGCGCCGCCGAAGGTGTCAGCGCCGGACTGCAAAGCATCAAACCGCCAGATGCCGAACTGACGGCTGCGTGGGAGCGGCGCATCAACAACTTGCTTGAGCAGATGGCCCGCCTGCGGGACGGTTCGGCCCTTGGTGAAATCAATCGACAGGCCGAGCGTGATCAGCTCAATCAGACCGAAGCCGGTCGCGCACTACTGGCCCGCGCCCAGGCCGTCGCCCAACTCAAGGACGCGCAAGAGGCTGCGAACCGAGCCCAGGAAGAGGCGAACCGCCAAGCTCGGCAAGCCGCTGAAGCCGCCCAGCGTGAAGCGCAAAGGCTTCAGGATAGTTACGAGCGAACCCTGCGTTCATTGCGTGAGCAGCTCCAGCTCAGTGACCAGAAAACCGAACGCGCCCGCATCGAGTACGAGATCAATCAAGGCTCACTCGCTCAGCTTGATCAGTTGAAGAAAATTGAGCTGCAACGGGCGGCGTTGGCGGTTGATCACCTCAATACCCAGCGAGGCTATCAGGAACTGCTGACGGAGATTCAGCAGCAGGAAGACAACCTGCTGGTCAGCACACGCAAGCGTTTTGCCGAACTGGACCGACTGCAAAAACAGGGCGGATTATCGGCGGAACAGTACCGCAACGCAGCCGATGCAATCTCTGGCGCATCGGTCGGCAAAGCACCGGCCTTCATGGGGCTGGATAGCGCCGTCGGTGGCCCAAGCGCCGAGCTGATTCGCCTCACCGAAGTGGAGCGAGAACTGCAGAAATGGCGCGACAAAGAGCTGGAACGTCAGCAACTGTTCTTCGACCAAAAACTCACCAGCGAACAGCAATACCTGGACCGCGTCGCCGAGATCAACCAGCAGAACAATGACCGGCTAGCCGAGATTCAAGACGCCTATCGCTCGGCCACGCTCGGCGTGTTTAGCGAACTCATTGGCAATGCCGCCGACCTGTTCAAGCAGCTCGCGGGTGAAGGTTCAGCAGCGTACAAACTGCTGTTTTTCGCCAGCAAAGCAGCGGCCATGGCCCAGGCGATCATCAACACTGAGGTGGCGGCGACCAAGGCTCTGGAACTGGGGCCAGCCGGTCCGGCAGCGGCGGCGTTGGTTCGAGCGCTGGGTTATGCCTCGGTGGGTATGATCGCCGCGACCACCTTGGTCGGCATGGCCCACGAGGGCATCGACACGATTCCGAAGACCGGCACCTGGTTACTTCAACAGGGCGAGCGGGTGGTGGACGGCCGCACCAATCGCGACCTCAAGCAATTCCTGGCCCAGGCACCGCCCGGCAGTGCGCAGCCAATGCCGTCGGTCAGTGTGCAGATCAACGTCGATGCGCGAGGCAACAGTGCAATGTCCGTCACCTCCCAAGCGGGCGCCCAGCAATTCGCGCAGCAGATGGGCCAGGCGATTGAAGACGCCGTGCGCCAAGTCATCCGCCAGGAGCAACGGCAAAACGGCCTGCTGGATTCAACAGGGAGACGCTAAGTGGAGACCTTCGTTTGGCCGGTGCGCCTCGGCTCATCCGGCCAGATTGAACAGCGCGTGCAGATCAATGAATTTGGCGACGGCTACGTGCAGGTGATCGGCGTCGGCCTCAACAATCAAGCCGAAGCCTGGGACGTTTCCGTGACGGGTGTGCTGGCCAAGATCCAGCCGGTGCGAGCATTCCTCGATCTGCATCGCGGTTCACGCTCTTTCCAATGGACGCCACCGGGCGGTAGCGCAGCGCGTTTTCGCGCCACCGGTTACCGCCTGTTGCCCCACGGCAAAGGCATCTACACCCTGAGCTGGACCTTCCAACAAGTCTTCTATCCCTGACTCATCATGGCCATCAACACCGACGTCCAACTGCTGGAGCCGGGTGACGCCGTGCGCTTGTACGAAGTCGACGCCACCCACCTGGGCGGCGACCTGATGCGTTTTCACGGCCACATGCAGGACGGCACGATTATCTGGCAGGGCCAAGCCTATGAGCCGATCAGCATTGAAGCCAAAGGCCTGGACCTCAACGGCGACGGTCGCCCCGCACTGCCAACGCTGACAGTCGGCAACGAAATCGCGGGTGTACGTGGCGCTCTCTCAGCACTGTGCCTGCATCTGGACGACCTGGCGGGCGCCAAGGTGACCATCCGCGAAACCTTCCGCCATTACCTCGACGCCGCCAACTTCCCCGAGGGCAACCCGCAGGCCAGCGACCAGCAACGCGTGATGAGCTGGTTTATCGAACAGAAAACCGATGAAGACGAGATGCAGCTGGAGTTCCAACTCTCCAGCCCGGCGGACTTGCAGGGCATCAAAGTCCCCACACAGCAAATTACCAGCCTGTGCCGCTGGGCCTGCATGAACCAGTACCGAGGCGAGGCCTGCGCGTACATCGGCACGGCACTGTTCACCAAGCACGACGAACCCACCGACGACCCCGCCCAGGACCGCTGCGCCGGACGCTGGCGCAGTTGCAAGGTGCGCGGCAACACCGCGCGGTTTGGCGGGGCGCCGGGTTCCAGTTTGATTATTCGGAGGTAGCCATGCGAATCAGCCGCGCCCTGCAGGCGCAGATGCGGCAGCACGCCGAGGCAAGGTATCCGGAGGAGGCTTGTGGGTTGTTGATCCGCACCGGCAGCGGTCGCGTGTATTGGCCGTGTCTCAACACTGCCGCCAGTGCCTCGGAGCATTTTGTGGTCAGCCGCAATGCCTGGTGCGAAGCCGAGGATCAGGGGCAGGTGCTGGCGGTGGTGCATAGCCACAACAATGGCAGTGCGCGGCCCAGTCAGGCGGATCGGGTCAGTTGTGAGTTGCATGAGTTGCCTTGGGCGATTGTGGCTTGGCCGGGGGGAGAGATTCGTTGGCTTAAACCTGAGAGCTACAGCGCGTCGCTGTTGGGTCGGGACTTCACCCATGGCGTGCTGGATTGCTACACGCTGATCCGCGATTGGTATGCGCGGGAGTGGGGGCTGATCTTGCCCGACTACCCGCGCACCGACCGCTGGTGGGAGGACAAGCACGGTCCCAGCCTTTATCAGCATCACTTTGCCGAGGCCGGGTTTGTGCAGGTCGACGGTCCTCAGCGCGGAGACGTGCTGATCATGGAAATCGGCCGCACCTATCACCCCAACCACGCAGCGATATTTTTAGGCACGGACGGTTCGCTCTCCAGCGAACGGGCGCCCGATTTGGGTGGCAGTGGTCCGTTTTTTATTCATCACCTGTATGGGCGTAGTTCGACGCGTGAGGTGTATGGGGCTGATTGGGCGCAGCGTACGCGGTTGATACTGCGTTATAGAAACGGCAATTGTTGATTCTTTAGAATTATTGGATTTAGTGATTATGTGAAAGGGGTCTGAAAAACTGTGATTTTTAACAGGTGTCGGGAATTGCAACTCAAAGCACTCTCATGATGTGTATTAAATAGTCATGAGGAGGCGTTATGAAAGATTCAATTGCTCAATACGTTGCGCTTATCGTTAATGATGTAGACATTGCCATTGATAGTGTTGCTGATGTTGAAACTATCTTGACAAAGGCCGAGATTAAAACTCAAGAGGACTTTATATCGGCGCGAAGTATAATGCGGGATATGAGTGGGATCGAATTGCAACAGCTTGTTTACATGCTGCCAGAACGCGTGCGCCAAGAATTCGATGATGAATAAATATTTGTACTGTCTGATGAAACGCCCCGCCTCGCGGGGCTTTTTATTTGTTACTTATAAGCGTTTATGCGAGGAATTTCGGAGGTTTAAGACGATGCCCCAAAAAATCCTGGCTGCATCCAGTATCGAGACGGATTTCAACCGGACTTCGTCGTATCGCGGAACGGGCTTACGTACTGTGCGTTTGTATGGCGTGCTGCGTAAACATTTTGGTCGTGACTTTCCGCTGCAGTTGTCCAGCCCCGCCGAGGGCATCAGTGCGTTGTGCTATCTGCTGCCTGGCTTTGAACGCTTCCTGCGGGATGCCGAGTTGCGAGGGTTGGTGTTCTCGGTGTTCGCTGGCCAACGCAATCTGAGCGAGCAGGAATTGCCCCTCAGCACTCGCGACGACAGCGTGATCCGCATCGTGCCGTTGGTGGCGGGTAGCAAAAGCGCCGGGATGTTTCAGACCATCCTCGGCGTCGCGTTGGTTGCGCTGGGGTATTTCAGCTTCGGCACCACGTCACCTTGGGGCATGGGCCTGATCGCAGCGGGCACCGGCGCGGCTGTCGGCGGTGTGATGCAGATGCTTGCACCGATCCCCAAGCCGGGGCTGGGCCGAGACGAGGAGGGCAATCGCGCCAGTTATGCGTTCGGCGGTGCCGTCACTACCGTCGCGCAGGGCAACCCGTGGCCAGTGCTATATGGCGAACGCGAGATTGGCGGCGCGGTGTTAAGTGGCGGCATCTACGCCCAGGATCAGGTCTGACGCGGTCATGGGCAGTTATGTTGTCGGCGCTAAGGCTGGCAGCAACAAGCCCAATCGCCCCTACATCGCCAGTGACAGTTCACCCTCCATCGCCACCGCAAAACTGTTGTACGCCTTTAGCTGGGGCGAAATAGTCGGCCCGGTGGATGGGCTGAAATCCATCAAGCTGGACGGCACGCCTCTCCAAGCTGCCGATGGCACCGTGAATTTCCCTCGGGCGCGTTGGCAGTTCCGCTCGGGCACCGTGAATCAGGATCGCCTGGTTGGCTTCCCCGAGATTAACAACGAGATCGCCATCGGCATCGAGCTGCGTTCCGAAGCGCCTTGGGTGCGTTCGGTCAGCAATGACGAGATCAATGCCGTGCGCTTGCGACTGTCCTGGCCCCAGCTTCAAGCCCAGGACGCGAGTGGCAATATCAACGGCTACCGCATCGACTACGCGGTGGATATTGCCACTGACGGCGGCGCCTATTTGCCGGTGCTGACCGCCTTCGTCGCACGCAAAAACACCACCAAGTACGAGCGATCCCACCGCCTGGAACTACCCACCGGTAGCGAGTGGACCCTGCGCGTACGCAGGCTGACCCCCAACCAAAACAGCAGCCTGATCGCCGATATGATGCGCGTCGAGTCGATCACCGAAATCATCGACGCCGAACTGACTTACCCCCTCACCGCCGTGGGCGGCATCGAATTCGACGCCGAGCAATTCAACAACGTGCCCAAACTCTCGGCGCTGATGCGCGGCCGCATCCTGCGCGTGCCCAGCAACTACGATCCCGAAACCCATACCTATGTCGGGATCTGGGACGGCACTTTTAAGCTCGCCTACAGCAACAACCCTGCCTGGGTCTGGTACGACCTGGCGCTGCACCCCTATTACGGCCTCGGCGAGCGGCTCAACGCGGCGATGGTCAACCGCTACGCCCTGTACCGCATCGCCCAGTGGTGCGACCAAATGGTCCCGGACGGCAAGGGCGGTACCGAGCCGCGCTTCACCTGCAACCTCTACCTGCAAACCCAGGAAGAGGCGTACATCGTCCTTGAAGACATCGCCTCGATCTTCCACGGCATGGCCTATTGGGACGGCAGCCAGATGGTGGTCAACGCCGACATGCCGCAAGACCCGGTCTACAACTTTCATCGTGGCAACATCATCAGCCTCAAGTACCAGGGCGTGCGCAAACGGGATCGGCATACGCGGGCGATGGTCAGTTGGGACAACCCCGACAACAGCTTTGAGACCGAGCAGGAACCGGTGTTTGTCGAAGACGGTATCGCGAAGTTCGGGATTCAGGATTTGCCCATCGGCGCAGTGGGTTGCACCAGTCGCGGGCAGGCACAGAGGGCGGGGATGTTTGCGTTGGTCAGTGAGCAAACGCAGACACGCCCAGCGACGATGCGCGTCGGCCTGGATGGGCAGATACCGCGACCGGGGCAGTTGATTCGGTTGAGTGATGAACTGCTGGCAGGCCGGGCCAATGGTGGGCGGGTGTCGGCGGTGGCGGGGCGGGTGGTGACATTGGATCGGGATGTGGAGATTCCTTCTGGATCACGCTTGATCTGTAACCTGCCCAGTGGTGCGTCCGAGTCGCGATTGATTGCGCAGGTGGACGGGCGTGCGGTGACGGTTGCCGCCGAGTACAGCGAGCCGCTGCTGCCGGAGTGCGGCTGGGTGATCGACGCTGATGACCTGGCGACCCTGCAATTCAAAGTGCTGAGCATCACGCGACCGGAGTGGCAGCAGTACCAGCTCACGCTGATCCAGCATGAGCCGGGCAAATACGATGCGGTGGATTACGCGAGCAAGATCGACCCGCCACCGGTGACCATTCTCCCGCCCGGCGTGCAGGCGCCACCCAGTTCCGTGCTGATCACGCAAAGCATCTCCACCCAGCAAGGGCTGGCGGTGACCACCATGACCATCGCCTGGCACGCCGCCGAGTATGCGGTGGGCTATGACGTGGAGTGGCGGCGCGGCGCCGGGGATTGGGTACGGATTCCGCGTACCGGAGAGTTGTTGGTGGATGTGGTGGGCGTGTACTCCGGCCAGTACCTGGCGCGGGTCCGGGCGGTGAATGTGTTGGATGTGGCCTCCATACCGGCCAGCTCGGTGTTAACCGCCATTGAGGGCAAGATCACGCCGCCGCCTTCGGTGGCGTTTTTGCGCACGCAGGACAAGTTGTTTGGGATTGGCTTGCAGTGGGGCTTTCCTGCTGGGGCTGAGGATACACAGCGCACAGAGGTTTGGTCCTCGCAGGTGCCCGCGTTTGAAAGTGCACAGAAACTCGGTGACTTCGCATATCCGCAGGCTGCGCATGACTTGCAGGGGCTGGCGGCGGGGGCACGGTTCTATTTTTGGGCGCGGCTGGTTGATCGCACTGGCAATGTCGGGCCTTGGTATCCCGTTGGTAATGGTCTGGCCGGACAAGCCAGCGCCGAGGCCGGGCCGATTCTGGAACTGATCGCGGGGCAGATTGGCGCCAGTCAGCTTGGTCAGGAGTTGCTGGGTGAGATTGGCCTGATCACTGGTGACGGTCCGGGCTCGGTGAACGACCGGCTGGAGAGGACCCGAGAAGAACTGAAAGAACTTTTCAGCGAGGTGAGCGATGCCTTGGCGTATGACGAAACCAAGGCCTATTCGGCGGGAGAAATTGTTCGCCTGGGTAGTCGGCTGTTCCAAGCCAGAGAACCGGTTCAAGGCGTGGCACCACCCGATCCCGAATACTGGTTGGACATCGGCACCGTTACCCAGAACGCTGATGCATTGGCCTATCAGGTCGAGGCGAACTCCAGCAGCATTGAACAGCAGGGTGAGCAGCTCATTGCTCAAGCCCATCAACTGAATACGGTCGTTGCCTCAGTGGATGATGCGGTGGCCTCAGTGCAGCAGGTCAGCCAAGCCCTGGCCAGCACCGATGACAAGCTCCAGGCCATGTGGGCGGTGAAGATGGAGCTGAACCAGGACGGGCAGTATGTGGCTGCCGGGTTTGGTTTAGGCATCGAGAACACAGGCGCAGGGTTGCAGAGCCAGTTTCTGGTCAGTGCTGACCGCTTCGCCATGGTGACCACCCTCGCGGGTGGGCAGGTGTTCACGCCGTTTGTGGTGCAGAACGGGCAGATGTTTATCAACCAGGCGCTGATTCAAGACGGTTCCATCACTAACCTGAAAATCGGCGACTACCTGCAATCCAACGACTACATCGCAGGCACCCAGGGCTGGCGACTCGACAAGACCGGCGTGATCGAATTCAACGGCCCGGTAGCCGGAGGCGGGCGCCTGAGCATCAACAACCGCGTGGTGCAGGTGTACGACATCAACGGCACTTTGCGGGTACGCCTGGGGATCTGGGGCTGAACCATGCCTGCCGGATTACAAGTCTGGGACGCCAACGGCGCATTGATTCTGGACACCTCCACCCGCGTCGGAACCCTGATCGGCAGCGTCAATACCGGCGCGGTCAATGGCGCGATAGCCGTGTCGCTGATCGGTGAGCCGCTGTTCTTCGTCAAGCAACTAAGCTTCCCGCTCTACACCGTGTACATCTTCCCGAACGTCTCGATAGCGGGCGGGGTACTCAGCTGGGTCTACCCGCCGCCGTTCAACCCTTACCAAGCCAACGTGGCGGTGAGGATCTTTTATGGTTTCTACTGATGCCAGCCGGCCTGCAAGCCTTTAACGACTACGGCACCGCCCAGATCACCGGCGAAGAAATCTGCCTCAGCCTCATCAACAAATTCGCCGTCACCCTGACCCCGCGCTACACCAGCGGCCAGCAGCTCTACTTCGCTGCTAACCTCACGGTGCCGCTGGACGCAGTGATGCTGATGGGCGACACCAGCGGCGCCTACGTCAACGTCTTTTTCGACCCACGATACGACGGCTCCTACGTGCAACTCACCAGCCACGCGGGCGTCACGGTGACGCTCTACCTGTTCGCTGCCGCCCCAGTCGTTGCGTCCACGGCGGGGTTACAAGTGTTCGGCAGCGACCAGCGATTGCTGTTCGACGCGTCACACAAAATCCTCCGGCCGATCCATGCCAACCCCATGCTCTCACCGGAATACCTACTGCCGGTGGGCAATAGCAGGGCATACGCCGCCGCGCTGACCTACACACGGGTGCATTTCTACAACGAGTTCAACGACAACATCGACGGCACCACGTACGACTCCGCCAGCATCGGCCCCGGCTACGTGCGACGCGGCGCGTTGATGGACATCAACCTCTGGGGCCAGAACCTGTTCCGCTTCTTCACCTACACCGAAGTCACGCCGCTACGGCTGACACCCCCAACCCTGCTGGTGGCGGACGTGACGCACTACTGAGGGCTAACGAGATGAACATCACCGAGCAACAGTTGCAGCAAATATTCCCCAACGCCCGCGAACAAGCGGGCGTTTTTGTGTCGGTGCTGAATGACGCCATGGGGCGGCGAGAGATCAATACGCGGCAACGGCAGGCGGCGTTCCTGGCGCAGATTGGGCATGAGTCGGGGCAGCTGCGGTATGTGCGGGAGCGGGGGAGTGATCGGTATCTGAGCCGGTATGACACCGGGGCGCTGGCGAGGCTGCTGGGCAATACGCCGGAAGCGGATGGTGATGGTCAGCGGTATCGGGGGCGGGGGCTGATTCAGATTACGGGCAGACGTAACTACCTCAAATGCAGTCTGGCGCTGTTTGAAGATTTACGTTTGCTTAAGCAGCCTGAATTGCTGGAACAGCCGCAATGGGCAGCTGAGTCTGCCGCTTGGTACTGGTGGGCGAATGGGTTGAATGCGCTGGCGGATCAGGATGATTTCGTCGGTATTACCCGGCGCATCAACGGCGGCACGAATGGTCTGGAGGCGCGTATCGAGTTGTGGATCTGGGCGAGGGCGGTGTTGTGCTGAATGTGCGTGTCGCGGTTCTTGTCGCTTTGTTTATCGCCGGTGCTGCTGGTGGTTGGCAAATCCAGGCTTGGCGGTATGAGCGGCAATTGAGTGATCAAGCACGGCTCCATGCTGAAACGCTCAAAGAGTTGGCCTTCGCCTCCGCGTCACAACAGCGTAGCGAGGTCGACAAACGCTACGCCCTGGAGCGGCGCCTGCAAGCCAGTGACCAAACCCACCAGAGGGCTTTGACCGATGCCAAACAACGCCAAGCTCGCCTTATGGATCGCCTGGCTACCGCTGATTTGCGGCTGTCAGTCATCCTCGCCCAGCCGCCCTTTGCCGGAGGTGATGCAGTGCCTGCCACCACCGGCACCGGCGGCGTGGTTTATGGAGGTGAGAGAGCCGAACTTGACCGAGCGTTTGCTCAACGAATTGTCAGGATCGCCGAGGAGGGGGATGAGGGATTGATTGCGTTGGCAGCATGTCAGGGATACGCCAGATCTGTTTCTATTCTCGAATAAGGCTCGTGAGAGTTTCTCTGCATTCAATGTTAATGATTAATTGGGTGCTTATTACCAGTCCTCGTGGAGAGTTCTAATCTCCAACGGTGTGAGGCGGAACTGCCAGCCGAATTGGCGCTGAACGCTGTGAACTTTTACATGGCATTGGTTGCAAAGAGATATCCGATCCAGATCGTTCTCACATCCAAATCGGTCGTAAGCTATATGGTGGACACATTGGGCCATTTCTTTGCAGGCTTGACAGATACCACTATCTCTTTTCAGAATTCTTGAGCGGGTTCGATACCATTCGTCTGAAGTGTAGTATGTGCCGAATCTGGAGTTGTCTTGAAATTTTATCTCGTTGTTCCAGATTTTGTTTTGTGTATCAGTTTTATATTTTTTATAAGCGGCTCGCCATTCTGAACCGAGTTTTTCAGCCCAGCGGGAATATGCTATCTCAAGGTTTTTTTTCTTGGTTTCATCGAAAATAGGTAGCGATTCTACATGTGCTACCAGTTTTTTTGATACCGTATTTATGTGGTGCCCGCAATCTTCGCATTGCGAAACTATAGCAATGTTACCGTCATTATATATTCTTCTAGTGAGCCTTGAACTGGTGTGGCTGCATTCGCCCGGGGTGTGTGGGCGAGGGTTTTCTAGTTCATAGACTTGTCGAAATGTTGAGTCGTCGAATTTCGGAACTTCACTGCCTTCATTCATAGCCTCCGAGAATACTTTATATCGTGCATCCGCCCATCTGGAGTGTTCTTCCTGAATCTGTATTACGAATTGTGTGTCAAAAGGTTCAACAGCACTCCAGTCAGCAACCGAGTCTTTTCGATGGCTTCGTGTTTGTATACCGCAGGTAGCACACTGTGAAACCAGTTGACTGGTGCCATTCTCATAGCAGCGTAATCTCAAACTAACCTTAGGGTGATTACAGGGGCCTGGCTTGAATGGCTCTGGGTTTTCTCTCTCGAAAATTTCTAAGGCTTGTTCTGGACCACTTACGAATACATCGTAGTCACGAGGAGCTAATGGGAAGTGATCTTTCAGATCTTTCATTTCTTTACTGAGAACATTAGATCTATTTTGAATCGCGATGCGGTCTGCTGGGGTCGTTGCCTCAGCGTATGCTAAAGAAAGATCAAGCTCTTTCATTTTTAGATCGCGCATTTGACGCAGATAGTCATCAAATGCGTATGCATCTAACTGAGAGTCCATTCTTGAATCCTAGTCGTCTTTACGAAATTAAATGCTTCATGGCACGCTTAGTTTAATCGGAGGAAAAATTAACTGTAACGATGCGGCGAAGCTAATTTTTTATGTTACAGCCTGCAACGGCCGTACGCGAACCGACAGCTAGATAACTATTGAAGGAGAGCGATCAATCCGGATGCAGCAACATCCCGACTGACCGCCAAACTCGCAGACCAAGCCTGCAAGTCCAGCCAAGGCTCCCCGCTTTGCGCGCAAAGCACAGCGAGCCTAGCACCTGTTTCTGCACACAGAGAAGGCTTGCACATGACCACCCCAATCATCCCTTGGATGGGCGGCAAACGCCGCCTGGCCGACCGCCTCATCCCGCTATTCCCACCCCACGAGTGCTACGTCGAAGTCTTCGCCGGCAGCGCTGCCTTGTTCTTCCTCCGCCCCCAACCCGCACCTGTTGAAGTCCTCAACGACATCAACGGCGACCTGGTATGCCTGTACCGCGTCGTACAGAATCACTTGGAAGAGTTCGTCCGCCAATTCAAGTGGGCGCTCAGCTCACGGCAGGTATTCGAGTGGCAAAAGATGACCCGCCCGGAAACCCTCACCGACATCCAACGTGCGGCCCGATTCTTCTACCTCCAACACCATGCGTTCGCTGCCAAAGTCTCCGGCCAGACCTTCGGTACGGCGACAACAGCGGCGCCGATCAATCTGTTACGGATCGAGGAGAACCTTTCCGCCGCATGGCAGCGGCTGGCCGGAACCTACGTGGAAAACCTGCCATGGCTCGACTGCGTCCAACGCTACGACCGGCCACATACCTTTCACTACATGGACCCACCGTACTGGAAGGTCGCAGGCTACGGTGTCGATTTTCCCTTTGATCAATACGAGCAGATGGCCGAATTCATGCGCCAGTGCGAGGGGAGGGTGATGGTCAGTATCAACGACCACCCGGATATCCGGCGGGTATTTGATGGTTTTCACTTTGAGACGCTGGATGTTCGATACACCTCAGCTAACCAGCGCCAGGCGACGACAGAACCGAGCGGTGAACTGGTGATCATGAGCTGGGAGCCTGAGGTGCTGGGTGGCTTGTTTTGAACCAAGCACAAATCGGATAGCCGCTCTGTGGCGACACGGCTATCCGGGCTGGGTTGCTGTCAGTTTGCAGATGGGCTTTCTCGCTCCAGCACCATGTCGATCAGGAGCCGAGCGTTCTCAACCAGTTGAACGACGCCAAAGGCTTGCTGACGTTGTGCGTCATCCAGCTCGAAGATGCATTTGTAGGCGAGCGCGGTTGCTGATTGGAGAAACTCACTGGCGTGAACGAGCGCTTTTTCGGTGGTGATATCCGGGCGGATGTTGAAAAGGCCCTGTGAGGTATCTGCGTTGTTGTCGTTGGTATTCATACGCGAACCTCCCGTTGCGGGTGGCGGTTTTTATCGCGGGTGGGTGGGTATTTCAGTCGGCTGAATAGGCCGACGGAAAATTCCGATATGTGTAACGAGGTATTGATTGGACGTAATGGGCGGCGCCCTTGCGTGAAAGGGGGATAAGCCATTCTCCTTAGCTCCTTCGTGAGATTAAGGAACCGCCACCCGCCGTTCTGACACGGTTAGGGTGGCAGACCGCACGAGGGTCAGAAACCGGCACACGAAGGAACACCGGCCAGGCCGAAGCCTGCCTCGCGCGGTCCGCCATATGTATGCAGCTACGGCGCTTTTCGCACCTTCGTGTATTTGCAGGTTCTGACCCCTGGTCACAGCATGGCTGTGACGTTTGAAAGCTTATCGATATAGAAGGCGGGGATCAAGATGGATGTTGACACTTTTCGGTACAGAATGATCGTTAAAGCTCTGTACTCTGATACTAAGCAATTTTTTTTGTGAAAAATTAGATTTAGTGGTTTTTATTAAAGGGGTTGCTGTAGTCTAGATCTAGTAACGCATATTTCACTGTTGTTCTATACTCGACAGGAATGTTTTCAATTTCTAGAGTAAGCTTTTTGATTAAATATTTGCCATTAGGCTCTTTTGATAAAATAGTAAAAATTGACAGCGTATCTCCTGTTCGGGCTGCGGTTACTGCAAGATCCACAATACTCCACTTTGAACGAGTGAACGAACTAACAAGCTGAGTTCGAGCAGTCTTGCATTTGTCCCAATCTACAAAACGGAAGATTGCTGAAAAAAAATCCGGTGGTATTTCTTTTTCTAGTTCTGCATAGACGATTGGAAAGGTTGCTGCTATGAGCGGGGAGGCAGCGGACTCCGTCTGTTTTAAGAGGTAAGGGAGTAGTTGTCCGGCCGCTTCTTTCAATGCATGTTTATTGGAGTTTCGCGAATCCCATAACAGCTTGGCGATCTCATTGGCAGCCTCTTGAGAAATACCTAGGAAAGGGCGGGTAGTTAGTTGGTGTGCAATCTCATCAACTGATTTTAATATTGGTTCTCGTGCATCTTTTTTGCATTCGTTGAATGCGTTAAAGTTTCTGGTTATAACCTTGGAGTTATTGCTATGGATTAGTGCTTGCTTGATCGTGCGAGCACCAGAAAGGTTTTGTCCAGCTTTATTTAGCCACTGAATTAATTTTTTAGATTTGACTTCTACTTCGCTTAAAGTAAGTGCGATTTCTATAGCTTTAAGTGTCCAGTCTACAGCCTCCTGCCCTTGCAGGTAAGGTAGGAGTATGGATATTATTTTAAATTTTTCAGCGTGAGATAGGTTTGCGTGTCGGATCACAGGTATTAGAGATCTTAAATGTTCTTCACATTTGAGGTTTAAAACTTCGATAACTTTTTTTACATCGCTGATAGATGAGAAAATATCGAAAAAGTACCGTGGTGTTACAGTAGTTAGAAACGTGTGCAGTAGTTCAGCTCGCCGAGAGACGTCTAGGACATCGCTGGTGAGAATCCAGAAAAGATCTTTTCGCTCGTTGCCCAGCAATTCTTTCAGCATTGAGTCAACGTGATTACTAGGCGTCATTCGTGCGATTGTGTCTTTCCAATCGTCCGTTATTTCTAGTTTTCGACCCCGTTCAACGACTGTGGAGCGCAGCTGCGCAGAGGACAAGCCGTTGGTGTTGTAAAGATGAATTAAATAATCTGTTAGCCGCTTGCTATCTGTTTCTTCTAAGAGAATTTCAGCAAGAGAAGCTTGTTCGTCGTTGACTAAGAGAGGTAAGATCGCGTTGCTGAACTTATCGCTTATAGGGTGATTGAGCTTTGAGAGTTCGACTGCGATCATTGATGGAAGAGTTGAGTTATCAGATACTATCTTTTTCATCAGATCCAAGCTGAGTTGAGAAACCCGCATTAGATCTGTTGTTTTCAAAGAGGCGAGTTGTTTTGTAGTGCCTTGATTGAATGATAGTGATAACCCTTCCGCTATTCCTTTTAAGAGCGGCAAAGAAGGGGAGTGTTGGTTTAATAGCCCCTGCAGAAAATGCATTGCCATATCGGAATTTTGAGTTGTAAGTTCTGTTGCGGCAAAATATATAGCTTGCGTAACGGAACCAAATTGTCCGGGAGACTCTAGCTTTGATGTTAGAGCGCTCAGAAAGTTCCATGCGTCTTGGGCTGGCATCTTTTTAATTGCAAGATTTGTAGCGTTAATAATCGCAGGTTCAAGCTCGTGTAGTACTTCAGTGTTGCGCACTGTTCGAGTGCTCGCAATGTCTAGTAGTCCAAGTACAGCATTTGGAGAAGTATAGATCTTCCGACGTAGGTCCTCCCATAAAAGTGACACTCTTAACGCGGCCTCGGTGCCAACGCCGTCAGAAGACATTTCGCCGATAGCATCAAGCATTTTCAGTGACGGAAACGGAGATTCAAGAACTCGCTCAGTAATTGATGCTGACCAATGATGGCGTGGTGCCTCTCGTTTACGCCCATCTATTCTTCGACCAGGCCAGTCGCTAAACCGCGACCGAGCGTCCCTCGGAGCGAAAACGAGATCGAAACTACGACGGCCGATAGTCCTTGGTGAGCGACAAAATGTTGAAACAGCAAACTGACGTCGAAAGCCAGACCATAGTGCTGTAAGAATTCGCAGTGTTAGTAATTCAGGTTTTTCCGCATCGAACACAACAATAGGAGCTCGATCTTCAAGGAAAAGTGCTTCAACTAGCTCAGTTCCTTGCAACGAGTCGAATTCAGGCAATGTAGTACGAGTGGCTATATCTAGTATTCGCTTTTGGGCGGGTTCGCTAGCGCCGGCCTTGGTGGCAATTGTTACAACTGCCGCGATGTCTTCTAGTTCTACCCATACCTCGGTTGGGACTAGGATACTTCGTGTCCTAACGCATCCCGCACGGGGCGCATCCAAATCTTGCCATGTTCTAGCCACAACGTAGTGGGAGCCGCCTGTAAGCGGATAGCATGTAATGTAAGGTGCAAAGCGTTCATTAGGTCCTAGAGGGCCTGCAACATCAGACAGGCGGTCAATCAATTGTTGATCAGCATTGGACAAACGGATGGTGCTCGACAGCAATTCGTGCCCTTGGCGATACCCGTGTAACTGCTCATCTAGAGGTTTCAACTTATTCCCCTATGGCCCAAGCGATGGGAAGGGTCACATCGTTGACGATTTCGAATCTATCATCGTTTTGCACTACTACATAACCTTGCTCAGATAGGTCATTTTTTAGAAATTCACTACGGAAATCCGGATCATCGTCCAAATCTCCACCGATAATAGACAAACCGAACACTTTAATGTCCAAACGGCTCTCGCAGGCCAGTCGTCCTGCGAAAAGTGGGAATTCCTTTTCGAGATACGCTATGGGGCTATCGTCGCGGGATTCACTGTCCATGCGGTCCCATGCGGCGATTACGACTGACAGTCTTGGCGCGCCTCCGTCATTCCTTTCCGCTAGCAGGAATTCAAGAAATCGAAATAATTCACAGAGGAGTACTTGTGTCGGAATTCTAGGTTCCGAAGTCTCCATTACGTCGATATCTGGCGCCTCTTGGTTAGGCAGTTCAAATAGCTCTGCTCCACCTAGGCCTTCTTCTTCCGTAGTGAATAGCTGAAGTACCGAACGGGCATTTACCCAATCCAACGGTTGGACTGTCTGATCAGAGTCGTGTCGCAAGAAGAGAATCGCCCCTTCTGCATTTTGCAAAAGTGACATCCATTCAGCTGAGATTTCCGAAGTTGCAACAGCCCTAGTCCAAAGCTCTCCGGATATATCTGGCACCATCAATGTTCGAAGAGCGCCGGATCCACCCTGAGCTCTGACGTCGATTGAAAAGTCAGATCGACCCACTTCCAGGTTTCTGTCAGATCTTGGTGCGAATTTTCCCTTCATCAGATGTTCAGCTGCAGCGTCAACATAGCTAATGTCGGCTGGGATACAATCGGCACGCAGTTCGCCTTTTCTCTTATGAAAAGAAGGCCATAAGCGACCAAGGTAATTGGTCTTGCCGGAGTCGGGTCCACCTATGAGCACTACCGATCTTGTGGCCAATTTCCGCTCCTGAAAGCTGATAGTTTCCGACGCTTACTTCCGTTGTCATCCGGCCAAAAAACTGGGGGGGGTCGGTCGTGCATGAATGTTCTCGTAAGCAAATCACTTATACCTTCGCCTGGCTCTACGTTTGTATTAGCCGAAAATGAGGCGATAGGTGCTAGTGAAATATCAATACCAAATCTAAGACCGGTATCTCGAATTTGTTTGAATATTTCCTCAGGGAAGTCACCGAGATCCCGCCAGCTTGGGACTAAAATCACACGCGGTGGAGGCGTCAAAAGCATTCCTGCCAAACGTTCGATTAAAAGTTCGGTACGATATTTTGCGTAATTTCGGCGCTCGCCGTCCACGAACTCTCGCCCATCCACCATGACCCAAATCACGGTAGCTGATTTGATAAAATCAAACCTGTCAGAGTCGGCTCGATCAATGAAGGATTTAGACCATTCACCAGGTAGGTCTGGCAATAAAACATTGAACAGCTTGCCATCGGCTATTCGCCGCAATTTGAAGTGCAGGAAACCTGCTTGTCGGTCGTCCACAAGCTCGGTGCGAACGGTTAACTGATTAGGAGGCTCTCCATTGGTCCATTGCCGACTACCGCGAGCAATTTGCTCAAACGCCATGAGAGTTTTGCTGTCAGCATACGAATAATCTTGAAACTGACCTTTTGATAACAAGAGATAAGCGCTGACAAGGCACGCAGTCTTGCCGGAGGCAGGCAATCCGACGATGCCTACCATTGTTGTGTATTCATTACACATCAATTCCCGAGCTTCCTCAGTCCCAAGCGTCATACTTGGAGGCAATCTTGGCATTTCCTCCAAGCGCTCCAGCACCGCTAATCCTGCAGAACCTCCGCTGTTGCCTACTGAGGTATGCAGCTCACTTGACCATGAAATTTCGGAGTCTTGTGATTCGGGGGGAGCTTCAATGTCGGCGATGTCTCCATCGATATGGGGACATTCAGAAGTAGAAAACCCCTGAATGCAGCGTCCAGTGACACTGACTGTACACTCGTCGAAAGTGCAAGCGCGCATAAGGTTTAGCCCCTTCGTCCGCTAAGATGCATCACGCCAGCTTCTAGGAGGGCGCGTGCGCCCCAATCTCTAATTGTTCGAGGTGTGTTGGATCCGGATAGCTCGCAATCGTCGCTAACCAACGCACTAAGAAGTGGAAAGGCCTGTTTTGCGCTCAAGACTCCTTCACTGTCAATGCCAGAAACGAGAGCCTGAATATTTTCACCGATGGTCGAAATCACTTGCGGCAGAGTAGAGGACACATCGTCACCAATTCCACGTAACACGACATTGCGATGGCCTGATGATGGAATACGCTTTAGCTTTGCTGCGCATTCTAGTCCGGCCGTGACGGCTTGAGTTAAACTTGGAAGGCTTGGGAATGGTCGCTCAAGGCTTTCACTCCAATCTGCCAGTCGCCACCAAAGGAAGTCGATTTCTTCCCTATCAAGCTCAGCGTTTTCCCGAAGTGCTTTAACAAGTGGGGTAACTGCAGTCTTGAACGCTTGCTTAGCACGCGCGCCAGTCGGAACATTGTCGGGGATAGATAACAGGCCAACTTCCGGCACTTCAGCTCTAATCCTGGATTCCTCTGCTACGTCTTTGCTGCGCTTTTGACACGCATCGCAGAGCTCAATGCGAAGCATCTCAAGCGATTCTTTTTCTACGGGATCTTGAAATGAAAGCGCTGACCACGCTGCGGCTGCGAAAGCGTCCACTGCACTCGTGTCATGTTCACCCACAGTCTCCCTGCGAACAAGATCTAATGCGGCCACTACAGCTACTACAGTGATCTGTAGATCATTGTTTTCTCGTACGAAAGCATCGCTTCCGTTTTCAACTATTGCTTGTTCCACTGCTACTGCAATATTTTCGTCGACAAGTCCGCTTTCGAAAGCTGCTGCTATCCTGGATGCTAGCTCGATCGCAAGCCAAGCGGTTGATATTCCCTGCATCCACGTTTGGACGGAGACAACTGCTTGGTTCAGTCGTCGAACATCATCGTCCTTGGGTTCAGGCCAGAAAATACGCGAATGTTTAGCCATCAAACTCATTTGCTTCCCTCTGTCTTGGCATCCGATAAAGCTTTTTCGATAGCTATGGCCAACTCTTCAGCGCGACCTTTGCTTAGTATTCGAGCGAAAAATGTTTGCTCTAGTGCGTGATCAAATTTTGCGCCTGCTCCTACTGGAAGGCCACCAAGATCAGCTAGGATCTTGAGGCGTTGAGTTTTACTTATGTCTCGGAAAAATTTGAGGCGCAGAGCACGATCTCTGGCGGTTATGTCCATCTCGGACCTGCCCGCACCTGAAATCGGATTAACCACCGGTATGACTTTCGGTGCTTCAGCGGTAGTTGGATGAAAACTTTGAGCTCGTGGCGCTTGCTTGAAATTTGGTGATGCGAGCAGATGCTGCTCCTGAGTACTAGCGAGGAATTCGTGATCCTTATGGAAACGTTTGTGTTCGTCGTCCCATGTCCTCGGATTGATGCTGACTGACAGAGAGTCTGTCTCTTGGTCCCAGTCAAACTCTAAAATGTTGTATTTGTAAGTGTACTTTTCGCCAATATGGTCCGGAGCGGCGGCACCAGCAGCTAACAGCATAAGATCAGATCCGTCTTCTACCGTTGATACATCTATAGAGGGGTAGTGTTCGTGCCCTGAAATGACTACACGTGCCCTATTAGCAATGTATTTTCTTGCTTCAACGGTATCCATGAACCAATGCAGAGGATGGTGCATCAGTGCCACGACCTCTTCCCCAGGTACTTGGGGAATAACACGTTGTCTCGCGCCTAGGATCAAAGCCCCCGGTTCATCTTTTTTCGAACAGCTCAAGGCGGAGTTTAAGCGGACGAAGCGAATCGATCGGCCAGGAGCAAGCTGGACGGCGTGGTCTGCCGAGTACTCGCCAAAAGAATCCAGGTCGCACCCATAACCTTGGGCGAAGTCTCGGTATGCAGCGAACCGTTTGAATAGGGACTCACGTTCCGCTTCGTCATCGAGAAGCATGTCTAGGACGTCGTCGCCGTAATCACGTATTGACTGAATTTTCCAGCCAATGGCTTTTGTGATGGAATCCCTATCGATATCGTGGTTACCGGGTACTAACTGAGTGCATAGTCGATCGCAGCCTGTGCGAGCCGCGAGCTCATCTAACCAAAGACCAGCAGCTGCATATTGTTCAGGCTGTGCGGAGTAAGCGATGTCACCAGTCACAATAATCCCAGATGCGTTTGAGCCCCTTCTTACGAGCTCTGCCTGAACATCATCCATAAGACGCTCTTTGGCATCCGCATTCGTCTTAACCCAACCGCCATTTTTTTCTTGGCCAAAATGGATATCTGAGAGATGAATGAAAATTGCTGGCAACTCCGTTCCTCCTATGAACATTAATCCCAAATGGAGTGGCTTGGGAGCACTGCAATTGCTCATTGCGCCATCCGACACCAATAAAAAAATGATATCACATTGCCAGAGCACCGCTGCATGCTATTGAGGTGTGTACTCCGCTGGCATTTCCCACTGCCAATCCTGTCTCCACGTTTGGTTAAGTTGGGGGCGTCCTAAGGCATTTTTAGGGTATTTCTAGGGCAAACCCAAGGCCTTTCTAGGCATTCCCACACCATGCTAAAATCCAAAACCACCGAGATAGACGGCCTGAAGCGGCCTCGGGGGCCGCTTCAAAGCGTTCGAATCCCTATCTCTCCGCCATATTATTGATGCTCTTGTAAATCAAGCACTTACAAGAGGTCACATAAAGCGTTTGTACCAGCGCTTTGTACCAAAATAAATAGCCCTGATCTGCGGATCGGGGCTTTTTTTGTCCAAAATTTGACCAGTTAATGTGCTTGTGGGGCCTGTCTGGCTTTTACCTTGGCATTCCTGTCTTCATCCATGATTATTTCGCCTTAGAACCCCTGTGCAGGGTAGTTTGTACTGAAAATGACAGTAGGGTAGGTTGGTTGTTCGTAAGCGTCTCAATACGCTTCACAGCCCTACCCAAGGGAAATTATTTGATCGTGGTTCTGCCTGAAAGCCTACAACGCGCAAGGTGTGAAGGTTAAGTTCTTCACCGCAGATGACTTGATCACAGACAAGCTTTTCAAGCGGATCAGCGCCAAACATATCGTAGGGCATGACGTAACGATTGTTCCAAAGTCCATGCGCTACCACTACTTCACAATCAGCTCTGTCACGTCCCTGAAGCTCAGAGGCCTGGCTCGCCTAGGCTTTCCCTACGCTGGTCGCAACGATCAAGGGAAGCTTGCACAGCAAGCTCACAGCGCCTGCTGTTGGAGTTGGTAGCCCTGATGACGCCGCTTTCTACCTAAAGGCATTGCGCGAGACGTTCGTGTACAAATCAATGCTGCATGGTGATGCGCTGGTTGACGATGTGAGCGATAGGAAGGTGGCAAGAGGAGCCTTTGCAGAACAATACAGCGGCGATGACGTGTTGGCCTTCCTAATGAGTCAGAGCCACATCCAATTGAGGGAGAATGCGTTTGAGCATGCTGTTAATGCTATAAATATCTGATTTTATAGTAAAAATGCCAAAAATATGCACAAATGCATATTGTCGGTTGTGTGTAGAGCTGGTTTTATGTACAGTTGTTTTGCCTGGTGTCTAGCATCGTATGAAGACAAGCAGGACGCAGCCTGCTTTTGGGCTGCTGAAATTTAAGATTTGTGCATTTCTAAAAAAATGCCAAGTCACATGGAGATTCTTATGTCTACAACAAATGGAATTGAGCTACCCCCTATCATCGTCACACCAGATCCACTTCCACCTCCGCTTCCACCTGTACCAGTTGTTGTACCGGGAGTACCCGGCGCACAGCCTCCAAATTCAGTAGATGTGCCTGTTGGTACCGACGTTGAGACCCTTCTGAGCCTTCCTGGAATCCGCTCCTCTTCGGATTATGTTTTGCCCATTGCAGGTAAAGCAGCTCGTGCTCAGGTGGACATTGAAACGGCCTATAATGCAAATTTTCCTAATATTCCAACCCAAACCGAAAGCGAAGTAGCCGCTGCGCTTGGTGATGTCGGCCTTCTGAGTGAATTGGAAAAAGCACAAAAAGAGAAAGCGGTAGTAGATGGGCTGGTTGCACAAGCACAAGAGTTACTTGTTAATAGTAATGCAGTTGCGAACTCTTATTTTGGAAGAGATCCTCTTGCAGTAGAATTCAAAAAGAATTCCGCCATTCTCGCAACTGATATTGTTAACGGAAAACGCCCAGGCACGCCGATTGAAATCTATCAATCTTTTATCGCTTCGATTTCAGCTGTTTATGAAAGTAAAAAGCTGGCTGAAAAAATCCGGACCCTTACTGAAAAGTCTAACGCGTTGACCCTTGCTGTTGCAGCAGCACAAGCTGCAGAGGATGAACGTATTGCGGCTGAAGCCGCAGCCAAAAAAGCTGCAGAGGAAGCAGAAGCAAAACGAATTGCCGAAGAACAAGCAAAGGCAGAAGAGGAAATTAAGGGGGCTATCAAATTCACTGCTGATTTCTACAAAGAAATCGGTGAAAAATATGGCGCTCAGATGTCTGCATTAGCTACAGATTTGGCTGAAACTGCAAAGGGTAAAACGCTTCGCAGTGCTGAAGAGGCTTTGAAGGCTTTTGATCAATACAAGGATCATCTGGATAAGAAATTCAGTGCTGCAGATCGTGCCGCCATCGTGAATGCTCTGGATTCACTTGATCGAGCTGAGCTGGCAAAAAACCTCAACCTCTTCGCGAAAGGGTTTGGCTATGCAAGCAAAGCATTTGATGTGTATGACTTGGTTGAGGAGGTCAAGAAAAGCTACGCATCGGGTGATTGGAACAATACTGTGCTGAAAATGGAAACACTTTTTGCCGGCAGTGCAGCGACAGGTCTAATTGCTTTTGCTTTCGGAGTGACCGTTTCCACACCGATTGGTATCGTAGCTTTTGCGCTAATTATGGCACTTGTCAGTGCTTATATTGATGACGCGCACGTGAAGCAATTTAACGATGCGCTTGATGCAATGCTGCCTTAAAAGAGAAGAGAGGAAGTGGTCTTTTTAGGCCACTTTTTTTAATGCCATATACATTAGATAAATACCACAAATGGGAACTGCTAGGATCGTACAGACTACATAAAAGATAGCATATAGGCCATTTTTCCCAGGTGACTCAGTAAATAAGCCGGTAGTCCAGAATTCTGGCGTTGTGAAGCGAAGCGCAGTTTTTTCGATGATCATCCGCGAAAAAGGGAATAAAAAAGTACTGCATACACCCAGCGTTAAAAAAATGGGGTTTGTTCTTTCTACGAATGTTTCCCCACCAAACCAATTGGTAAAGAATAAAATGAAAATTCCTACCGAGATTATCAAGTTCCGGAAGTAGTATTTTATATACAAAGTATGCTCGCGTTTAAATTCAATTTTAGTTTGAATGCTACCGTGCTCAGTATTACATAGCAAATGTCATAGGTGGCGATGGGCTAATAGTGAGCCTCACCGACACATGATTTTCCTCATACCCGACGCCGGTGTATTCAAATGCACCACATTGAGTATCAGCGCTACAGCAAAGCGTTGATGCCTGAAGGGCTGCCGGGCTACTACGATGCCCATCTGCGTGATAAGACCATGAACCCGGAAAATGGAACAGGGGTGAGCACGGCAGCTAAAGCCAAGATCCTGGCAGATAAACTCATTGAGAAATGTGCTGCCAGCTAACAACCGCGGTTGTAGGTTGATCTGAACATCGGGGGCCATGGAATGCCATGAATGGTCAGAGGTTGCGCTCTCTGATCGGACCCCAGAAACGAAAAAGCCCCGTAACTTATTCAGCTACGGGGCTTTTTCGTTTCTGGGGCGCGGTCAGGCGGGTTGAGCCGCCAAGCTATTACTGACCTTCCGCCCCAGCACCAGCACCGTCACAAAACCTGCACCCACCAGCGCCGTGGCCAGGCTCAACAGCACCGCGCTGCCCAGTTGGTCGACGATACGCCCGCCAAAGAACGAGCCCAAGGCAATGATCACTTGGAACAGGGCGACAAACAGCGGCATGCCGCGCTCCACATCTTTCGGCGCTACGACAAACATCCAGATACTGGCGCACGCCGGGAAGGCGCCAAAGGCGAAGCCCCATAGCCCGATCAGCATCGCTGCGCCGGTCATGCCGGTGGCGAAGTAGGGGAACAGGGCGGTGCTGGTGCCGATCATCAGCGCAACCAACAGCAGGGTGTGACGTACGCTGCGGTTGGCGGCGAAACCGGCAAAAATATTACCGAATACCCCGGCCACGCCAAAGAGCAGCAACAGCGAGCCAATGGTCGGTCCGTCGAAGCCGGAGCTGTATTTGAAGAACGGCGCGACATAGGTGTACGCGGCAAAGTGCGCCAGGCCGATCAGCAAGACAGCGATCAACCCGACACGCGCTTGCGGATTGATAAACAAGGCCGGCAGGTCACTGACGCGAATCGCTTTTTCCGGGTTGAGTCGAGGGAGCAGGAAGACCTGCGCCAGCAGCACCGGTACGCCCACCAGCGCGGTGACCAGGAAGGTCATGCGCCAGCCCATCAGGCCACTGAGCCAGGTGCCGACGGGCACGCCCAGTACGGTGGCCAGGGTCACGCCCATCATGATGATCGAAGTGGCCTTCGCAACATCCACGCCCTTGGGCGCCAGGCGGCCGCTGAGGGCGATGGCCGTGGCCCAGAAACCGCCGATGCTGATGCCCAGCAATACACGGCCGAACAGCAGCAGGCTGAAGTCGCTGGCGAAGGCCACGACCGAGTTGGCGATGATCATGATCAGCGTCAGGCCGATCAGCAGGTAACGACGGTCCATGGCGCCAATGCTCACAGACAGCAAGGGCGCGGCGAGGGCGGCCATGATGCCCGGCAAGGTCACCATCAACCCGGCGTGGCCGGCGCTGATGCCGAGGTCGCTGGCGACGTCATTGAGTACGCCCACCGGGAGAAACTCACTGGTCACCAAGGCGAAGGCGCCCACGGCGACCGAGAGAATCGCCAGCCACTGCTGCTTGAGACTTTGTTGATTATGTTCGGGAAGGCCGCTAGGGGTCTGGCTGGCACTTGGCATAGTGTTGGGTTCCAGGGTTAACGTCGCCTGAAGCCAGGCGAAAGGGGAGGGAATAGGGAAGGGATTATAGGAACCCGTCTTGAAAATCGAGCAGGCGCTCCGTTCGATAGTAATCATCAGTGCAATCGATGCGACGCTCTAGCACGCACTACATGACCGGTACACCTTTCGCACATGCTTCCAAAACGTTGCCTACAAGCAGCGCGTTGCGATACCCCGGGCAACGCTTTACTTTGTGGTGGCGCTCGAGATGGAGTGCCCACAACTGCAAAGGAATTGCATCATGAGCAAGAATACGAAAGAAACCTCCGACAAGGTCGCGACGTTGGCGGCCCAAACGCTCAACAGCCCAGCCTCCTCAGCCCTCGCCAAAAGCCTCGCGGCTTCAGCGCTAGCCCAGAAAGACCACGACAAGCAGACGGGTGCAGAAATGGAGGCGAAAGCCGGGAGGGTACTCGGCGCCAATCACTACAACGAAACCACCAAAACGCTTGCCGCCTCGGTCCTTTCACAATCCAACAAAGAGCGCGGAAGCTGAGTCACCTCCGGTCGCTAAAAGAAGCCCGTGGTCGGAGAGGTTACGGGCTTTTTCGTAGCTGTATTTTTCTCCTTTTTCCCAGCAGCAGAAATATTAAGTAGCACTTTCATCCGCATCGCTAAAGTCCTGCCCCAGCAGGCCGAAACGCTCTTATACGACATCGTATCCCCAATAAGAGAGTCCCCTGAAAATGTCCCTTCGCAGCCTGTCCATCGCCCGCCGTGCGGGTCTGGGTTTCGCCTTGATTGCTTTGCTGGTGGCCCTACTGGGTTTTTTTGCGCTGTCGAACATGGCAAGCATCCGCGCCAGTGCGGTGCAGGTTGAAAGCGGGCTGGTGCCCAAGATGCGGCTGGTGGCGGACATCCGCGAAATCATGCTGCGCATTCGTACGATCTCTTTGCGCATGGCGCTGGACCCGAACCCCGCCAGCCTTCCGCAGTATCGCAGCCAGATGGACACCCGTAGCCAAGACCTGACGAAAAGGCTGGCCGAGCTCGATGCGGTCATCGACACCCCTGAAGTGCGCTCGCTCTATGACCAGTTTCAGGTGTCGCTGCGCCTGTACCAGCAAGGTCTGGCACAGTCCTTCGTCCTCGCCGACAAGCAGCAGGGCGCCGAGCTTAACAAGTTGCTGCTGGTGGACATGAAAACCGTGGTCGATGGTTCGGGTGCGCAACTCAATGCCCTGGCTGACTACTACAACGCGCAGGTCAATCAGCAGGGCCAGGAGGCCGAATCGCAATACAGCCGTTCGCGCACCATGGTGGTTGGCTTCGTGCTGCTGGCCGCCTTGAGTACGGTGGCGCTGGCGTGGTTGTTGACTCGCAGCATCGTCGGTCCGCTGAGCCATGCGGTGCGGGCCGCCGAAAACGTGGCCCACGGTGACTTGACTCAAACGGTAGACGTGACCGGCGACGACGAAGTAACCCGCTTGCTCGTGGCGCTCAAGACCATGCAGTCCAACCTGCGCGGGACCCTGCAACTGATCCGCCAGTCGGCAGGGCAGATGGCATCATCCGCCACCGACCTGAATGGCATCACGGATCAAAGCAGCCGCAGCCTGCAAAAGCAGACCGCTGAAATTGAACAGGCCGCCACCGCCGTGAACGAGATGACCTCGGCGGCGGATGAGGTGGCGCGCAATGCCGTTTCCACCTCCGAGTCCACTCGCCTCTCCAATGAAACGGCGCGCGAAGGCCAGCATCGTGTCGGCGAAACTGTCAACGCCATCCAGGCCCTGAGCTCTAACATCGGTGAAACGTCGACGCTGGTGCAGAACCTGGCCGAGCAATCGCGCGATATCGGCAAGGTACTCGACGTGATTCGCTCCATTGCCGAACAGACCAACCTGCTGGCCCTCAATGCTGCCATTGAGGCTGCGCGGGCCGGCGAATCCGGGCGTGGCTTTGCGGTCGTGGCTGATGAAGTGCGCGCATTGGCGCACCGTACCCAGCAATCAACCCTGGAAATCGATCAGATGGTGACCGCGATGCGCACGGGGTCTGACCATGCACTCACATCAATGCAGTCGAGTACCCAGCGTGCCACCGATACCTTGGCGTTGGCTGAGGGCGCAGGTGGTGCACTGAGCCAGATCACCGACTCCATCGACCAGATCCACCAGCGCAACCTGGTTATTGCCAGCGCCGCAGAGGAGCAGGCGCAGGTGGCCAAGGAAGTTGACCGCAACATCGTCAATATCCGTGACTTGTCTGCTCAGTCCTCGTCCGGCGCCGGGCAGATCAATGGATCGAGCCGAGAGCTGGCGCAGTTGGCCGTCGCGCTGAACGAGGCGGTGGCGCGTTTTCAGCTGTAGCGGGACTACGGTGACGGCGTGAGTGAATCGGACATCAGTTCCAACACCCGATCTCTTCCGCCTTCGGCCAGTACATAGGTTCCTCGACCGGTCGGCACAATCGACTGCGGCGCCTTCAGGAACGATTGGGTGTTCAGCCAGGAGTTTTCAGGTGGCTGAACACCTCCGGGTCGCTGCCGTCCTGAGTGAGTTCGCGCACCACGCCTTTTTTCTTCTCGGTATAGAGCAAGCGCCCATCCGTGCAACGCACGATGGACTCGCCTTCCTGGACCCGGTCGCGCAGCACTGTCAGGCTCTGGTCGCTCCAGCGATAGCGCAACAATCGCCCGAAGGGCTTGCGGTCTTCAATGGCGTAGAGGTCGTCGCCGTCATCCCACAAGCCCTGCGCGTTCTCACCTCTGAACAGTTCGGTGACGACGCCGTCCTTGAGGAAAGTCCGCCGAGGGTGAGTAGGATTCAATCCTGCTTGACCATTGGCGTGATGCAAGAAGCAACTGATCGATGCCGATATCCGGCGTCTCGGCGTCTGTCCAGAACTGATGGGTTTCCATGGGTGGCTACGTCTTCCGTTGTGTAGGTCAGGCCGCAAGTATTGACCCATTTCGACGATTGCGTGGCCGCAGACGGCCGATAACCTATTGATATGTATGACTTCATATTTGTAGTAGGGTTATTACCGCAAACCTTTCTGCCATGCATGGCGCCCCACCGGCTCCCATACGATAATGCCCACCACCCCGACCACTCTGGCTTCCCTCCCGTGATCATCAACTTCGACCTCAACGACCTCCAGGCCTTCCGCGCCGTGGTAGACAAGGGCAGTTTCCGAGGCGCCGCCGAGGCCATCCGCATCTCGCAACCGGCCCTGAGCCGGCGGATCGAAAAGCTCGAAACCGCCCTCGACGTAAAACTGTTCGAACGCACCACCCGGCGGGTCAGCCTGACCATGGTCGGCCGCGCATTCCTGCCCCAGGTCGAACGCATGCTCGACGATCTTGATGTGGCATTGATGGGCATCAGCAATGTCGCGTCCACGCGCATGGGCAATGTGACCATCGCCTGTGTGCCGTCCACCGCGTATTACTTCATGCCCCACGTGATCTCCGAATTCCACAAGCTGTACCCGAAGATTCGCCTGCGGGTGCTGGATGCCAGTGCGGGTGAGGTGTGCAATGCGGTGGAGAGTGGCGAGGCGGATTTTGGCGTGAGTTTCAGCGGTAGCCTGGCCGATGAAGTGGAGTTCGAACTGCTGTTGCAGGAGCGCTATGTCCTGGCCTGTCGCCGCGACCACCCGCTGGCCCAGCGCGACAGCGTGACCTGGACCGAAGCCTATGAGTACGACTACATCACCGTCGACAAAACCTCCGGCAACCGCAGCCTGCTGGACCAGGCCTTGCGTGGCGTGCGGGTGAAAAAGCCGAGTATCTGCGAGACGCACCACGTGACTACGATGATCGGGCTGGTGGAGGCCGGGCTGGGCGTGGCGATGGTACCGTCGATTGCGATGCCGGCGCTGGAACACCCGATTCTGGTGAGTGTGCCGTTGGTGGAGCCACAGGTGATGCGCAATGTGGGTTTGATCAAACGCCGCGGGCGGACATTGCCACCGGCGGCGCTGGAGTTGGAGCGGTTAGTGCGTGAGATGCCGTTTCGCTCAGCGTGACACCGAGTCCAGGCCGGTGGATTGCACCACCGGTTGCGCCTCGGGCGACGCCAGGTAATGCAGCAGCGCCTTGGCCCGCGTCGGGTGCTCGGCGTTGACCGGAATACCCGCCGCAAAGCGCGTCACCGATTGCACGTCCTCCGGGATCTTGCCGACATAGGTCACACCCGGCACCGGCAACAATTCCGCCACCTGCTGCAAGCCCACTTCGTAGTCTCCCTTGGCGACCTGTTCGGCCACCGGGAGGCGTTCGATCATGGTGCCCTTGGCGGGCATGCCGAGCTTCTTGAACAGCTCTTTCTCGACATACACACCGCTGGCGCTGTCCGAGTACGCCACGGATTTGGCTTGACTCAGCACGGCTTTCAGTTCGGCGTCAGTCCCGATGGCAGGCTTTGGCACGCCTGCCTTCACCACCAGGCCGATGCGCGAGTCCGCCAGTTCCACACGGGAGGCCGGATCGACCTTGCCTTGCTTGATCAACTCATCCAGGGCGTAGCCGACCATGATCACCACGTCGGCGTGTTCGCCACGGGCCAGGCGGTTGGGAATCGCTTCCGGCGCCTTGCCCATCGACGGGCCGAGAATGGTGTCCAGGCTGTCGCCGCTTTGCTTGGCGTACTGCGGGCCGAGCAATTTATACGCGGCAGTGAAGCCGCCGGAGGTCATCACCTTGAGCTGTTCGGCCTGGGCCGTCAGCGCCAGGGCGCCGAGGGTCAGGGCCGTCAGGGTCTTGAGCAGTGGCTTCATCACGCGGCCCCCTGCATGACTTGCCCACGGGCATTGGCGCGGCGATACAGCGCCAGGGTCGAACACAGGGCGCACAGCGCGGCGAACATCAGCCAGTAGGCCGGCGAGGCCTTGTCTTCGGTGATGTGGATGAACCAGGTGGAAATCGCCGGGGTAAAGCCGCCGAAGATCGCCGTTGCCAGGCTGTAGGCCAGGGAGAAGCCCGCCACGCGCACTTCCACCGGCATGATTTCGGTCAGCGCCGGGATCATCGCGCCGTTGTACATGCCGTAGAGGAAGGAGAACCACAGCAGGGTTTCCAGCATATGGGCGAAGCTTGGCGAATTCACCACGTAGGACAGCGCTGGATAAGCGGTGAGAACGGTCAGCGCAGTCATGGCGATCAGTACCGGCTTGCGGCCAAAACGGTCGCTCAACGTACCGCCGATCGGCAGCCAGACAAAGTTCGACACGGCCACCAGCAACGTCACCAGCAGGGCATCGGAAGTGCTCAGTTGCAGCACGGTCTTGCCGAAGGTCGGCGCGTACACGGTGATCAGGTAGAACGCAGTGGTGGTCATGGCCACCATCAACATGCCGCCAATCACCACCGTCCAGTTTTTCGCCAGGGTTGCCAGCACTTCGCGCATGGTCGGGCGATGCTTGCGGTTGGCGAACTCTTCGGTTTCCTGCAGGCTGCGACGCAGGATGAAAATGAACGGGATAATCACGCAGCCGATGGCGAACGGAATGCGCCAGCCCCAATCGGCTACCACCGCCGGCTCCATCCATACGTTCAGGCCATAACCCAGCGCGGCGGCGACCACGATAGAGATCTGTTGGCTGCCCGATTGCCAGCTGGTGTAGAAACCTTTGCGGCCCGGTGTCGCCATTTCAGACAGGTACACCGACACGCCGCCCAATTCCGCGCCGGCCGAGAAACCTTGCAGCAGGCGGCCCAGCAGCACCAGCAAGGGCGCCCACAAGCCAATGGTGTGATAACCGGGCACCAGCACGATCAGCAGCGTGCCGCTGGCCATGATCGACAGCGTCACGATCAGCCCTTTGCGGCGACCGACGTCATCGATGTAGGCACCCAAAATAATCGCGCCCAACGGCCGCATCAGGAAGCCCGCGCCGAACACGGCGAAGGTCATCATTAATGATGCAAACTCATTAGCGGAGGGGAAGAACGCGGCAGCGATATAGGTGGCGTAGAAACCGAACAGAAAGAAGTCGAACTGTTCGAGGAAGTTGCCCGAAGTAACGCGGAATACCGCACCAACTTTCGAGTGGGCAGAGTTGGGTCGGGTAGGGCTAGTCATGGTTTTGTGTCTCCAGCGTTCTTTTTGAAGTGCTTGTCTCGCTTAAGACCTGGAATAGTGGCTGACACATTTAGAAATGAAAAGTGACAAATTTAAATGGATTGATGTTCGTTGGCTATCAATCGGCAGTGCAGTCGAAAATTCATCAGCTGTTTGTGCGTGCGATTTGGAGATGGGAAACTATTTGACATATTTGATTTGTGATCACATATTGAGGCCATAAGAACGACAACACAGGTTTTGCCTCATGACAGATGGTCCGCTCCTCCTGCCCACCCTGCGCCAGGTGTCCCGCGATACCTTGCAAGACCAGGTCTATCGCCAGATCCGCGAAGCATTGATGAGTGGCCGTTTCCAGCCCGGCCAGAAACTCACCATTCGCGGCCTCGCCGAAGCCCTCGGTTCCAGCCCGATGCCGGTGCGCGAAGCCCTGCAACGCCTCAGCGCCGAAAACGCCTTTGAAGTCACCGAAACGTCCCGTCTGCGTGTACGCCTTATGACGGTCGAACGCCTGCGCGAAATTCGTGATGCGCGGGTCGCCCTTGAAGGGCTGCTGGCGGAAAAAGCCGTGCTGCTCCTGCAAAAGGCCGACCTCGATGAAATCACCGACCTGTGCCAGCAAATGCAGCACGCCGCCGACGAAGTCGACGTGTCGCGCTACCTGTGGACCAACTTTGCCTTTCACCGGCGTATCTACGCCGTGGCCCAGGCCGAGTTGACCATGGCCGCCGTGGAAAACTTCTGGCTGCACATGGGCCCGTGCTTTGCGCTGGTCGCCCCGGATAAAGCTCACCTGCAACGCTCGATGGAGGCGCACACGCGCATTGTCGAGGCCCTGGCTGCCCGTGATGGCGCCGGTGCACGCGCGGCGGTGACCGATGACATCATGCAGGCCGCCGATTCCCTGGCGCGCCTGCTCGTCAAGAGCGACCGTTCGCGGTCGTCTGCTTCAGGAGGTAAACGAGCATGAGTGTCCTACAGCGGCTGCAGCCCTATCCTGGGTTACGTGTATTGATTTCCGGCGGGGCTGCCGGCATCGGTGAAGTGCTGGCGGCGGCGTATCTGGAAGCCGGTGCCCAGGTGCATGTGTGTGATGTGAGCGAGCCAGCCCTGGCCGCGTTTCGCGACAAATACCCGGGCACCGTCGCCACCCGCGCCGACGTCAGTGATGCCGCGCAGATCGAGGCGGTGTTCAAGGTACAGCGCGAGCATTTCGGCGGCCTTGATGTGCTGGTCAACAACGCCGGGATCGCCGGGCCTACCGGCGGCATCGATGCGATCAGCGACGCCGAGTGGCAAGCCACCATCAACATCAATCTCACTGCGCAGTACCGGTTTGCCCACCACGCGGTGCCGATGCTCAAGGAATCATCCCACGGCCACCTGCTGCATATCGCCTCGGTGGCGGGGCGCTTGGGCTACGCGTGGCGCACGCCGTATGCGGCGACCAAATGGGCGATTGTCGGTTTGATGAAATCCCTGGCGTCGGAGCTGGGCGAGAGCGATATCCGCGTCAACGCCTTGCTGCCCGGCATCGTCGAAGGCCCGCGCATGGACGGTGTGATCCGCGCGCGTGCCGAACAGGTCGGCGTGCCCGAAGCCGAGATGCGCCAGGAATACCTCAACAAGATTTCCCTCAAGCGCATGGTCACCGCCGAAGACGTGGCAGCCATGGCCTTGTTCCTCTGTTCGCCCGCCGCACGCAACGTGACCGGCCAGGCGATCAGCGTCGACGGTAACGTCGAGTACCTGTAAGCCACGGAAGAACATATCGCGCTGTACCCAGGATTTTTTTCATAAGAATAAAAGTCGGAGATTCGTCATGTCCAAAAATCGTCCTGTCATCATTACCTGTGCCGTCACCGGTGCGATTCACACGCCGTCGATGTCGCCGCATTTACCGATTACCGCGCAGGAAATTGCCGATGCCGCCATCGGCGCCGCCGAGGCTGGCGCCGCGATTGTCCACCTGCATGCCCGTGACCCGGTTGACGGCCGCCCCAGCCAGGACCCGGCGCTGTTCGCCGAATTCCTGCCGCACATCAAGGCCGCCAGCGACGTGGTGATCAACATCACCACCGGCGGCGCACCGACCATGGGCGTGGAGGAACGCCTGCAACCGGTGATGCAGTTCAAGCCGGAACTGGCCTCGCTGAACATGGGCTCGATGAACTTCGGCCTCTACGAAATGCTCAACCGCTTTACCGAGTTCAAGCACGACTGGGAACGGCCTTACCTGGAAGAGAGTGACGACCGGATTTTTCGCAACACCTTCCGCGACATCACCCACATCCTCAATTCGTGCGCCGAGAACCGCACGCGGTTTGAGATCGAGTGCTATGACATCGGCCACCTGTACACCGCCGCGCATTTCCTCGAACGCGGCCTGCTCAAGCCGCCGTTGTTTATCCAGTCGGTGTTCGGCCTGCGCGGCGGCATCGGCGGCCACCCGGAGGACTTGGCACACATGCGCCGCACCGCCGACCGCCTGTTCGGCGACGACTACGTGTGGTCGATCCTCGGCGCCGGGCGTGGGCAGATTCCGCTGGCGACCATGGGCCTGTCCATGGGCAGTAACGCCCGTGTCGGCCTGGAGGATTCGCTGTGGGATGGCCCGGGCAAGCTGGCGGCGTCGAATGCCGACCAGGTACGGCGTATTCGCACGGTGATCGAAGCCCTCGGGCATCGGGTCGCCACGCCGGATGAAGCGCGGGAAATCCTCGGGCTCAAGGGGCGCGACCAAGTCAATTTCTAACCCGAAAAACCGCCGCGTCAAGGCGCGGCCTGCATCCCGCACAACAACAATAAGGGGATCACCATGCGTATCGAAGTGCTTGTGGACGTCAAGACCACCCTGGGCGAAGGCCCGGTGTGGGACGTCGAGCAACAACGTTTGTATTGGATCGACAGCGCCGACGGCCGCATCCTGCGCTGCACCGAGGATGGCCGCGAGTTGCGCGCCTGGGAGGTGGGCCAGAAGATCGGCTCCATGGCCCTGCGCCACGCTGGCGAGTCTGCGATTGTCGCGCTGCAGAACGGCGTGCACACACTGGACCTCAGCAGCGGTGAGCTCAACCTGGTCATCGACCCGGAACCGCACCTGCCCGATAACCGCCTCAACGACGGCAAGGTCGACCGGCAGGGCCGTTTCATCTTCGGTTCGATGGACACGCTTGAAGACAACGCCAGCGCCAAGCTTTACCGCCTGGACGCCGACCTGAGCCTGCACACCCTGGACGAAGGCATCATCGTGTCCAACGGCCCTTGCTGGAGCCCGTCGGGAGAGACCTTCTACTTCTGCGACACCTGGTCCGGCGAGATCTGGGCCTACGACTATGACCTCGCCACGGGCAATGTGAGCAACCGCCGCACCTTCGCCAAGGTCGACACCGGCGGCGGTGGCGCCGCCGACGGCTGCACCGTGGACGCCGAAGGGTGCCTGTGGCAAGCCCTGGTCTACGCCGGGAAGCTGGTGCGCTACACCCCGGAGGGGCAGGTCGACCGCGTCATCCAGATGCCGGTGAAAAAGGTCACCAGCCTGACCTTCGGCGGGCCGAACCTCGACACCCTGTTTGTGACCTCTATGGCCAAGCCGCCGCTGCCGCGTTTCCCGGCAGACGGCCAGCAGCGCGGAGCGCTGTTCGCCATTACCGGGTTGGGCGTGCAAGGAATAGCCGAGCGACGGTTCGCCAGCTAGCGCGTGTGTTCAAAAAGGCATATTCCTTCGCAACCTTGTGTCAGTGCGCGCCCTTACGCGCCTGGAGAGGCCCATGGCAACTATAAAAAAAGCGTCGCTGCGCAGCATTCACCGGCATTCCTGGGTATCCCTGCTGGTCTGCTGGATGATCTGGATCCTCAACGCCTACGACCGTGAGATCGTATTGCGCCTGGGGCCGACCATCTCCAAGCATTTCGATTTGTCCGCCGATCAATGGGGCACCGTGGCCACGGTGGTCATGCTGGCCTTGGCGTTGCTGGATATCCCCGGCTCGATGTGGAGCGACCGCTACGGTGGCGGCTGGAAACGTGCGCGCTTCCAGGTACCGCTGGTGCTGGGCTACACGGCGATTTCGTTCCTGTCTGGCTTCAAGGCGTTGAGCGGCAACCTCGCCACCTTCATTGCCCTGCGAGTCGGCGTCAACCTCGGCGCCGGCTGGGGCGAGCCGGTCGGCGTCAGCAACACCGCCGAATGGTGGCCGGTGGAACGTCGCGGCTTTGCCCTGGGCGCGCACCACACCGGCTACCCGATTGGCGCGATGCTCAGCGGCATCGTCGCGAGTTTTGTCATCACGGTGTTTGGCGAGGACAACTGGCGTTATGTGTTCTTCTTTGCCTTTGTGGTGGCGCTGCCGTTGATGATCTTCTGGGCGCGTTATTCCACCGCCGAGCGCATCACCGCGCTGTACGTCGACATCGCCGCCAAAGGCATGACCCCGCCGGACAACGCGCCGGCCAGCCAAGTCAAAGGCGAAGCCTGGCGCACCTTTGTCGCCACCTTGCGCAACCGCAATATCGCCCTCACGGCCGGTAACACCATGCTCACGCAGGTGGTGTACATGGGCGTGAACATCGTGCTGCCGGCCTACCTCTACAATATCGCCGGGCTGTCATTGGCCGAGTCGGCAGGGATGAGCGTGGTGTTCACCCTCACCGGCATCCTCGGGCAACTGGTGTGGCCGTCGCTGTCGGACATCATCGGCCGGCGCACCACCCTGATCATCTGCGGGCTGTGGATGGCGGCGAGTGTCGGCGCGTTCTACTTCGCCAATACCCTGACGTTGATCATCGTTGTGCAACTGCTGTTCGGCCTGGTCGCCAATGCGGTGTGGCCGATCTACTACGCGGTGGCCTGCGACTCGGCCGAGCCGTCGGCGACCTCCACCGCCAACGGCATCATCACCACAGCGATGTTCATCGGCGGCGGCCTGGCGCCGGTGCTGATGGGCAGCCTGATCGCCATGGGCGGCGGTTGGACCACGCTGCACGGTTACACCGTGTGTTTCTTCGTGATGGCCGGCTGCGCCCTGGGCGGCGCGCTGCTGCAACTGTTTTCCCATCGCCCCCAGGCGTTGGTTGTGCAACTCGACTCCTAGAACAACACCGATGCGCCCCCCAGCCTGGCTGGCGGGGCGCCAAGAGGAATTGCCGATGACTTCCGCCCCCCACGCCCGCGAGCCGCAGGCGTTGAACAAACTGATGTTCGTCAAGCTGATGCCCTTGCTGATCATCGCCTACATCCTGAGCTTCCTGGACCGCACCAACATTGCCTTGGCCAAGCATCACCTGGATGTCGACCTGGGCATTTCCGCCGCGGCCTATGGACTGGGCGCGGGGCTGTTTTTCCTGACCTATGCGCTGTCGGAAATCCCCAGCAACCTGATCATGCACAAGGTCGGCGCCCGCTTCTGGATTGCGCGGATCATGGTGACCTGGGGCCTGATCTCGGCGGCCATGGCCTTTGTGCAGGGCGAGACCTCGTTCTACGTGCTGCGCCTGTTGCTGGGGATTGCCGAGGCCGGTCTGTTTCCAGGCGTGATGCTGTACCTGACCTACTGGTTCAACCGCGAACAACGGGCGCGCGCTACCGGTTATTTCCTGCTCGGCGTGTGCTTCGCCAACATCATCGGCGGCCCGGTGGGCGCCGCCTTGATGCGCATGGACGGTATGCTCGGCTGGCACGGCTGGCAGTGGATGTTCCTGCTGGAAGGCTTGCCGGCCGTGGCGTTCGCCTGGGTGGTGTGGCGCAAACTGCCGGACCGTCCGAGCAAGGCGCCCTGGCTGTCGGCCGAGGAAGCACGCGGGATCGAACAACGCATCGCGCTGGAAACCGAAGAGGGCGCGGGCGAGGGCGGGCACTCGTTGAAAAACTGGCTGACCCCACAAATCCTGCTGGCGATCTTTGTGTACTTTTGCCATCAGATCACTATCTACACGGTGATCTTTTTCCTGCCGAGCATCATCAGCAAGTACGGCGAACTGAGCACCATGAGCGTTGGCCTGCTGACCTCCTTGCCCTGGATCGCGGCGGCACTCGGCGCGGTACTGATCCCGCGTTTCGCCACGACGCCGGGGCGTTGCCGTCGACTGTTGGTCACCGGGCTGCTGACCATGGCGCTGGGGTTGGGCATTGCGTCGGTGTCGGGGCCGGTGTTCAGCCTGCTGGGCTTTTGCCTGTCGGCGGTGATGTTCTTTGTGGTGCAGTCGATCATCTTTCTGTACCCGGCCTCGCGTCTCAAGGGCGTGGCACTGGCGGGCGGGCTGGGGTTCGTCAACGCCTGCGGGCTGTTGGGCGGGTTTGTCGGGCCGTCGGTGATGGGCGCGATCGAGATGAGCACCGGCAATGCGATGAACGGCTTGAAAGTGATTGCGCTGGTGCTGGTGGTGGCCGCGTTGGCGGCATTGCGTCTGCGCCAGGGCCAGGAGGCGGCTCAGACCAGCAGCGAAGTCGGAAACCCGGAAGCCAGCACCAGATAAGCCACGACCGCCGCCAGGCATAACCCGACAAAGGCGCGCAGCAGTGTCCTGGCGGTGGGATGAGCGATGAACTTGATGGCCCAGAGCAAAACGCCGCCGAGCAGGATGCTTAAGGCAAGAATGACCAGCACGGCGGTGTTCCTGTGACCATTGAGAGCTGATTTATAGTCGCAAAGCGCCTGGATGAACAGTGTGCGCATAGACGCAGCCCCCCGCGCTTTCTAAACTGCGGCTTGGCTTGGGGAAAGGGGCTGGCGCCGATGAATCGCAATGAATTACGCAAGGCCGACATCAACCTGATGGTGGTGTTCGAAGCGTTGATGCTTGAGCGCAATGTGACGCGGGTGGCGGAGAAGCTGTTTCTCGGCCAGCCGACCATCAGTTCGGCCCTCAACCGCTTGCGCACGCTGTTCAACGACCCGCTGTTCATTCGCGTCGGCCACCGCATGGAGCCCACCGCGCGGGCCGAGGAAATCATCCAGCACCTGTCGCCGGCCCTGGATTCGTTGTCGTCGGCCTTGAGCCTGACCCACGATTTCGACCCGTCCGTCAGCACCATGACGTTCCGCATCGGCCTGTCCGATGATGTCGAGTTCGGCCTGCTGCCACCGCTGCTGCGCGCCTTGCGCCAGGAAGCGCCGCAAGTGGTGTTCGTGGTGCAGCATGTGGACTACTGGCGCATTCCCGATTTGTTGGCCTCCGGCGATATCACCGTCGGCATCACCCAGACCCGTGGCCTGCCGGCCAATGCCAAGCGCAAGCTGCTGCGCCATATCCGCCCACGCTTGCTGCGCGCCGATGCGTCGGACACACCGCTGACCCTCGATGAATATTGCTCACGGCCCCATGTGCTGGTGTCTCACACCGCCAACGTGTCGGGCTTTGCCGATGAGTGGCTGGCGGAAATCGGTCGAAAACGCCACGTGGTGCTGTCGGTGCCGCAATACAGCGCGCTGCCGGCCTTGCTGGCCGGCACGGACCTGATCGCCAGCCTGCCGGACTACACCGCCGAGGCCATGGCGGTGTCGGGCCACCTGTTCTGCGAGCCGTTTCCGTTCGAGACGCCGACCCTGGATTTGTCCATGGTCTGGCTCAGCCATGTGGACACCGACCCGGCCGAGCGCTGGGTGCGTTCGCGGCTCGAGGCGTTTATGAGTGATCGAGGGTTGGCGACCCAGGCCTGACTCACGTGATATATCTACAAATCTTCCTACAACAAATTCGGAGCCCTCCATGCCACATCTGCACTTGGAATACACCGCCAACCTGACGAACCTGGCCGTTGAGAAAACACTGCTAAGGCTCAACAACGTGCTGATGGCGTCCGGGCAGTTTGGTTCCGAGTTCGATATCAAAAGCCGAGCGCTCAAGGTCGAGAGTTTCCAGGTCGGCACCTCTCTCGACCCGCGTGGCTTTATGGCGGTGAGGCTGTCACTGCTCAGTGGGCGGTCGCCACAGGTCAAGAAACAGCTGTCGGAGAGCCTGCTGGCAGCACTGCAGGATCTGGGCGATTGGCCGGCGGATATCCAGGTTCAGCTGAGCGTCCAGGTGATAGATATGGATCGCGAGTCCTACAGCAAAGTCGCCATTGGCTGACACACCATCAACTGTGGCGAGGGAGCTTGCTCCCGCTGGGCTGCGCAGCGGCCCCAACATCTTGGGAGCGCTTCGCACTGGAGCGCCAGCCCGGTCCAACGGGAGCAAGCGCCTCGCCACAGACGTTAGAGTAACCCCTGATCCGCGCACACCTTCACCACCTGCTCACGAAACCAGGTATTGGCACTGTCCTGTTCACTGGTTTCATTCCACTGCATCTCCAGCGTGAACCCCGGCAAGCCGTTGGGCACTTCGCAATGGCCGAACACCGTCGCGGGCGCCAGCAGTTTTTGCACGCGGCGCGGCAGGGTGACGATGAAGTCGGTGCCGGTGATCATCTTCAGCGCCGCGCCGTAGCTGTTGGCGCGGGCGATCACTTGGCGCTTGTGCGCCTGGCGCGCCAGCCAGCCGTCGATCATGTTGGTGTCGGAGGTCCACGGCGTGGGGAATACATGGCGCCGCTGGACGAAGGATTGCAGGCTGAAGGCCGCTTCCCGCGGTGCCGAGCGCTTATCGAAGACGCACACCAGATCGTCCTCCAGCAACATCTGGGTGCGGAAGTCTTTATGGGCACGGTGGAAGTTGGGGCCGAAGCAGATCACCAGGTCCAGGCGACCCTCACGCAGGTCATCGGCGGGGATGTCGGTTTCCAGTTTCTGCACATTGACGATCACCGGCAGGTCGGCGTGATCGAAGTGTTTCAACAGGCGCGGCAGGATCAACTGTTCGAAGTATTCCGGCGCGCAGACATTGAACGTCACGGCTTTCTGGGTCGGGTCGAAGGCCTGGCCACCGGCGTGGCACAGGTTGATGCTTTCGAGGATCTTCTGCACATGGCCGTACATGGTGGTGGCCTTGTACGTCGGCCGCATGCCCGCCCGGGTGTTGATAAACAGTTCGTCTTCAAAACTGGTGCGCAGCTTCTTCAAGCTGTAGCTCACGGTGGACTGGCTGACAAACAGCGTTTCGGACACCTCGGTAACGCTGCTCTGATCGTAGACGGCGATAAACACCATCAAGTCCTGCATATCGAGTTTTCTGAGCAAGTTACTGTTTAACATCGGTTTCGTCCGTAAACCCGTTGTACCGAACTCAGTACAAGACAGCGCAAAAGCTTAACGGAACGGACGTGCCAATAGAAAGCGCTGTAGGGCATTTCTATGTTTGCTGTGGGACAAATACTGTTTGCAACACGACCTCAGCGGATATGGTGCGCGTAATGCTTGGGGTTAAAACGCACGACGATCAGCAGCATCACCACGATCACTGCCGTCAGCGACCACCAGGCCCATTCGAAGCTGCCCAGCTGGTCGCGGATCATCCCGGCGATCAGCGGCGACAGCCCGGCAATCAGGTAGCCAATACCTTGCACAAACGCGGTGAGGCCACCGGCGCGGCGCGGGTTGTCGAGGTGGTCGAGGGACAGGATCAGGCTCATCGGGAACAGGCCGCCGATGCCCAGGCCCAGCAGGCAAGGCCACAGCAGGCTCAGGTGTTGCGGGCTGAGGATCAAGCCGCAGAAACCGAGGATGATCAGCACCAGCAGCACGGCCACCACCCCGCGTTTATCCTGGCGGCGGTTGGCGATGGCGGGCGTGACCAAGCCGGACACCACTTCCATGGCCGTCAAAAAGCCCAGCAGCAACCCGGCGTTCTGTTCGCTCCAGCCTTGCTCCACGTAGTACGGCGCGAGCCAGGCGAGTACGCAGGTATAGGACGCGGTGCCCAGGCCAAAGAAGACTGCCAGCAACCAGGCGCGGCCATTGCCGAAAAACGATTCTTGAGGGCCGGCGCCGGCTTGGGGCAGGGGCGGCAGCGCTGAGCGCTGCGCATACCAGAACACCAGGGCCAGCACGGCGAGCACGGCCCAGATCGCCAGGCCAATGCGCCAACTGCCGGTCTGCACTTGCACGAAGGGCGCAAACGACGCCGCCAGTGCCGCACCGCCCATGATCGCGGTGACGTACAGGCCCATGAACAGCGAGACGTTATCGCTGAACCGCGATTTGATCAGCGCCGGCATCAACGCCTGGATCATCGCAATCCCCACCCCGGCGGCGATGGCACTGACGATCAACTCCAGCGCCGAGTCGAGGAACAACCGCGACAGCGTGGCCACGCCAATCACCAGCAGCGACACCACGATGCTGCGGTGCTCGCCAAAGCGCTTGGCCAGGCCCATGCCAAAGAACATCGCCAAGCCCATGGCCATCACCGGCAACATCGTCAGCAAGGCGGCGCTGCTGAAACTCAACGGCACATCGGTGCGAATCGACGACAACAGCGGGCCCACGGCGGCCATCGACGGGCGCAGGTTGAGGGCGACCAGCACGACGCTGATCATCAGCCACAGGGCGGTGGTGGGTTTGGTGTGAACGGTTTCCATGGGACGGCCTTGAGTGAACAAGGGGGCATCAGGCCATGGGCGGGGGAGTGGGGCAAATGAGAAAGTCGCTAGGTCTATCTAAAAATTGCGCTGATCAATATGTGGGAGAGGGCGAGCCCCCGATAGCAGTGGTTCAGTCAGAACATTGTTGACTGACACACCGCCATCGGGGGCAAGCCCCCTCCCACATTTGACCTGCGCCCTCAGTTGGATCTGATCACATGCTTGATCTCCTGAAACGCCGCCAACCCCCACGGCCCTAGCTCGCGGCCGATGCTGCTCTGCTTGTAACCGCCCCACGCCGCTTGCGCAAAGATCACTTGCGGCGCGTTGATCCACACCAGCCCGGCCTGCAAGGCATTCGCCACGCGCTCGGCGGTTTCGTTGTCACGGCTGACCACGCTCGCCACCAAGCCGAAATCGCTGTTGTTGGCCAGTGCGATGGCCTCGTCCTCAGTCGCGAACCGTCGTACACACAGGACTGGGCCGAAGATTTCTTCGTTCCACAACGCGCTGTCCAGCGGCACATCGGTGAACACGGTGGGGCGAATGAAAAAGCCCTTCGGCAGATCCGCCGGGCGCTCACCGCCGCAGAGCAAACGGGCGCCGTCTTCGATGCCGCGCTGGATATGCCCCAGCACCCGCTGATACTGCACGCGGTTGATCAGCGCGCCCATTTCTACTTCATCGGCAAAGGGGTCGGCCACGCGAATGCTTTCAGCGCGTGCCTGAACACGCTGCAGGAATTCATCCGCCAGGCTGTCAGCCACCAGCACGCGACTGGTGGCTGAACACATCTGCCCAGCGTTGAAAAATCCACCGCCACAGGCCAGTTCCACCGCCAGGTCCAAGTCGGCATCCGCCAGCACCAACAATGAAGATTTGCCGCCCAATTCCAGGCTCACGCCCTTGATGGTTTCGGCCGCGCGTTGCATCACCTGCACACCGACGGCGTTACTGCCGGTAAAGGAGATCTTCGCTACTCGACGGTCTGCCGCCAACGGCGCGCCGACGTCCAGGCCGGTGCCACACACCAGGTTGAACACCCCGGCCGGTACGCCTGCTTCGGCGATAATCCGCGCCAACTGCAACTCCGCCAACGGTGTGACTTCCGATGGCTTGAGCACCACGCAGCAACCGGCCGCCAGGGCCGGGGCGAGTTTCCAGGCGGTGGTCACCATCGGGAAATTCCACGGCACGATCAGCCCCACCACGCCGCACGGTTCGCGACGCAGGCGTGCGCTGAAGTCAGCGCTGGGCAGCGCCACCGGGCGGTCCTGGCCGGCGTCCAGGTCGTCGGCCACCGTGGCGTAATACTCGAAGGTGGCGATCACGTCGTCCACATCGATCGCGGCTTCAAATAGCGGCTTGCCGTTGTTGCTCGACTGCAGGTGCGTCAACTGTTCGCGCTGCTCGCCCACGCCCTGGGCGATCCTGCGCAGCAGGGCGGCGCGATCGCGGCCGGTGCTTTTCGACCAGTCGGCGAGGGCTGCGCTGGCGGCGTCGACCGCCAGGCTCACGGTGCCCGCATTGCCGACGCTGACCTGGGCCAGGATGGCCTCGGTGGCCGGGTTGATCACCTCCAGCACGGCCTCTCCGGCACGCCACTCACCGTTGATATACACACCGTTCACGACCGGGCTCATTGCGCCACCTCCCGCATCCACTGGCCTTGGTCGATTTCAATCAGTGTCGGTCCCTGGCGATCAGCGGCGTTGCGCAATGCCGTGCGCAGTTGCTCGATGCCCTGGATGCTTTCGGCCGCACAGCCCAGTGCCTTGGCCACACCCATAAAGTCCGGGGTGTAGATGTCCACGCCGACCGGCTCGATGGCACGGTTGAGCATGTATTTCTTGATCTCTTCATAGCCGTGGTTATTCCACAGCAGCACGATGATCGGCGTGCGTGCTTCCACGGCGCTGGCCAGTTCCGGCAGGGTGAATTGCAGGCCGCCGTCGCCGATCAGGCACACCACCGGTTGCCCATCGCCACGCCCCAGCCAGGCGCCGATGGCGGCGGGCAGGGCGTAGCCCAAGGTGCCGTAGCCGGTGGACGAGTTGAACCAGCGGCGCGGGTGGTCGAGGTTCAGGGTCAGGTTGCCGCTGTACACCGGTTGGGTCGAGTCGCCGACCAGCACGGCGTTGGGCAGTGTGTCCAACACAGTGTCGAGGAACAGGGTTTGCGCACGGGTGGCGGCGTCCCAGGCAGGGTCCAGTTCGGTCCACAAGCGTGCGACACGTTCAGCGCCCCAGGCACTGTTGCGTGGCGGCAATGGTTGGCTGCTCAGCGCGTTCACCAACGCCTCGGCGGCGATCTGTGCGTCGGCCACCAGCGCCACCTGTGGCGGGTAGTTGCGCACGGTCTGGTCCGGGTCGATGTCGATGCGCAGCAAGGCTCCGGGAATCTCGAAACCGCCGGCGAAGGTGACGTCGTAGTCGGTCTCCGCCAGCTCGGTGCCGATGGCCAACACCACGTCTGCTTCGGCCACCAACGCACGGGTGGCGACCAGGGTCTGGGTCGAGCCGATCAGCAGCGGGTGGCGTGCGGGCAGCAGGCCTTTGGCGTTGATGGTCAGGGCCACCGGCGCGCCGAGCGCCTCGGCCAATTGCGTCAGTGTCGGGGCCGCGTCGATGGCGCCGCCACCTGCCAGAATCAAGGGCCGCTTGGCCGCCGCGAGCAACTGGCTCATCTGCTTGACCGCCGACGGCGCCGCACCGGCACGGGCCACGCTGACGGGCTCACTGCCGAGCAGTGCGTCGGCATTTTCCACCAACACATCCAGCGGGATTTCGATATGCACCGGTCGTGGTCGTCCGGCCTGGAATAACGCAAAGGCCCGCGCCAACACGCCGGGTAATTCCGCCGCCGACATCAAGGTGTGGGAGAACGCCGCCACGCCGGCCATCATCGCGCCCTGGTTCGGCAGCTCGTGCAACTTACCGCGCCCGCCGCCTAATTGGCTGCGTGACTGCACGCTGGAAATCACCAGCATCGGGATCGAGTCGGCATAGGCCTGGCCCATGGCGGTGGTGATATTGGTCATGCCGGGGCCGGTGATGATGAAGCACACGCCGGGCTTGCCACGGGTGCGCGCATAACCGTCGGCCATGAAACCGGCGCCCTGTTCGTGGCGCGGGGTGACGTGACGGATGCTGGAACGGGCCAGGCCGCGGTACAACTCCACGGTGTGCACGCCAGGGATGCCAAACACCTGGTCCACGCCGTAGCCTTCCAGGAGGTTGACCAATACTTCGCCGCAGGTCGCCATAGAGGTCGCTCTTGTTATGGATTCGAGGCGCTATTGGAGCGGCTGGCCGGTAGCGACAACAATCGATAAAAAGTCATACTAGCCATGTCCTCACGTCATGGCTCCGCCTGTTATGAAACGCCTCCCGCCACTGCCTGCGCTGCACACCTTCTGGGTCACGGCCCAGTGCTGCAATTTCACCCGCGCCGCCGAGCAATTGCACATCACCCAAGGCGCGGTGAGCCGGCAGATTGCCGGGTTGGAAAGCCATTTGGGCTACGCGCTGTTCCAACGCCAGGCGCGCGGCTTGAGCCTGACCGAAGAGGGCCGCGAATGGTCACTGCGCGCCCACCAGGTGTTCGGCCTGATCAGTGAGGCGGTCGAGCAGATCGGCAATCGCCGCCAGACCCTGCAACTCAAGGCCTCCACCTGTGTGATGCGCTGGCTGCTGCCGCGCCTGATGCAATGGCAGCGGGAGCGCCCCGACGTGCCGGTGGAACTCACCACCACCGTGGCCTACACCGTGGACTTTCGCCGTGAGCAATTCGACGCGGCGGTGATCTATGCGCCCATCGCCGAGCAGTCGGCTGAGGCCCGGCACCTGTTCGATGAGCAACTCACCCCGGTCTGCGCGCCGGCGTTGCTCGGTGGCTTGCACACACCGGCCGACCTGCAGCAACAGGTACTGCTGCACCCCACGCGCGATGAGCGGGATTGGGCGTTGTGGCTGAAGGCGGCGAATACGCGGCTGAACAATTTGAGCCAGGGGCATCATTTTGAAACGCTGGATCTGGCGATGACGGTGGCGTCCCAAGGTTCGGGCGTGGCGATTGGCGACAGTGCGTTGATTGGCGAGGATTTGAAAGCGGGGCGATTGGCGACGCCGTTTGAACTGAGGGTACCGACGGGGATGGGGTATTACCTGGTGTATCCACCGGACACCAAACCATCGGCGGGGCTCGAAGCCTTAATGGTTTGGTTAGTGAGCCAAGCACAACAACCGTAGCGCTGAAGATCAACTGTGTTGTGTCAGTAGCCGACGGTGAAGCGTTCGGTGCGAGTGCTTGGGCGATTCAACGTTTCCAGCGACTTGAAAATCCCAATGTGGGAGGGGGCTTGCCCCCGATAGCGGTGGTTCAGTCAACGATATTTCAACTGACCCACCGCCATCGGGGGCAAGCCCCCTCCCACAGTTTTAACTGTGTTGTGTCAGTAGCCGACGGTGAAGCGTTGGCGCGAGTGCTTGTGCGATTCAATGTTTCCAGCGACTTGAAGATCCCAATGTGGGAGGGGGCTTGCTCCCGATGGCGGTGGTTCAGTCAACGATATTTCAACTGACCCACCGCCATCGGGAGCAAGCCCCCTCCCACAGTTTTAACTGTGTTGTGTCAGTAGCCGACGGTGAAGCGTTCGGTGCGAGTGCTTGTGCGATTCAACGTTTCCAGCAACTTGAAAATCCCAATGTGGGAGGGGGCTTGCCCCCGATGGCGGTGGTTCAGTCAACGATATTCCAACTGACCCACCGCCATCGGGAGCAAGCCCCCTCCCACAGTTTTAACTGTGTTGTGTCAGTAGCCGACGGTGAAGCGTTGGCGCGAGTGCTTGTGCGATTCAATGTTTCCAGCGACT
>NZ_FPCE01000002.1:0-592475 GCF_900116845.1 Pseudomonas sp. OV546 | reverse complement strand
ATTTGCTGAAGCGAGGCCAGCTGGCCACGACTCAGTACCCGAATTTCTTGACGACCATAGAGCATTGGAACCACCTGATCCCATCCCGAACTCAGTAGTGAAACGATGCATCGCCGATGGTAGTGTGGGGTTTCCCCATGTGAGAGTAGGTCATCGTCAAGATTAAATTCCGAAACCCCATCTGCGAAAGCAGATGGGGTTTTGTTTTGGGCGGTCGAAAACCCAAAACCAACACTTGATCCCCTGACAAATTTGCACAGTTATTTCTGAACTAGACCACTAGAATAGGCACCTAACCTTTTTTAGAGTCCGAGCCCTATCTATGCCCGATCCGGTTGATGCCCTTGAGGTGTCGGATTTACCACTGGACGACCTGGTGGCATGCCACGAGTGCGACTTGCTGATGCGCAAGCCAGTGCTCGCCCTCGGCGAAAAAGCCCAATGCCCCCGTTGCGGTTACGAGCTGTACGCTCACCGCCACAATGTCGTTGAACGTAGCCTTGCCGTGGTACTTGCGGCACTGTTGCTGTACATCCCCGCGAACTTTTTACCCATCATGCAGCTCAATCTACTCGGGCAGTCCTCTGAAGACACCGTCTGGAGCGGCGTTGTTGGCCTTTTCGATACAGGCATGCAAGGCGTGGCTGTGGTGGTGTTCCTGTGCAGCATGGGCATTCCGTTGCTCAAGCTGCTCTGCCAGTTGGCAGTGTTGCTCAGCATCCGTTGGAACATCGGCCGCAGCTATGGACTGCTGCTGTACCGCATCTACCATCACATGAAGGATTGGGGGATGTTGGAGGTCTATTTGATGGGCGTGCTGGTGGCGATCGTAAAGCTTGCCGACATGGCCTCCATCACAGTCGGACTGGGCCTGGTCTGTTTTGTCAGCCTACTAATGGTTCAGGTGTTGCTTGAGGTGGTGATGTCGCCCCACCAGATCTGGCAAGCGCTCTCAGGAGAGGACGATCATGCGGGCGATTGATGCAGGCATTCTGATTTGTACCGAATGTCACGAATTGAACAAACAAGACGCTGATTCGGATGAGCAGATCTGTACGCGTTGCGGTGCGCTGATCCATGCCCGCCGTCCCAACAGCCTCACACGCACCTGGGCGTTGCTGGTCACGGCAGCGATTTTGTATATCCCGGCTAACCTGCTGCCCATCATGACCATCAATTCCTTGGGGCAAGGTGATCCCAGTACCATCATGGCCGGTGTGATCCAACTGGTGCAGCACGGTATGTTCCCGATTGCGGCAGTCGTATTCATCGCCAGCATCCTGGTACCGACGTTCAAGCTGGTAGGCATAGGTCTGCTACTGTTCTCGGTGCAGCGTCGCCAACCGCTGTCCGCGCAACAACGCATTGTGATGTACCGCTTTATCGAATTCATCGGTCGCTGGTCCATGCTGGATATCTTCGTGATTGCCATCTTGGTGGCCGTTGTAAATTTTGGACGACTTGCCAGTGTCGAGGCCAATCTCGGTGCTGCAGCGTTCGCCAGTGTGGTGATCTTGACGATGCTTGCCGCAGTAACTTTTGATCCCCGACTGATTTGGGATAACACGGAGTCGGACGACGACCATGAGTGATTTGCCTAAAGCTAAAACCCGCCCGGCCTCCAATTGGTCGGCCATTTGGGTGCTGCCCCTGATTGCCCTGATCATTGGTGGCTGGCTGGGATGGCGTGCCTATTCCCAGCAGGGCATCGATATCCAAGTGCGCTTTGAAAGCGGCGAAGGTATCCAAGTCAACAAAACCGAAGTGGTCTACAAAGGTATGCCGGTGGGCAAGGTCAAGGCCCTGGCCCTGGACGACGAAGGTAATAATCGAGGGGTGATTGCCACCATCGAGATGAACAAGGACGTCGAGCAATACCTCAAGACCAATACCCGCTTCTGGTTGGTCAAACCCAGCGTCAGCCTTGCCGGCATCACCGGCCTGGAAACCCTGGTATCGGGTAACTACATCGCCGCCAGTCCAGGCGACGGTGAGCCCTCGCGCAAATTCAAGGCGCTCTCTGAAGAGCCACCCTTGTCCGACGCCAAGCCCGGTCTTCACCTGACCGTCAAGGCCGACCGTCTTGGCTCGCTCAACCGTGGCAGCCCGGTGTTCTATAAGCAGATACAGGTTGGGCAAGTCAAAAGCTACCTGCTTTCCGAGGACCAGAGCACCGTCGAAATCAAGGTCTATATCGAACCGACCTACGCCAGCCTCGTGCGCAAACACACCCGTTTCTGGAACGCCAGTGGCATCAGCATCGACGCCAACCTGTCCGGGTTGAAGGTGCGCAGCGAATCGCTCTCCAGCATCGTTGCTGGTGGCATCGCCTTCGCCACGCCCGAGAATCGCAAGGACAGCCCGCCGACCGATCCAAGCCTGCCTTTCCGGCTCTACGAAGATTTCGACGCCGCCGCCGCCGGAATCAAGGTGAAGGTCCAGCTGGCAGATTTCGAAGGTCTGCAGGCCGGGCGTACTCCGGTCATGTACAAGGGCATCCAAGTTGGCAGCCTGAAGACCCTGAAAATCAACCCGGATCTTTCCAGTGCCAATGCCGAACTGACACTCGACCCCTTGGCCGAGGATTACCTGGTTCAGGACACCCAGTTCTGGGTAGTCAAACCCTCTATCTCTCTGGCCGGCATCACAGGCCTTGAAGCCTTGGTCAAAGGCAACTACATCGCCATTCGCCCAGGTGACAAAGGCACTCCACCACAACGCGAGTACATCGCCCGCGCCAAAGCGCCACCGTTGGACCTGCGTTCACCGGGCCTGCACATGGTGCTGTTTACCGATAACCTCGGCTCCCTGGATGTAGGCAGCCCGGTTCTCTACAAACAGGTCAAGGTCGGCTCGGTGCAGAGCTACCAATTCTCGCGCAAGAACAAACAGTTGGTGATCGGCGTTCACATCGAGAAGGAATACGAAAATCTGGTCAACGGCTCGACGCGCTTCTGGAATGCCAGCGGTGTCACCCTGACCGGTGGGCTCACCGGTGGCATTCAGGTGAAAAGTGAATCCCTGGCCAGCTTGATGGCCGGCGGTATCGCGTTTGAAACCCCGCAACCGAACGTACCGCTGAAAAAACGCATTCCGCGTTTCCGTCTGTTTGCCGACCGAGACGCCGCCAACCAACATGGCACTCTGGTCACTATCAAAGTCGACCGCGCCGATGGCATGCGCCCTGGCACCCCAGTGCGCTTCAAGGGCCTGGACGTGGGCAAGATCGAAAGTATCGACCTCAGTGCGGATATGCAGTCGGTAGTGCTCAGTGCACGTATCACCCAGGTAGCGGACCGCATTGCGCGCGTCGGCAGCCAGTTCTGGGTAGTCAAGCCTGAGCTGGGCCTGATGAAAACCTCCAACCTCGAAACCCTGGTTACCGGGCAATACATCGAAGTGCAGCCGGCTGCGAAAAACGCTGGCCCGCAAAAGAGCTTTGTCGCGCTGGACCAGCCTCCTGAAGCCGCCCACCAGGAAGCTGGCTTGAGCCTGACACTCAGCGCCGCACGCCGCGGTTCGCTCAAGGAAGGCGTACCGGTCACCTATCGCGAAGTTACCGTCGGCAAAGTAACAGGTTACGAGTTGGGCCAAACGGCGGACCGTGTACTCATCCATGTCCTGATCGAGCCCAAGTACGCACCCCTGGTACGCAGTGGCAGCCGCTTCTGGAACACCAGTGGTTTTGGCCTCGATTTCGGCCTGTTCAAAGGCGCCACCGTACGCACCGAATCGCTGGAAACCCTGGTTGCCGGCGGCATCGCCTTCGCCACCCCAGACGGCGAGCGCATGGGCAACGCCGCTCGGCCACAGCAAACCTTCCCGCTGTTCGACAAGTTCGAAGATGAATGGCTCACTTGGGCGCCTAAGATTCCACTCGGTAAATAGACTGAGTCGCGGCCATCGCGGGCAAGCCCGGCTCCCACATTCGACTGCGTTCCTACAGGATAAACGCAGTTAACTGTGGGAGCGGGCTTGCCCGCGAAGACACTGGCACAAACAACACAAAAAAAGGCCCTTGGATTCTCATCCAGGGGCCTTTTGCATTTCAGCTCAGAAAGTCAGACCTCATCCAACTCCGGCTCATCCGCCTGCACATTCACCGTCGCCTTCACCGCATCATGACGACGGATATACTTCCAATCCGCCTCATCGATATAGATCCCGTTTGGCCCGCTACCGCCTTCCAGGTCGATCGCCACCTGGGCGGACACCTGCGGCTTCACACTGGCCAGGATCGGCACAAAGCCCAGCTGCAAGCTGGTTTCCAGCAACGCCGCCTGGTTCTTCTCATCGATATCCGCCGCCTCGTCGAGGTAGTACGGCAAGCGCACACGCCCGGCCTGGTCGCGGTCCATCAAGTGCAGCAACAAGTACATGTTGGTCAGCGCCTTGATGGTCATGGTGGTGCCGTTGGACGCCGCGCCATCAATGTCGGTATGGATCACGGGTTGGCCATGCACCTTGGTGATCTCGAAGGCCAGCTCGAACAGGTCCTTCAGGCCCAGCTGGTTATGGTTGGCAGCCACCAGGCGCGCGAGGTATTCCTTGGCTTCTTCGTTCTTGTTGTCCTGCTCGGCGCTCTGGCTGAGGTCGAACACCGACAGGGTCTCGCCCTCTTCGTATTGACCGGCACTGTGGATAATCTGGTCGATATGCTTAAGCGCTTCCTTGTTCGGTGCCAACACGATGCGGAAGCTCTGCAGGTTGGAGACCTGACGCTTGTTGATCTCGCGGTTGAACAACGCCAACTGGTGCTCAAGGCTGTCGTAGTCGCTGCGGATATTGCGCAGGGTACGCGCAATGTCAGTGACCGCCGCGCGACGTGCCTTGCCCAACGTCAACGCTTCATCGGTGCGGTGCGCATACGCGTTGATCAGCAGTTGCAGGCGACGCTCTACATCATCTTCACTGTCGAACTTGGCCACGCCCTTGAGGCGCACCTGCGCATACAACGCCTCGATCTGGCCATCGGCGCGCAGCAACCCTTGCCAGCTGTCCTGATAGTCATTGAGCAGCGGCAACAGGTTGTCCATGGAGTCGTCGACCGGGTCCATGAACGGTGTGCCGAACGGCAAGTCCGCCGGCAACAGCTGGCGACGGCGCAACGCGTCATCCAGCGTACGCTGTTTGGCTTCCATATCGCCGATCTGGCGGCCTACCAGTTGCAGCTTGGCCGACAGTTGCTGGACGCGCTCGGTGAACGCATCGCTGGAGCGTTTCAACTCATCCTGCGCCGCTTCCATCTGCGCCAGGTTTTCCAGCTTCTCGCCTTCTTCCGCGCTTAGAGTTTGTGCGCGGCGGAAGTCTTCGAGGGCCTTCTGTGCGTCAAGTACCTGCTGGTACAGCGCTTCGGTCTGGGTCTTGCTCGCGGCGCGGTCAGACGCGACAGCCTGCTGGGTTTTCAGCTGCTTGAGTTCTTTCTCCAGTCGCTCTTTCTGGTCGCGCAACGCAGCGCGATCCGCCAAAGCCTGTAAGGCCGGTGGTTCGATGTGCGAGATGTCGATGGACAGCCCCGGCACTTCAAAACGCTCGCCCTTGAAGCCATCCAGGATCTGCTCCAGGGATTTGACCCACTGGCCGTCCTCATCCAGCGTGATGCCATGCTCGCCCAACGGCAGGCTGAACAACGAGCTGTTGAACAGGCGCATCAGACGCTCGACATCCTGCTGTGAGAATTCTTCCCGCAGTTTGGCGTAGCTGTTGTTGTCGGCGTGGTCGAGCTGCTGCTTGACCGACTTCAAGCGCTTTTCCAGGTCGCGCAGACGCTCGTCCAAATCCTCGGCGCTGAACTGCCGCGACTGCGCGAGGGCGCCCGCCAATTCATCGTGAGCATCCTTGGCCGCCAGCAGCTGTTGCTCCAGTACTTTCACGTCATCCACGAGGGCAAAGCGATGCTTGAGCACCGACAGCTCGCCCAACCAACGCTGGATCCCGCTGATTTCGCGCTCCAGGCGCATCAGCTCCTGCGTGCCGCCACGTTGGTCGTTCTGCAGCGCGTCCTGCTCATTGCGGTAGTGCTCGGCCTGGATCGTCAGCTCTTCTTTGCGTGCACTGGCGTAGTCCGACCAGGTGCCCAGCAACGAATCCAGCAGTGGCGACAGGCGATGCAATTTGCCGCGCAACACGTCGCGCTGGCGAACGCCATTGGACAGCGCCTCGACCAGCGGGCCGGCCGCTACCAGCGAGTTGTAGTCCTGCTCCATGCGTCGCACATCGCGGAAGGCTTCTTCGCACGCCGCAATGTAATCCACGCTGCCAGAACGCAGGCTGTGTTCAAACGCATCCAGAAACAGCTGCTTGAGCTTGGCCGCCGTGATTTCGCGCATGTGCAGCAGGTTGATAAACAGCGCGCGGAAGGTCTTCAGGCTCTGCTCGCTGGTGGATCGCAGCGGGATCAGCGTCAGGTCCAGCGGGATCGACGTATGACCACCCACCAACAACCGGCGCAGTTCATCCGGCTTGAGTTCGTAGGCTTTCAGGCCTTCGCGTTCCAGGTTGGTGAACAGCTCTTTCTGACGCAGGCAGGTGTCGTTCTTCTGGTAGTGAGCCAGGTCCAGCTTACCGGCGTAGGCAAAGAACTGGTGCCCGAAACCGCCGCCAGGGCCGCGCCCGACCACGCCGATCACGTGCGGGCCGTGGGGCAGGGAGACTTCCACGAGGATGTAGCTGGTGTCGGTCGCGAAGTAGAAGCGCCGCGATTGCTCCAGGGTGTACTTGCCGAAACTCATGTCCGACATGCGCGCCAGGATCGGGAACTGCAAGGCGTTGATCGACGCGGATTTACCCAGGTTGTTCGCGCCATACACCGACAGCGGTTCTTCCAGCGGGAACAAGCCCAAGCTGTAGCCGGCGGTGTTCAATAGGGCGAAGCGGCGGATGCCGTAGCGTTCCTTGCTCATGCGTCGGTCTCCTGTTCTTCGGCAATGGCACGTGCCAGGGCGTCTTCTTCGCTTTCATCCGCGAAGTCGCTCAAGTCGAGTGGGTCATCGGTTTTCAGCAATTTCTCATCGCTGTCTTCGTCAATGATCACCGGTGCCGGCAGCGGCAACACGCTGTGCACGCTGGCTGCGAGGTCGCGGTCTTGTTGTACCGACAGGCACACATCGAGGAAGCGGTGCATGGGCGGCAGGAAGCGATAAATGCCGTTGTCTTCGCTGGCAAAACCCAGCTGGGTCATGCGGCGCATGATTTTCTCTTCGAGTTCTTCCTGGGTTTGCACCTCGGCCTGGATAAACAGGTCGCGGTACTTCTCCAGCAGCGACGGCAACTCATCACGGCCCAGGCTGCCACCATCCAGCACGGCAATCGGGTCGCGGCCCTGGTCGGCCAGATGCTCGACGATGATGAAGGTGAACAACGCCAGGCGCTGGGCGGTCTTGTTCACCTGCGCACTGGCGATGGCCGAGTCCGGCACGAAGTAGTAGAAACCACGGGTATCGCACACCAGCTCAAAGCCCAGGGCCTTGAACAGCGTGCGGTACTGGTCCTGGAAGTTCGACAGTTGTGCGTACAGCTCCGGGTCGCGGCGGCTGACGTGGTAACCCTTGAACAGCTCGCGAAAGATCGGTGCCAGCTGGGACAGTTCGGATAGATCAAGATGCATAAGGCGTGCTCGCAGAATTCTCGGCGGAGTCGGTGCTGGCCGGGAGCAGGGCGAATGAGCGCAGGCTGACCTGGTGCTCGTGTGTGTGGTAATCGCGGCGTTCCAGGCGTTCGCGCTTGAAGCGTTTTTCGCGCGAGAGGCGCGAGAACCAGTACAGCAATTCGTCGGTGGCGCCGTCCGGTTCCTGCTCCAGCAGCCAGGTCATCAGGTCCGGCATCGGCAGTGCGTCTTCGCAGCGCTCGAGCATTTCCTTGACCGTGCGCGGTGCACGCTGGGCGTCGCCCTTGTGGGATTTGTGCGCCTTGGGGAAACGCGCCGGCTTCGGCTCGAAGTTCGCGAGGGCATACACATAGGCCTCGACCTGGCTGGCACTGCCGAGGAAGGTGCTTTGCGGCCGGGTAAACATCGGCATGGCCGCCTGCGGCACCGCGTCCAGGCCTTTACGTCGGATGGCCGACAAGGCCAACGCCGCGCCACGGGTCACAGCATTATGCCGGCGCGCTTCTTCGCGCAGCGGCAGCAGCAGCTCGCGGGCATGACGCAGGGTCAGCTGGGCGCTGGTCTGCATCTCGAGGATGCGCGCGTGGGTGCGCAGCAGCATGTCGTCGTCCACCAGGTGGCCGAGGCGCTGCTGCTCGGTGAGCATGCGCAGCAGCACGTTCTCCACCTTGCGCACGCCTTGCTCGAAGGCGCCGTCGGCGTTCACCAGTTGGATCATCGGTTCGACGTATTCGTCCCAGGTCGCCAGGACTTCGGCGTAACGCTGGCGTAACGGAATCTGCCGGTCGCTGGTCTTGGCGCGGTCGGCCACGGCGGCGAGGGCCTGTTCGTCGTTGGCGAGTTTTTTCAACACGTCGCGCACGCGCATGTCGAGCAGGCGCAGCTGGCGGGCCAGGTCGTGGCCATCACGGATGTCGAAGGCGTCCTGGATATAACCGGCCAAGCGCTCGAGGTGGCGCAGGTAGGCTTCGATTTCCAGGCACAGGCCAAGCCGGTGCTCCTTGCGAAGATACGCCAGGAAGTCGTGGATCTGCGCGTTGAGCTCGAAACGGTTCGGGCTCTTGGCGACAGGCACCAGGATATCCAGGCGAATCCACACGTCCAGCAGGCTGGTGATGTCCTGGGGCGTGCTGTCCAGTTGTTGGGCCGCCAATTGCGCGCGCAGTTCGCTCAGGCTCAGGGTGCCTTGGTCGAAGTGTTCGCACAGTGGCTCAAGCAGGGCCCAGTGTTCGGCGAGGGCGCGCAAGACGCGCTTGGGTTCGATCATCGGAATGGCCGGCTGGTTGGCGATTAAAAGTCGCGATTGTACTGCATCGGGCGCGGGATTTATCCACAGCCGGTCAGTGTGCAGTGGGCGATTGTTGCCGAACAGCGGTAGAATCCCCGCTCTTTAGTTATCCACAAGTGGCCGAGCTGTGCTTATCGAGTCCCGACGTCGCGCTTACTTGACCGCCATGCAGGTGGTCAACTGGCTGCCCCGCACCGAACTGCCGTTTGCCGCGCCGTCGCGGCCCGAGCTGTTGCAGGCGCCTGAGCCCTATGAGGCGTTCGAGTCGTCGGGGGAGGAGGCGGCCGCACCGGTGGCGGTGGTCAAACCCACTCCGGAATCGCGCCCGGCCGTCGAACGGGCGAAGATCGAAGTGCCGCGCCCTTCGCCGGTGGTCAAGGCGGCCAAGGTGGTCGAGGAGGCCGCCCCGGTGGTCAAGGCCCCGGTGGTGCCGCCGCCGCGTTTCGCCTTGCAATTGCTGCGGGCCGGGCGCTGCCTGCTGCTGGTGGAGTTGCCGACCGGCGAACGCTTCCAGACCCGCGACCCCGCCTACATGCTGCTTAAGGACATGCTGCGCGCCGCCGGCCTGCCCGACAGCCCGCAAATCGTCGGCGACCCCGTACGTTGGCCGCTGCTGGTGCGTGGCACCATGGACCAGGGCCCGGAAGCCGCGCGGGACTTTGTGCAAGGCTTTGTCTCGGCACGCCTGGAAGACGAACCCTGCGTGTGCCTGTGGCTGATCGGCCTGCCCGCCGTGCGCTTTGCCGGTGAAGCCAATGCCGAAGCCTGGTACCGCGAGCTGCAGGTCGACAGCCTGGGCACGGTGTGGGCCCTGCCGGGCCTGGAATTATTAATGGAAGAGCCACAGCGTAAGGCTGATGTCTGGCAAGCCATGCGCCGGCTGATGGCGCGCTGGAAAACAACCGATGAGTGAGGCTTTATCCTTCCGCCCGATGACCGAGGCTGACCTCGACGCTGTGCTGAAAATCGAATACGCGGCGTTCAGCCACCCCTGGACCCGTGGGATCTTTCTCGACGGGCTGGGCAAGTACCAGATCTGGCTGATGTTCGAAGGTGAGCAGCAGGTGGGCCACGGCGTGGTGCAGATCATCCTGGATGAAGCGCATTTGCTGAACATTACCGTGAAGCCTGAAAACCAAGGCCGTGGCCTCGGCTTGGCGCTGCTGGAGCACCTGATGTCCCGCGCGTATGCCGCCAATGCGCGGGAATGCTTCCTGGAAGTGCGCGACAGCAATACCGGCGCGTTTCGCCTGTATGAGCGCTATGGCTTCAATGAAATCGGCCGTCGGCGCGACTACTACCCCGCCGTGGGTGGCCGCGAAGATGCGGTCGTGATGGCCTGCACCTTGGTCGACTAAGTCACAAAAACCACTGTGGGAGGGGGCTTGCTCCCGATGGCAGGCTGTCAGTCAATGCAGGTGTCGACTGATCCACCGCTATCGGGAGCAAGCCCCCTCCCACATTTGGATCGACGGTGTGTCAGCGGTTGCCGTCGACGGGGTCAATATCCGCCAGCTCCGCCTCATCCAGCCCATTCCCGCCGCCAATCTCATCCTCATCCACGATGCTCAAATCCCAGTCGGCCGGTTCACTTTCGCCAGCTTCCTGGGCATCCCGCGCACCGTCTTCATGGATCAGCGTTTCGGGGCTCATGTCATCGTCGGTCGATTCATGATCATCCGTCGAAGCGCCGGTCATCCCGGCCTCTCGCACCCGTTCGTCGGGCATCAAGTGCTCGCGCTCGCGGCGCGGGATCTCATCGCCGATCTCCGCGGTGGGTTGCTTATCGTCAAAATCCAGCTCGCGCATCGAACCCATGCGATCTTCGTTGTCATCAATGGGTTCGGGCTGGGTAGCGCCGTAGGGACGTCGTGATTCAGTCATGGCCAATCCTCATACTGTGGGGCTTATAGTGTGTGGACAGGCTCGGCTCCCCAAAGATTCAAGCTAATTTGCGTGCGGCGTGACCTGGACGAGGGGTTGTCAGTCACAAAACTGCGCATCATTCCTGAGGCTTTCCCTGATGAACGAACTACAAGACCTGCTTGATAACAACGAACGCTGGGCGGATGCGATCAAACAGGAAGATCCCGAATTCTTCGCCAAGCTCGCCCGCCAGCAAACCCCGGAATACCTGTGGATTGGCTGTTCCGATGCCCGCGTACCGGCCAACGAAATCGTCGGCATGCTGCCGGGTGATCTGTTCGTGCACCGTAACGTTGCAAACGTGGTGCTGCACACCGACCTCAACTGCCTGTCGGTGATCCAGTACGCGGTGGACGTGCTCAAGGTCAAACACATCCTCGTCACCGGCCACTACGGCTGCGGCGGCGTACGCGCCTCGATGCAAGACCGCCAGTTCGGCCTGATCGACGGCTGGCTGCGCACCATTCGTGACCTTTACTACGAAAACCGCGACGTGTTGGCCCAATTGCCTACCGAAGAAGAGCGCGTAGACCGCATGTGCGAGCTGAATGTGATCCAGCAAGTGGCTAACGTCGGCCACACCAGCATTGTGCAAAACGCCTGGCATCGCGGGCAGAGCCTGTCGATTCATGGCTGCATCTACGGCATCAAGGATGGCCGTTGGAAGAGCTTGAACACCACCATCAGTGGTTTCGAGCAGTTGCCGCCGCAGTATCGCCTGCGTCCGCTGGGCGAAGCCTAAGGGCGTTTGCGCTCGCGCCACCGGGTCATGAACGCTTGTCCCTCGGCGTTCAATGGCTCATCGCGACCGGTGACCCAGCCTCGGCAGTTCAGCTCGCGGCATTGGCAAGCGAACTGCCGGAACAGCACGTCTTCGGTGCTGGCGTAATCCATGGTCAGGAGGTCGCCGGCGAGGATGTCATGCAGGGTCCAGACCTCCAGGTAATGCAGGTCGAGAAACACGTTCGGTTCGCAGGAATGAGAGAGCAGGCCAGTGAACCAACAGTCATAGAGGTGCAGGCGGGATGACAACTGCAAAGTATGCAGGCGTCGTTCACTGAGGGCATAGCCGGAGATCTTGGCGATGCAGACGCGACTATCGAAGGCGACTTGCGCTTTGATGCCGGCGCCCATGCCATCGACTGCGTGCACCACTTCGAAGTGTTTCGTCGAAGGGTAGCCCTTTCCCAGTGTGGAGTTGAAGGGGTAAAGGCACTCGCTTGCAGTGGTTTTAGCCTTTTCCATGGCTTGAGTTTTCATAACTCTCCTGGTTCAGGCTGCATCGACCTGCGGGTGGTGGCTGACTACCAGTCTTGCAGCGGATGGGTGCGGCTCAAGGCTCGCTCAACATGGATCCGATTTCTACTGTCAATGTTGACAGTAGAAATCGGTTATTTGTGTACCGGCTACAGTGCCGGGGCTGCGATGGCTGGAGCAGGGGCGGCGCTTTTCAGCTGCTTCAACTGGGCTTTTATGGCCGGGGTGGCACATTTCGCGTTGGCTTCTTCCGGGGACAGGTTGCGCACCGAGGTATAAAACAACTCACAGGTTTGCTCCTTGCGCGTGACTTGCCAGGTATTTATGCACGCCTTGAGCAGCACGTTCGCATCACTCGCCGGTTTTTGGCCCATCCCGGCCTGCCAGCACGCGGCGCTCAGATCCTGGCCCATCACCTTCAAACCGGCTTCGTCGGCCTTCTGCTCGTTGCCGTCGTAGGTGTCGGGGCTGGCCGCATACCAGATGTAACTCGGGTGGTTGGCGCCCAACACCGAGACGGTTTTGCCGTCGGCCGGGCTGATCTGCGCCAGGCCCAGCACTGCCACGCTCTGCCCGTATTGTTGTTTGATCCAGCTGCGCACCGGCGCGCCGAACGCCACCATCGGCAAAGCGCCTTTGGCGGGCAGGCTCAGTTCTTGAACCATGCGCGTCTGGTAATCGGTGAAGTAGCTGTAGACGTTTTCCAGGTCCTTGCCCGCATTGGAAGGCGCGGCGATGGGCGCGATATCGATGATGGTCTGGTACGCCGGGGTTTCGGTCGCCGGGATGCCATTATCCGTGAGCAGGGTGGCCCAGCGGTCGGTGGTGGCCGATTCGAGGTAATCCTGGGCTTGAGTCAGCGAGTAGTCCGGCGGGAAATGCAGCAGCTCGATGCTTTTACGGTTTTCCAAGGCCATGCCCAGCGGCAGGAACAAGTACCAGTTGTAGGCCCACTTGCCGTCGCTGTTGAGGTTGCTGGCACCTTGATAGGCCAGGTCTGCGGTATTGAGCAACGTGGTCAGGGGCTGGCCATAACTGTCAGGCACACCGCTGAAGGTCGCCGATACCTGCCCGTCATGGGTCTTGACGCTCACTTTCGCCCGGCTGTAGCCATCCCGTTGCAGGCTCTGGTTCAGATAGTGCTCGGCAGTCTGTTCCAGCGTCCATGGCCGAAAGCAGATCACATTGCAGTTGTTGGGGAAGGCAAACAGTTGGGTAACCCGCTGAGTGCTCCCCAGCGGTACCTCGATGTCGGCCTGTACGACCGCACTCGCCATCAGTGCGGCCAGGGTGAAGGACAACCTGGTCGGTTTAAACATTGTTGTTTCCTTGTCAGCGAAAGCCCGTCTGCGCGGGGTGAAAGCCCACCTCCACACAGTAGCGGCTGACCAGGAAAACCGCGTGCTAAATCAGCCGCTGTGTCGCTATTGGATAAGAAAACCTACAGGTTGAACTGTAAAGCGTTGCTTAAGTCACCCATCGGTTTCTGGCCGCGGGCGATCATTGCGTCATCACGTTGCTTAAGGCCGTCCAGGGTCTCCAGCTGAAACACCCGGGTGATCAGCCGCATAATCGACGCCGTGTCGTACACCGTATGGTCCACCGTGCCTTTGCGCGCGAACGGTGACACCACGATCGCTGGCACCCGCGTACCCGGCCCCCAGCGGTCGCCCTTGGGCGGCGCGACGTGGTCCCACCAGCCACCGTTTTCATCGACGGTCACCACCACCACCATGTTTTTCCACTGCGGGCTCTCTTGCAGCACTTTCAAGGCGCGCGCGATATGACGGTCGCCCGAGGCTACATCGGCATAGCCCGCGTGCATGTTCAGGTTGCCCTGGGGTTTGTAGAAGGTCACGGCGGGCAGTTTGCCGGCCTCGGCATCGGCAAAGAACCGGTTGGTGTTCGATTCATCCCCCAAACCGCCATCGCGCAGGCGTTTGTCACGCTCGGCGCGGTTTTCCGGGCCTTGCTGCTTGAAGTAGTTGAACGGCTGATGGTGGTACTGGAAGTTCGGAATCTTCGGGATGCCGCCCGAATCCTTGAACTGGTCCAGGGTCGCTTGCCACGCACCGGCGTACCAGGCCCAATCGACATTCTTTTTCGACAGCTTGTCACCGATGTGTTCGTGGGTTTGCGGCACCAGCACGTTAGGCAGATCGGCCTTTGCGTAATCCGGGTTTTCCGGGTCGCGGATCCAGGTCGGCCAATAGGGCGGGGCCAGGGTATTCACGCCGTACCCATCCGGGGTCAGGGCGCTGGGGCCGAACTGCGGCGGACCGGTCATAGCGCTGGCCGGGGACTTGTCCAGCGGCTTGAGACGCGGGTCGGTGGGGTCATCGCTCTGCAGCGTGGCGATCTGCGCCTTGGCTACCGATTGCGCGGCATTCGGGTAAAACGGCGCGGTGGCGCTGATCAGGTATTGATGGTTGAGGAACGAGCCACCAAACGCGCCCTGGAAGAAGTTATCGCAGAGTACAAACTCCTTGGCCACGTCCCACAGGCGCAGGGAATAACGGCTCTGGGCGTAATGGCCCATTACCAGGCCGCCTGAGTCTGCCCAGGCGACAAAACCGTCGTTCTTGCCGCCGTTGATCTGCATCTGGTTCTGATAGAACACGTGCCACAGGTCACGCGTGACCAGGCTCAAAGGCAGGTCTTCGGCATTCGGGCCCTTGAGGGCAAATGGCGCGTTGGGCAGGTTTTCCTGGAATTGCACTTCGCTGGGGTAGGTCACCCCGTCCACCGTTTGCGGGCCGACCTGCAACACGCCGCCCCAGGCCGGAGGCAGGGTGGTCAGCACACTGCCGTCGCGGTCGCGTTGCTGTGTGTCGGCAGCGGAAAGCGCCGACAGTGGTTTCTCCACACCGGGGAAATCTGCAAACAGGTTGTTGAAACTGCGGTTCTCGGCGTAGATCACCACCACGGTTTTCACCTGTTCGCGCAACGCCTTGTCCAGTTCTTGTGGCGTGAGCGGTCGCGCCACCGGTTTACCCGGTGCCTCGCTGGTATTGCCGCAGGCACTCAAGGTCGCGCCGACCCCCAACACTGCCGCGCCCCCGAGGAAACGCCGACGGCTGGTGTCCACCGACGGTTGCGTTACGGAATCGGGGGAAAGGCGGTCTTCGTGATCGTCACTCATTGCGCGGGAGTCCTGGCGAGATGTTGCAAGATATTTCGCAGGACGGTAGCAACGCAATGTGACGGAACGAAGACAGTGATTTGAACCAGAGGGTCACAGCAGGCGCAGTGCCAGCTGGCTGCCCGCCCGCAAGTACTCCACCTGGGCCGTCACCGCATCTTTGACAATGGCCTCACCCGTATCGGTCAGCCTGGCCTTTTTTGCATCGATCACACTGGTCTGCAACAGCTGCATGGCCACGTCGATGGATTTCTGGAAGGCGGTCACGTTGTTATGCAGGCCGAACTCTTCGATAACCGAGGCCATGCGGCGATCGGCGTCGTCTCGCAGGGTCCTGTATTCAGTGAATGAAACGTTGTCGTCCTGATAAATATCAGTGATCAACGTTTCCAGTGATTTGGATAGGGGCGTCATCGGATCTCCTGGGTGTTAAGTGAGTAGGTGTCCGAGTCAGGTTAATCAAAGGTCTGAGTGGAGGGAGTCAGGGGTTGTCGCCGTCTGGAGTAGGACAACCCCACGCGTTACATCAGAAGGAGCTTTTAGGGCATCACAGGCGGCAAATACTTCAACGTCGTCCCCAAAGCCCACAGCAGGAACAACACCAGCGGCGTGTGCACCAGCAACTGCACGAAGGAAAACCCGATCAAATCCCGCGCCTTCAACCCCAGCACCCCCAGCAGCGGCAGCATATAGAACGGGTTGATCAGGTTCGGCAGCGCTTCGGCGGCGTTGTAGATCTGCACTGCCCAGCCCAGGTGGTATTGCAGGTCATTGGCCACTTGCATCACGTAAGGCGCTTCGATAATCCACTTGCCGCCGCCCGACGGGATAAAGAAGCCCAGTACCGCCGAGTACACGCCCATCAGCAGTGCATAAGTGTCGTGGGAGGCGATGGAGGTGAAGAAGGTCGAGATATGGTGCGCCAGGGTCTGGCCGTCGCCACCCTTGACCACGGTCATCAGCGCCGCGATGGAGCCGTACAGCGGAAACTGGATCAGCACGCCGGTGGTGGTCGGCACCGCGCGTGCCACCGCGTCGAGGAAACTGCGCGGACGCCAGTGCAGCAGGGCGCCGGTCATGATGAACAGGAAGTTATAGGTGTTCAGCCCCGAGATCGCACTGATCGCTGGCTTGGTCGAGAACTCATGGAACAGCCAGCCCGCCGCCAGCACCGCCAGCAGGATGGTCAGCAGCGGGCTGTGTTCCAGCCATTCACCTGGACGGGTGGGGGCTTGCAGCTTGGGCAGGTTGAACGCGGGGTCGACGCCGCAGGCCTTGGCATCGCGGGCGCTGTTCGGGCCGGGTGCGGTGGCGTAGGCGATGATCAGCGACACCACGATCAACGCCAGCAACAGCACGCCGGATTGCCACAGGAAGATAGTGTCCGTGAACGGGATCACCCCGGTGATCGACAGAATCGATGGCGGCAGGCTGGCCGGGTTGGCCTGCAACTGTGCGGCCGACGACGACAGCCCCAACGCCCACACCGCGCCAAGCCCCAGGTAAGCCGCAGCCCCGGCCGCGCGATAATCCATGCGCAAATCCGTACGACGCGCCAGCGCCCGCACCAACAAACCGCCAAACACCAGGGACAGGCCCCAGTTGAGCAAGGACGCGACCATCGAGATCAACGCCACCCAGGCCACGGCGGAGCGGCCGTTCTTCGGGATACGCGCCAGGCGGTCGATCAGTTTTACCGCCGGCGGCGAACTGGCCACCACATAACCACCAATCACCACAAAGGCCATCTGCATGGTGAACGGGATAAGGCTCCAGAACCCATCGCCAAAAGCCTTGGCGGCTTCGGTCGGTGCGGCGCCCATGCCCAGGGTCGCCACGGCGACGATGATCACGGCGAGCGCGGCAAATACCCAGGAGTCGGGAAACCAGCGTTCGGCGAAGTTGGAACAGCGCAGGGCAAATCGGGCATAGCGGCTTTCTTCGATAGCATCGGCCACGAGTCTTTCCTCTTGTCTTTATTATGGTGTTGGCAGTTTTACGGCATGTTCCGCTACGGCCATTGATATGGGAATGCAGTTATCTTCATCGAGCCATGAGGAAAACAAATATATCTGCCGTGATTGCCATCATCCTGCTCACCTCATAACCTGCACGCCATTTTGTTTGTCTGCCGAGCCTTCATATGACTGCCACCTTTCCCCTACAGGCGCAGCGTTTTTCCCGCTCCGACTACAAAACCCTGGGCCTGGCCGCCCTGGGCGGTGCCCTGGAAATCTACGATTTCATCATCTTCGTGTTTTTCGCGCTGACCTTGAGCCAACTGTTCTTCCCGCCGGAAATGCCCGAGTGGCTGCGCCTGCTGCAAAGTTTTGGCATCTTCGTCACCGGCTACCTGGCCCGCCCGCTGGGCGGCATCCTGATGGCGCACTTTGCCGATCACCTGGGGCGCAAGCGCGTGTTCAGCCTGAGCATCCTGATGATGGCCTTGCCCTGCCTGCTGATCGGGATCATGCCCACCTATGCACACATCGGTTATTTCGCGCCGCTGATCCTGCTGGCGCTGCGCGTGCTGCAAGGCGCAGCAGTGGGGGGTGAAGTGCCCAGCGCCTGGACCTTCGTTGCCGAACACGCTCCCGCCCCTCATCGCGGCTACGCCCTGGGCTTCCTGCAAGCCGGCCTGACCTTCGGCTACCTGCTCGGCGCGCTCACCGCGACCTTGCTGGCGCAAGTCTTCACCCCGGCCGAAATCCTCGACTACGCCTGGCGCTTCCCCTTCCTGCTCGGCGGGGTGTTCGGCGTGATCGGCGTGTGGCTGCGCCGCTGGCTCAATGAGACCCCGGTGTTCCTCGAAATGCAGGCCCGTCGCCAGGCGGCCGCAGAACTGCCTTTGCGCACCGTGCTTCGTGACCACCGCGCCGTCCTGCTACCCGCGATGATCCTCACCTGCGTGCTCACCTCGGCGGTGGTCGTCCTTGTGGTCATCACCCCCACCATGATGCAAAAAACCTTCGGCATGAGCCCCAGCCACACCTTCGCCTTGAGCGCCTTGGGCATCGTGTTCCTGAATATCGGCTGCGTACTGGCCGGCCTGCTGGTAGACCGCATCGGCGCCTGGCGCGCGGTGCTGGTCTACAGCCTGCTATTGCCGGTAGGGATTGGCATTCTGTACGCCAGCTTGATCAACGGCGGCGTCTGGCTGGGCGCGGCGTATGCCGTCGCAGGCTTGAGTTGCGGCGTGGTGGGCGCGGTGCCGTCGGTGATGGTCGGCCTGTTTCCGGCGCAGGTGCGGGTGTCGGGAATTTCCTTTACCTACAACATTGCCTACGCGCTATGGGCGAGTACGACGCCGTTGATGTTGATTGCACTGATGCCGACCAGCCCGTGGATTTGCGTGATTTACTGCGTGGTGATGGGGGCGGTGGGCGTGGTGAGTGTAGGGCTGTTTGGTAAGCGCCACCCAGTAGATGCTGTTACAAAAGGCCGCTAGGGCCATCAATTGACGAGTATTTGCTGCCGCTCCTATAGTCCTGTCCACTCCTGACGGACACGCATGAACCCATGACTCAGACCGCCTTTATCAACCCCGAAATCCTCTCCTGGTCTCGCCAGCGGGCAGGGCTGTCTGAGGCACAGATTGCCAAAGGGCTTACGGTCAAATTGGAAAGGGTGAAAGAGTGGGAGGCAGGTCAGAGTCTTCCCAGCTTTAGCCAGGCACAAAAGTGGGCTGCCATTGCGCACGTCGCGTTTGGCGTCCTTTTTCTCAAGGCTCCCCCGCCGGAGTCTCTTCCTCTGCCAGACCTGCGTACGGTGGGTGGCGTATTTCCTCACAAGCCCAGCTTGAACTTGATGGACACTGTAAGAGACGTGCTCCGTAAGCAAGACTGGTACTTGGAATATTTGCAGGACCACGAACCCTCCCCGCTGTCCTTCGTGGGAAGTTTCAGTAGCCGTTCGCCCATCAAGGACGTGGTTGCAGATATTCGTCGCGTACTCGGCATGACGGATGCTTTTGCTCGTATGAGTTATGACGATTATTTCAGGGCGTTAGTGAATGGCGCGGAGGAGGCCGGCATTCTCGTCATGCGCAGCGGGGTTGCCTTGGGAAACACCCACCGAAAACTTAATGTCAGTGAGTTTCGAGGATTTGCGATCAGCAATGCTCTAGCCCCGGTGGTCTTCATCAACAGTGCGGACGCACCCACGGCACGGCTTTTTACATTGATGCATGAGCTGGTGCATGTCTGGATCGGTAGCACGGGCGTCTCTGATGGCAACAGTCATAGTGCCCGCCAGGAGGAAGCTTTTTGTAATGCGGTGGCGGGAGAGTTCCTGGCGCCGGAGCTCGTTTTTCGCACGCAGTGGGATTCGAATACGCACTGGGAAGAAAACCTGGCGCCACTGGCTGGGCGCTTTCGCGTCAGCACCTTGGTGATTGCCCGTCGGGCCTGTGATCTTGGCTGCATCAACAGTGATCATTATGGCGCCTACTACCGTCGGATCTTGCAGGCGTATCGAGATAAGGACGGCAGTGGAGGGGACTACTACCGCACAGCGGCTATCAGAAACAGCACCCGTTTGAGCAAGGCCGTTCTGGCCGAAGCGCAGAGTGGGCGGATTCTGCTACGCGATGCGGGAAAACTGCTGGGTGTGCAGCCTGCCAGGTTGAAGGCTTATGGGATGAAACTATCGGCATGAAGCATCTATTGGATTCGAATACGCTGATCGAGGCCAAGAACCGCTATTACGCAATGACGGTTTGTCCAGGTTACTGGGCATGGATTCTTCAACAACACCAGGCTCTGGAAGTTGCCAGTATCGTCCCGGTAAGAGACGAACTAGCCAAAGGCAATGACGATTTGACCCAGTGGGTCAAAGGTAATACGCACTTGTTTGAAGACGCCAGCGATGAGCCTACTCAGGCTGCATTTGGGCAGATCGTCGCAAAGATTGCGGAGCAGGTGCCTGCGATGAAGGCCGGAGCGTTTGAGGAATTTCTTGAGGGCGCAGATCCCTGGTTGATTGCCAAGGCAATGGTCACGGGTGCAGTGGTTGTCACGCATGAGGTCTACAACCCTGACATCAAGCGCAAGTTCACGATTCCCAATGTGTGCTCACTGTTCGGTGTGCCTTACATGAATACATTTGAGTTGCTCGGCAAGCTCGATGCTCGCTTGGTGTTGCATCAGTGAAGCCATTGAGGGGAAGAGCGTTTCCCCTCAATGCGGTATTTTCAGGTCAAGAAGTGCCACATCAGCAACGTACCGATCAAGCCCACGACGGACACAATCGTCTGCAACACCGACCACACCCAGATCGTCTGCTTCAACTGCAAGCCAAAGTACTCTCGCACCATCCAGAACCCGGCATCGTTGACGTGGCAGAAGAACACCGAGCCGGCGCCAATCGCCAGGGCCACCAACGAGCTTTGCGTCGCCGCTAACCCCGCCATCATCGGCGCGAGGATGCCTGCGGTCGTGGTGGTGGCGACGGTGGCCGAGCCGGTAGCCTGGCGCAGCGCTACGGCGATCAACCAGGCCAGCAGCAGATACGGCATGTGTGCGCCTTCGGCGACCTTGCTGATGGTCTGGCTGACGCCGGCGTCCAGCAGGGTTTGCTTGAGGCCGCCGCCGGCGCCGATGGTCAACAGCAACACGGCGATGGGGGCGAGGGCTTTGCGCAGGGTGTTGCCGACCTCGGCACGCGGCATGCCGGCGGCCCAGCCCAGGCAGATCACAGCGGCGATCACGGCCAGGCCGAGGGCGATCAGCGGTTCGCCGAGGAACTTCAAGGTCAGGCCGACCGTGCTTTCGGCCGGCAACGCGACCTTGGCCAAGGTGCTGCCCAGCATCAGAATCACCGGCAACAGAATGATCAGCAACGACACACCAAAGCTCGGCTGGCGAGGCGCCTTGGGCGGTGCGCTGAACAGCGCGCCGATGTCGGCCGGCTCATCCACATGCAGGCGCTTGGACAGCCAGTTGCCGTAGAGCGGGCCAGCCAGGATCACCGCCGGGACCGCCAGGCAGAAGCCCAGCAACATGGTCAGGCCCAGGTCGGCGTGCAACGCGCTTACCGCAATCAGCGGCCCCGGATGCGGTGGCATCAAGGCGTGCAGGGTGGTCATGCCGGCCAGCGCCGGAATGGCGATTTTCAGCAGCGGCTGGTTCGAACGTTTGGCCATCACAAAGATGATTGGCACCATCATCACCAGGCCCACTTCAAAAAACAGCGGCAAGCCGATCACCATGGCCACCAGCGCCATCACCCACGGCAGTGACTTACCCTTGCCCAGTCCTAGCAGGGTGGTGGCTATGCGGTCGGCCGCGCCGGACTCCGCCATCAACGCGCCGAGCATGGAACCCAGGGCAATGATGATCCCCGCTTCACCGAGGATCGCCCCGGCGCCTTTGCTGAACGCCTTGGCCACTTCTTCCGGCGGCAAGCCGGCGCCGACACCGGCGATGAAGGTGCCGATCAGGATCGACAGGAAGGGCGGCAGTTTGGTCGCGCTGATCAGCACAATGATGCTGGCGATGGCCAGCAGTACGCAGAGCATAAGGCGGGTGTCGTGAACCATCCACGCGGCAGTCGATAACTCCAAAACGGGACTCCTTATCGAACAGGTTGGGAAAATTGTTTCTTTTTGTTTCCTGTTCGAAAAGCATACCTGATACAACTGTGCCAGAGCGTTCAAGCGCACTTTTGGTGCATTTAAAGGTAACAATGGCTTGGCGTGCAGATGACAATTTTGCAACCCATGCCGATGGGTCCGGCCTATCGCTCTATGATTCCCGTGCCCCTGCGTAAGAGCCCGCTCGCCGGCAAGGCCCACGAGAACATTTACCACCACGAGGATTTTCCATGAGCGCAGGACACAACCACGCCAAGGTACGCGCCGGTCACGAGCGTCTGTTATGGCTCGCCCTGGGCCTGACCGGCAGTTTCATGGTTGCCGAGGTCATCGGTGCATTTATCACCGGCAGCCTGGCGCTGTTGTCCGATGCCGCGCACATGATGACCGACGCCCTGGCCCTGGGCATTTCCCTGGTGGCAATCCAGGTGGCCAAGCGTGCCGCGGACCGCAAGCGCACCTTCGGCTATGCGCGTTTCGAAATTCTTGCCGCGGCGTTCAATGCGCTGCTGTTGTTCGTCGTTGCGTTCTACATCCTCTACGAGGCGTATCAGCGGCTGCAGGCGCCCGCCGAGATACAGTCCACCGGCATGCTGGTGATTGCCGTACTGGGGCTGATCGTCAACCTGATTTCCATGCGCCTGCTGAGCGCCGCCAGTGGTGAAAGCCTGAATGTGAAGGGCGCGTACCTGGAGGTCTGGAGCGATATGCTCGGTTCCATCGGCGTGATCATCGCGGCGCTGGTGATCCTGTACACAGGCTGGGGCTGGGTCGACTCGCTGGTCGCCGCGGCCATTGGTTTCTGGGTGTTGCCACGCACGTGGACGTTGCTCAAGGAAAGCATGAACGTGCTGCTGCAAGGCGTGCCGGACGGCATTGACATCGAACAGGTGGAGCAGGCTATTCGCGGTGTGCGTGGGGTCAAGGATGTACACGACCTGCATATCTGGGCGCTCACCAGTGGCAAGAACGTGCTGAGCACCCATCTGGTGGCGGATTCGGCGCTCGGCACGGAACAACAAATCCTCGTCCAGGTGACGGAACTGCTGCATGAGAAATTCGATATTTCCCATGCGACCATCCAGGTCGAAGGTGCCGGCTTTGCGCATGATGAACATGACGAGGTGCATGCCTGATCCTGGCTAACGGATTTGTAATGTTCTGCACACCGCTCTGATAAGTACCGAAAGCTACAGTGCCCCGGCTTGGATTTATCCGCCATTTCATGGGCCTGGAACTTTCGTTATGCCAATTCGCGCAAGAACATTTCTGTGGTCGATCGTCGTGTTTCTGGCGACGGCACAAGGGGTCGTTGCACAAACCCTGACCCTCGATGCGGCCCTGCAAACCGCCTTTGCCAACAACCCTGACCTGGCGGCCGCGCAATGGGAGATCGACATTGCACAGGGCGGTCGCCAGCAGGCGGGGTTGATCCCGAATCCGGTGGCCTCCTGGGATGCCGAAGACACCCGTCGCAACTCCCGCACCACCACCGTTAAACTCAGCCAGACCCTGGAACTGGGCGGCAAGCGCGGTGCGCGCATCGACGTTGCCACACGAGCCCAGGACGCCGCCGCGCTGACGTTGGAACAGCGCCGCAACACCCTGCGCGCCGAAGTCATCGACAACTACTACGGCGCGCTTCGCGCCCAGGAACGCCTCGACCTGGCGCAGCGGTCCATGGCCGTGGCCGAACGCGGACTGGCCGTCGCCAACGGTCGTGTCACCGCTGGCAAAACCTCGCCGGTGGAAGCGACCCGCGCGCAGGTGCAGTTGTCGGAAATGCGCCTGGAATTGAACCGCGCTCAGATAGGCCTCACCGATGCTTATCGCCGCCTTGCCGCGAGTACCGGCAACGCCGTGCCGGACTTCCAAGTCGTTGCCACACACACCCAGTCCACGCCTGCTTTGCCGCCCGCTACCCAATTGTTGGCGCGCCTGGAACAAACCGCCGAACTGCGCCTGGCCGAACTGAACATCCTGCAAAACGAAGCCAGCGTCGGCCTGGAAAAAGCCCAGCGTATTCCCGACCTCGACGTGTCCATCGGCAGCCAATACGACGCCAGCGTGCGTGAGCGCGTGAACCTGGTGGGGGTGTCGATGCCGATCCCGCTGTTCAACCGCAATCAGGGCAATGTGCTGGCGGCCACGCGCCGCGCCGATCAGGCCCGCGACCTGCGCAACGCCGCCGAACTGCGCCTGCGCACCGAAACCCGTCAGGCCCTCGACCTGTGGCAAACCGCGAATACCGAAGTGCGCGCCTTCAACCAGCAGATCCTGCCCGCCGCGCAAGAGGCGGTGGACAGCGCCACTCGTGGCTTTGAGATGGGCAAGTTCAGTTTCCTCGACGTGCTCGACGCCCAGCGCACCCTGATCGCGGCCCGCACCCAGTACCTCACGGCCACCGCCCAGGCCACCGACGCCTGGGTGCGTATCGAACGAATTTACGGCGACCTCGCCCGGTTTTGATTTTTCCTGGAGTCCCCCTATGAACAACACCCACGGCGTGGCGCTTGCCGTCGCCTTGAGCCTGATGCTGTGCAGCGTTGCTAAGGCCGAGGAAGAAGAAGGCGAACTTGAACTCACCGAGCAGCAGATTCAAGCCGCCGGCATTCAGGTCGCCCAGGCTCAACCGCGGTCTATCAGCACGTTGCTGGTGCTGCCGGGAGAAGTGCGTTTCGACGAAGACCGTACCTCCCACATCGTGCCGCGTGCGGCGGGCGTGGTGGAGTCGGTCAAGGTCAACCTCGGCCAGTCGGTAAAGAAGGGTGAGCTGCTGGCGGTGATCGCCAGCCAGCAGATTTCCGATCAACGCAGTGAGTTGGCCGCCAGTGAGCGGCGCGTCGAACTGGCCCGCACCACCTTCCAGCGAGAGCGGCAGTTGTGGCAGGACAAGATCTCTGCCGAGCAAGATTACCTGCTGGCGCGCCAAGCGCTGCAAGAAGCCGAAATCGCCTTGAACAACGCCCGCCAAAAGATGACCGCATTAAGTGGAAGCGCCGTACTGGTCGGCGGCAATCGCTACGAACTGCGTGCGCCCTTCGCTGGCGTCGTGGTGGAAAAACACCTGGGTGTCGGCGAAGTGGTGAGCGAGACCAGTAATGCCTTCACCCTCTCGGACCTGTCCCAGGTGTGGGTGACCTTTGGTGTATTTCCCAAGGACTTGAACAAGGTACGCGTCGGCAAGCCGGTCAACGTCAGCTCCACCGAAATGGGCACCGAGGTGCTCGGCACCGTGGCCTATGTCGGCAACCTGCTCGGCGAGCAGACACGCACCGCCACTGTGCGCGTGAGTGTGCCCAACCCCGATGACGCCTGGCGGCCTGGCCTATTTGTCAGCGTGCAACTGGCCACTGACACGTTCCAGGCCAAGGTTACCGTGCCCCAGGAGGCCATCCAGACCGTCGAGGACAAACCCTCGGTATTCGTGCGCACCGAGCACGGTTTTGTCACCCGTCACCTGGAACTCGGCGCGAGCGAAAACGGCTACGTCGAAGTGCGCCAGGGCCTCGATGCCGGGGCGCAGGTGGCCACGGTCGGCAGCTTCATCCTCAAGTCCGAACTGGGCAAAGGCTCGGCCGAGCACGCCCATTGATCCTGCGAGTGATTCCCCATGTTTGAGCGCCTTATCCAATTTGCCATCGAGCAGCGCATCATCGTGCTGCTGGCGGTGCTGTTGATGGCCGGTGTCGGCATCGCCAGCTATCAGAAGTTGCCCATCGACGCGGTGCCCGACATCACCAACGTGCAGGTGCAGATCAACTCGGCGGCGGCCGGGTTTTCACCGTTGGAAACCGAGCAGCGCATCACCTTTCCCATCGAAACCGCCATGGCCGGTTTGCCCGGCATGCAGCAGACCCGCTCGCTGTCGCGCTCCGGCTTGTCTCAGGTGACGGTAATTTTCAAGGACGGCACCGACCTTTTTTTCGCCCGGCAATTGGTCAACGAGCGTCTTCAGGTGGCGCGCGAGCAATTGCCCGCCGGCATTGAAACCGCCATGGGGCCTATTTCCACCGGCCTCGGGGAAATTTTCCTATGGACCGTGGAAGCCAAGGACGGCGCGCTCAAGGACGATGGCACGCCCTACACCCCGACCGATCTGCGGGTCATCCAGGACTGGATCATCAAGCCGCAACTGCGCAACGTGCCGGGTGTGGCCGAGATCAACACCATCGGCGGCTTTGCCAAGGAATACCAGATTGCGCCCGACCCCAAGCGCCTGGCCGCCTACAACCTGACTTTGAATGACTTGGTCACGGCGCTGGAGCGTAACAACGCCAACGTGGGCGCGGGCTACATCGAGCGCAGCGGTGAGCAATTACTGATCCGTGCGCCCGGGCAGTTGGCGTCCATCGATGACATCGCCAACATCGTCATCACCAGCTCGGACGGCACGCCGATCCGCGTGCGCAATGTGGCGCAGGTCGACATCGGCCGTGAGATGCGTACCGGCGCTGCCACGGAAAATGGCCGCGAAGTGGTGCTGGGCACGGTGTTCATGTTGATTGGCGAAAACAGCCGCAGCGTGTCCCAGGCCGTGGCGAAAAAACTTGAAGAGATCAACCGCTCGCTGCCCGAAGGCGTCGTCGCGGTCACCGTCTACGACCGCACCAACTTGGTCGAAAAAGCCATCGCCACCGTGAAGAAAAACCTCTTCGAAGGTGCGCTGCTGGTGGTGGCGGTGCTGTTCCTGTTCCTCGGTAATATCCGCGCTGCGCTGATCACCGCGATGGTGATTCCGCTGGCGATGTTGTTCACCTTTACCGGCATGTTCACCAACAAGGTCAGCGCCAACCTGATGAGCCTCGGCGCGCTGGACTTCGGCATTATCGTCGACGGCGCGGTGGTGATCGTCGAGAACGCGATTCGTCGCCTGGCGCATGCGCAACAGCGTCATGGCCGCCTGCTGACCCGCAGCGAGCGCCTGCATGAAGTCTTCGCCGCCGCCAAGGAAGCGCGGCGAGCGCTGATCTTCGGGCAACTGATCATCATGGTGGTGTACCTGCCGATCTTCGCCCTCACCGGGGTGGCCGGGAAGATGTTCCACCCGATGGCGTTTACCGTGGTGATAGCCTTGTTGGGCGCAATGATTCTGTCGGTGACCTTCGTGCCGGCGGCGATTGCGCTGTTTGTGACTGGCAAGGTCAAGGAAGACGAAAACTTCGTCATGCGCAGCGCACGCCGGGTCTATGCGCCGGTGCTCGATTGGGTGATGGCGCGCCGGCCGCTGGTGTTCGGCTTGGCCGTGTTGACCATCGTCGCCTCGGGCGTTGTCGCCAGCCGCATGGGCAGCGAATTTATTCCCAGCCTCAGCGAAGGTGATTTTGCCCAGCAAGCCTTGCGTGTGCCAGGCACCAGCCTGACGCAGTCGGTGCAGATGCAGCAGCAACTGGAAAAAACCTTGATGGCCCAGGTGCCGGAAATCGAGCGGGTATTCGCGCGTACCGGTACCGCGGAAATTGCCTCCGACCCGATGCCGCCGAACATTTCCGACAGCTACGTGATGCTCAAGCCCAAGGACCAATGGCCCGATCCGGACAAGTCCCGCGAGACCCTCATCGCCGACATCCAGCGCGCCAGTGCGATTGTGCCGGGCAGTGCGTACGAGTTGTCGCAACCGATCCAATTGCGTTTCAACGAGCTGATCTCCGGGGTGCGCAGCGATGTGGCGGTGAAGGTGTTCGGCGACGACATGGACGTGCTCAACAAGACCGCCGGTGAAATCGCCGAGACCCTGCAAAAGCTCAGCGGCGCCTCGGAAGTCAAGGTTGAACAAACCTCCGGCCTGCCGGTGCTGACCATCAATATCGACCGCGATAAGGCCGCGCGTTTTGGCCTGAATGTGGGCGATGTGCAGGACACCATTGCCGTCGCAGTCGGCGGGCGCCAGGCCGGTACGTTGTACGAAGGTGATCGCCGTTTTGACATGGTTGTGCGTTTGTCCGACGCGCTGCGCACCGATATCGATGGGCTGTCACGGCTGTTGGTTCCGGTGCCGGGTAACGCGTCTGGCCAGCTGGGTTTTATCGCCTTGTCCCAGGTCGCCAGCCTGGACCTGGTGCTCGGCCCGAACCAGATCAGCCGCGAGAACGGCAAGCGCCTGGTGATCGTCAGTGCCAACGTGCGTGGGCGGGATATCGGCTCATTTGTGGAGGAAGCTGAGGCGGCGTTGATTGCCCAGGTGAAGGTGCCGGCGGGTTACTGGACCACCTGGGGCGGCCAATTCGAACAATTGAAAGAAGCGTCCGAACGCTTGCGCATCGTGGTGCCGGTGGCGTTGCTGCTGGTGTTCGGGCTGCTGTTCATGATGTTCAACAACCTCAAGGACGGCTTGTTGGTGTTTACCGGGATTCCGTTCGCCTTGACCGGTGGGATCATGGCGCTGTGGCTGCGGGATATTCCGCTGTCGATCTCGGCGGGGGTCGGCTTTATTGCCTTGTCCGGCGTGGCGGTGCTGAACGGTCTGGTCATGATCGCCTTCATCCGCAACCTGCGCGAGGAGGGGCGATCGTTGTCGATGGCGATCAACGAAGGCGCGTTGACCCGGCTGCGTCCGGTGCTGATGACGGCGTTGGTGGCGTCCCTCGGGTTTATCCCCATGGCACTCGCCACCGGCACCGGCGCCGAGGTGCAGCGGCCGCTGGCGACGGTGGTGATCGGCGGGATTATCTCGTCTACGTTGCTGACCTTGCTGGTGTTGCCGGCGTTGTATCAGTGGGCCCATCGCAAGGAATAGGAAACACCAGGCGGAACCGCGTAAAACGGCCGGGCTGGCTGCTGACGTCGGCGTGCCCCTGATGCAGGTGCATGATCGACTGCACAATCGCCAGCCCCAGGCCGGTGCCGCCTTCGGCCCGGGTGCGGCTGCTGTCGGCGCGGTAAAAGCGCTCGAACAGGTGCGGCAGATGATGGGCTTCGATACCGCGCCCCGGATTGCCCACCGACAGCGACACACTCTGGTCGTAGCGTTCCACCAGCAGCAATACGCTGGAGGCACTCGGGGTATGGCGAATGGCATTGGACAGCAGGTTGGAAATGGCGCGCTGGATCATCAGGCGGTCCCCCGTTACCCAGGCGTCGCCGCGCAGGCTCAGGGTGACGTGCTTGTCCTCGGCGCTGAGGGCGAACAGCGCCATCACCCGCTGCGCTTCCTGTGCCAACGACACCGGGGCAAACTCGGCCCGCGCCGCCGGGTGGCTGACCTGAGCCAGGAACAACATGTCGGAGACCATCCGCGACAGGCGCTCCATTTCCTCGGTACAGGATTCCAGGCTGGCCTTGTATTCCTCCGAGGGCCGTTCACGGGACAGGGTCACCTGCGCCTTGCCCATCAGGTTGGTCAACGGTGCGCGCAGCTCGTGGGCGAGGTCGTCGGAGAACTGCGACAGTTGCTGCACGCCGGCATCGAGGCGGTGCAGCATGAAGTTGATGCCCTGGGCCAATTCGCCCAGCTCCTTGGGCAGGTTGTCCAGCTCCAGGCGATGGGTCAGGTCCTGGGTGCTGACCTTGGCCGCCACGCGGCTGAACTGCTGCAGCGGCGCGAGCCCGCGTTGCACCAGCCACCACGCGCCCATGCCGATCAGGATCAGCAGCATCGGCAGGGCGATCACCGTGGAACGCAGGTAGGCACTGAGCAACGCTTCATCGTCGGAGCGATCCAGCGACAGCAACACACGCACGTTTTCGCCACTGCTCAGCGGCATCAGGCGGGTGGCGCTGAGGATGCGATTGCCCTGGCCGTCGACCCAGTTCAAGTACGCCAGGGTGTTGCTGGCGGGCACGTCCAACAACAGCGGCTGCTGCGGTTTGGCACCGACGCTCAGCAGCACCGGCGCATCCGGTCGTGCGCCGATGATGGTCAGGTAGATGTTGTCGTGGCCCATCACCAGGTCCAGCAGCGAATGGGGGCGGTCGCTGATGTCGTGGGCGTCGAGGCCCTGGCCGAGGCTGTGCTCCAGCTGCTCCATTTTGTTTTCCAGGCCTTTGCGCGCGAGCTTGTCCAGCTCGTGGGTCAGGGCCAGGTACGCCAGGGTCGCCAACAGCACGACGAGGCCGGCGCCCATCAGGCTGACCGTCAACCCCAGGCGCATCGACAGGCTGCTGGTCCTCATGGGCGCGCCTCCAGCACGTAACCCACGCCGCGAATGGTGTGGATCAACTTCACCTCGCTCTGGTCATCGACCTTGCCCCGCAGACGGCTGATCGAGACTTCCACGACGTTGGTGTCGCAGTCGAAGTTCATGTCCCACACCAGCGAAATAATCTGCGTGCGGGTCATCACTTCACCGGCCTGGCGCATCAGCACGTGCAGCAGCGCGAATTCCTTGGTGGTCAGGTCGATCCGGCGGTCGCCGCGATAGGCGCGATGCCGGCGCGGGTCCAGTTCCAGGTCCGAGACGCGCAGGACGTCCGGCACTGGGATGTGTTCGCTGCGTCGCAACAGGGTGCGCACTCGGGCCAGCAGCTCGGGAAACTCGAAGGGCTTGACCAGGTAATCATCGGCGCCCATGTCCAGGCCCTTGATCTTGTCGGCCAGCCGGCCGCGCGCGGTCAGCATCATCACGCGCTGGTTGCCGTCGCGGCGCAGTTGTTCCAGCACTTCCCAGCCGTCGGTGTTGGGCAAGTTGACATCCAGGATCACCAATTCGTAGCGGTGTTGCCGGGCCAGGTGCAGGCCATCAATGCCGCTGGCCGCGCAATCGACGACATAACCGCTTTCGGTCAAGCCTTGCTGCAGGTAGTCGGCGGTTTTCTGCTCGTCCTCAACCACAAGGATACGCATGGGGGGTTACCTTCAAAGAAAACGGAAAGGGGGCATGGCCTCATAGCGAGGCTGGGTAGGCTGTAGGAAAACTCTGAACCGTGAAGTAGCTTTAGGGTCAAGCCACGTCAGGCGGGTGCGACGATTCGTCACTGAGTCGGCGCACAAAAAAAACGCCCCGTCCGGGGCGCAAAAATTCATCTCTGTTCCAAAGGAGCTACACAAAAGCCGCAGAGATGAGATGTGTTCGGTGTGCAGTGTAAAAAGTGCAACTTAACGAGAAGGTGAGGCCGATATTACAGTTCTGACAGACTTCAACCTGTGAACAGATGTAGGCCATCGGCAAGTGAATGTAAGCGCTGTGCCTTAGAGCACCGCCATTGGATACTCGACAATCAGCCGAACTTCTTCCAGGTCCGACTCAAATGCACTGGAGCGCACTGTGGCCTGGCGAAGTCGCAGCGATAAGTCCTTTAAGTTGCCAGCCTGTACGACATATTTGGCCTCGATATCCCGCTCCCAGCGGCGCTGATCGGTGAGTGGATCACCTGCCGCATCGCGACGCATGTACACCGCGTTGGCGTTGCTGTAGTCGGCGCCAGTGCCTTTGCCATAGCGGGTCATGAACGACAGGCCGGGGATGCCGAACGCCTGCATGTCCAGGTCGTAGCGCACCATCCACGAACGTTCCTTGGGCGAGTTGAAGTCGCTGTACTGGATCGAGTTGTTCAGGAAGATCGAGTCCGACTGGCGCAGGTAATCGAAGTCGTCATCGCCGTTGTTGCGCTGGTGTGATACGGCCAGGCTGTGGGCGCCGACCTTCACCCCAAGCCTTGCGCTCCAGATGTTGTTGTCGAATTCACCCAGGCGTTTCTTACCTTCGTCCACGGCTTTGTAGTAGTTGAAGTCGCCGAACAGCGAGACGTCTTCATTCAGCGGATAACTGGCGGCGCTGCCGACGTAGTACTGGTCCCAGGCATCCTTCAGGCGGCTGCTGTAGAGGCTGACACTGAGGTGTTTGTTGACGCTGTAATCACCGCCGAAATAGCCGACCCAGGGCGAGTCGACCTGCCCCGCGTAAAAGGTCGCAAAGCCTTTGTTCATGCCGCTTTCGGTCGGTTGGCTCATGCCGCTCAAGCGTCCACCCTGCAGGGTCAGGCCCTCAAGGCTGGTGTTTTGTGCGGTCACGCCACGAAAGCTTTCCGGCAAGACGCGCGAATCGCCGTAAGCCACCACCGGGGTCAGCGGGAATACGTCGCCGGCCTTGATCACGGTATCCAGCACACGCAATTTCGCGGCGCCGCCGAATTTGCTGTAGTTGTCCTCGGGGTGGTTTTCGCTGTCCACCGGTAGAACGCCGAACGAACCCTTGCCGCCGCTGCGACCGGTGCCCGAGTCGAGTTTTACCCCGACCATGGCGAACGCATCCAGGCCGAATCCTACGGTGCCTTGGGTAAAGCCGGATTCGAACTTGCCGATCAAGCCCTGGGCCCAGGCTTCGGAATAGCCATTGCCGGTGGGGCTGGACTGGCCCTTGCGGTCATCGCGGTTGAAGTAAAAATTACGCGCCAGCACGTTGAAGCTGCTGCCTTCGATAAAACCTTCGGGTTTGTCTTCCACGGCCACGGCGGCCAGGGGCAAGGCGGCGCACAGTGAAAGGGGAAGGCTGAAGTGACAGATACGCATGGTTTGCTCCTCGGTAATGGCAGTTATCAGCTTCTTATGAGCGGGCGTTCTTATTGATCTGGCCCGGGCTGATAGTTGCAAACCGTGGATAACGATGAAGTGGCAAGAACATTACAATTCTGGAAGCTCACGCGTATCTAACAAATAAGTAATGTTCTGGTGAAGGTGGCGTCAGGGTCCGCTAGTTAGTCTCGGCACTTAACGATCAGTCGAGGAACTAACCATGAACTTTTATACCGTTGGCCTGGGTGTGTTAACTGCAATCTTGTCGTTCGGCGCATTGGCCGAAGGTGGGGGCGACCGTACGTTTGCGCTGATGATGGAGCGCAATCAAAAAGCCATGGCCGACTACGCGGCCAAGAAAGGCAAGCCGGCACCTGAGGTACAGGCCTATCGCTATGGCATGGCGCTGGACATCGCCAAGGTGGTCAATGTCACGCCGCCGATCCGCTCGTGCAACCCGGTGCCGTCGCGCATGACCTATGAAGACTCCAGCGGCAAGCTCAATACCCTTGAGTATCAAGTGATGGGTGTGTGCCGAAATAACGGCAGTTGATGGATCCAAAAATATAGTTGGGGCCGGGGCTCAAGCCCTCTTAAGAAAATCCTGGAAGCGCCGATGCAGGTCAGATTCATCTCCCCCCATTTGGTCATCGGTGCCCCATGTTTAACACCCGTTTGAAGCAGGAGCTGTCGGCTCTTCGCGAAGAATTGTCCAGCTTGGATCAGGTCAAGGAGAGCCTGGAAAGTGAAATGCTGTGCCTGACGCTGGACGCCGAAGGCCGGGTGGAGTGGGCGAATGCCAACTTCCTGCAGGAATTGGCCTACCAGAGTGGCCAACTGCTGGGGCGCGCGATTGAAGACCTGGTGCCGACGCATGTGCGCATGGATGAATACCAGCTGCGCTTCAAGAACGCCCTGCTGCGCGGTGAGCATTTCGCCGGCACCGTGCGCCTGATGCGTGGCAATGGCCAGGAAGCCTGGCTGCGCTCGATTGTGCAACCGGTGCGCAGTTCCGATGGGCGCATCAAGCATTTTTCGATGTATTCCAGCGACCTCACCCGCACCATCGAGGCCTCCCGCGAGCATGAAAACCTCATGAACGCATTGGTGCGCTCTACGGCCGTGATCGAGTTCGACCTGAACGGCCACGTGCTGACCGCCAATGACCGTTTTCTCGGCGGCATGGGTTACAGCCTGGCGCAGATCCAGGGCAAACATCACCGGATATTCTGCGAGCCGGAGGAATACAACAGCACTGAGTACCAGGACTTCTGGAAACGCCTGAACGCCGGTGAGTTCGTCGCGGCGCGCTTCAAGCGGGTCGACAGCCATGGCCGTGTGGTGTGGCTGGAAGCGACCTACAACCCGGTGCTGGACGCCAATGACCGGCTGTACAAAGTGGTCAAGTTCGCCACGGTGATCACCGACCAGGTCAACCAGGAACAGGCGGTCGCCGAAGCGGCGAGCATTGCCTACAGCACCTCGCTGCAAACCGACAATAGCGCCCAGCGTGGTACCACTGTGGTGACCCAGGCCGTGGATGTGATGCGCGACCTGGCCAGGCACATGCAACAGGCCGGCGACGGCATCGAGGCGCTGAACGCTCAGTCCCAAGTGATCGGCAGCATCGTCAAGACCATCAGCGGCATTGCCGAGCAGACCAACCTGCTGGCGCTCAACGCTGCCATCGAAGCGGCGCGCGCCGGTGAGCAGGGCCGTGGTTTTGCCGTGGTGGCCGATGAAGTGCGGCAGCTGGCATCGCGGACCAGCAAGGCGACCGAAGAGATCGTCGGCGTGGTACGTCAGAACCAGGACATGGCCCGTGAGGCGGTGGCCCTGATGACCGACGGCCGCCTGCAGGCCGAGCAAGGCCTGGCCCTGGCCGCCGAAGCGGGCACGGTGATCGTGGAAATCCAGGACGGCGCCCAAAAGGTGGTCAGCGCAGTCGGGCAGTTTGCCAACCAACTGTCCACCTGACCCGTGGGGCGCTTGTTTGAGGTTGCGTAGGTTTTTTCCGCGCCGAAAGCCGCCTGCGCTGTTGTGCTCCTGATGCCCTGCGCAGCCCGCACTGAGCGCATTTCACGTCGGGATTTCAGCGCCCGAGCATCTTCACCCAACGCGACGGTGGCATGCCGTAGGTGCTGCGAAATTGCCGGGTCATGTGGCTTTGGTCGGTGAAGCCGGCGGTCAACGCCGCGTCCACCAGCGATTGGCCCTGGGCGAGCAGGCTGCGCACCAGGTCCAAGCGGCGCATGGTCAGGTAGCGGTAGGGGCTGGTGCCGAACAGCAAGCGAAAATCCCGTGACAAGGCCCAGCGGTCGCGGCCGGCGTGGTCGGCCATTTCATCCAGGGTGATGCTGCGGCCCAAGGCGCTGTGGATAAATTCCCTGGCGCGTTCGGCGGCGACGTAATCGAAGGCCTTGCGGCTGACGATCCCACCCGAGACGTTGCTGAGCGCGTGGGCCAGGTCGAACAGGGCGTCCTGCTCCTGCAACGGGTCGAGAGGGTTATCCAGGTTCTGCAGCAGCACTTCGCTGGCACGAAACAGCCTGGGGTCCGTGGAGAGGCCACTGGGGATAAACGGCAACGGCTTGCCGCCGAGGATCTGCTGGATCAGCGACGGCTCTACGTAAATCATCCGGTACTTGAAGCCCTCGTCACTGCCGGCGTGACCATCATGGGTTTCATCGGGGTGCAGCACCATGGTCATGCCGGGCAGGCTGTGGATCATGTCGCCGCGATAGTGAAAGCTTTGCACGCCAGTCAAGGTCCGCCCGATGGCGTAGGTGTCATGGCGATGCGGGTCGAAGGCGAAACCGGCAAAGTACGCCTCGATACGGTCCAGGCCACTGGCATGCGGGGCGCGGTGCAGCCAGTCGAGGGTGGCGGTGGGTTTGCCCATGGTGACTTGTCACAAAAAAGAGGTGGGAACACGTTAACTGAGTCTGCACCCCTTGTCTGCCGGGGTCTTGTACGATTGTGCAGGGCGGGTGCGGGGCCCATGATCGCTGTTCCTGCCTTGTGCTGATGGACCTGCCGCCCATGGAATTCCTCAACACCGCGCAATTGGCTCGACCGCTTTGCCGGCGGTTGCTACGTGCTGTTCGGTGCACATTTGGTAGCGAACCGCTGACGGCCCGTGGTAAGAAGCCTTACTTTCAACAGTGAGGCCGATCATGAGCAAGGTGCGGGTAGGTATTATTTTTGGTGGCCGTTCGGCGGAGCATGAAGTCTCGTTGCAATCGGCGCGCAATATTGTCGATGCACTCGACCGTACGCGCTTCGAGCCGGTCCTGATCGGTATCGACAAGGCCGGCCACTGGCACCTCAACGACACCTCGAACTTCCTGCTCAACCAGGAAAATCCGGCCCTGATCGCGCTCAACCAGTCCAATCGCGAACTGGCTGTAGTGCCCGGCAAGGCCAGCCAGCAACTGGTGGAAACCTCAGGCACGGGCCTGTTGGAACATGTCGATGTGATCTTCCCCATCGTCCACGGCACCCTCGGCGAAGACGGCTGCCTGCAAGGGCTGTTGCGCATGGCTGACCTGCCTTTCGTCGGCTCCGACGTACTTGGCTCGGCGGTGTGCATGGACAAGGACATCAGCAAGCGCTTGCTGCGCGATGCCGGCATCGCCGTTACCCCGTTTATCACGCTGACCCGCAGCAATGCCGCGCGCACGTCCTTCGATACGGCGGTGAACACGCTCGGCCTGCCGATGTTCGTTAAACCGGCCAACCAAGGTTCGTCTGTAGGCGTGAGTAAAGTCGGCACCGAAGCCGAGTACCACGCTGCCGTTGAACTGGCCCTGGGCTTTGATGAAAAGGTGTTGGTTGAGTCCGCCGTAAAGGGCCGTGAAATCGAATGCGCCGTGTTGGGCAATGAGCACCCCATCGCCAGCGGGTGTGGTGAGATCGTGGTGAGCAGCGGTTTCTATTCCTACGACAGCAAATATATCGACGACCAGGCCGCCCAAGTGGTGGTGCCGGCCGCTATCAGCCATGACGCCAGCGAGCGCATTCGTGGACTGGCCATTGAGGCGTTCGAGGTGCTGGGCTGTTCCGGTTTGGCGCGGGTCGACGTGTTTCTCACCGACGACGGCAACGTGCTGATCAACGAAATCAACTCACTGCCCGGCTTCACCCGTATCAGCATGTACCCCAAACTGTGGCAGGCAGCGGGCATGAGCTACAGCGAACTGGTGAGCCGCTTGATCGAGCTGGCGCTGGAACGGCATGCGGGGCGCAAGGGGTTGAAGATCAGTCGCTGACCCACCCCGGGGGCCATGTAGTGAGCGGGCTTGCCCCGCGCTGGGCTGCGACGCAGCCCTAAAACCAGGCACCTCAAATTTTCCTGACCTACTTCAGGGGTTCTATTAGGGCTGCTCCGCACCCCAGCGCGGGGCAAGCCCGCTCACTGCATGTTCAGTCGCCGACTGCTTCGCCTTCACGTCGAGGGTCGGCGCCGCCGCTCAGCGACACCTTGCCTTGGGCATCCCGCATGCGGACGATGGCCTGTATGCCACTGGTCATATCGATCTCGCTGAGCATATGGCCCTTGTCCTTGAGTGCCTGCTTCAACGCTGGGCTGAACATACCGGTTTCCAGCTCGGTCGCACCGTTGCGACTGCCGAAATTGGGCAGGCTGATCGCGGCTTGGGGGTCGAGTTTCCAGTCGAGCATTGCCACCAGGGACTTACTCACGTACTCGATGATTTGCGAGCCGCCGGGCGAGCCTACCGTGGCCAGTAATTCGCCGCTTTTGCGGTCGAACACCAGGGTCGGTGCCATGGCCGAACGCGGGCGCTTACCGGGCTCCACACGGTTGGCAACAGGTTGGCCGTCCTCTTCGGGGATGAACGAAAAGTCAGTCATCTGGTTGTTGAGCAAAAAGCCCTGGACCATGACGTGGGAGCCAAACGCTGCTTCCACCGTCGTGGTCATCGAGACGGCCCCGCCCTGGTCGTCCACCGCCACCACTTGCGACGTGGAGATGCGCAGCGGCGAACGGTCCGGCGCGTACGCCACCTGGATGCCTTCAGGCGTGCCCGGCTTGGCGATGCCCATGCTGCGCTCGCTGATCAAGGCGGCCCGTTTGGCCAGGTAGTCCGGGGCGACCAGGCCAGCGACGGGCACAGGGACAAAGTCCGAGTCCGCCATATAAAGCGCGCGATCAGCGAAGGCCAGGCGACCGGCTTCGGCGAGCAGGTGCACGGCTTCGGGTGTGGGTTCCAGGCCTGCGGGTGATGGGCTTTTCACGGGTTGCATCGCGGCGATGGCCAGGCTTGGATCCTGGGCTTGCAGTGCTTGCAAGGTACCCAGGATTTGCGCGATGGCGACCCCGCCCGAGGACGGTGGTGGCATGCCACAGACTTTCCATTGCTGGTAGTCAGCACACAGCGGCGTGCGTTCCTTGGCGGTGTAGCCCTTCAGATCCGCCACGGACAGGCTGCCCGCATTGCGATGGCGCTGCACCTTGCTGGCGATCTCCTCAGCGATCGAACCGTGGTACAGCGCGTCCGGTCCCTCCTTGGCGATGCGTTTGAACACCTCGGCCAACGCCGGGTTTTTCAACAGCGTACCGGTGGCTTTCGGCGTGCCGTCGGCATTCAAAAAGTACGCCGCCATTTCTGGCGATTGCGCGATGTAGCGGTCGGCCGCGATCAAACTGTGCAGGCGCGCAGAGATCGCGAAGCCGTTTTCCGACAGCCGGATTGCCGGTTCGAACAGCTTGGCCCATTGCAACTGGCCCGTCTTCTTGTGTGCCATCTCGAGTGCACGTAGTACCCCAGGCGTACCGACTGAGCGCCCGCCCACCTGTGCGTCGGGAAACGCCATCGGCTTGCCGTCGGCCTTCAGGAACAACCGCTCGGTCGCCCCGGCCGGTGCGGTTTCACGGCCGTCATACGCATGCACGTTTTTGCCGTCCCACAGCATGATGAACGCGCCGCCGCCGATGCCGGATGATTGCGGCTCTACCAGCGTCAGCACCGCCTGCATCGCAATCGCCGCATCAATCGCCGAACCGCCCTGGCGCAACATCTCGCGCCCCGCCTCGGCGGCCAGGGGGTTGGCCGCTGCTGCCATATGGCGCTCGGCGTGTTGGGCCGTCAGGTCGGTACGATAGCCGGAACCCAGCTCGGGTGCCGGCGGCTGTTTGTTGACGGGGGAATGGCAGGCAGTGAGCGCGAGGGCTGCGGCAATCACTGACAGTTGACGGCGGGAAATTGAAAACACGCGCTGAACTCCGTTCATTTTGAGAATGATCTGTTGTCCTTGGGGACTGCGTTTTACCGGTAAATCGTGCCGTGCGGGTTGGCTCCGTGTGGCGGGAAATCACCCGCGTACAGGTGAACGGTTTGTTCGAGTGCATGAAGCTGCCGTCGTGATTAGTCACACGTGGAACCAAATAAAGCCGGGGCCCACTAGACAGCTGTGATTGATTTCGTTCGGGAGCACTACCATGCACATAGAACTCGACCCTCTTAAGAAATTACAGCACGACCTTAGCAAGTTTTTGCCGAGGTGGAGCCAGGAGTCCCACCCGCGCAGCCCCCCGCCATTGTTGCCGAACATGTCGCTGAACCACTATCGAACGCTGCAACCGACCTCGATGCAGTTCGATGTCGGTCTCAAAGACGGGAAGGTACAGGCTGATACGACCCTGGCAGGGCGTGATATTGCCCATCACCTCAACCAACCGAATAAACATTATGTGACCGACGGTCCTTCTGCCGCTGGCAGCCAGACCTTGCGGATGAAGGATGAGCGCCAGTATCTGTTCCATATTCAGTCCACGCCGGCGGTTGCTGCGGTGTTCAAAAGCAGTCTTCCTGATGCTTCCGGCGCTGCCGTCGATAGCCCCGGTCGTGCTCATATCGGGAGTGTCAGCGCTGTTCAAACGACTGCAGAGGGCCAGCAGTTCCGTCTGGAGGGCAGGCGACTGTTTCGCTTTGAACCCCTCACGTTGTCCTGGACGCCCGACGCGGATGCCCGTGCATTCAGCCGTATTGGCCTGACGAAAGAAGGGCAGTTGCTGAAGACCCCCGAGGGGTTTGCAGACAGCAGCGCGCAAGGGCGCATGACGGCGCTGCTGAGTCAGTCCCAGCAGGGTTCGTGCGTGCATCTTCAGGGCGTTGGCGGGCAGGTCCTGCACCCCGTCGATGAGGCTGGATTAGCTGTGCAGCTCACGCGTATTGGGTTGTCGGGAAGCACGTTGTACGGCGCTACCTCGGACGGTGAGTGCGTCTTTGCAGACCTGCGCACGGCGCAAGGTCACGCGCTGCCGATGGTCCCGCAACCGCTCGACTCGCTGGAGCGGGCGTTGAAGGGGGCCGTCAGTGTGGAAGGTTTCTTTCATGATGACGCGGGGCAACTCAATGCCCAGGTTCGCGACGCACGCCAGCAATTGCACAGCGTACCCTTGAGTGATGGCAACGCGCTCAGCCCGCAATGGAATCTCAGCGATGTGTTGGTCAAGGGGATCGAGAAAGGTCTGCCGCTGCCCAGTCTGCAGGCGCTGGCGGCGGCGGTTGATCTCGGGCAACGGGGCAAGGTTGCGCTGGATGCCGGCAGTCTGCTGACGTGGGATGACGCGGCCCAACGCTGGGAAAACGCGGCCCAACCGGATCTCGAGCATCTGGAGCGGGGGCTGGATGGTCGCGCCTATGTACTGCAAGACGGGCAGTTGAAAGCGGTGGCCATCAGTAAAGTGCGCGACCCGTTGATTGAAGGGGCCAGCCATGATCTGGCGGCTCTTCCTGCGCCGCGCCCGCACGTCTCCCTGGACGAGGTACTCGCGGGGGATAGCCACGGGCGCGTGACGGGATTCGCCGTGGCGGATGGCCGTAATTTTGTCACCGTGGACCAGGATAACCAGCTTCAGGTCCATCAAGACGGGGTCTCCAGGCCGTTGCCCCTGTCCCCGCCGATTGACATAAAGACACTGGCGTTGGATCACGAGGGCAATCTTTATGCGCACACCCGGGGTGGCGAGTTGTTTAAGGCGGATCATCAAGCCTGGCAAGGCAATACCGCGATTGCGCAAAGTTGGCGCAAGGTTGAACTCCCGGATCGACAACCTTTGGAGTCGCTGCGGATGGGCGCCGATAAGCACTTGGTGGGCGGGTGGAATAAGCAGTTCCACCGACTGGATACGGCCACCGCCAGTGCGATGGAGTGGGGCCCGGTGTTATCGACCACCCCGGCACCGTCACTGGCCGATAAGTTGGCGGGCATGCCGGTGCGTGCACCGTTTTCCGGCGGTGCGCTGACGGTAAGCAGCAACGTCATGGGGCAAACGCGGGAGGGCATGCCGCTCAAGCGCGATTTTTTCCAAGGGGTCAAGGCGCACTTCCACCCTTTGCAATCGCTCAGCCAAATGGGTAGGGATATACAGCAACACTTCAAAGGCCGGCGGGGGCTGGAGCCGGTCTACGCGGACGGTAAACGCTTGCACGACCAGCTCCAGCCCCTGGCACAGAGCAAGCCGGTGGCAACTGATCTGGAAGCGCGGCTCACGGCCCTGAGCGGGCCGGGGCCGCGGCAGGCACTGGCCGGGCAGATCCGCGACGCACTGACCACGGTCGAAAAAAGCAGCCAGTCCAGCGCTCGCCGCCTGGGGAATACACACGGGGTCGCGTTTGACCCTCGGCCCACATTGAGCAGGGCGACGATTAACCCTGGTTCAACGCTGCATCAGCTGTATGAGGCGTTCAAGCGGGCCTCTCCGTCGGCGGAAAAGCCGACCGCTGTGATGTTGGCCAACTTTGAGGGACAGAACCTTGCGCTTCCCGCTTGGCAGCCAGGACGCAAGCGCGACCTGGACCATCCCTCGGCACTTATCGAGGGCGACCTGATTCATCATGCGAACACGCTCAAGCAATTGGCGGACCTGGCTCAAGCGCTTGACGGTACGTCAGGTCATAGCCCAACTGCCCTGGCGCGTATTGAAACGTCGCTGAACGACATCATGCAGGCGTTTAAAGACAGCCCTGTACACACAATGGCCAGTCAGGGTATCGCCAGTTACGGTCAAGCGGAGTCGCTGTACGGTAACTTCAAATTGTTGGCCAAGGACCTTGGAACACCAGGATCGGCTCTTCACTGGCATCTCTCGGGCCTGTTGGGGACGCCCTCCGATGCGTCCATCAAGGAGGCAATGACCCAGCAGGTACAGCAACTGGGCAGTGGCCAGGCACTTGCTCCGAGCCGTACCCAAGGTAAAAGCCTGGGGTTGATGGTGACGGGGATAAAGCCCATGGCATCCGTGGAGTTTTTTTTGGGAGCCTCCAAGGCTCACACCCACGGCGTGAGTATCAGCCGTACCGACAAAGGTGCTCGGGTTGAGATCAGTGCGGACGATATGCGGCGACTGGCCGGTTCGGTGGGCTGGGGGCAGACGCTAGGCACCAGGCCGGGGCCGGTGGGGCCTGGTTTCAGGGTCGCTGGTGAACTGACCGCGGCGGTGGCCAAGACCACCGGGGCGAGCATCGAATTTGACGTCAAGGAGGCAGATTTTGGCAAGATGATGTCGATCCTGACCGGCGAGCAGGGCACGGTCTACGACTTGCTGGCGCTGGGTGACGCGCACGCTGCCGGCACGAGTTCGAAGCTCAGTGGTGATGTAAGCCTGGACGCGCTCGCGCAATTACGCCTGATGTACAGCCCAGAGGAAAACATCGCCGAGCTGGACTCAGTGATTCGCGCCGGCATCGGTTGGGTGGGCAACCTCAATCTCGCGCATGCGGACAAGAGTCAGTCCACCACGCACACCGCAACGGGCGCCAGCCAAGCGACGTCAACCAGTGCGCAACTACTCAGGCAGGGCGGCGTGGGGGCCAATTTCGCGCCGGTCAATGTATTGGCGTTAGGCAGTCTCGAAAGCGGTGGGCCGAGCGTGGCTGGGTTTGCGTTGCCGGAGCTCTCGGTCATGGTGAAGTTTGATCGCGGGGAATCGCAGGCCTTCAGCTTTTCTTTCAAGCATCCGGAGCCGGTCACTCAGTCGCAGATTGATGACCTCAAACGCAGCGTCTCGGCCTATTCGTCGACCTTCAAGCATGACTTGGCGGGCATTGATCAGTCGGGCACTACTGTGGATCAACAGTTGGCTACAGTGCAGCGATTTCTCGCGGCCCATCCGCCCATGGCGACCAAGCCGGACGCTTACCATGCCATCAGCCAGTCGCTGGATAAGTTGATGACCCAGCAAGACCTGGTGAAAAACGGGCTGCGCCAACTGGCGTCGGTCGAGTCCTCCGTCACACGCGTGGGGCTACGCGACGATGGGCGTCATGCCTGGCTGGATGATGTGGCGCCGGCCAATAAAGCGGCCATTGAACAGTGGTTAAAGGACGACCCTCAACTTGCCTGGGTGATCAATCAATTGCAGCACGGTGAGGGCACCTCGGTGAAGCTCGGCATGGAGCTCAAGCCGCAGGTCCTGCGCACGATAGAGCGTCGCCATCTTGCCGGTGACAATACCGAGCCGCTGATCCGGCAGGCCCTGAGTGATCGTCGCAACCTGCGGGTTAAAAGCATGAGCCTGAGCTACACCGCCACCCAGTCCCATGGCATGTCCATACCCGCTGGGGCGAATCTCAGCTTTTCCAGCAGTGCCGGCTTGAGTTACACCCAGAAGCGTGTGAATGCTGACCTTGAATACGGAGTGGACCCCGATAAACCGTTGCGAATGAACCTGAACGATACGTTGGACAGCTTGCCCAGGCATGACCTGACCATTGACTTGGCAGACCAGCGCGTGAGGACACAAAAACCAGCAGCGATCTGAATCGCCTCCTCTCTACGGCGGCCCCGGCACTTTTCACGAGGCATAAAAAAACGGCTTACCTTTCGGTAAGCCGTTTTTAGTACTTGGTGGCTACACAGGGACTTGAACCCCGGACCCCAGCATTATGAATGCTATGCTCTAACCAACTGAGCTATGTAGCCAAGTGGCGCGCATTATTCGCGTAGAACGGGAATGCGTCAAGTATTTATTTTGAGTTTTTATCTGCGCTTTCAACTGTTTAAGCGAAATCACGGGTTCGGACGACGAGTGGTTCGCGATTCACCCTGTCGCGTACCAGAAAAGCCTGATCGCGTTGGGCAGATATCCCTGCCGCCCAACGCGTGGCCTGACGTTAAGGAGACTTCGGGTTTTGAGTGGCGCGTTTGAGCTGTTCGCGCGCCCTTGATAGGCGCGAGCGAACGGTGCCGATAGGAATGTCCAGTGCGTCAGCGGTGTCCTGGTAGCTGCCGTCGGTTTCCAGTGAGGCGTAGAGCGTCTTGCGCATTTCGATTGGCAGGTGGTCGATGGCACTCAGGGTTTTTTCCAGGCGCCGGTTGATTTCAAACTCCCAATCCAGGTTGTGGTTATCCTCTTGGCCATGCCAGAGCGACTCGTCAAATTCGCAATGCACCGGCTTGGCGTACAGGCGCCTGAAGTGGTTGCGTATGAGGTTTTGCGCGATGCCGCACATCCACGTGCTGAGCGTGGCATTCCCGCTGAAGCGCTCGCGGTTGCGCCAGGCTTCCAGGTAGGTCAATTGCAGAAGATCGTCTGCATCTTCGGGGTTGAGTACGCGTTTGTGAATGAAACGCCGAAGTTTTTTTTGTTGGTCGTCTGTCAGGTGATGCATGAATTGAGGCGAGCTGCCAACGAGGTGCGCTAAGGCTTCAATAGGGATATTCATGGTTTTTTCCTTGGTGTAGACGCAGTCGAAAGGGTGTCGACGGGAACCCCTTTTGCACTGGCTGTGCCAAAGAAAATTTTTTATTAACGTATTGATTTATATAAATAAATATCTTGTATTGATGCGATTTTGTGCAGCGCCTTGCATAGACCATTGAAGGCTTGTGCAAGTCTTTTCAAAATGGCCGTGCAATCGTCTATTGATGGAACCGCCTGGTCGGGTCTTGCCACACAGGGAAACACTCTTCCTGTTCGGGCCTGTCCATGAAAGTTGAATTTTCCCCCGATGTGCAACCGGTCCAACAGCTGGATCAGCCTGCTGTCATCCAGTCCTCCGTTCCTGCGCCCGTCAAGGGCATGGATGAACTCGCTTTGCTGTTCAACCAGGAAGTGGACACTAACAGTCGCACGTTGGGTGAGAGGAAGATTGGCGTGCGCGTGCTCCCATCCGAGCAGCTTGCGCATATCTATGATCAGTTGGGCCATCCAGCCCAGGCGACCCTGGCAAGTTTTTCACGTCGCATCCGCTGGCAATTGCTGCAGCAACCGAATGTCGACAAATTGCTGGAACTCGCGGGCGGGGACCCGGCACGCGCGTTTGTGGTGCTCAAGTATGTGGCGGCCCAGGCGGACACCGAGGTGCGCCCGTCGGAAGCAGCCTTGGCGCGTGATGCGATTGCCAAGTTGGAGGTCCGTTACAAAGGGGAAATCCAGGCGGGCCTGAACATTGCCGTGGCGTTGCAGGCGGCCTCTGTCGACCCTCAGGAGCGCCAGGCGCTACGTACGCTCTACTATGCCAGTGTGGTCACACGTCAATCATTGGCGACGATGATGCATGCGCTGCTGGGCGTGTACGGCTGCGACCGGTTTGCCGACGGGCTGAAGGTGATGCGAAAGGCCTTGGCGGACGATATCGCGGCCAAGGTGTCGTCAATGCCGACACCTCTGTTGCGTACTTTGCTACTGGGCCTGCAAAGCTGTGGGCAGTTGAGCGGGGTGCTGGCGGGGTGTCACGCGCTGCTTCAGCGCCTGGGCATCGATCATGACGCTGTGGGTCTGCTGCAGCGCCTGTTGGGTTTCGCCGGCAGCGGCATTTCGACTGCCGAAATCCTAAGGTTTGGGGATGATTTTGGTGGGGCGTCGGAACGCCAGAAACTGTTGTCTCTGAATGCGCTTTACCCCTTGGTCCAGCAATTGCCATTGGCGTTGTGGCTCGATAGCCGAGTACGTGAAGAAACCCTGCGTGGCTTCCTGGCAGTGATGGGAGAAATGGAGCGGATTGCGCGTGGCCCTGCACGTTTTCCCGATGAGCTGGGGCCCCTGGCGTGACTGCGCTTTCGGCCATCAACCGGTTTTTGCTCAAGGTAGCGCAGCGCGCCGAAGTGCTGGGCGCCGTGGTGGTGATGGCCATCGTATTCATCTTCATCGTGCCGCTGCCTACCTGGCTGGTGGACATTCTGATTGCGCTCAATATCTGCATTTCGTGCCTGTTGATCGTATTGGCGCTGTACCTGCCGGGCCCCCTGGCATTTTCGTCGTTCCCCTCGATTCTGCTGTTGACCACCATGTTTCGCCTGGCGCTGTCGATTGCGACAACGCGCCTGATCCTGTTGGAGCAGGACGCCGGTGACATCGTCGAGGCCTTTGGCAATTTCGTGGTCGGCGGCAACCTGGCGGTGGGGATGGTGATCTTTCTGATCCTGACCCTGGTCAACTTCCTGGTGATCACCAAAGGCTCGGAGCGGGTGGCCGAAGTGGCGGCGCGTTTCAGCCTGGATGCGATGCCCGGCAAGCAGATGTCCATCGACAGCGACTTGCGCGCCGGTTTGATTGACGGCATGCAAGCCAGGGACAAGCGGGAGCAGTTGTCCCGTGAGAGCCAGTTGTTCGGTGCCATGGACGGGGCGATGAAGTTCGTCAAGGGCGACGCTATCGCCGGCTTGATCATCGTCGTGGTCAACCTGTTGGGCGGTTTTTCCACGGGCATGTTCCAGCACGGTTTGAGCGCCGCCGACTCGATGGCGCTGTACTCGGTGCTGACCATTGGTGACGGCCTGATTGCGCAGATCCCGGCGCTGCTGATCTCCCTCACTGCCGGCATGATCATCACCCGTGTGGCGCCGGATGGGCGCAAGGGCGTCAGCAATATAGGGGCCGAAATTGCCCGGCAGATGACCAGCGAACCCAAGAGCTGGATGATCGCTTCGGTAGGGATGCTTGCCTTTGCCGCAGTACCCGGCATGCCTACCGGGGTGTTTATCCTGATAGCGCTGATCACCGGCAGCTTGGGGTATTACCTGGCGCGTCAGCGCCAGCGGCAAGAGCAGCCGGAAGCTGAAGTCGCCGACGTGGTGCGTCCCGAAGAGAACGGTCGTGAGGACTTGCGTGGGTTTGATCCATCGAGGCCCTACCTGTTGCAGTTCTCCCCGGCGCTGCGGGGGACGCCTGAGGTGGCTGATCTTGTGCACTCGATTCGCCAGGCGCGAAATGCGCTGGTCGCGAACATTGGCCTGACACTGCCACCGTTCGAGGTGGAACTTGATGACTCGCTGGCCGACGAGGAAATGCGCTTCTGTGTGCATGAGGTACCGATGGTCAAGGCGTCGGTGGTCAACCTCGTAGCGGTTGAGCGTAAGGCGCTGACGGTTGAGCCTGAACACGGCATACCGGGGCTGGCAGAGCGCGATGAACAGCATTGGGTCTGGTTACCGCTGGGCGATCCGCTGCTCGATGATCCGCAGTTGGAGCGCTTCACCGCCGCGAGCCTGATTGTTGAGCGCATGAAGCAGGCCATGATGCTCAGCGGGCCGCAGTTCCTGGGGATCCAGGAGAGCAAGTCAATCCTCAGTTGGCTGGAGCACAACCAGCCGGAATTGGTCCAGGAGCTGCAGCGGATCATGCCGCTGTCACGTTTTTCGGCGGTGTTGCAACGCCTGGCCAGCGAGGGTGTGCCGTTGCGTGCGGTGCGGCTGATTGTCGAGTCGCTGATCGAGTACGGTCAGCATGAGCGTGAACCGGACGCGTTGGCCGACTATGCGCGCATTGCGCTCAAGGCGCAGATCTACCATCAGTACAGCGAAGCCGACGGCCTGCATGCCTGGTTACTGTCGCCGCAGGCGGAAAACATCCTGCGTGAAGCTCTACGCCAGACCCAGACCGGGGTGTTCTTTGCACTCGACGACGAACACAGCGCGGCGTTGGTCAACTTGCTCAATCAAGCCTTTTCGGTGCGCCCCAAACTCAAGAGCGTGATGCTCGTCGCGCAGGACTTGCGCAGCCCTTTGCGTACGTTGTTGCTGGAAGAATTCAACCACGTACCGGTGCTGTCTTTCGCCGAGCTGGGCAGTACCTCCAAGGTCAAAGTGCTGGGGCGCTTCGACCTTGGCCAGGACGAGTTGATGCGCGGGGCGGTGGCATGAGCGCTGGACGATGTCCCGCAGGGAGGGCGCGATGATGTTTGAGTTGCGAGTGCTCGATGGGCTGCATCAGGGCGCTGCGTTGCCCTTGTTTGGGGAGCAGTGGAGCATCGGTGCCCACATCGATGCTGACCTGGTGCTGAACGATCCGGGTATCGCCGAGCACCATGCGTGGCTGAGATTCATCGACTCGAACTGGTCAGTGCAGGCCGAGGCAGGACTGTTGCATGGGGCTGATGGTCAGTTACTGGCACAGATCGCACGCTTGGCGCCGAACGTCACATTTTCGGTGGGAGGCGTGCGGCTGTGTGTCACCTCGGCCGATCAACCCTGGCCCCAGGCGCCGGCCCCTGCACCGGTAGCGTCGCCCCAGGTCAATGACCCGGCGCGGGTACTTAAGTTATCGACCATCACGCACTCGCAGCAAAAACGCCTGATTACCTTGGTATTGGTGGTGACGGTCATCTTCATCGTGGTGGGCATGGCCTCCACGGGTGAGCCTGAGGCCCAGGCTTCCTTGATGCCGCCGGTTGTTCAGAAACAGGAACTGGCCTCGCCGTTCGAAGTGCGCCAACAGTTTTTGAAGATGCTCGGCGAGCGTGAATTGAGCCAGCGCGTGAATTTGCAGGTCATCAATGGGCAGGTCGCGCTCAGTGGGGATGTCTCACAGGATGATGTCGAACTGGTCGCGCGCATGCTCAACCGTTTTGGCGAGCAATTTGACAGCGCGGTGCCGGTGATCAGCCGTGTGCGCGTACGGGATGGGGCGTTGCCGTTCAAGATTGTGCAGATCGTGGGTGGGCCCAATGGCCATGTGGTCCTGGAGGAGGGCAGTCGGCTGTTTGTCGGGGATGAAGTGGATGGCCTGCGCCTGGTGCTGATCGACAACAGCAAAGTGGTTTTTGACGGCGTACAGCGTTATGAGGTGCGCTGGTGAACGCGCAACTGCAAGCGCGTCTCGACGCCTGGCAGCAGCGCCAGGCCCAGTCGCTGGCGACCTTCGCGCCCGTGACGATGCGGGGCCGCATCCAGCGCGTAAATGGCATGTTGTTGCAGTGTCGACTCCCCCGGGCGCGTATCGGTGATTTATGCCGTGTGGAGAAAAAGCCGGGCGACTATATGCTCGCAGAGATCATTGGTTTCGATCAGCAGGATGCTGTGCTCAGTGCGCTGGGCAACCTGGAAGGGGTCCAGGTGGGCGCCGGCGTCGAGCGCCTCGGGGTCGCGCATCGGGTGCAGGTCAGCGAGGCACTGCTGGGCCAGGTGCTGGATGGTTTCGGGCGGCCGATCTCGGGCGAAGGTCCCGGTGCGTTTGTCGAGGCCGACTTGCCGGACACCAGCGCAGTGTTGTGTGAGGCACCGTTGCCCACCGAGCGGCCACGGATCCACCGCGCGCTGGCCACTGGGGTGCGTTCCATCGATGGCCTGTTGACGCTGGGCGAAGGCCAGCGCGTGGGCCTGTTTGCCGGGGCCGGTTGCGGCAAGACCACCCTGTTGGCCGAGATCGCCCGTAACGTGGAGTGTGACGTCATCGTGTTCGGCCTGATCGGCGAGCGGGGGCGCGAGCTGCGTGAGTTTCTCGACCACGAGCTGGATGAGCAACTGCGTTCCAAAGCGGTGCTGGTGTGTGCCACCTCCGATCGTTCCAGCATGGAACGAGCGCGTGCCGCGTTCACGGCGACGGCGTTGGCTGAGGGTTATCGGCGCAAGGGCCTGCGCGTGTTGCTGCTGATCGACTCCCTGACCCGTTTCGCCAGGGCCCAGCGCGAAATCGGCCTGGCCGCCGGCGAGCCCCTGGGCCGTGGGGGGCTGCCGCCGTCGGTGTACAGCCTGTTGCCGCGGTTGGTTGAACGCGCCGGGTTGACCCGTGACGGCATGATCACGGCGATCTACACCGTGCTGATCGAGCAGGACTCAATGAACGACCCGGTGGCCGATGAAGTGCGCTCGCTGCTCGACGGCCATATCGTGCTGTCCCGTAAGTTGGCCGAGCGTGGGCACTATCCCGCGGTGGATGTGCTGGCGAGCCTGTCGCGGATTTTGAGCAACGTCGCCCAGCCCGAGGATATTCAGGCGGGTACGGCGTTGCGACGCTTGTTGTCGGCCTATCAGCAGATCGAGCTGATGCTCAAGCTGGGGGAATACCAGCCAGGGAGTGATGCCTTGACCGACCTGGCTGTGGACAGTCGCCAGGCTGTCGATGGTTTCTTGCGCCAGGACTTGCGTGAGCCTGCACCGATGGCGGCGACGCTTGCGCAACTCAAGGAGCTGACCACCTATGTCCCATTCTGATGGGCTGCTCAGTGAAGTGGAGACGCTAAGGCGCCTGCGCCGGCACCGTGCGGATCGGGCCGAGCGCGCCCTGCGTGAGGCTAAGCGTGCCCAGCAGGCGCTGCTTGCGAATATCCAGCAGGCCCAGGATGCGCTTGAGCACACTCGGCAAGAGGAGGCCCTGCAAAGTGCTCGGTTGCTCAGCCAGCACCAGGGGCAGGTACTGACCTTGAAAGCCCTGAAGTCCTGGGGCGGCCAGGAGCGTTCCTTGTCTGCCAATACCCGGCGGGACATGGGGCAGTTGGAGGCATTGCAGGGGCAGCGCGAAGAGAAGCAAACCCGCGTCGGCACAGCCCAGAAACAGGTCACTGAATGCCTGCGGCAGGTGGAAAAACTTCAGGAGCTATCCCTTTTATTGGTGCAGGAGCCGACATGACCCAGGTTTCAGATAAACCCGCTGAACGTCCACGCCGACGTGATCCGCGAGAGGAGCGAGAACCTGGGGGCGCAGGAGGGGTGTCGGCGGAGCTGACGCGGTTGTTTGCCCAGTGTTGGGCCGCTGACGATGAGGGCTCAGGGGCGCAGGCGTCCCTGTTCGGAACCCGGGCGTCGGGCGATGTTGTCATGATCGGGGCGCTTGCCGAGCAACTGGCGCCGCGTCTGCAGGCCGCGTCCCAGTGGCCGCTCAAGGCGGTCTTGTACTTGCCTCGCCTGGGGCGGATCAACGCCAGTGTGCGCCGCGAACAAGGTGCCTGGAGTATCGACTTGGAGGCGGAGGAAGCTGCGACGGCGCGTTGGTTAAGCGGCGTGCGGCAACAGTGTGAGGATCGGTTTACGGCCACGCTGGGTCAGCCGGTCAGCCTGCATCTGCCCACTGTCGGCTGCGCATGATAGTGCCGCTGCTGACAGTGCCTTTGGTTAAGAGCAGCACGGTTGCCGCGCGACGTCGACTGGGCCGTGGCCTGAGCTTGGCGTTTCAGGTGGCCGGGCAGGGTGGCCAGTTGCGGCTCGAGCCTGGGCGTGCCCCCGCAAGAGGCGAAGCGGTGTGCTTCGAAACGGTGTGTGGCGTGCTGGCGCTCGCCGAAGCCGGTCCGTTGCTCAGCCTGCTGGGCGAGTGCCCTGTGACGTTGGCCCCCTCCGGCAACGATCCGGATTCCTGGTTCTGGGAGCTGTTCCAGCTTCACCTGAGTCCTCAGGTGCGAGCCTTGTTGGGCTATGTGCGATTGCTGGAGACCGACCGACCCAAGGCGTTTGGCTGCCGACTCAGTGTGACCCTGGGGCAAACCCGGGTCGAGGGGTATGTGTGGCTGAGCCCCGAGAGTTTCCTGGCGTTGTGCGATGCCGGCCCGTGGCGTGGCCGCGCCGGGCCGATGCCCGCGTCGTTTCGACTGGCTATCGCGGTGACCCTTGGGCGTTTGCAGTTACCGATCGCGCAAGCACGCAGCCTGCGGGTCGGTGATGTGCTGGTGCTTGAGCAGAGCTTTTTTCTAGCCCAGGGCAATGGCTACGTACAGGTTGGCACACACCGATTGCATGGGTGCATTGACGATGACAGTGGGCCGTTGTGCCTGACCCTTACTTCAATCGAGGAGACGTCTGTGGACGAAGAATTCATAGCCCCCCACTACGCCGGGGAAGAAGACGATGAACCCGTGACGGACGTATTCGGTCACGAGCCATTCGATGAACTGAGCATGGCGCTGAACGTACGCTGCGGCACGTTGAACCTCACCCTGGGCGAGTTGCGCAACCTCGCGCCGGGCGCGGTGCTGGGCATTGCCGGTTACGCACCGGGCATGGCGGGCCTCTATTACGGTGATCGGCCTATTGGCCAGGGACAGTTGGTGGAAGTCGACGGGCGCCTGGGTTTGCAGTTGTCGCGCGTGATGTTCGGTCGATGATACTGCAAGGGTTGGACCCCTTAGTCCTGGCGGTATTTTTGGCGGCATTGTCGTTGATGCCCATGCTATTGGTCGTCTGTACGGCGTTCTTGAAGATCGTGATTGTGCTGATGATCACCCGCAACGCCATCGGCGTGCAGCAGGTGCCGCCGAGCATGGCTATCAATGGCATTGCGCTTGCGACCACGCTATTTATCATGGCGCCGGTAGGGTATGAAATTGCCGAGAGCGTCAAAGCTTTGCCTCTTGACCTGAGTAACGTGCAAACGCTGCTGCAGACGGCAAATGAAGCCATCAAACCGTTGCGTGCCTTCATGCTGCGCAACATCGACCCGGATGTGCTGACGCACCTGCTGGAAAACACTGCACGCCTGTGGCCCGCGCAAATGGCCCAGGAGGTGCAACGCGAAGACCTTATCCTGCTGATCCCGGCGTTCGTGCTGTCGCAACTGCAGGCGGGGTTCGAGATAGGCTTCCTGATCTACATCCCCTTCATCGTCATCGATTTGATTGTCTCCAACCTGCTGCTGGCGCTGGGCATGCAAATGGTCTCGCCGATGACCATTTCCCTGCCCCTCAAACTGCTGTTGTTCGTGATGGTGTCCGGCTGGTCGCGTTTGCTCGACAGCCTGTTCCTTTCCTATCTCTGAGGGGCTTATGGAACCAATCGTACTGTTCAAGCAGGGCATGTTGCTGGTGGTGGTGCTGTCGGCACCGCCTTTGTTGGTGGCGGTGGTGGTAGGCGTGATGACGTCGCTGGTCCAGGCACTGATGCAGGTGCAGGACCAGACGCTACCCTTCGGCATCAAGCTGGTGGCGGTGGGGATCACACTGATCATGACCGGCCGCTGGATAGGCGTGGAGTTGATCCAACTGATCAACCTGACCTTTGACATGATCGGCCGCTCGGCCCTGAACTGAGGGCCTGCCCGTGCTGCTCTATCTCGAGTATTTGCCCAGCCTGGTGATCGGCATGGCGCGGATCTACCCCTGCGGCATCCTGGTGGCGGCGTTCTGTTTCCAGCATATAAGGGGCATGCCGCGCCATACCCTCGTGATGGTCTTGGCATTGATGCCTGCGCCGGGTATCTATGCGGCGTTGGCAGGCCAGGATTACTCCGCGATTCTATTGGGGGCGCTGGTGCTCAAGGAGGTGGCCTTGGGGGTTCTATTGGGCGTGCTGCTGGCGATGCCGTTCTGGATGTTCGAGTCAGTGGGGGCGCTGCTGGATAACCAACGCGGCGCTTTGGCTGGCGGCCAGCTCAACCCCTCGTTGGGGCCGGATGCGACGCCGATTGGACACTTGTTCAAGCAACTGGCGATTTTCCTGTTGATGGTGAGCCTGGGGTTGGGCACGTTGACCCAGGTGATCTGGGACAGCTACCTGATCTGGCCTCCCACCGCATGGTTCCCGCTGCCGGCGGCGAATGGCATGAGCGTGTTCATCGACCTGTTGGGTGACACCTTCACGCACATGTTGCTCTACGCCGCGCCCTTTATCGCTGTGTTGCTGTTGCTGGAGTTCGGCATCGCGCTGCTGGGCGTCTACAGTCAGCAATTGCAGGTCAGCACGCTGGCGCCACCGGTCAAAAGCCTGGCGGGTATCGGCATCCTTCTTCTCTACTTTGCGCTGCTGCAGGACCTGATCGTCGGGCGTATGAGCCTGCTGGGCGACCTGAAACACTCACTCGGGCTATTGATCAAGGTTGCAATCCCATGAGTGACTCGGGCGAAAAAAAGCACCCCGCGTCAGCCAAGAAACTGCGTGACCAGCGCAAGAAAGGCCAGGTCGCCCAAAGCCAGGACGTTGCAAAGCTGCTGGCATTGACGGCCATCAGCGAGATCGCCTTGTTCACCGCCGAGACCAGCCTGCAACGTTTCCAGCAACTGATGCTACTGCCGTTGTCACGCCTGACCCAGCCCTTTACGCGAGCGCTGGAAGAAGTGCTGTTTGAGGGGATGACAGTGTTTTTTTCGTTCGCCCTGTTGATGGTCGGGGTGGCGATTACCACGAAGCTGATCAGCAGTTGGATGCAGTTCGGGTTGCTGTTCGCTCCCGAGACGCTGAAGCTGGATTTCAATCGCCTCAACCCTATCAGCCAAGTCAAGCAGATGTTCTCTGCCCAGCAGTTGATGAACCTGCTGATGAGCATTGCGAAGGCCTGCCTGATTGCTTCGATTCTGTATGTAGTGATCTGGCCCTCATTGGGCACGCTGATCAACCTGGCCACCAGCGATCTGCAAAGTTACATCCTGGCGTTGATTGCGCTGTTTCGTCACTTGCTGCATGTCTGCCTCGGTATGCTGCTGGTGCTGGCGCTTATCGACCTGATCATGGTGAGGCACTTTTTCGCCAAGCGCATGCGCATGACCCAGGTGGAGGTGGTCAAGGAGTACAAAGACATGGAGGGTGACCCCCACGTCAAAGGGCAGCGGCGTTCGCTGGCGTATCAATTGGCCCAGGAAGAACCCAAGGTCAAGCTGCCCAAGCTGGAGGAGTCCGACATGCTGGTGGTCAACCCGACGCACTTTGCTGTCGCCCTGTATTACCGCCCCGGTAAAACGCCGCTGCCGATGCTGGTGAGCAAAGGCACCGACGATGAAGCGCGCACATTGATCCGCCGCGCCAAGGCGGCCGATGTGCCGGTGATCCAATGCGTATGGCTGGCGCGCACGCTCTACACGAAAAAGCTGGGCGCAAGCATCCCGCGCGAGACCTTGCGGGCCGTGGCGCTGATTTACCGCACCTTGCGCGAGCTTGATGATGAGGCTAAGCGCGAAACCCTGGAATTGCCGGAGCTTGAACGGCACTGATCAGCGGATCGAGCTGGTATCCAAGGCTTGCAGGCCGGCCAGTGACAGCATCCGGCTGAGGATCTTGTCGAGCGCGCTGTTGGAGGCAGGCAGTGCGTGCCAGATCACCAGGGCGTACTGGGCGTCGAGGTAAACAAAACACCCATCGAACGCCAGCGCGTGCTCACAGCGAAGCTCCAATACCCGCTGCAATTGCCCGGTCTGCAGCGCTTCGCGAGCAACTTGCAGGGCGAGTCCCGGGCGATCTCCAGCGTGCAGTGCGCTTACCTTGATACCGGGCGCGAGCGGCAGGTGAGCAGCAGTGCCGCTCACCAGGTTGTCCAGAAATACCTTGCGTTGATCGTCGGGCATTTACGAGGACCTCACCGTTCCAGCGATACCGTCTGGTAATCCGCACGTTCGCCGGCGGGGCCCGGCTCAACGCGCATTTGCGGCGGCCACCAGATCACCATCTTGTCCTTGGTCGATTGTGGGCGTGAGCACGAATCGCCCTTACAGGTGGGGGTGCAGCCGGCGACGAGCAGTGCAGCGCCGATCAGCATGACGCACAGTACAGGGTGTTTCATGGCGTGGCCTTCTGAGTGGGAGTGATCAAGGAGGGGCGGGGCACACTGAGGTGTTCATCCTTCACCACGGGGCGCATGGCAATAAACACCTCGGCTTCTTCACCCGGTTTGAGCCAGGCACGCGGCCATACGGTGACTGCCAGGGTCTGCGAGTTGCTGCATTCCTTTTCATCGATACGCACATTGCGTTTGAACTGGTTGCGCAGTACGACCACCGCCACGTTGTAGTCCGGACCGGCGTACCACTGGCTGCGCTCGGTATTCAGCGCCAGCAAGTCACGGGTGCTGCACAAGGTGTTCAGCCCCAGCGGCATCGGCGCGGCGTTGAACGCTTTGGGCACTTCCCCACTGACCAGGCGGGCCAGCGTCGTGATGATGTCACTGCGTTTGATCACCGGCTGATGCGGCGAATAGCGCCTGGCCAGTGGTGTGAGGGCCGCTTGTAACTCAGCCTGGTCGTCCTGTGGCAAGTAGCGCGACGGGTCGTCCTGGTCGCCGATGACGCGGGGGGTCAGGATAAACAAGCGTTCACGGCGATTGTTGTGGCGTTCTGTCGAAGAGAACAGCGCCTTGCCCAGCAACGGAATATCCCCCAGCAGCGGAATCTTCTTTTGCTGGTCGGAACTGTCTGTGACATGGAAGCCACCCACTACCAGCGAACGCTTCTCTTCCATTACCGCCTGGGTGCTGACCTTGCCTCGGCGTACATCAAGGCGGTTGGGGTCGGCGTCGGGGTTGCTCTCGTCGAAACTGCCATCTTCAATGTCGACGGCCAAATGGATCTGGTGGACGCCGCGGCCGGTGGTCACCCTAGGCACCACCTGAAGGCTGGTGCCCACCGTGACGGGCAAAATGGTTGCGTAATCTCTGCCGGGAGTGAGGTATTGGGTACGGTTGAAGTCGATCACCGCCGGCTGGTTTTCCAGAGTGAGCACCGAGGGGTTGGAGACCATGGTTGCCAGGCCCTTGGCCTCCAGTGCGCGGATGTCGGCGTAAAAACGATCACGGTTTTCAATCGACACCTGCGACGAGGTGCCTGGTGCCATGTTGACGCCTCCGCGGAAGCGACTGTTCTGGAAACCCCAGTTCACCCCGAATTCACGCAATTGCGTACGTTCGATATCGAGAATGATTGCGTCGATTTCGATCAACTTGCGCGCGACGTCGAGTTGAGTGATCAGGTCGCGGTACATGGCCTGGCGTTCCGGCAGGTCATAGATCAGCACAGCGTTATTGCGCACATCGGCTTCGACGCGGATCCGGCTCTTGGAGACCGGGGCGCGTGGCGTGACTGTCGGCCCCGTGTCCAATTGTCCTGCGTTGCCATTTGCACCGAGCATTTGGCCCAGTAACGGATTGCCCAGCCGAGGTACATTGGGGGTTAGAGGGGACGGCTGGGATGAATCGGGTTGGCTCATCCCCGTTAGCGTCGAGGCTGAGCGGGGTTCCAAGAGCCCCCGCAAAATGTTCGCGACGCCGGGGACAATGAGCTTTTCACCGCGGTAGTCCACTTTGCGGTCTGCGGCATTGGCGAACTTGAGTGGGAAGCTGAGCACGCTCTGTTTTTCATCCGCCGAGCGGCGTTTGCTGCTGAACTGTTTGATCTGTTCGATGTAGGTTTTGGGGCCGGAGACCAATACGACACCGTCTTCAGGCAATTCGCCCCAGCCGAAACGGCTATCAAGCAGGCCGATATCGGTCAGCGCTTGCTTGAGGTCGGAAATAGTTTCCGAGGAGACTTCCAGGCGCGCGGATTCCTGCTGGTCCAACGTGCTGATGAACAGGGTGTTGTTGTAGAGGTACCACTGAAAACGGTGCTCAACGCCGAGTCTATCCAGCATGGATTGCGGGGTATTCGCGCGGATCTTGCCGTTGACGTCGCCCTCCAGCAAGCCTTCGATTTGCAGTTGCGTGCCAAAGGTCTGGGCGAAGTCTTCGAGCACTTCACGTAGTGGTTTGTGGTCGGCCTCGTAGGCGTAGGCGGTGTTTTTCCACTCGGCGGGGATGGCTGCGAGTAGGTTGTGCGCCGGAGCCATTATGCAGCCTAATAGAACCAGCCATTGCCATTTGGCGCGCCTGGATGAAGTGTCAGGCGGATCAATATGCAAGCAGGTATGCTTAGAGATCTTGTTATGCATAGGAACTTTCCTGATTAATGCCGCAACGCACGTAGTGAAGTTGGTTTGAGCGGATGGGCTGGCTTATTCAGGCGTGCGAACATGGCGCGCCAAGTATCACGTTGGTTGAGCAGCGATTCGACGCTTGCGAGCACGCGAAGCGCATCAGGCGTCCCTTGAAGACTTTGGATAATCCAGAGCGCTCCACTGCTAGGTGCTCGCGCGAATGCGCCTTGAAAGTGGGCCAGGCTCGCGAAGCTGATCCGCATCCAACATTGCAGTTCGGTGTTATTAAAAGAAGTTGAAGACAGACTGACGTACACCAACACCCCACCACCTTGAAGGCTAATTATAATTTCGTCTTGTCCTTCAAGTAGGGTGATTTGTTCTTTGCCGCTCTTCAACCAGTCGATGATAAGGGCTTTCAAATTACTGAAAGCTTTCGAGGGTTGTTTTGATCGTTTCGTGAATGACGCGCCCTTGCTCTAGATAGGCAAAGTTGGCGAAGTCTTGCTGCATTATGAGTGAGTAGAACGCCTGAATGTCTTCCGATGTTTCAGGATCCTCTCCCGCGCGCACGACTTTCTGGTTTGCGGTGGTGCTGTTTCTCGCAAGCTGAAGCGATAAGTTGCTTAAAGAGCGCATAGTTATTCCTCGATGTTTTTTGTGTTGTGGTGTGTACTAGTCAATCAGTTCCATGCACAAGAAACTATTTGATACGAGGTGAACCATTGAGCAAGGGCTTTTGATTTTATCGACTCTGTTTAAGAAGCATCTCGAGCATTGAGTTCCAGTTGATAAGAAAATCTCCCTCGTTTGTCCTCAGTGTCAGGGTTTGAGGGAGGGCAGTGGCGTCTGGTTGCAGCTTCCAGAGTGTCGCCCCGTACGAAGCAAGGTACTTCTTTACATGCTCGAATTCGCTTGGGCAGCACAGTAGCGTCGCGTTGACCTGCGGTATTTGACTAGCCAGCAGCTGCTGTATGAGAGCTTGCAGGCGCTGAGGCTCGACAGTCTCGTCAAGGATGCGCTGGATGGCCTGGTTGATGACTAAGGTCGCGTGGTGTTCAAGGCTTGCCAGAATTCCCTCACGCTCATGTTCCCAGCACTTGAGTTGCTTGTCGGCGCGTTGCCAGAATTCTAACGAGGTTTGCTTCTGCATCGCCTCACATTTCTCACCCGCTCTTCTTATCAGCTCGTCAGCCTTCGCTTGTGCATGCGACAGGAGCTGATTGGCGTTTTCGACGTCTGCGAGTACTTCTCGGGGAACCAAGGGGTTTGGAAAACTGGCAGCGTTCTGGTGCAACTCAATTTTGTGTAGTTGAAGCATTATCGATCTCCTGGCTTGTGCATGTCAGGAAGCGTGTCGTGGCTGTTTCTTGATGTGACACGCCAGACCACGGCTTGCCAGAGCGTGATCAATCGGCTGCACGCGTTTTCGAATACGGGAGCTCTTTCTTCCACCGTGAGAACTCGCTCAACGGGAAAACGTAATCGAAGCCGCTGCCAGACAGTGGGCGCGATCCAATTGCACAGTAATTGCAAAGGGTCATCTTCGGGCAGAAGCATGTCAGGTGAGAGGGCTTTGGAAAGGCTCATGCACCATAGATCATCGCCTTCGTTCAAGGAGGGTGCAGATTGAGGCGCGACAGTAAGGTGAATCAATTTGAGCGCGAGGTTGAGTTGGTCCGTTGAGGCAAGCGCCAATCGGAGCACCGCAAACTGAGGTGGAGGAGGCAAGGAGGGAGCAGCACCTGCAAGTCCGTTCTTCATCAGGGCCTCACAGCAATGGATCAAGGCAATTTCAGGGTAAAAAGATGTCCAGCTTTCGTGAGAGGTCTTCCAGGGAAATGCCCACCATTGAGCCCAAGCAAGACGGTCACTCATGGATAGGGAATGGCTAATGATCATGTACAGGACCTGTCGTTACCTCAGGTATCGCCTGCGCCAGCCGCTGTCGCCGGTTCAACAGGAAGAGTGAGCCGGCCACCGTAAAAATCAAACCACCCAGCACACCGACCAAGCAGGTCCACCAAAAGCTGCGGTCATCTGCCGGGATTAAGAAAGGTCCGAAGTAGACCAATCGCTTTTGTTCCTGGTAAGCCACGGCGGGTACAAATATGACGGTAAGTTTTTGTGGATTATCCACAGCGGTGGTCATCCCCGGAATACTGCTTGCGACCATTCTGCGAACCCGGGCTCGGATATTATCGGGATCAAGGCGAGGATCGTGTTTGATGAAAACCGAGGCGGATGCAGGCTGCACAGGTTCTCCTGGCGCAATGCGCTCGGGAAGCACGACGTGCACTCGGGCAACGATGACACCGTCGATGTTCGACAGGGTGGCTTCGAGCTCTTGGGATAAGGCGTAGATGTAGCGCGCGCGCTCTTCCAGTGGCGTAGAGATAACGCCCTCTTTGCGAAACGTATCGCCGAGTGTGGCGCGAGCGAGTTTGGGCAGGCCCACAGCCTCCAGCGTGCGAACAGCTCGGCCTATGTCGTTTGTATCAACACTTACCGTTACACCATCCTTGGTCGGGATCTTTCGAGCTCGAATATGCTTGTCTGCCAGTTCTGCAATGACTTCATTGGCCTCTTGCTCGGAAAGTTGTCGATGCAGTTCGACACGGTCACCGCAACCACTCAACAGAAACAGAAGGGTGAGCGCCAATAGCGTTGGCTGCAGGAAGTACCTGTTCGCTACTGCAGGTTGCATATTTTGTCGATGCACTGAGTTGTTCTACCGAGGGTTTTTACGAGCAAATTCGACATGAGCAATGCGTTGGAAAGATCATTTGGATACTTACGTAATGCCTCTCTGTCGATGTGTTTGCTGAGTCTGCTAAGGTCTCTCGCTATTTTATTTTTTGTTGTATCGAGCGCCATTGCCGCGTTCGTCAGCAAACTCGTCGTTTCAAATTGTACTTCCATAGGATTTGTCGAAAGGGGACGTTCGAGTTGTGAGGTAAAAAAGTCGACATCCGTACTTAAGGGTGAACGATCAGATGATTGAACGGTGCTTTTATGGCTGCTAAGCGCGATTGAGCTATTGTCTTGTACAAGCATCGGTAATCCCAATAGGTGAGCGATGGTACTGTTACGCAGGCTTGAAGGGTCGTCTCTTTTTAATACAAGATGCACCTCCTCGGCCGGTGAGCCGAGGAGGTCTTGCATTAACGCCTTTTCTCAGCAGCGCCTTTGACGTTGGTATCTTGCGTTGCGTCGTTGCTCAGCTTCAGGCCTTGAGCCTGAATTTCCTTCGATCGCTGACTTTCTGCATCAAGGGTGGGGTTTCCAGCGGTATCGCCGGCGCCGTAGGCGGAATTATAGGGGTTGTAGGAACCGTAACCATTAATTTGAGACATGGACCTTCTCCACTTCGCTAGTTTGAAATATAGTGCACTATTCAGCCATCATCTTTTTGCATGGATTTACAATATGATGTCTGACGTTAACTGTGTGGCATTCGCTGTTTAAGTAGTTCCAAGCTGTTGCAAAAAAACTGGAAGCTTCCAGCTTTTTTGTAACGACGTTAGGGTTTAGGCTATTCGTTTAGTCAATCCCAAGTTGTTTCATCCGGTAATAGAATGTACGTTTGGCAACTCTCAAGTCAGCCGCCGCCAGGTCCACATTGCCGTTGTGCCGATGCAGTGATTCCTCAATCAGTGACTTCTCAATACGTTGTAAGCGTTCTTTGAGGCTTGCTTCAGATATCTTAGGATTCTTACCCCTCACTGAGAGTGGAGGAAGGCCTAAAACAAAGCGTTTAGCCGTGGAACTCAGCTCGCGAACGTTGCCAGGCCAGGGATGGCATAACAACTGTTGTAACAAGGAGCTCGGAGGCTGGGGATAAGGGCATTTAAACGATTCCGCTTCTTGGCGGATCATGGTCAAAAAAAGCGGGATTATACGATCTCTGCACTCTCGCAAAGACGGGAGCTGGATGTTGACGACACTCAAACGAAAATACAGGTCTCGCCGGAAAGTCCCGCGTTCAACCATTTCGTATAGCGACTGTTGAGCCGATGCGATAACGCGCATGTCTACAGGAATAAACCGGGTCGAGCCGAGCCGCTCGACACCGCGCGACTCAAGCGTGCGCAGTAGCTTGGCTTGCAAGGAAAGCGGCATGCTGTCGATTTCATCCAGGTACAAGGTGCCTAGATGTGCGGCTTCGATAAAGCCTGCCCTGGACTGTACAGCGCCTGTATAGGCTCCGCTATTGACGCCGAACAGTTGGCTTTCCGCGAGGGTTTCGGGAATGGCGGCACAGTTCACAGCGATGAAACTCCCCCGTCGTCCGGATAAACGATGGATTCGCTGCGCCAAGGTGTCCTTACCGGTTCCGGTTTCTCCCAGCAGCAAAATATCTATATTGAGCTGGGCAGTGCCGCTCAGTATTTCTTCAATGTCGGGGCCTTCAAGCAGTGAAATATCCGCTTCATTGTCCATAGTGTCAGAGGCCGACATTGAATGATTGCTCCATAATCGCTATTGCTTCACTATTGGCATGTAGGCTCGGTTCAGTAGATAGAATTTTATAAGTGTTGTCACTTGTTGTTGAGCGTGCGAATTACCAATATCGTGTAGGATAAGTTTGGTTTTAACTTGGATTTATTTTCGGGTAATAAGATATAGCAGTGTAAGTAGGAGACGTCTGAAAATTTTTGATGCTTGGCGTGCGTGTTGTTGAATGCTGATAAACAGCGCCCACAAAAAAGCCGATGCACTGCATCGGCTTTTTATTCGCGGTATAAACCGCAGTTAACGTTTACACGTTAAAACGGAAGTGCATCACATCGCCATCTTTAACAATGTATTCCTTACCTTCCAAACGCCATTTACCCGCTTCCTTGGCACCGGCTTCACCCTTGAACTGGATAAAGTCGTTATAGGCGATCACTTCGGCGCGGATAAAGCCTTTTTCGAAGTCGGTGTGGATCACACCGGCGGCCTGTGGCGCGGTAGCGCCGACCTTGACGGTCCAGGCGCGGACTTCTTCGACACCGGCGGTGAAGTAGGTTTGCAGGTGCAGCATCTCGTAACCGGCGCGGATCACGCGGTTCAGGCCAGGCTCTGTCAGACCCAGGGCCTCAAGGAACATGTCCTTTTCTTCGCCGTCATCCAGCTCGGCAATTTCCGCCTCGATCTTGTTGCACACCGGCACCACGATCGCGCCTTCCTCGTCGGCGATGGCCTTGACCACGTCGAGCAATGGGTTGTTCTCGAAGCCGTCTTCAGCGACGTTGGCGATGTACATGACTGGTTTGGTGGTCAGCAGATGGAAGCCTTTGATCACCGCTTTTTCATCGGTATTCATGCTCTTCATCAGGCTGCGTGCTGGTTTGCCCAAGGTGAAGTGAGCGATCAGCTGCTCCAGCAGGCCTTTCTGGACCACTGCGTCCTTGTCGCCGCCCTTGGCGTTACGCGCGACTTTTTGCAGTTGCTTTTCGCAGCTGTCGAGGTCGGCGAAGATCAGTTCGAGGTCGATGATCTCGATGTCGCGTTTCGGGTCGACGCTGTTGGAGACGTGAATCACGTTTTCGTCTTCAAAGCAGCGGACCACGTGGGCGATCGCATCGGTTTCACGGATGTTGGCCAGGAACTTGTTGCCTAGGCCTTCACCTTTCGACGCGCCGGCTACCAGGCCCGCGATGTCGACGAATTCCATGGTGGTCGGCAGGATACGCTTGGGATTGACGATCGCCGCCAGTTCCTGCAGGCGCGGGTCCGGCATAGCCACGATGCCGCTGTTGGGCTCGATGGTGCAGAAGGGGAAGTTCTCCGCTGCAATACCGGACTTGGTCAGGGCGTTGAACAGGGTGGATTTGCCGACGTTGGGCAGGCCGACGATGCCGCAATTGAATCCCATGGTGTTTCCCCTCGGTAAGAGTCAGGCCTTCTGGCTGTGCAGGTTTTTCATCGCGCGGTTCCATTCACCGGCGAAGATATCCGGCAGCACGCCGAGGGCAAAATCGATGCTGGCATCGAGTTTTTCCTGTTCGGCGCGTGGCGCACGACCCAGGACGAAATTTGAAACCATACTGGCAACGCCTGGGTGGCCAATGCCGAGCCGCAGACGGTAGAAATTATTCTGATTACCCAGCTGCGCGATGATGTCGCGCAGGCCATTGTGCCCGCCATGCCCGCCGCCCAGCTTGAGCTTGGCTACACCGGGTGGCAGGTCCAGTTCGTCATGGGCCACCAGGATCTCTTCGGGTTTGATCCGGAAGAAGCCCGCAAGCGCCGCGACAGCCTGGCCGCTGCGGTTCATGTAGGTGGTGGGAATCAGCAGACGAACGTCCTGACCTTGATGCGAGAAGCGTCCGGTCAGGCCAAAATACTTGCGATCGGCCACCAGGTTTATACCCTGGGCGTGGGCGATGCGCTCAACAAAAAGGGCCCCCGCGTTATGCCGGGTCTGTTCGTATTCGGCGCCTGGATTTCCCAGGCCAACGATCAGTTTAATGGCAGTCACGACAGGGGCCCTTCCTTTGGAGTTGTGGATAACATCGCCGCAACCTGCGTGCGGCGAAAGTGGACGACATTACATCATTTACTCAAGAGTAAACGCCGCGTTATCGCCCGCTTTCTCGCTACGTTCCGGTCCGCGATGTTTCCTCAAGCTCCGACGTCACAGAGAGTATTACTCTGCAGCGGTTTCGCCTTCTTCATCTTCAGCTACAACACGTGGCGCGTGGACGTTGGCAACAGCCTTGTCGTCGTTGTGAGCCAGTGCAACGAACTCAACGCCTTTAGGGGCCTTGAGGTCGGACAAGTGAATGATGGTGCCGATTTCAGCGGCCGACAGGTCGACTTCGATGAACTCAGGCAGATCTTTCGGCAGGCAGGTTACTTCCAGCTCGGTAGCAGTGTGGGAAACAACGCCGCCTTTCTTGACCGGAGCGTCTTCACCAACAAAGTGCACAGGCACGATAGCGGTCAGTTTCTGGCCAGCAACAACGCGAACGAAGTCAGCGTGCATGATGAACTGCTTGGACGGGTGACGCTGCATCGCTTTAACGATGACGTTCTGCTTGGTGCCGTCGACGTTCAGTTCGATAACGTGGCTGTAGGCAGCTTCGTTTTCGAACAGCTTGGCGATTTCCTTGGACAGGATAGTCACTGATTCAGCAGGCTTGTTACCACCGTATACAACGGCTGGGATGTTGGCGGCGTGACGCAGGCGGCGGCTCGCACCTTTCCCCAGGTCAGTACGCGCTTGGGCGTTCAGAGTAAAGTCATTCATGTTGTATCTCCAAAATAGCCATCATCGAGCGGCGTTTGCGACCAGCGCCAGACTCGACATGGGCAAAAAAGCCCCGCCCCAACAACATGTCGGGGCGGGGCGCTTTTCGTCAGTGAGATGGACCGAAGGTTTGACCCTTAACGGAACATCGCGCTGATCGATTCTTCATTGCTGATGCGGCGAACCGCCTCGGCAACAACCGGTGCGATATCCAATTGACGGATACGCGAACAGGCTTGAGCAGCAGCGGACAACGGGATGGTGTTGGTCACCACCAGTTCGTCCAGCATGGAATTTTCGATGTTCTCGATCGCTCGGCCAGACAACACAGGGTGTGTGCAGTAGGCGAAGACTTTAGCGGCACCGTGCTCTTTCAAGGCTTTCGCCGCGTGGCACAGGGTGCCGGCGGTGTCGACCATGTCATCAACCAGAATACAGGTACGCCCTTCGACATCACCGATGATATGCATCACTTCAGAGTGATTGGCTTTCTCGCGGCGTTTGTCGATGATCCCGAGGTCCACGCCCAAGGATTTGGCAACGGCCCGTGCACGCACGACGCCACCAATGTCCGGGGACACGATCATCAGGTTTTCAAAGCGCTGGTCTTCGATGTCATCCACCAATACGGGGGAGCCGTAGATGTTATCTACCGGAATATCGAAGAACCCCTGGATTTGGTCAGCGTGCAGGTCAACCGTGAGAACACGGTCGATGCCTACCACGGTCAGCATGTCAGCAACGACTTTCGCGCTGATAGCCACACGTGCGGAGCGCGGACGGCGATCCTGACGGGCATAACCAAAGTAAGGGATTACAGCTGTGATTCGAGTCGCTGAGGAGCGGCGGAAGGCATCAGCCATCACGACGAGTTCCATCAGGTTATCGTTGGTCGGAGCGCAAGTCGGCTGAATAATGAAAACGTCTTTACCGCGAACGTTTTCATTGATCTCGGCTGTAATTTCGCCGTCGGAAAATTTACCGACAGAGATGTCACCGAGAGGGATATGCAGCTGACGTACGACACGTCGAGCCAGATCGGGGTTGGCGTTCCCCGTAAAGACCATCATCTTGGACACGCGCAGTACCTAGAGGCTGAGGGTAACCTGGATGAGTATAGGAAAATGGCAGGGGCGGCTGGATTCGAACCAACGCATGGCAGGATCAAAACCTGCTGCCTTACCGCTTGGCGACGCCCCTGTATCTGTTGCAACGAGTGCCTAACACTCGGTTCCTTTAGAGCAGACTTTGCAGCTTGCGATGCAACATCGAAACGTTGCTTCCCTTTGCTACAAACCCTGTAAGGGTCTCTGTAAGAAGGGCCGAGACTTTATCAGCTTCAGCTTTGCTTGGGAAGCCCCCAAACACACAACTTCCAGTTCCGGTTAATTTTGCTTCGGTAAATTTACCTAACAAATTCAAAGCGTTACGTACCTCTGGATAACGCCTTGCTACAACCGGTAAGCAGTCATTTCGACTGTTTCCCTTGGGAACGGGGCGCACTTTAATGGGAGGAGAGTTACGTGTCAACAGCGGATCTGAAAAAATTTCTGCTGTACTTACAGATACTTGCGGAACAAGCACGACATACCACGGCTCTTCGGGGTATTCCGGGGTGAGTTTTTCGCCCACACCCTCGGCGAAAGCGGCGTGCCCACGCACGAAAACCGGGACGTCGGCGCCTAGCGTCAGGCCCAGCGCAGCCAGGCGATCATCGTCCCAGCCCAGGCGCCACAAGTGGTTCAGGCCCAGCAAAGTCGTCGCGGCATTCGAGCTGCCGCCACCGATACCGCCGCCCATGGGCAGGATTTTATCGATCCAGATATCGATGCCGAGCGGGCAACCGGATTGCGCCTGAAGTTTTTTCGCCGCCTTCACAATCAGGTTGCTGTCGTGAGGTACGCCTTCGAATTCGGTATGCAGCTGGATCACGCCATCGTCGCGCACGGCGAAGGTCAGCTCATCGCCGTAGTCGAGAAATTGAAACAGCGTCTGCAGTTCGTGATAGCCGTCTTCACGGCGACCCAGGATGTGCAGCATCAGGTTGAGTTTGGCCGGGGAGGGCAGGGTCAATGTTTGTACGGACACGTTATTGCCCCAGTTTGCGCGGTTGCCAGTCCTTGATCACCAGCGTGACATCAAGGTCGGGGCCGTGCAGCTTGATGCGCTCGGGCAGCCAATAACCGCTTTGTTCCACATAGCTCAAATACTCGACCTGCCAGCCATTCTGCTCCAGCGCCGCCAGGCGGCTATCGCCGTTCAGGCTCAGGCGACTCTTGCTGTCCGGTGCGGGCAAGCCGCGTACCCACCAGACCAGATGAGACACCGGCAGCTTCCAGCCAATCTGTTGTTCAAGCAGTTCTTCCGGCGAGGTGGCTTCATAGCGACCCTGGTTGGCCACTTCAAGGCTGACGTGTCCCGGTCGACCGGTCAGGCGCGCCGCGCCACGGCCCAGGGGACCCGACAGGCGAATATCGTAGTAGTCCTGGCGTTGCAGCCAGAACAAGGTACCGCTGCCGGAGTCCTTGGGGGCGCGGACGCCGACTTTGCCTTCAATCTGCCAGCCATCAATGCTGCTGAGCTGGTCCTTGTGTTGCTGCCATTGCGCCGGGTTGCCCTGGCCTTCGACGGATTCACGGGAACCGAAGCCTGCGCAACCGGCGAGCAGGGCAATGAAGCTGAAAACGATAACGTGGCGCAAGAACATAAGCTTAAAGGGTCTCGGATCCGGTCAGGCGCTTGATGGTGCCGCGCAGGATAGGGCTTTCGGGTTGTTCCTTGAGGAATTTTTCCCAGATTTGGCGTGCTTCGCGCTGCTTGCCATTGGCCCACAGCACTTCACCCAAGTGGGCGGCAACTTCCTGGTCGGGAAAGCGCTCCAGTGCCAGGCGCAGCAGGCGTTCAGCTTCGTCCAGGTTGCCCAGGCGGTAATTCACCCAGCCCAGGCTATCGAGTACGGCAGGGTCTTCCGGGTTGAGCTTGTGGGCTTGTTCGATCAGCACCTTGGCTTCGGCGTAGCGCGTCGTGCGGTCAGACAAGGTGTAGCCCAGGGCGTTGAGAGCCATGGCATTGTCCGGGTCGCGCTTGATGATCAGGCGCAGGTCTTTTTCCATCTGCGCCAGGTCATTGCGTTTTTCGGCCTGCATGGCGCGGGTGTACAGCAGGTTCAAATCGTCAGGGAACTGCAGCAAGGCTTGTTGCAGCAGTTTCCAGGCACGCTCGCCCTGTTTGTTGGCCGACAAGGTCTCGGCCTGGATCAGGTACAGCTGGATCGCGTAGTCAGGTTCGGCATCCCGCGCAGCGGCCAGGCGTTTTTCCGCCTCGTCGGTACGGCCGTTGCTCATCAGGATATCGGCCTGGCGCAATTGGGCCGGCAGGTAGTCGTTGCCGGGGCCGACTTGTGCGTATTCGAGCAGGGCAGCTTGTGGGTCGTTGCGTTCTTCAGCGATACGGCCGAGGTTCAGGTGGGCCGAGTCCACATGGCTTTCGCGCTGGATCAGCTCTTCCAGATACCCCTTGGCCTCGTCCCAGGCCTTGGCTTCCAGGCATACCAGTGCCAGGGAATAACGCAACTCGTCGTCGTCCGGGTATTGCTGGACCAGGTTGGCGAACTGCACTTTGGCGTCCTCCATGCGGTCCTGTTCCACCAGCATGCGGGCGTAAGTCAGGCGCAGGCGCTTGTCGTCCGGATACTTCTTGATATTTTTTTCCAGCAGAGGAATCGCTTCCTTGCCGCGATTGAGGTTCTGCAACAGGCGTGCGCGCAGCAGGATCGGGGCGATTTCGCCTTCTTCCGGCGGGTTCTGCTCGAGCAGCTTCAGGGCTGCGTCGGCTTCGTCGTCCTGTTGCAGCAGCAGTGCCTTGCCGAACACCAGTTGGCTGTTCTTCGGATGTTTTTGCAGCAGGCGGTCGAAACTCTTCATCAGGCCATTGCGCGTGTCCTGGTCGGTGTCGGCAGCCGACAGCGCGAGGAAGTCGAAATGGGTGTCGCCCTTGCCCTGCAGGACTTTCTCCATATAGACCATGGAGTCGTCATAGCGCCCGGCGCGCGCCAGCTGAATCGCTGCCGCCCGTTGTGCTTCCAGATCGTCCGGGGCGTTTTTCGCCCAGATCAGCGACGTGTCCAGCGCAGCCTGGTCGGCGCCCAGGTATTCGGCGATGCGGAAGGCCCGCTCGGAAATGCCCGGATCCTGGGTGTTGATGGCCTGGGTCACGTAGTTATCCAGCGCAATGTCGAAGCGATTGCGTTGGCCGGCCAGCTCCGCGGTCAGCAGGCTGTACACCGTTTCTTCACTGAACGAGGAATAAACCTTGGGCTTTTCAGGGGCGGGGGTGCTGTCTTCCACCGGCGGGGTACCGTCCGGCGACACGGGTGCCATGGCCTGGCAGCCGCTGAGGAAGACAAAAGCAAGGAGCAACGCGGAGGATCTATTCATATAGGAAGAGGACGACTAACCTGCGGTCGGATCATCATGACACAAGCCTTCGGCCAAACATAACCGAGTCTCAATGGGGGCCTTTATAGGCACAAGGCATTAGGACAATAGACGACGGTGGTTGTTCTGAATCTTTCGAAGTAGGACAATTGTCGGCTTCCCGACATCATCAGCGATATTGAATGGCCTTCCTCGCACTCGGTATTAACCACAAGACTGCCTCCGTAGACGTGCGCGAGCGCGTGGCGTTTACGCCAGAGCAGTTGGTTGAGGCCCTGCAGCAGCTCTGCCGGCTCACCGACAGTCGCGAAGCAGCGATCCTTTCGACCTGCAATCGCAGTGAGCTTTATATAGAACAGGAACATCTTTCAGCGGATGTGGTGCTGCGCTGGCTGGCCGATTACCACCATTTGGACCTCGATGACCTGCGCGCGAGCGCTTATGTGCACGAAGACGATGCGGCAGTTCGTCACATGATGCGCGTGGCGTCCGGTCTCGATTCGCTGGTGTTGGGCGAGCCGCAGATCCTTGGCCAGATGAAGTCCGCCTACGCCGTGGCGCGTGAGGCCGGCACCGTCGGCCCGCTGCTGGGTCGCCTGTTCCAGGCCACGTTCAACTCCGCCAAGCAGGTGCGTACCGACACCGCCATCGGCGAAAACCCGGTGTCCGTAGCGTTCGCTGCGGTCAGCCTGGCCAAACAGATTTTCAGTGACTTGCAACGTAGCCAGGCCCTGCTCATCGGCGCCGGCGAGACCATCACCCTGGTCGCCCGCCACCTGCATGACCTGGGGGTGAAGCGCATCGTGGTGGCCAACCGTACCCTGGAGCGTGCCAGCATCCTCGCCGAGCAGTTCGGCGCACATGCCGTGCTGCTGGCAGATATCCCGGCCGAATTGGTGCGCAGCGATATTGTGATCAGCTCCACCGCCAGCCAGTTGCCGATTCTTGGCAAAGGCGCGGTCGAAAGCGCGTTGAAGCTGCGCAAGCACAAACCCATCTTTATGGTGGATATTGCCGTCCCCCGCGATATCGAGCCCGAAGTCGGCGAGTTGGACGACGTTTACCTCTATAGCGTCGACGATTTGCACGAAGTGGTCGCCGAAAACCTCAAGAGCCGCCAGGGTGCAGCCCAGGCCGCTGAAGAAATGGTCAGCGCCGGCGCAGACGACTTCATGGTGCGCCTGCGTGAGTTGGCCGCAGTGGACGTGCTCAAGGCGTATCGTCAGCAAGGCGAGCGCCTGCGCGACGAGGAGTTGCTCAAGGCCCAGCGCTTGCTGGCCAACGGCAGCAGCGCTGAAGACGTGCTGATGCAACTGGCCCGAGGCCTTACCAACAAGTTGCTCCACGCGCCCAGCGTACAATTAAAAAAGCTTACCGCCGAAGGCCGCCTCGATGCGCTGGCCATGGCCCAGGAACTCTTTGCCCTCGGTGAGGGCGCGTCAGATAGCTCTTCGGATAAAAAACTGCAATGAAAGCGTCACTGCTCAATAAACTGGACGTGCTCCAGGACCGTTTCGAAGAACTGACCGCGCTGCTCGGCGATGGTGAGGTCATCTCCGATCAGGCCAAATTCCGTGCCTATTCGAAGGAATACGCCGAAGTTGAGCCGATTGTGGCGACCTACAAGCACCTGACCAAAGTGCAGGCCGACCTTGAGGGTGCCCAGGCACTGCTCAAGGACAGCGACCCGGACATGCGCGAAATGGCCGTGGAAGAAGTCCGCGAAGCCAAGGAAAAACTGGCCGAGCTGGAAGGCGACCTGCAGCGCATGCTGCTGCCCAAGGACCCGAATGACGGGCGCAACGTGTTCCTCGAAATCCGTGCCGGCACCGGCGGCGACGAGGCAGCGATTTTCTCCGGCGACCTGTTCCGCATGTATTCGCGGTATGCCGAGCGTCGCGGCTGGCGTGTCGAGATCCTGTCCGAGAATGAAGGCGAGCACGGTGGCTATAAAGAGGTTATCGCGCGGGTCGAAGGCGACAACGTCTACGGCAAGCTCAAGTTCGAGTCCGGCGCGCACCGCGTGCAGCGGGTTCCGGCGACCGAGTCCCAAGGCCGAATCCACACCTCGGCGTGCACCGTCGCGGTGTTGCCCGAGCCGGACGAACAGGAAGCGATCGAGATCAACCCGGCCGACTTGCGTGTCGACACTTACCGCTCGTCGGGCGCTGGCGGTCAGCACGTTAACAAGACCGACTCGGCGATCCGTATCACCCACTTGCCGTCGGGCATTGTGGTGGAGTGTCAGGAAGAACGTTCCCAGCACAAGAACCGTGCGCGTGCCATGTCCTGGCTGTCGGCCAAGCTCAACGACCAACAGACCAGCGCCGCCGCCAATGCAATTGCCAGCGAGCGCAAGTTGCTGGTGGGCTCGGGCGACCGCTCCGAGCGCATCCGTACCTATAACTTTGCCCAGGGCCGGGTCACCGACCACCGGGTCAACCTCACGCTTTATTCCCTGGACGAGATCCTCGCCGGTGGCGTGGACGCGGTGATCGAACCGTTGCTTGCCGAATATCAAGCGGATCAGTTGGCGGCGATAGGTGAATAAATGACCATTATTGCCAGCCTGCTGCGCGCCGCCGACCTGCCCGACTCGCCTACCGCGCGCCTGGATGCCGAGTTGTTGTTGGCGGCGGCGTTGGGTAAATCCCGCAGCTACCTGCACACCTGGCCCGAGAAAATCGTCAGCAGCGAAGACGCGCTGACGTTCGCCGGCTACCTGCAGCGCCGTCGCGGCGGCGAACCGGTCGCCTATATCCTCGGCCAGCAGGGTTTCTGGAAGCTGGACCTGGAGGTCGCGCCGCATACGCTGATCCCGCGTCCGGACACCGAACTGCTGGTGGAAGCGGCCTTGGAATTGTTGCCGGCCACGCCCGCCAAGGTCCTCGACCTGGGCACCGGCAGCGGCGCCATCGCCTTGGCCCTGGCCAGTGAACGGCCAGCCTGGCAGGTCACCGCCGTCGACCGTGTGCTGGAGGCCGTGGCCCTGGCCGAACGCAATCGCCAGCGCCTGCACCTTAATAACGCGACGGTGCTGAACAGCCATTGGTTCAGCGCGCTGCCAGGTCATACCTATGACCTGATCATCAGCAACCCGCCGTACATCGCCGCCAACGACCCGCACCTGGTGGCGGGCGACGTGCGTTTTGAGCCGGCCAGCGCATTGGTGGCCGGTCATGATGGTTTGGACGACTTGCGCCTGATCATCAAAGAAGCCCCCGCTCACCTGAATGCCGGCGGACGACTGCTGCTGGAGCATGGTTACGACCAAGCCCCGGCCGTGCGCGACCTGCTATTGAGTGAAGGCTTTGAAGAGGTACACAGCCGCATCGACCTCGGCGGTCACGAGCGCATTACCCTGGGGCGTCGCCCGTGCTGACCGACCAGGAGCTGTTGCGCTATAGCCGACAGATTCTGTTGCAGCATGTCGACATCGACGGCCAATTGCGCCTGAAAAACGCCCGTGCGTTGATCGTCGGCCTCGGTGGCCTGGGTGCACCGGTTGCGTTGTACCTGGCGGCGGCCGGTGTGGGCGAGTTGCATCTGGCGGACTTCGACACGGTCGACCTGACCAACCTGCAGCGCCAGATCATCCATGACACCGACAGCGTCGGGCAGGCCAAGGTCGACTCGGCCCTGCGTCGCCTGACCGCCATCAACCCGGAAATCACACTGGTCGCCCATCGCACCGCGCTGGATGCCGATTCCCTGACCGCCGCAGTAGAAGCGGTGGACGTGGTGCTCGATTGCAGCGACAACTTTTCCACCCGTGAAGCGGTGAATGCCGCCTGCGTCGCCGCTGGCAAGCCGTTGATCAGCGGCGCGGCGATTCGCCTTGAAGGGCAGTTGTCGGTGTTCGACCCGCGCCGCGCCGAAAGCCCGTGCTACCACTGTTTATATGGGCATGGCAGCGATACCGAACTGACCTGCAGCGAAGCCGGCGTGGTGGGCCCGCTGGTAGGGCTGGTCGGTAGCCTGCAAGCGTTGGAGGCCCTGAAACTGCTGGTCGGTTTCGGCGAACCCTTGGTCGGCCGCTTGTTGCTCATCGATGCCTTGACCACGCGGTTTCGCGAGTTGCGCGTCAAGCGTGACCCCGGTTGCAGTGTGTGCGGGACGCAACATGGTTAAGGACGCGCCAATCGGTGTGTTCGATTCCGGTGTCGGCGGGTTGACCGTGCTGGACGAAATCCAGCAGCTTTTGCCCCATGAATCGCTGCTGTACGTGGCCGATTGCGGGCACATCCCCTACGGCGAGAAAAGCCCGGCGTTTATTCTCGAGCGTTCGCGGCGGGTGGCGGCGTTTTTCCGGGAGCAAGGCGCCAAGGCCTTTGTGATTGCCTGTAATACCGCCACCGTCGCCGCTGTCGCCGACCTGCGGCTGGATTTTTCCGATTGGCCGCTGGTGGGCATGGAGCCTGCCGTCAAACCTGCCGCCGCGGCTACTCGCAGTGGTGTGGTCGGGGTGCTTGCCACCACCGGTACGCTGCAAAGCGCCAAGTTCGCCGCCTTGCTCGACCGTTTCGCTACCGACGTGAAGGTCGTCACCCAGCCGTGCCCTGGCCTGGTCGAGCTGATTGAAAGCGGAGACTTGGACAGCCCGGCCCTGCGCCAGTTGTTACAGCGGTACATCGAGCCGCTGCTCAGCGCCGGTTGCGACACCATCATCCTCGGCTGCACCCACTATCCCTTCCTCAAGCCGCTCCTCGCGCAGATGCTGCCCCCTAGCATCATCCTCATCGACACCGGCGCCGCCGTGGCCCGTCAGCTCAAGCGTCTGCTCGGCGAGCGCGACCTGCTGGCCGTTGGCAGCCCTGAACCTGCACAGTTCTGGACCAGCGGCGATGTGTATCACCTAAGAAATATCCTACCGACACTATGGAAATATCCGGGCGTTGTGCGAAGCTTTGGTGCGTGAAAATTTCGTGAAATTCCGGCGTTAATCACTGGAACTTCTGACTACACGCCAGCTTCTATAGCGAGATAGCCTGTAAAAAACCATATAACTTCGTTCGGAAAGGATGTTTCTTATGAAGCGCTTGTTCTGTTTGGCTGCGATTGCGGCCGTTGTAGTGGGGCACTCTGTTTCGGCACAGGCCGCTGGCCTGGAATTGGGGGTGGGGAGCACCAGCGATTCGACCATGACCTATCGGCTGGGGCTGACATCGGACTGGGATAAAAGCTGGTGGCAGAGCGATACCGGTCGATTGACCGGCTACTGGAGCGGCGCCTACACCTATTGGGACGGTGACAAGCGTGCCAGCGCCAGCAGCCTGTCGTTCTCGCCGGTATTTGTGTACGAATTTGCCGGCGAATCGGTGAAGCCTTATATCGAAGCCGGGATCGGGGTGGCGGTGTTCTCGCGCACCAAGCTGGAAGACAACAACATCGGCCAGGCTTTCCAGTTCGAAGACCGCCTGGGCTTCGGCCTGCGCTTTGCCGGCGGGCATGAAGTGGGCATCCGTGCCACGCATTACTCCAATGCGGGGATCAGCAGCAATAACGACGGGGTAGAGAGCTACTCGTTGCACTACACCTTGCCGTTGTAACCCTTCAGGACACTGAAAAAACCATGTGGGAGGGGGCAAGCCCCCTCCCACAGTTGATTCCCACAATCTTCAGCATCAGCGGTAGGCGGTAGCGATACCCTGTCGCTCTTCCAGGCACTCGGGCGCGCCCATCTCGAACTCCCGGCAAATCAGCGGACGTCGCTCGTAGATCGTACACATCATCGTGTCCCGATCCAGCGCCGCGCACCAGCCGTCGTCCAGGCGCAGCATCACTTCGCCGCCCCAATCATCGGTGTCGATATAGCGCTCCGGTACGCCCGTATCGGTGATCAGCATGACTTCCAGCTGACAGCAGCAGGCCGCACACGTCGAGCAAGTGACGACGGGTTCGGTGATTTGGGTATGCGGGATGTTGGTCATAGGCGCGCAGTGTAAGGCAAGCGGGTGGCACACGTGTGAAGCGACTGACGGACGTCAGCGCGCCAATCGGTGCAGCCCCACGAATACCGCGGCCCACAGCAGCGCCAGCACGGCCATCGTGGGCGCGAGGCCGAAACCAAACTGCACCCCCGCCAACTGGCTGCCGGCATAGTAAGAGAGCGGGCCGCCCAAGGCGCCCAATACCGCCGCACGCCACCAAGGGCGGGCGCTCCAGGCCAGGCAATGGCGCAGCGTGGTCGCCAGCAACGCCCACAGCAGGATCAACCAGAAAGGAATCAGCGGGCCCGGCTCGGTGAACTGAAACACCCCCAGCGTGCGCAATGCGGTATCCAGTAGCGTGCCCAAGACGGTAACGCTGAGGATCAGCCTGCCGTCTTCAGTCCACGAACTTATCCACATCAGATGAACCGCCAGCACGGCCAGTCCTACCAGTAACCAACGGCTGTCACCGCCGAGCACGCAGGCAAACCAGCCGCACTGGAAGAGTGCGGCATTGGCCAGCGTCTTAAGCACTGAAACGCCCGAGCAGCGGCGGGTTGATCGCCGACGGCTTGGCCAGCAGCAATTGCGCCGTGCCGATCGTGCGCTCCATAAAGCCGCCTTCGCAGTAGCACAGGTAAAACTCCCACAGACGCAGGAAGTATTCGTCGTAGCCTAATTCTGTGAGGCGGCCGTGGGCGCGGCGAAAATTCTCATGCCACAGGCGCAAGGTGCGCGCGTAGTGCAGGCCGAAATCCTCCATGTGCAACAGGTTCATATCGGTATCGCGGCTGACGATGTGCAGCATGTTCTGCACGCAGGGCAGGGCGCCGCCGGGAAAGATATAGCGCTGGATAAAATCCACACTGCGCTTGGCCTGTTCAAAGCGCTGCTCACGAATGGTGATGGCTTGCAGCAACATCAGCCCGTCATTCTTGAGCAAGTGCGCGCATTGCTTGAAGTAGGTTGGCAGGAAGCGATGCCCCACTGCCTCGATCATCTCGATGGACACCAGCTTGTCGTACTGGCCGGTCAGGTCGCGGTAATCCTTCAGCAGCAGCGTGACCTGGCTTTGCAGCCCCAGGGCCGCGATGCGTTGCTCGGTGTAGGCGAACTGTTCCTTGGACAGGGTCGTGGTGGTGACCTTGCAACCGTAATGTTGCGCCGCGTACAGCGCCATGCTGCCCCAGCCGGTGCCGATTTCGAGTAGATGATCGGTGGGCTTGAGCGCGAGCTTTTGGCAGATGCGTTCCAGTTTGTTCAGTTGCGCCTGCTCCAGGGTGTCCTCAGCAGTTAGAAACTGCGCCGCCGAGTACATCATGGTGGGGTCGAGAAACTCTTCGAACAGGTCATTACCCAGGTCGTAGTGGGCGGCGATGTTTTTCTGCGAGCCCTTGCGCGTGTTGCGGTTGAGCCAGTGCAAGCCCTGGGTGAACGGCCGAGCCAGGCGCGCGAGGCCACCTTCCATCGCGTCGAGCACGTCCAGGTTGCTGACCATCACGCGCACCACGGCGGTCAGGTCCGGACTGGTCCAATAACCGTGGATAAATGCTTCACCGGCACCGATGGAGCCGTTGGCCGCCACCAGGCCCCACACGGCTGAATCGAGCACTTGGATCTCTCCCAGCAAGTGCGCTTCCCGTGCGCCGAATACTTGCCGCTCGCCATCCTCGATCACCACCAACTGGCCATGGCGCAATTGGCTGAGTTGGCGCAGCACGCCTTTGCGCAATAGCGCAGTGGTCATGCCATTGACGTTCAGGCGATTGCCCTTGACCGATAAGCTAGGGGATTTCATGGCGGCGATCCTTGGTATACCCGACTGCGGTGCGTGAGGCGCCATCGGCGGCCTGATGGGAAAAAATCGGTGTGCGTTTGAGTAACAGGCGCGTGGCTTGCCAATAGATGGCCAGGCAGGTCTTGGCGGTCATCCACGGAAAGCGCCACAGGTAGCGGTGCAGGCTGGCGCGGTTGAGCGTTTCTTTTCGCAGGCTCAAGGTCGCGTCGAAGACCTTTTGCGTGCCCTGCCAATCGGCCATGTGCACGCCGAGTTTGGCGGCGGGTGGGCTGAAGCTCATGCGGTATTCCAGGTCGCGCGGCAAGAACGGCGACACATGGAAGGCCTTGGCCACGGCGAAATGCTGATGCTCATCCGCACTCAAGGCCTGGGCCGGCAGCACATAGTGATAGCGCTCGCGCCACGGGGTGTTGGTCACTTCACACAGGATCGCGGCCAGACGTCCGTCGGCCTCGAAGCAGTAGAAGAAACTCACGGGGTTAAAAGCCAGGCCCCAACTGCGAGCCTGGGTCAGTAGGCAGATAACGCCCTGGGGTGTACGCCCCAGTGCCTTGCCGACTTCCTGGCGCACGGCATCGCTCAAGCTCATGCCGGTGCGCGTGAATTCACGCAGGTAGTCCTGCTGGCGAAAACCGAAGGGCGCCAAACGGCTGCGCCCCGCCAGAGGTGAAAGCCCGAGCACTTGCTGCTCTTCGCTCAGGTCCAGGTACAGCAGGCCGATGCGGTAGCGAAAGGCATGGGCCTTGGGCGTAAACCGGCGATGGGCTATCCAGCCACTGTACAGGGCGCTGTTCACAGGGTTTCCCCAAAGGCTTCGGCCACGCGCAAGGCGCTGACCACGCCGTCTTCATGGAAACCGTTGGCCCAGTAGGCGCCACAGTAGAAGGTGTTACGCACGCCAGACACGTCCTCCCAACGACCTTGGGCCGCCACCGCTGCCAGGCTGTATTGCGGGTGGGCGTAGGTGTAGCGGGCCAGGACCTTAAGCGGGTTGATCATCGACGTCTGGTTCAGGCTCACGCAAAAGGTGGTGGCGCTGTCGATGCCTTGCAGGATGTTCATGTCGTAAGTCACCGCCGCCTGCGTGTGCGTGTTGCCGGTCAGGCGATAGTTCCAGCTGGCCCAGGCCAGCTTGCGGTCGGGCAGCAGGCGGGTATCGGTGTGCAGCACCACGTCGTTGTCGGCGTAGGGCATTGCGCCGAGGATCTCCCGTTCGGCCTGGCTGGGGTCCGCGAGCAAGGCCAATGCTTGGTCGCTGTGGCAGGCGAAGACCACACGGTCAAAGGTTTCGCTGCCGGCAGGGCTGTGGATAATCACGCCGTCGTCCGTACGCTCAACTTGATGCACGGGGCAATTGAGGCGGATGTGTTCGCGAAAGCGGCGGGTCAGCGGTTCGATGTAGCGGCTTGAGCCACCTTCGATCACGCACCACTGTGGGCGATTACTCACCGAGAGCAAGCCGTGGTTCTTGAAGAAGCGCACAAAGAACTGCAAGGGGAACCCGAGCATGTCGGCCAATGACATCGACCAGATCGCCGCGCCCATCGGCACGATGTAGTGGCGGATAAACCGCTCGCCGTAATGCCCGGCCGTGAGGTAATCGCCCAGGGTCATCTCGGCGCTGATGCGTTGTTCCTGCAGGTCCAGCGGTGCCTGGCGGTTGAAACGCAGGATATCGCGCAACATGCCCCAGAACCCCGGCGACAAGATATTGCGACGCTGGGCAAACAAGCTGTTGAGGTTATTGCCGTTGTACTCGAACCGGGTGTTCTCGTCGCACACCGAAAAGCTCATTTCGGTGGGTTTGAACGTTACCCCGATTTGCCCCAGCAGGCGCATGAAGTTGGGGTAGGTCCAGTCGTTGAACACGATGAAACCGGTGTCTACCGCATAGCTTTTACCCTCGACGGTCACGTTGACCGTGTGGGTATGCCCGCCGATGCGGTCGCCCGCTTCGAACACCGTGATGTCATGACGGCGACTGAGCAGGTAGGCACTGGTGAGGCCGGCGATGCCGCTACCGATGATGGCGATCTTCACAGGTCGTCCTTTTTCGGCGGTGGGCTGCGCAACATGCGTTTGCCGATGATCAGTTGTGCGCGGTTCGGCAGTTTCGACAGCGGCCAGAGGGTGGCGATAAACAGGGCGGGAAAGGCAATTTCCAGCGGACGTTTATCCAGCTTGGCGAAGATATGCCGTGCGGCTTTGTCCGCCGACCAACTGAGCGGCATCGGGAAATCATTGCGTTCGGTCAGTGGCGTGTCGACGAAGCCTGGGCTGATCACGGTCACGTCGATATTTTCTGGCGACAGGCTGATGCGCAAGGATTCGAACAGGTAACGCAAGCCGGCCTTCGAGGCGCCATAGGCTTCGGCGCGCGGCATTGGCAGGTAGGTCACGGCGCTGGCGACGCCCACCAGGTGCGGCGTTGATCCTGCGCGCAACAGCGGCAGGGCGGCTTCGATGCAATAGCTGCTGGCCAACAGGTTGGTGCGCACCACGTGCTCGATGATCGATGAATCAAACTGCCGTGCGTCCACATATTCACAGGTGCCGGCATTCAGGATCACGGTGTCCAGCGCGCCCCAGGCCCTGCCGATCTGTTCACCGATCTCGCGTACGGTCTGGCTGTCGGTCAGGTCGCCCGCCACCACCAATACTTGGCTGGGATAGCGTTGCGCGAGCGCCTCCAAAGGCCCTTTCGTGCGCGAGCTCAGCGCCACATGGGCGCCGCTGTTGAGCAGTTCCACGGCCAGCGAGGCACCGATGCCACTGCTGGCACCTGTCAGCCAGTAACGACGGGGGGGTACTGCGCTCATCCCACTCTCCTTTTCAGCCAACCGACGACTCTGCCCAGCACGGGTAAGTGCTCGTACAGCAGAGCGCCAGCATCGAAATAATCACGGTGGCGGTACACCTTGTCTCGCCACATCAGGTGCGAGCAGCCTTCCATCCGGATGACCTTGCCGTTGGCCAGGCGCGGGTGGCAAAAACTCATCTTCCAGCGCAGGTAACCTTCACCTTCGGCCACTTGGTCGAAACCGTGGAAGTCGAAACGCAACTGGCTGACATTCCCGTACAGCTCCGCGAAGTAGCGGTGCAGGGCAGGCAGGCCATGCACTTCGTGCAAGGGGTCGGTAAAGGCGATGTCTTGGCTGTACAGGCTGTCCAGCAGGTGCAGGTTGTGTTTGTCCAGCGTGGCAAAGGCCTGGGCGAAGCGGCGCAGGAAGTCACTCATATTCGCCCCCTGCGGCCTGGCGCGAGGGCAGGCTGCGGAAGGCGGCCAAGGCGCGTTCGCGGGATTTTTTCAGGTCGACAATCGAGCGCGGGTAGTCCGCCACGCCGAACAAACCACCGGCGGCGTCGGGGTTGTGTACGTCCTTTTTGTTCAGCGCGGCCAGTTCCGGCAGCCAGTGCTTGATGAACACGCCGTCACTGTCGAACTTTTCCGATTGGCTCAACGGGCTGAAAATCCGGAAGTACGGCGCCGAGTCGGTGCCGGTGGACGAACTCCACTGCCAGCCACCGTTATTGGCCGCCAGGTCGCCGTCGATCAGATGGCGCATAAAGAAGCGCTCGCCCTCGCGCCAGTCGATCAGCAGGTTCTTGGTCAGGAACATCGCCACCACCATGCGCAGGCGGTTGTGCATCCAGCCGGTTTCCAGCAGTTGGCGCATGGCGGCGTCGATAATCGGCAGGCCGGTGCGCGCCTCCTGCCAGGCCGCGAGGTCTTTGGGCGCATTGCGCCAGGCCACGGCTTCGGTTTCGGGGCGGAACGCGCGGTGGCGCGAGACCCGTGGGTAGCCCACCAGAATGTGCTTGTAGAACTCGCGCCAGAGCAATTCGTTGATCCAGGTAATGGCGCCCATGTCGCCGCTTTCGAACTCGCCGCCGTTGGTTTGCAGCGCGGCGTGCAGGCACTGGCGCGGCGAAACCACACCCGCCGCGAGGTACGCCGAGAGCTGACTGGTGCCGGGCTTGGCGGGGAAGTCGCGCTCGTCCTTGTAGTAGCTGATTTGCTGGTCGGCAAAGGCATCGAGACGCCGACGTGCTTCGTCCTCACCCGCCGGCCACAAGGCTCGCAGCGCTTGGCTGGGGGGCTCGAAACCTTCGACGGTTGTCGGTATCGGATCGCTTTTCAGCGTGAGCGCGGCCTGAGCCTTTGGCGCTGCGACGATGCGTGGCAGGGCGCTGTGCAAGCGGCTGTAGCAGACCTTGCGAAACTGGCTGAACACCTGGAAATAAGTACCGGTCTTGGTCAGCACGCTGCCGGGCTGGAAGAACAGTTGGTCCAGGTAGCTGTGGAAGCTGACACCTTGCGCTTCCAATGCCTTGGACACGGCCGCATCGCGACGGCTTTCGTGGATGCCGTATTCCTCGTTGACGTGCACCGACTCAACCGACAGTTCCTGGCACAGCTGGCTCAGTACGCGGGGCGCCTGGTCCCAGGTGGCTGCGGTGCGGATCAGCAGGGGAATGTTCAGCTCGCCCAGGGTGGCGCTCAGCGCGTGCAGGTTGCGCAGCCAGAAATCCACTTTGCACGGCGCATCGTCGTGGGCCAGCCACTGCTCGGGCGTGATCAGGTAAACAGCCGCGATCGGGCCCCGCTGGCTCGCGGCGGCCAGGGCGGTGTTGTCGTGTAGGCGCAGGTCGGTGCGCAGCCAGATCAGATGCATTTAAACAAGTCCACGCTGGATCAGTAGCTGGTGGGCCGCCAATGGCTCTTCGGCGACGAGCAACTCAGGGATGTCATGGGTTAATACGGCCATCTCGGCCTGGTGGATGCATACCGTTGGTCCGACGATCAACTTTGGGCAACTGATGCCGCTCAGAAGTTTTGCGAATGCCGACAAATGGAGCGCCTTGCTTGAATACAGCAGCACGGCGCGCGGTTGCAGATGTTCCACCGCCAGGGCCAGTTCACCAGGAGGCAGCGGCCAGTCGAAGACTTCTACCGGGCAGTCGGCACTGCTCGCCAGCCAGGCGCTCAGCCACAGATGCGGCTCCAGCGGCAGGTCGGATTGATTCACCAGCAGAAATGGCGCGCCGTGCAACTGGCGGTTGTTGTGGTAGATACGCGCACCGAACTTGCTGCGCAGCCAGGACAGGAAGAACACCCGCTCCATCTGCGCGCCGAATTGACCCTGCCAACGCTGTTCCAGCTCTTGCAGCAGTGGCATCAGCAGTTGCTCGCACAAGGTGCGTGGCGGGTACAGCGCCATGGCCTGGTTGAACGCATCGTCGACGCGGCGTTCGGCCAATTCGCTGATGGCGTGCACCAGTGTCTGGCGCAGGGTGTGCCATTCGTTTTCCACCGTATCGGGGACGGTCAGGGCCGAGTCGATCAGGCCTTTGACCTGGCTGACCGGTACGCCGCGATTGAGCCAGGTGAGAATGGTGTGGATACGCTGGACATGCTCGGCGCTGAACAACCTATGGCCCTTGGGCGTGCGCTGCGGCACGATCAGGCCGTAGCGGCGTTCCCAGGCGCGCAGTGTCACGGCGTTGACGCCGGTCTGGCGCGCCACTTCGCGGATCGGCAGCCAGCCGTCTTGGAGGGCTTGGGCAATGTCTTCGCCGGGTTCGTCTAGCAGGGCAGCTTTCATGGTCTAGATCGCATTTCGCAGGCTGAGGTTTTCCGGATGCGGTTGCAGGTACGCCTGCTGCGCGATGTAGCGATCCGGGTGTTGGCGAAAGTGGTGTTTGAGCAGGGTCAACGGCACCACCAATGGCACGATGCCGTGACGGTATTGGCCGATGACGGTTTGCATTTCCTGCTTGTCGTCGGCGCTGATGGCCTGCTTGAGATAGCCGCTGATGTGTTGCAGCACGTTGGTGTGGGTGCCACGGGTAGCGCACTTGGTCAGGCCGGTCATCAGGTCGCTGAAATAACAACTGGCCAATTCGTCGAGGTTGGCGCCCTTGGTCATGCTGCCCAGCAGGTGGCCGAGACTTTTGTAATGCGCGGGGCTGTGGGCCATCAACAAGTATTTGTAGCGCGAATGAAAGGCCAGCAGGCGGTGACGGGTCAGGCCTTCGGCGAGCAATTGCTGCCAACTGGCGTACACGAACACGCGGGTCAGGAAGTTTTCACGCAGCACGGGGTCATTCAGCCGGCCATCTTCTTCCACTGGCAGGTTAGGGTGGCGTGCACAAAAGGCCTGGGCGTAGATGCCGCGTCCGCCGCCGTCGACCGGGGTGCCGTTTTCGCGGTACACCTTGACCCGCTCCAGGCCACAGGACGGCGACTTCTGCATAAAAATGTAACCGCACAGGTCAGTGTGTTCCGCGGCCATCTGCTGGCCGTAATCATCCAAAGGCTGGGTGACGTTCAGCTCGCGGTTCACCGTGCCGACGGCTTGCGGGTGGGCGGGGTCGCCCACCAGGCGGATAGGTTCACGCGGGATGCCCAGGCCAATGGCGACCTCGGGGCACAACGGCACGAAGTCGAAATAGTCGGCGAGGGTCTGGCTGCACAGCAGGGATTGTTTATGGCCACCGTTGAAACGCACGTTCTCGCCCAGCAGGCAGGCGCTGATGCCTATCTTCGGTTTGGTGGTGCTGGACATAAACCCATCCTCTGCAAGATTCCTGTACAAGATTTAAATCTTGTACAACTAAATCTCATCATAGGTTCGATGCTGTACAAGTCAAATTATTTGTACAAGTTTATGCGCAGGCTATTTCCAGCCGATTTTCCACGCGTCGACATCTTGCAGGGTTTGCCAGGGCAGGCGTTCGCTGCGGAGGGTCATGATGGCTTGCAGTTCGATTTCCAGCACGGTGCCTTCATCGTCGCGAAACAGCTCTGTGACCAGAAAGTGTTTTTCTTTGTTTCGGGGGCGCGCTGCTGTCCACTTCGACAGCAGCAATTTTGCGGGATTGATACGGTTCATTGCAGGTGTTCGATCAAGCGTCGCGCGGCTTCCTGGCCGCTGAGCCATGCACCTTCCACGCGGCCCGACAGGCACCAGTCGCCACACACATACAGGCCCAAGTCGGCATCGGCCAGCACGCCGAACTCGTGGCTGCTTGACGGTCGCGCATAGAGCCAGCGGTGCGCCAGGCTGAACGACGGCGCGGGCATGGCGCTGTGCAGCAGTTCGGCGAAGGCGCCGTGCAGGTGCTCGATCACCGCCTCCTTGGACAGGTCCAGATGGGCCTTGCTCCATGCGCTGGTGGCATGCAGCACCCAGGTATCGAGGGCGGTGTCGCGCCCCGGTTTGCTGCGGTTGCGCGCGAGCCAGTCGAGGGGGCTGTCTTGTACAAAGCAGCCTTCCATGGGCGTATCCAGGGGTTTATTGAACGCCAAGGCGATGGCCCAGGTCGGGTCCATCTTCACGCCGGCGGCGGCACTCGCCAGCTTGGGCGCGGCAGCCAGCAGGGCAGTGGCCTGGGGCGCCGGGGTGGCGATGATGACGTGGCTGAAGGGACCATGGTTTTCGCTGTCTGCATCCAGCAGGTTCCAGTGTTGTTTGCCCTGGAACACTTCGGTGATGCGGCACCCGAACTCCACCGGCAGGTCATCGAGCAGGGCCCGGGTTATTGCGCTCATGCGTGGCGTGCCGACCCAGCGGATTTGTTCATCGGGGGAGGGTGTGAGCTGGCCGGATTTGAAGTTATACAGCTGGGGCTTCCATTGCTCGGCCCAGCCATTGCTTTGCCAACGCTGCACTTCGTTGACGAAGCGCCGGTCGCGGGCGGTGAAGTATTGCGCGCCCATGTCCAGGGAGCCGGCATCGCTGCGCTTGCTGGACATGCGGCCACCGCTGCCGCGGCTTTTATCGAAGAGTTGTACAACGTGCCCCGCGTCTCGTAACGCTCGGGCGGCGGAGAGACCGGCGATGCCGGTGCCGATGATCGCGATGGGAACAGTCATGGGAGGCCTCGTTTTACCGTTGGGTACAGACTACGCCGACACCAATAGCTGTACAATATTGTTTTTTGGTATAAGTTTTGGCTTACCTGTTCTTACGGCGTGACCTATGGTTAAAGCAGAGGCTTAATCCAACGTCATGCCCGTTCAAATGATCCCTGCTTATAAAATAGACCAGTGATGGGCGGCGAACGTTACATGAGGAAGATCCCATGCACATTTTGCTGACCGGCGGTACTGGCCTGATCGGCCGTCAACTCTGCAAGCATTGGCTTGCCCACGGCCATCGCTTGACGGTGTGGAGTCGTCATCCGGACCAGGTCGCCAAACTGTGCGGCGAGCAGGTGTCGGGTGTTGCCAGCCTGCAAGAGGTTATCGGCCCGGTCGACGCGGTCATTAATCTTGCGGGCGCGCCCATCGCCGACCGCCCATGGACCCATAAACGCAAGGCGCTGTTGTGGAGCAGCCGTATCAGCCTCACGGAAACCTTGCTGGCTTGGCTTGAAACCCTCGCGCAAAAACCCGCGGTGTTGATCTCCGGTTCGGCGGTGGGCTGGTACGGCGACGGCGGCGAGCGCGAGTTGACCGAAGCCAGCGGCCCGGTACAGGACGATTTCCCCAGCCAGCTGTGCATCGCCTGGGAAGAAACCGCCCAGCGCGCCGAAGCCCTGGGGATCCGCGTAGTGCTGGTGCGTACCGGCTTGGTGCTGGCGGCCGAGGGCGGCTTGTTGTCGCGGCTGTTGCTGCCGTTCAAACTGGGGCTGGGCGGGCCGATCGGCAAGGGTCGGCAGTGGATGCCGTGGGTGCATATCAAGGATCAAATCGGCCTGATTGATTTTCTTCTGCACAAGCCTGACGCCAGCGGTCCTTATAATGCCTGCGCGCCACACCCGGTGCGCAATCGCGAGTTTGCGAAAACCCTGGGCCAGGTGCTCCACCGTCCGGCGTTCATGCCGATGCCGGCCTTTGCGTTGAAGGTCGGCCTGGGCGAGTTGTCCGGCCTGTTGCTGGGTGGGCAGAAGGCGGTGCCCGAACGGTTGCTGGCCGCCGGTTTCACTTTCCAGTTCACTGAGTTGCGTGCGGCCCTGGACGAATTGTCCAGCCGCCTCTAGAGATAGGATGTTGCATGACGGATCACGCGTTGTTACTGGTCAACCTGGGCTCACCGGCGTCCACTTCGGTGGCCGATGTGCGCAGCTACCTCAATCAGTTCCTGATGGACCCTTATGTGATCGACCTGCCGTGGCCGGTGCGGCGCTTGCTGGTGTCGCTGATCTTGATCAAGCGCCCCGAGCAGTCGGCGCACGCCTACGCCTCCATCTGGTGGGACGAGGGCTCGCCGTTGGTGGTGCTCAGTCGGCGCCTGCAGCAGCAGATGACCGCGCAGTGGACCCAAGGCCCGGTGGAATTGGCGATGCGCTACGGCGAGCCGTCGATTGAAAGCGTGCTGACCCGCCTCGCCACCCAGGGCATCCGTAACGTCACCTTGGCGCCGCTGTACCCGCAATTTGCCGATAGCACTGTGACCACGGTGATCGAAGAAGCCAAGCGCGTGGTGCGCGACAAAAAGCTCGATGTGCAGTTCTCGATCCTGCAGCCGTTCTACGATCAACCGGAGTATCTCGACGCACTGGTCGCGAGCGCGCGGCCTTATGTTGAGCAGGATTACGACCACCTGCTGCTGAGTTTCCACGGCTTGCCTGAGCGCCACCTGACCAAGCTCGACCCTACCGGCCAGCATTGCTTCAAGGATGCCGACTGTTGCAAGAACGCGTCCGCCGAGGTGCTCAAGACGTGCTATCGCGCGCAGTGTTTCAGCGTCGCTCGCGACTTCGCCGAGCGCATGGGGCTGCCGGAAGGTAAATGGTCAGTGGCCTTCCAATCGCGGCTGGGCCGCGCCAAGTGGATCGAACCCTACACCGAAGCGCGCCTGGAGGCCTTGGCCCAGCAAGGCGTGAAAAAGCTGCTGGTGATGTGCCCGGCGTTTGTCGCCGATTGCATCGAGACGCTGGAGGAGATTGGCGATCGCGGGCTGGAGCAGTTCCGCGAAGCGGGGGGCGAGGAGCTGGTGTTGGTGCCGTGCCTGAATGATGACCCGCAGTGGGCGAAGGCGCTCAATACGCTGTGCGAACGCGCACCGACGGCGCTGTAACCGAACCACGTGAAGATCGAAGTGTGGGAGGAGGCTTGCCCCTCCCACCTGTTGGTTGCGTTACAGGCTTAGGGTCAGGCTGACCGTAAAGTTGCGCGGTTCACCGGGGTTGATCCAGTAATTGCTGTAGGACCGTTCGTAGTACTTCTCATCAAACAGGTTGTTGAGGTTCAGGCCCACGGTGACATTCTCCGTGGCCTTGTAATGGGCCAGCAGATCGACCGTGTGGTAAGCCGGCAGCTCGAAACGCGTGCCGGCCTCGCCGGAGCGATCCCCCACATAAGTGAACGCCGCGCCCAGGTCTGAGCCGCGCAACACGCCATCCTGGAATTCATACACGCCCAGCAGACTGCCACTGCGCTTGGCAACGCCCAGAATCCGGCTGCCGGCGGGAATGGCTTTATCGCCCTTGGTCACTTCGGCGTCGATGTACGCAAACGCGCCGATCACGCGCACGGCCTCCGTCACTTGCCCTGTCAGTTGCAGGTCGAAGCCTTGGCTGCGAGCCTTGCCCATGGCGCGGCTGGTGTTGGTGGCCGGGTCCAGCGCGAGCACGTTTTCCTTTTCGATATGGAACGCGGCGAGGGTGGCGCTGAGGCGGTCGTCGAACAGCTCGCTTTTGATCCCCACTTCATAACCCACGCCTTCTTCCGGTTTGAAGGTTTTGCCGTTGGCGTCCAGGCCGCTGTTGGGTTTGAACGAGGTGGAGGCGTTGGCGAACACCCCGACTTGCGGGGTGAGCTGGTAAAGCAGACCGGCACGTTGGGTCAGCGCGTCGTGGGTTTGCCGGCTCTTGGCGTAGTTGCGCGCGAAGTCATCGGTGCTTTGCTCGAAATGCTCAAAGCGCGCGCCGACCATGCCGCGCAGGCGGTCGGTGAAAATGATTTGGTCTTGCAGGTTCAGCGCCTGGCTTTTGGTCTGCTCGAAGAAGTCGGTGCCGGAGCGTGTGCCGTTGGGTTTGGGCTGGCCGTAGACGGGGCTGTAGAGGTCGATGGGGTAGCGGCTGCCGCCGATAGCCGTGACGCGTTCTTTCTTGCGGTAGTCCTCGTATTCGGTGCCGATCAGCAGCTCATGCTGCCAACTGCCGATGTCGAACAGGCCGCGCAGTTCCAACTGGGTAATGCTGTCGTGCCAGCCCATGGAGCGTTCACGGTAGCGCCTGTCGAGGGTGTGACCGTCGGCATTCAGCGCACGGTTTTCCGAGGCGTCGCCCCACAGGCTGCCTTGTTTGTAGTGGCTGGCGAGGCGCAGTTTCCAGGCGTCGTTGAGGTGATGTTCGAGGGTGGCCTGGATACGGTTGTTGTGGTTGTCGATGTCACCGTCGTTCGGCTCGCCAAGGAAAGTTGAGCGCGAGATGCCTGGGGCGTCGACAACGCCGCGATCGAAGGTGGAGCTGTGGCGAACGAATTCGCTCTCCACCAGCAGGTGGGTGTCCGGGTCCAACTGCCAACTGAACGAGGGGGCGACGAATACCCGCTTGCTCTGCACGTGGTCGCGGAAGCTGTGGTTGTCTTCCACCGCCAGGTTGACCCGCGACAGCACGTTGCCTTCGCCGTCCAGCGGGGTGTTGACGTCAACGGCAGTGCGATAGCGGTCCCAACTGCCGGCGCTGGTTTGCACGGTGGTGAAGGCTTCCGGTTGGGGCTTCTTGGTGACGATATTCACGGTGCCGCCAGGATCTCCCCGGCCATACAGGCTGGCGGCGGGGCCCTTAAGCACTTCGATGCGTTCGATATTCGCCGCGTCAGGTGTACTCGGGTAGCCACGGTTGGCGCTGAACCCATCCTGGTAGAACTCTGAGGTCGTAAAGCCGCGCACGCTGTATTCGTAGAGGGTGAGGCCGCCGAAGTTGTTTTGTTTGGACACGCCACCGGCAAATTCCAGGGCGCGTTCCACATTGGTGCTGCCCAGGTCCTTGAGCACCGTGGCAGGAATCACACTGATGGACTGTGGGATATCGCGCAGGGCGGTGTCGGTTTTTGTCGCGCTGGCGGAACGGGTCGCGCGGTAGCCTTTGACCGGACCCGTGGCGGACTCATAGGCGTCGGTGGTGACGCTGATGGTGTCGAGTTCCAAGGTGTTTTCTTCGGCGAAGGCGGGATCGAGCAGCAAGCCCAAGGCCAGGCCAGCCAAGGGGGCGATTCTTCGAGACGGCATGATAGAGCGTTCCAATAGCGATATTGAAACAATATAACATGACCAATGAGAATGAATTGCTTTGAAATATAAACTTACAGGTACCCGCGAACGGGTACCTGGATCAGGCCGCTTATTCCTCTTCCTTGACCGGAGCCGGCGGTGGGCGAAGGCCGATTTCCGCCAGCAGCTTGATCTCTTTACCGTTGCGCATCACCTGGATCGCCACCTTGTCGGTCGGCTTGATCCGCGCCACCTGGTTCATCGACTTGCGGCCATCGCCGGCCGGTTCGCCATTGATGCTGAGGATCACATCCCCCAGCTGCAGGCCGGCTTTCTGCGCCGGGCCGTCGCGGAAGATCCCGGCGACCACGATGCCGGGGCGTCCGGTCAAGCCGAAGGACTCGGCCAGTTCCTTGGTCAACGGCTGCACTTCAATCCCCAGCCAGCCACGAATCACCTGGCCGTGCTCGATGATCGACTTCATCACTTCCATCGCGAGCTTCACCGGGATCGCAAACCCGATGCCTTGGGAGCCGCCGGACTTGGAGAAAATCGCCGTGTTGATACCGGTCAGGTTGCCATTGGCATCCACCAGCGCGCCGCCGGAGTTGCCCGGGTTGATCGCCGCGTCGGTCTGGATGAAGTCTTCGTAGCTGTTAAGGCCCAACTGGTTACGCCCGGTGGCGCTGATGATCCCCATGGTCACGGTCTGGCCCACCCCGAACGGGTTGCCGATAGCCAGCGCCACATCGCCCACCCGCAAGCCATCGGAACGGCCAAGGGTGATGGACGGCAGGTTCTTCAAATCGATCTTCAAGACGGCGAGGTCGGTTTCCGGGTCGCTGCCCACCACACGGGCCAGGGTTTCGCGACCGTCACGCAGCGCCACCACAATCTGGTCGGCGCCGGTGGTCACATGGTTATTGGTGAGGATGTAGCCTTCGGGGCTCATGATCACCCCGGAACCCAGGCTGGACTCCATGCGCCGCTGCTTGGGCCCGTTATCACCGAAGTAACGGCGGAACTGCGGGTCTTCAAACAGGGGATGGGCCGGTTTGTTGATGACCTTGGTGGTATACAGGTTCACCACGGCGGGTGCGGCGATCACCACCGCGTCCGCGTACGTCACCGGGCCTTGCACCACCGCGCTGGTCTGCGGTGCCTGTTGCAGGTTCACATCAAGGCTGGGTAGACCCACCAGCTCCGGGAAACGCTGAATAATCAGCATCGCGATCAGCACGCCAGCCAACAATGGCCATCCAAAAAAACGCAGCGCCTTGAGCATCAAGTAAGTCCTGACAGGTTGCAGGGGGCGGGAGAGCGCCCATAATGTCGCGCATTATACGAGGCTGCGACGCCTGCGAACGGGATATTTAGGAGTCTTTTATGGCCGTCCCCCTTACCACCCTCGTCGAGGAAGCAGACCGCTACCTCGGCAGTGCAAAAATTGCCGATTATTGCCCCAATGGCTTGCAAGTCGAAGGGCGCCCGCAAGTGATGCGCATCGTCAGCGGCGTGACCGCCAGCCAAGCCCTGCTGGACGCGGCCGTCGAAGCCCAGGCCGACCTGATCCTGGTGCACCACGGTTATTTCTGGAAGGGCGAAAACCCCTGCATTACCGGCATGAAGCAGCGCCGCCTGAAGACGCTGCTCAAGCACGACATCAGCCTGTTGGCCTACCACCTGCCGCTGGACCTGCACCCCGACGTCGGCAACAACGTGCAACTCGCTCGCCAGCTGGACATCACCGTCGAAGGCCCGTTGGACCCGAGCAACCCTAAAATCGTCGGCCTGGTCGGCTCCCTTGCCGAGCCCCTGTCGCCCCGCGACTTCGCCCGCCGCGTGCAGGACGTCATGGGACGCGAGCCGCTGCTGATCGAAGGCAGCGAGATGATCCGTCGCGTCGGTTGGTGCACCGGCGGTGGCCAGGGCTACATCGATGATGCGATTGCCGCCGGCGTCGACCTGTTCCTCAGCGGCGAGGCTTCCGAGCAGACTTTCCACAGCGCCCGCGAAAACGACATCAGCTTCATCGCCGCCGGTCACCATGCCACTGAGCGCTACGGCGTGCAGGCGCTGGGCGATTACCTGGCACGGCGCTTCGCCCTTGAGCACCTGTTCATCGATTGCCCCAACCCGATTTGAGGGCCAAACCTGGGGGCATATTCATATACCGTTTCGATCTAGCTGGCGCCCTGAATAGAAGCAGGTGCTGTGCTAGCATGCCCCGCTCGAACACGGCCCGCTGGCCGTCCATAAGATCGTTTTTCCGTGAGTAACCATGGTCGACAAACTGACGCATCTGAAACAGCTGGAGGCGGAAAGCATCCACATCATCCGCGAGGTCGCCGCCGAGTTCGATAACCCGGTGATGCTCTACTCGATCGGTAAAGACTCCGCCGTGATGCTGCACCTGGCGCGCAAGGCCTTTTTCCCGGGCAAATTGCCGTTCCCAGTGATGCACGTCGACACCCGCTGGAAATTCCAGGAGATGTACACGTTCCGCGACAAAATGGTCGAAGAGCTGGGCCTGGACCTGATTACCCACGTCAACCCGGACGGCGTGGCGCAGGGCATTAACCCGTTCACCCACGGCAGCGCCAAGCACACCGACATCATGAAGACCGAAGGCCTTAAGCAGGCCCTGGACAAACATGGTTTCGACGCAGCCTTTGGCGGTGCCCGTCGCGATGAAGAGAAATCCCGCGCCAAAGAGCGCGTGTACTCGTTCCGCGACAGCAAGCACCGCTGGGACCCGAAAAACCAGCGCCCCGAGCTGTGGAACGTCTACAACGGCAACGTCAACAAGGGTGAGTCCATCCGCGTGTTCCCGCTGTCCAACTGGACCGAGCTGGACATCTGGCAGTACATCTACCTGGAAGGCATCCCGATCGTACCGCTGTACTTCGCCGCCGAACGCGACGTGATTGAGAAGAACGGTACGTTGATCATGATCGACGACGACCGCATCCTCGAGCACCTGTCCGACGAAGACAAAGCCCGTATCGTCAAAAAGAAAGTCCGTTTCCGTACCCTTGGCTGCTACCCGTTGACGGGCGCGGTGGAGTCCGAAGCCGAGACGCTGACGGACATCATTCAGGAAATGCTCCTGACGCGAACTTCCGAGCGCCAGGGCCGTGTCATCGACCACGATGGCGCCGGCTCAATGGAAGATAAAAAACGTCAAGGCTATTTCTAAGGGGCTGTCATGTCGCATCAATCTGATTTGATCAGCGAGGACATCCTCGCCTACCTGGGCCAGCACGAGCGCAAGGAAATGTTGCGCTTCCTGACCTGTGGCAACGTCGACGACGGCAAGAGCACCCTGATCGGGCGCCTGCTGCACGACTCCAAGATGATCTACGAAGATCACCTGGAAGCCATCACCCGCGATTCGAAAAAATCCGGTACCACCGGTGACGATATCGACCTGGCCTTGCTGGTCGACGGGCTTCAGGCCGAGCGTGAGCAAGGCATCACCATCGATGTCGCCTACCGCTACTTCTCCACCGCCAAGCGCAAATTCATCATCGCCGACACCCCCGGCCATGAGCAGTACACCCGCAACATGGCCACCGGTGCGTCCACCTGTGACCTGGCGATCATCCTGATCGACGCCCGCTACGGCGTGCAGACCCAGACTCGTCGCCACAGCTTTATCGCCTCGTTGCTGGGCATCAAACACATCGTGGTGGCCGTCAACAAGATGGACATCAATGGCTTCGACCAAAGCGTATTCGAGCAGATCAAGGCCGATTACCTGAAGTTCGCCGACGGTATCGCTTTCAAGCCGAGCACCCTGGCGTTCGTGCCGATGTCGGCGCTCAAGGGCGACAACGTGGTGAACAAGAGCGAGCGTTCGCCCTGGTACACCGGGCAGTCGCTGATGGAAATTCTCGAAACCGTCGAGATCGCCAACGACCGCAACTACACCGACCTGCGTTTCCCGGTGCAGTACGTCAATCGTCCGAACCTGAACTTCCGTGGTTTTGCCGGCACCCTGGCCAGCGGCATCGTGCACAAGGGCGACGAAGTCGTGGTGCTGCCGTCGGGCAAGAGCAGTCGCGTCAAATCCATCGTCACCTTTGAAGGTGAGTTGGAGCACGCAGGCCCAGGCCAGGCCGTGACCCTGACCATGGAAGACGAGATCGACATCTCCCGTGGCGACCTGCTGGTGCATGCCGACAATGTGCCGCAAGTGACCGACGCCTTCGACGCCATGCTGGTGTGGATGGCCGAAGAACCGATGCTGCCGGGCAAGAAATACGACATCAAACGCGCCACCAGCTACGTGCCGGGTTCCATCACCAGCATCGTGCACCGTGTGGATGTGAACACCCTGGCCGAAGGTCCGGCGAGTTCGCTGCAGTTGAACGAGATCGGTCGGGTCAAGGTCAGCCTCGACGCGGCCATCGCCCTGGACGGCTATGACAGTAACCGCACCACGGGCGCGTTCATTGTCATCGACCGTCTGACTAATGGCACTGTGGCTGCGGGCATGATCATCGCGCCGCCGGTCACTCACGGCAGCTCGGCGCAGCACGGCAAGTTGGCCCACGTGGCCACCGAAGAGCGCGCCCTGCGCTTCGGTCAGCAACCGGCCACCGTGTTGTTCAGCGGCCTGTCCGGCGCGGGCAAGAGCACCTTGGCCTACGCGGTCGAGCGTAAGCTGTTCGACATGGGCCGCGCGGTGTTCGTGCTGGATGGCCAGAACCTGCGTCATGACCTGAACAAGGGCTTGCCGCAGGACCGTGCCGGGCGTACCGAGAACTGGCGTCGTGCCGCTCACGTGGCGCGCCAGTTCAACGAAGCGGGCCTGCTGACCCTGGCTGCGTTTGTGGCACCGGATGCCGAAGGTCGTGAACAGGCCAAGGCGCTGATCGGCGGCGACCGTCTGCTGACGGTCTACGTGCAAGCATCGCCGCTGGTGTGCGCCGAGCGTGACCCGCAAGGCTTGTATGCCGCCGGTGGGGATAACATCCCTGGCGAATCCTTCCCGTACGACGTGCCGTTGAATGCCGACCTGGTGATCGACACCCAGGCCCTGTCGTTGGAAGAGAGTGTCAAGCAAGTGCTGGAGCTGTTGCGTCAGCGCGGCGCGATCTAAAGATCTAAACCTCGCGGCCACAAAAAAGCCCGCCACCGAGTGATCGGTGGCGGGCTTTTTACAGTCTAGAGATCGGGCTCGGTCAAGTGTGGGAGGGGGCTTGCTGCCGATAGCGGTGTATCAGTAACAGCTGTACTGGCTGACACGCCGCCATCGGGAGCAAGCCCCCTCCCACAGGGTGATCATCGTTTGCCTGGGAATTCTGTGTGCAGTTTCTCCAGCAAGTGATCCTTGTCTTCCCATAGCTTGTTGATCCACCCCTGGAACGCCAACCGATACTCCCCATCCTGCTCATAATTCTTGCCGATAAACTCGGCCGGAATCTGCACCTCTTCGAACTGCACCACCACGTCCTTCACATTGCCACACAGCAAATCCCAATACCCTGGGCGCCCGGCCGGGTAGTGGATGGTCACGTTCACCAGTGACTTCAATTGCTCACCCATGGCATCCAGCACAAACGCGATACCGCCAGCCTTAGGCTTGAGCAGGTAGCGAAACGGCGAATTCTGCTGGGCGTGTTTGCCCGGTGTAAACCGGGTGCCTTCAGCAAAGTTGAAGATACCCACAGGGTTGTCGCGAAACTTCGCACAGGTCTTGCGGGTAGTTTCCAGGTCTTTGCCTTTCTTCTCCGGGTGCTTTTCCAGGTAAGCCTTGGTGTAGCGCTTCATAAAAGGGAAGCCCAGCGCCCACCACGCCAGGCCAATCACCGGCACCCAGATCAGCTCCTGCTTGAGGAAAAATTTCAACGGGCGAATCCGGCGGTTCAGCACGTATTGCAGCACCATGATGTCGACCCAGCTTTGGTGGTTGCTGGTCACCAGGTACGAGTGCTGATAGTCCAGTCCTTCAAGCCCGGTCAGGTGCCAGCGGGTGCGGCGTACCAGGTTCATCCAGCCCTTGTTGTTGGTCACCCACGCCTCATGGGTGTGGTTCATCAGCCATTCGCTGAAGCGCTTGGCGAACGGCAGCGCCTTGAACAGCGCCACGATAAACAGGAACGAACAGAGCAGGATCGTATTCAGCGCCAGCAACAGCGAAGCAATCACCCCGCGCACGGCGGCAGGTAGAAAATCCAGCATTTAGATATCCATAGGTCGGTTGGCGGCTTGGATCGCAGTCAGTGCGATGGTGTACACGATGTCATCCACCTGGGCGCCACGCGGCAGGTCGTTGACCGGTTTGCGTAGGCCCTGGAGCATTGGCCCCAGGCTCACGCAATCGGCGCTGCGCTGCACGGCCTTGTGGGTGGTGTTGCCAGTGTTCAGGTCGGGGAACACAAACACCGTGGCCTTGCCCGCCACCAGGCTGTTGGGCGCCAGTTGCCGGGCGACCGTCTCGTTGGCGGCGGCGTCGTATTGCAGCGGGCCGTCGATCAGCAGCGAGCTTTGTTGTTCGTGGGCGAGCAGGGTGGCTTCACGGACTTTTTCCACTTCCTCGCCGCTGGCCGAATCGCCGCTGGAGTAGCTGATCATCGCCACGCGCGGAGTGATGCCGAACGCGGCCGCCGAGTCGGCGCTTTGCAGGGCGATTTCCGCCAGTTCGGCGGCGCTCGGGTGTGGGTTCATCACGCAATCGCCGTACACCAGTACCTGCTCGGGGAACAGCATGAAGAACACCGACGATACCAGCGTGCAGCCGGGAGCGGTCTTGATCAACTGCAGGGCAGGGCGGATGGTGTTGGCGGTGGAGTGAATGACACCGGAGACCAGGCCATCCACTTCATCCAGGGCGAGCATCATGGTGGCGATCACCACGGTGTCTTCCAATTGCTGCTCGGCCATCGGCGCGTTGAGGCTCTTGCTCTTGCGCAAGGCGACCATCGGCTCGACGTAACGCTGGCGAATCAGGTCCGGGTCGAGGATCTCCAGGCCTTCGGGCAGTTCGATACCCTGGGCGCGGGCGACCGCTTCCACGTCCGCAGGCTTGGCCAGCAGCACGCAACGGGCAATTCCCCGCGCCTGGCAGATGGCGGCGGCTTGCACGGTCAGCGGCTCGCTGCCTTCGGGCAATACGATACGTTTGTTGGCCGCCTGGGCGCGTTGGATCAGCTGGTAGCGGAACACCGCGGGTGACAGGCGCATTTCCCGTGGCGTGCCGCAGCGTTGGTGCAGCCAGCGGGCATCGAGGTGGCTGGCGACGAAGTCAGTGATGATCTCCGCGCGCTCGCGGTCATCAATCGGGATTTCTTTGTTGAGGCTGTTGAGCTGGTTAGCGGTGTCGTAGGAGCCGGTGCTCACCGACAGCACCGGCAGCCCGGCCTGGAACGCGCCGCGACACAGGTCCATGATGCGCGGGTCGGGCAGGGTGTCGCTGGTCAGTAGCAAGCCGGCCAGGGGCACGCCGTTGATCGCGGCCAGGCTGACGGCGAGGATGATGTCGTCGCGGTCGCCGGGCGTCACCACCAGCACGCCAGGCTTGAGCAACTCCACGGTATTACGCATGGTGCGGGCGCAGATGATGATTTTGGTCATGCGCCGGGTTTCGTAGTCGCCGGCGTTGAGAATCTGGGCGCCCATCAGGTCAGCCACATCGCGGGTGCGCGGTGCATTGAGTTCCGGCTGGTAGGGAATGCAGCCGAGCAAGCGGAAGTCGCCGCTGCGCAACAGCGGCGAATGCTCTTTAAGGCGTGCCGAGAAGGCTTCCATGCTTTCTTCGGTGCGCACCTTGTTAAGAATCACACCGAGTACTTTTGGGTCCTTTGGGCCGCCGAACAGTTGTGCCTGCAATTCCACGCGGCCGGACAGTTCGGTGAGCACTTCGTTTTCCGGGGCGGACACCAGGATCACTTCCGCATCCAGGCTCTTGGCCAGGTGCAGGTTGACCCGCGCCGCATAGCTGGCGTTGCGCGTGGGCACCATGCCTTCGACGATCAGCACGTCCTTGCCCACCGCGGCTTGCTGGTACAGCGTGATGATTTCTTCGAGCAGTTCGTCGAGTTGGCCGTCGCCGAGCATCCGCTCTACGTGAGCCAGGCCCAGGGGCTGAGGCGGCTTGAGGCCGTGGGTGCGCGCCACCAGTTCGGTGGAACGCTCAGGGCCGGTATCGCCGGGATGCGGCTGGGCAATCGGCTTGAAAAAGCCGACTTTCAGCCCGGCCCGTTCAAGGGTGCGCACCAGCCCAAGGCTGATGGAGGTCAGACCCACACCAAAATCGGTGGGCGCGATAAAAAAAGTTTGCATGCGAATTCTCTGAAGGTGCATGGCTTCGGTGAGGTTCTATGTTTGAACATCTACCGGGAATCAGGCGCCAAGGTTATCGTTATTCGCGCGCTTGCGCACACCAGCCGCAGGCAAAGGGCTGGCCTATTTTTTCAAGGCGTTGCACGGGGTCGAGCACCCAGGCGCGTGCCTGCCAGGGTGGCTGGTGGCGTAGATGCTGGGTGTGGCCGCAGGACAGCTCGGCGACCCAGTGCTGGTCGGCGTCCTGGCGGAATCCGAGGATGAAGGAGGCCGTTGATCTGTCCCGTCCGTCCGGGTTCTGTTCGCTTTCGGGCAAATCCTTGTTTAGACTTGTCCGTTCTTCATTCTTATGCAAAAGGTCTCGCCCCATGACGATCGCCGCTAACAAGGCTGTCTCCATCGACTATACCCTGACCAACGACGCTGGTGAGGTCATCGACAGCTCCGCCGGCGGCGCGCCGCTGGTCTACCTGCAAGGCGCAGGTAACATCATTCCAGGCCTGGAGAAGGCGCTGGAAGGCAAACAAGTGGGTGATGAGCTGACTGTGGCCGTAGAACCTGAAGATGCCTATGGCGAGTACTCGGCCGAACTGGTCAGCACCCTGAGCCGCAGCATGTTTGAAGGCGTTGACGAGCTGGAAGTCGGCATGCAGTTCCACGCCTCCGCGCCGGACGGCCAAATGCAGATCGTCACCATCCGTGACCTGGACGGCGATGACGTGACCGTTGACGGCAACCACCCGCTGGCTGGCCAGCGCCTGAACTTCCAAGTGAAGATCGTTGCCATCCGCGACGCTTCCCAGGAAGAAGTGGCTCACGGCCACGTGCACGGCGAAGGCGGTCATCACCATTGATCGCGGTTTGATCAATAGGTAACAAAAACGCCCCGACTGGTTCGGGGCGTTTTTTTTTTGCCTGTGTTTTTTGGTTGACTGGTTTCCAGTGGTGAGCGGGCTTTTTGTGGTGAGCGGGCTTGCCCCGCGCTGGGGCGCGAAGCGGCCCTAAAACCTGAGATTGGGTTCTGTCTGGAGGAACGCGTTGAATGTATTGGGACTGCTGCGCAGCCCAGCGCGGGGCAAGCCCGCTCACCACAAAAAAGCCGCCGATCCAGGAAGGGGGGTATTTTCAGGCACAAACAAAAATGCCCCGGACCTTTCGGTACGGGGCATTTCTTAACTGTTGCACAACCTGGGCTGCGCGGCAGTTGTTACCACTTAGGCTGCAGCAGGAACGCTCAGAGCCTTGATGTGGCCATTCAGGCGGCTCTTATGGCGAGCGGCCTTGTTCTTGTGGATGATGCCTTTATCGGCCATACGGTCGATAACCGGCACTGCCAGAACGTAAGCAGCTTGGGCTTTTTCAGCGTCTTTGGTGTCGATGGCTTTAACTACATTCTTGATGTAGGTACGAACCATGGAACGCAGGCTGGCGTTGTGGCTGCGACGCTTCTCAGCCTGTTTTGCACGTTTTTTGGCGGAAGGTGTGTTGGCCACCGTCGAGCTCCTCGAAAGACTTTTTAGGAAATAGCAAACAAAATAGGCCGCGAATCATGCCGATGACTTGATGGGTTGTCAAGAGCGGCTGATGCGAACTGCTGAGTGGTCGATCTGAAGAGGCGGGTGATTTATTTCCGGCGCTTGACCTGTAAACTCGCGAGCTTTGGCTCTGTGCTGTTGCAGGCGCGCAGTATCGCATAAGTAGGCGCTTAGTTCGCCTGCTCTTTATCTATAGGCGCAAACTCTTTCAATGAATCTGCTCAAATCGTTGGCTGCCGTCAGCTCTATCACGATGATCTCCCGGGTTTTGGGGTTTGTGCGTGACACCCTGCTGGCGCGCATTTTTGGCGCCAGCATGGCCACGGATGCCTTCTTTATTGCATTTAAATTGCCCAACCTGCTGCGGCGGATCTTCGCCGAAGGCGCGTTTTCCCAGGCATTCGTGCCGATCCTGGCCGAATACAAGACCCAGCAGGGCGAGGAGGCGACTCGCACGTTTATTGCCTACGTCTCGGGCCTGCTGACCCTGGTGCTGATGCTGGTGACCGTCCTCGGCATGCTCGCCGCGCCCTGGGTGATCTGGGCCACGGCCCCCGGTTTTGCCAATACGCCGGAAAAATTCGCACTGACCACTGATCTGTTGCGCGTGACCTTTCCTTATATATTGCTGATCTCCCTGTCATCCCTGGCCGGGGCGATCCTCAATACCTGGAACCGTTTCTCGGTGCCGGCGTTTGTGCCGACGCTGCTGAACGTCAGCATGATCATCTTCGCGCTGTTTCTTACGCCGTATTTCGATCCGCCGGTAATGGCGCTGGGCTGGGCCGTACTGGCTGGCGGCCTGGCGCAATTGCTCTACCAACTGCCACATCTAAAAAAGATCGGCATGCTTGTACTGCCGCGCCTGAACCTCAAAGACACCGGCGTGTGGCGTGTCATGCGCAATATGCTGCCGGCGATCCTCGGCGTGTCGGTCAGCCAGATTTCGCTGATCATTAACACGGCGTTCGCTTCGCTGCTGGTGTCCGGCTCGGTGTCGTGGATGTACTACGCCGACCGCCTGATGGAGTTGCCGTCCGGCGTGCTTGGCGTGGCACTGGGCACGATCCTGCTGCCGACCCTGGCGCGCACCTATGCCAGCAAAGACCGTCAGGAATACTCACGCATCCTCGATTGGGGCCTGCGCCTGTGTTTTGTACTGGTGCTGCCGTGTGCGCTGGCGCTTGGGATCCTGGCCGAGCCGTTGACCGTGTCGCTGTTCCAATACGGCCAATTCGATGCCCATGACGCCTTGATGACGCAGCACGCGCTGGTCGCTTATTCCGTCGGTCTGCTCGGCATTATCGTGATCAAAGTGCTGGCCCCCGGCTTCTATGCCCAGCAAAACATCCGTACGCCGGTCAAAATCGCGATTTTCACGCTGATCGTCACGCAACTGCTCAACCTGGTGTTTATCGGTCCTTTGGCCCACGCCGGCCTGGCCCTGGCCATCAGTGCCGGTGCGTGCATCAACGCCGGGCTGTTGTTCTACCAACTGCGCAAACAGCAAATGTTCCAGCCTCAGCCAGGCTGGGGGATGTTCACCCTCAAGCTGTTGGTGGCGGTGGGCGCGATGTCGGCAGTGTTGCTTGGCCTGATGCATTTCATGCCCGCCTGGGACGAAGGCCATATGCTGGAGCGCTTCCTGCGCCTTGGCGTGCTGGTAGTCGCCGGTGTGGTGGTGTACTTCGGGATGTTGCTGCTGCAAGGCTTCCGCCTGCGCGATTTCAATCGCAAGTCACTGAGCTAGAGAGTTTGCCGCGATAAAACCGTTGTTTTATCGATTCGATCCATTTGGCCTGTGCTGTTGCCTGTCGTCCGAGGCCGGGTGTGGTTATAATCGACCACTTTATGAGCAAGAAGCGCGTTATGCAGCTGGTTCGAGGTCTCCACAACCTGCGCCCCGAGCATCGGGGCTGCGTCGCCACTATTGGCAACTTTGACGGTGTTCACCGTGGCCACCAGGCTATCCTGGCCAGGCTGCGCGAGCGTGCGGTCGAGTTGGGCGTGCCCAGCTGCGTGGTGATTTTCGAACCGCAGCCGCGGGAATACTTCACGCCCGAGACAGCGCCGGCCCGGCTCGCACGTCTCAGAGACAAGCTGCAACTGCTGGCTGAAGAGGGTGTAGACCGCGTTCTCTGCCTGGCTTTTAACCAGCGTTTGCAAAGCCTGAGCGCTGCCGAGTTCGTTGACCGCATCCTCGTCGATGGCCTGGGTGTGCAGCATTTGGAGGTCGGTGACGACTTCCGCTTTGGTTGCGACCGCGTCGGGGATTTCGATTTCCTGCAGGATGCCGGCGTCAACCAGGGGTTTACCGTCGAAGCCGCGCAAACCGTCGAACTGGACGGCCTGCGCGTGAGCAGTACCCAGGTGCGTAACGCCCTGGCCGCTGCCGACTTCGCCTTGGCCGAGCGGTTGCTCGGCCGCCCGTTCCGCATTGCCGGACGGGTCCTGCACGGCCAGAAGCTGGCGCGCCAATTGGGCACGCCAACCGCCAACGTGCAACTCAAGCGCCGCCGTGTGCCGCTGACCGGGGTTTACCTGGTGAGCGTCGACATCGACGGCCAATCGTGGCCGGGAGTCGCCAATATAGGCGTCAGGCCCACGGTTGCAGGTGATGGCAAGGCCCACCTGGAAGTGCATCTGTTGGATTTTGCCGGTGATCTGTATGACCGGCGTTTGACGGTGGTTTTCCACCAGAAGCTGCGTGAAGAGCAGCGTTTCGCCTCCCTTGAGGCGTTGAAAACGGCGATCAATGCGGATGTCGCCGCCGCCCGTGCACTAGCCGCACCTAGCGCCCATCGCTAACCGAAGAGCCTTAAATGACCGACTATAAAGCCACGCTAAACCTTCCGGACACCGCCTTCCCAATGAAGGCCGGCCTGCCACAGCGCGAACCGCAGATCCTGCAGCGCTGGGACAGTATTGGCCTGTACGGAAAGTTGCGCGAGATTGGCAAGGATCGTCCGAAATTCGTCCTGCACGACGGCCCTCCTTATGCCAACGGCACGATTCACATCGGTCATGCGCTGAACAAGATTCTCAAGGACATGATCCTGCGCTCGAAGACCCTGTCGGGCTTCGACGCGCCGTATGTTCCGGGTTGGGACTGCCACGGCCTGCCGATCGAACACAAAGTCGAAGTGACCTACGGCAAGAACCTGGGCGCGGATAAAACCCGCGAGCTGTGCCGCGCCTACGCCACCGAGCAGATCGAAGGGCAGAAGTCTGAATTCATCCGCCTCGGCGTGCTGGGCGAGTGGGATAACCCCTACAAGACCATGAACTTCAAGAACGAGGCCGGTGAAATCCGTGCCTTGGCCGAAATCGTCAAAGGCGGTTTTGTGTTCAAGGGCCTAAAGCCCGTGAACTGGTGTTTTGACTGCGGTTCGGCCCTGGCCGAAGCGGAAGTCGAGTACGAAGACAAGAAGTCCTCGACCATTGACGTGGCCTTCCCGGTTGCCGACGACGCCAAGCTGGCCGAGGCCTTTGGCCTGGCAAGCCTGAGCAAGCCGGCGGCCATCGTGATCTGGACCACCACCCCGTGGACCATCCCGGCCAACCAAGCGCTGAACGTGCACCCGGAATTCACCTACGCCCTGGTGGACGTCGGTGATCGCCTGCTGGTGCTGGCCGAGGAAATGGTCGAGGCCTGCCTGGCTCGCTATGAATTGCAAGGTTCGGTGATTGCGACCACCACCGGCTCCGCGCTGGAACTGGTCAACTTCCGTCACCCGTTCTATGACCGTCTGTCGCCGGTGTACCTGGCGGACTACGTTGAACTGGGCGCTGGCACCGGTATCGTTCACTCCGCGCCAGCTTATGGCGTGGACGACTTCGTGACCTGCAAAGCCTACGGCATGGTCAACGATGACATCCTGAACCCGGTGCAGAGCAATGGTGTGTACGCACCGTCGCTGGAGTTCTTCGGTGGCCAATTCATCTTCAAGGCCAATGATTCGATCATCGACAAGTTGTCGGAAGTCGGTTCGCTGTTGCACACCGAAACCATCAAGCACAGCTACATGCACTGCTGGCGTCACAAGACCCCGCTGATCTATCGCGCCACCGCGCAGTGGTTTATCGGCATGGACAAAGAACCGACCAGTGGCGACACCCTGCGTGTACGCTCGCTCAAGGCCATCGAAGACACCCAGTTCGTCCCGGCCTGGGGCCAGGCGCGCCTGCACTCGATGATCGCCAACCGTCCGGACTGGTGCATCTCCCGCCAGCGTAACTGGGGCGTGCCGATCCCGTTCTTCCTGAACAAGGAAAGCGGCGAGTTGCATCCACGTACCGTTGAGCTGATGGAAGAAGTGGCCCAGCGCGTTGAACTGGAAGGCATCGAAGCCTGGTTCAAAATGGACGCTGCCGAGCTGCTGGGCGATGAAGCGCCGCAGTACGACAAGATCAGCGACACCCTCGACGTATGGTTCGACTCGGGTACCACTCATTGGCACGTGCTGCGCGGCTCGCACCCGATGGGTCACGAAACCGGCCCGCGTGCCGACCTGTACCTGGAAGGCTCCGACCAACACCGTGGCTGGTTCCACTCGTCGCTGCTGACCGGTTGCGCCATCGACAACCACGCGCCGTACCGCGAACTGCTGACCCACGGCTTCACCGTCGACGAGACGGGCCGCAAGATGTCCAAGTCGCTGAAGAACGTGATCGAGCCGAAAAAGATCAACGACACCCTGGGCGCCGACATCATGCGTCTGTGGGTCGCCTCGACCGATTACTCGGGCGAAATCGCCGTGTCCGACCAGATCCTGGCTCGTAGCGCCGATGCCTACCGTCGTATCCGTAATACCGCACGCTTCCTGCTGTCGAACCTGACCGGTTTCAACCCGGCCACCGACATCCTGCCGGCCGAGGACATGCTCGCCCTGGACCGTTGGGCCGTGGACCGTACCCTGTTGCTGCAGCGTGAGTTGCAGGAAAACTACGGCGAATACCGTTTCTGGAACGTGTACTCGAAGATCCACAACTTCTGCGTGCAGGAGCTGGGTGGCTTCTACCTCGACATCATCAAGGACCGCCAGTACACCACCGGCGCCAACAGCAAGGCGCGCCGTTCGGCGCAGACCGCGCTTTACCACATCTCCGAAGCGCTGGTGCGCTGGATCGCGCCGATCCTGGCCTTCACCGCCGACGAACTGTGGGAATACCTGCCGGGCGAGCGTAACGAGTCGGTGATGCTCAACACCTGGTACGAAGGCCTGACCGAACTGCCGGCCGACTTCGAGCTGGGCCGCGAGTACTGGGAAGGCGTGATGGCTGTCAAAGTCGCGGTGAACAAGGAACTGGAAGTACAGCGTGCGGCCAAGGCCGTCGGTGGCAACCTGCAAGCCGAAGTCACCCTGTTCGCCGAGGAAGGCCTGACTGCCGACCTGGCCAAGCTGAGCAACGAGCTGCGCTTCGTGCTGATCACCTCCACCGCGAGCCTGGCACCCTTTGCCCAGGCCCCGGCGGATGCGGTGGCGACCGAAGTGCCGGGCCTCAAGCTCAAAGTGGTCAAGTCGGCCTTCCCTAAGTGCGCCCGTTGCTGGCACTGCCGCGAAGATGTCGGCGTGAACCCTGAGCATCCGGAAATCTGTGGTCGTTGTGTCGACAACATCTCGGGTGCTGGTGAGGTTCGTCACTATGCCTAACGCTTCCAGCCGTTTCGGACGTTTGGGCCTGCTCGTACTGAGCGTGCTGGTCCTGGTCATCGACCAGGTCAGCAAGGCTCATTTCGAGGGTTCCCTGGAGATGTTCCAGCAAATCGTGGTGATCCCGGATTACTTCAGCTGGACCCTGGCCTACAACACCGGCGCCGCTTTCAGCTTTTTGGCTGACGGCGGTGGCTGGCAGCGCTGGTTGTTCGCTGTGATTGCCTTGGTGGTCAGTGCGGTGCTGGTGGTATGGCTCAAGCGCCTTGGTCGCGATGACACTTGGCTGGCCGTTGCCCTGGCACTGGTGCTCGGCGGCGCGCTGGGCAACCTGTACGACCGCATTGCCTTGGGCCATGTGATCGACTTCATTCTGGTGCATTGGCAGAACCGCCATTACTTCCCGGCGTTCAACTTTGCCGACAGCGCCATCACCGTCGGTGCAATTATGCTGGCGTTGGATATGTTCAAAAGCAAGAAAACCGGAGAGACCGTCAATGACTGATCAGGTATTGGCTGAGCAACGTATCGGCCAGAACACGGAAGTCACTTTGCATTTTGCATTGCGCCTTGAGAATGGCGACACGGTCGACAGCACGTTCGACAAAGCCCCGGCGACCTTCAAGGTCGGTGATGGCAACCTGCTGCCGGGTTTCGAAGCGGCCCTGTTCGGCTTCAAGGCGGGCGACAAGCGCACCTTGCAGATCCTGCCGGAAAACGCCTTTGGCCAGCCCAACCCGCAAAACGTGCAGATCATCCCGCGTTCGCAGTTCCAGGACATGGACTTGTCGGAAGGCCTGCTGGTGATCTTCAACGATGCGGCGAATACCGAGCTGCCCGGTGTGGTGAAAACCTTCGATGACGCGCAAGTGACCATCGACTTCAACCACCCGTTGGCCGGTAAAACCTTGACGTTCGACGTTGAAATCATCGACGTTAAAGCGATCTGATCAACGACGCAGTTCAGAAAATGTGGGAGGGGGCTTGCCCCCCGATAGCTGGGTGTCAGTCAGTGCATCTGTGACTGACCCACCGCCATCGGGGGCAAGCCCCCTCCCACCTTTGATCTTCATTGTCAGTTGGGTTAGCGTCACGCCTGACCCAAAACGGCTGCAAGACACGAGGCACAGCATGCAAATCAAACTCGCCAACCCCCGTGGCTTCTGCGCTGGCGTGGACCGGGCGATTGAAATCGTCAACCGCGCCCTGGAAGTCTTCGGGCCGCCGATTTATGTGCGCCATGAAGTCGTCCACAATAAATTCGTGGTCGAAGACCTGCGCGCCCGCGGCGCCATCTTTGTCGAAGAGCTGGACCAGGTGCCGGATGACGTTATCGTCATTTTCAGCGCCCACGGTGTGTCCCAGGCAGTGCGTACCGAAGCGGCAGGCCGTGGCCTGAAAGTCTTCGATGCCACCTGCCCACTGGTCACCAAGGTCCATATCGAGGTCGCACGCTACAGCCGTGACGGTCGCGAGTGCATCCTGATCGGCCACGCCGGCCACCCGGAAGTCGAAGGCACCATGGGCCAGTACGACGCCAGCAATGGCGGCGCCATTTACTTGGTGGAAGACGAAAAAGACGTCGCCAACCTGCAGGTGCAGAACCCCGAGCGCCTGGCATTCGTGACCCAGACCACCCTGTCCATGGACGACACCAGCCGCGTGATCGACGCGCTGCGCAATCGCTTCCCGGCCATCGGCGGGCCGCGCAAGGACGATATTTGCTACGCCACCCAGAACCGACAGGACGCGGTCAAGCAACTGGCCGATGAATGCGATGTGGTCCTGGTTGTCGGCAGCCCCAACAGCTCCAACTCCAACCGCCTGCGTGAGTTGGCTGAGCGCATGGCAACGCCTGCGTACCTGATCGACGGTGCTGAAGACATGCAACGCAGCTGGTTCGATGGGGTCGAGCGTATCGGCATCACGGCAGGCGCTTCGGCCCCCGAAGTGCTGGTGCGCGGTGTTATCCAACAACTGCACGCCTGGGGGGCGACTGGTGCTGATGAACTGGCCGGTCGCGAGGAGAACATCACGTTCTCCATGCCCAAGGAACTGCGGGTTCGCTCATTGCTCTGAGTGCCCGGCTGCCGGATTGATTCCGGCACAGCGCCTGCTCGGCACTGTCGCTGCGCAGGCTGATCCGCCCGCTGGGCGCCAGCACGATCTGATGCAGGCTCTGCGCCTGCTCCCTGGCGCAGACATGCACAGTGCCGGCACGGAATCCGCCGCCTGAAAATATCGGCTCGCCCAGGCCGCTGAAGCGAACCTGGCTCTTGAGCGGTCCATTGCCCACGATCGTACCCCGCATACTGTCTCGGCGCTCCAGCAGCACCGGGTTGTCATCGTCCAAGTGGCCGCGTCCGCTGACATCCACGATTACCCGCCAACCCAGGCTCCAATCATCTTCCAATGCGTGAATGACCACCGGGCGGTTGCGTGCGACGGCCTCGGCGCGTGCGTAGCGTAGCCCGCCGGCCAAGGATTGCGCCGCACTGTATCGCTGCTGTGATTCCAACAGGCTCTTGAAGCTCGGCACTGCCAGGTTGGCCAGGATGCCACTCACGATCAGTCCGAGCAGCAGTTCGATCAGGGTGAAGCCTCGTTGCTGCATGTGTCATCCCTCCGTGGATGTGGGTGCAGCCCTAGGTATAGCGCTCAAGCGATAGCGTTGAATGATGGCCTTTACGTCCAAAGTATTTCCCTTTGTTCCTGGAGCAGCGCAGGCGAAAAACCGGCGCTAGTCTTGGGCCGCACAGCAGGTTTCACCTGCTCTTTTTCGGACCTCGACACGGATGACGACGGTAATGCTTGTCTGCACGAACACCTGTTTGCCCCACGCCTTAACCCGGCAACAAACCGGCATGACGCTGATCGAGGTGCTGGTCTCGGTACTGATTCTGGCCATCGGCCTGCTGGGCGCGGCGGTGATCCAGCTCAATGCGCTCAAATACACGGACAGTTCCAGAATGACCAGCCAGGCCAGTTTCATTGCCTACGACATGCTCGACCGAATCCGCGCCAATGCCGCCGCCGATTACACGTGGGGCCGAGCTGAGCGTGCGCTGGCCAATACCGCTACCGCCAACGTGCGCGACCTGGACCTGCACGATTTCGAGGCCAATATTCTCGGATTTGCCGGGGAGAGCGCCAAAGGCTCGGTGTCGGTCAGTGGGCGTGAGGTGGTCGTCAGTATCAGCTGGGACGACAGTCGAGGCACAAACAGGCCGGGTGCCCGGGAAACCTTCACCCTGACCAGCCGCATAGGCGATGAGCCGGCGGTGGCGCAGTGAGGCGGCGTGCTCGAGGTTTCAGCCTGGTGGAGTTGCTGCTGGCTCTGGCCTTGGGGTTGGTGCTGGTCCTCGGTGTCAGCCAGGTGGCGATCAACTCCAGCACCACCCACGCCAGCCAGCAGGCCGCTCTGTTGCTGCAGGATGATGCGCGGTTTGTGCTGGGTAAGTTGCTCCAGGATATCCGTCAGGCGGGCATGTTTGGCTGTTTGGCCACCGGGTTTATCGAGAATGCTCCACCGGCTTTTGATCGGCCGGTCAGCTGGAGTGTCGGGGGGGATTCACAATCGCTGACGCTGGTGACCACGGATGTCGGCGATGGCAATGGTAAGCCGGACTGGATGGTGTTGTCCGATTGCACCGGGACCGCCCAGGCCTATACCGGAAACGCCCCCGCGCCTGCCCCCGGACAGATCCGTTTTGCACTGCGTCAGCTGACCTACACCTTCGAAGCGGGCCAATTGAAGGTCAGCACGCCTGCCTCGCCCGCCAAGGCGGTACTGGTGGATAACGTGCAGGCGTTCGATCTCAGTTTTGGCGTGGCCGCCAAGCCCACCTCGATGGAGGTGGAGCGCTACGACGCCAGGCCGGCCGACGCGTCGCTGATACGCAGTGTGCGCATCCTGATGACCCTGCAAGACCCGGGCGGCCGGGTCAAAGATCAAACCTACAGCGTCGTGGCGGCGCTGCGTAACCGTGTGGGGTAGGGCGGCCATGGTGCTCACAAAGGCGATTCGTTTCCGCCAGGCCGGCATGGTGCTGCTGATCAGCCTGGTGTTCCTGTTGCTGTTGTCGCTGATCGGTTTGTCATCGATGCAGGGCGCGGTCATTCAGCAAAAGATCACGGGCAGCCTCTGGCACCGTAATCAGTCGCTGCAAAGTGCCGAGACTGGCTTGAGGCGCGGAGAGTCAGCGATACAACAGTCATTTTCGACACTGCCCTTGTGCCGGTCGATTGTCACCTGTGCGCCACCGCAGGCGGCCTTTTCGGTGCTTGCGCCCGGAGTGGACCCTGGTTCGGGCGTCACCTGGGTTGCGCTGACAGGCGGTCTGTACGGCATTCAATTCCTGGGGCCGGCTGTAGGGCTGGCGCACCTGCCACCGCAAACGCCGGCGGCGGTGTATCGAGTGACGGCAGTCGGGCTAAGCGGCCAATTGCGCACAGTATTGGAGAGCGTCTACGCGCGGACAGAACAGGAGGGCAATTCGCGTTTTCGGCGAGTGGCATGGCGACAACTTCAATAGACGCACATAAGGAGCAATTGGAATGGGCATGGACAGCCAAGGCTTTACCCTGATCGAGCTACTCATCGCCGTGGCGATCACCGCGGTCGTGGCCGGGATTGCTTACCCTGGGTATACCGGCCATCTCAAAAAGGTGTATCGCGCTGAGATCGTCGCTCTATTGACCGAGCAGGCTCACTACCTGGAGCGATTTTATGCGAGGAACGGCACTTTTATTGACGCAAGCAGCGTCAGTGGTGGCAATGATCGCTATAGAATCACCGCTGCATTGAACCCCCAGGATTTTCAGCTGCTGGCCACGCCGGTCGTCGATTCGGTGATGGCCGGTGACCCTTGCGGCGACTACGGTCTGACCGGCACGGGCGCGCGGACGAATCCGGGCGCGGCACCTGACATGTCCCGCAAGCTGTGCTGGGGGCAATGATGAGGGTTCTGGATGATTGGGCGCCGGGCGCGCTTGTTCCTATTTATCGGCTGGATCAAATGATGGCTAAGCAACAGCAAGTGGTGATTGTCGGTGGCGGAGTCATCGGCTTGTTGACGGCGTTCAACCTGGCCGCCCAAGGGCAGGCGGTTGTGCTGCTGGAGCGCGCGGGATTGGGGCAGGAGTCATCCTGGGCCGGTGGTGGCATCGTCTCGCCCTTGTATCCGTGGCGCTATAGCCCGGCGGTCACGGCGCTGGCCCATTGGTCACAGGATTTTTATCCACAGCTGGCGGAGCACTTGTTTGCTGCGACGGGTGTCGACCCAGAGGTGCACACCACAGGGCTGTACTGGCTGGACCTGGACGACGAAGCCGAAGCCCTGGCCTGGGCGGCACGGGAAGGCCGTCCACTGAGTAAAGTGGACATCTCGGCCGCCCATGACGCCGTTCCGGTGCTGGGTGGCGGGTATTCCCAGGCGATCTATATGGCCAACGTCGCCAATGTGCGCAACCCGCGCTTGGTCAAATCCCTCAAGGCAGCGCTGCTGGCGTTACCCGGCGTGACCCTTCATGAGCAGTGCGAAGTGACCGGGTTTGTCGTGGACGCCGGTAGCGTGGTGGGTGTGAACACGGCGCAGGGCCCGGTTCTTGGCGACCAGGTGGTACTGGCGGCGGGAGCCTGGAGCGGTGAGTTGCTTGGCACCCTGGGTTTGTCGCTTCCGGTGGAGCCAGTTAAAGGCCAGATGATTCTGTACAAATGCGCCTCGGATTTCTTGTCGAGCATGGTGCTGGCCAAGGGGCGTTATGCAATCCCTCGGCGTGACGGGCATATCCTGATCGGCAGTACTCTGGAGCACGAAGGTTTCGATAAGACGCCCACCGACAAGGCGCTTGAAAGCCTCAAGGCGTCAGCGGTGGAGTTGATTCCCGCGCTGGCGGACGCCGAAGTCGTCGGGCATTGGGCCGGATTGCGCCCCGGTTCGCCGGAGGGCATTCCTTACATCGGCCCGGTGCCGGGCTTCAAGGGGTTGTGGCTCAACTGCGGGCATTACCGCAACGGCCTGGTGCTCGCGCCGGCGTCCTGCCAGTTGTTTGCCGATTTGCTGCTGATGCGTGCGCCGATCATCGACCCGGCGCCTTATGCACCCGAAGGTCGGATCAACGCTGGATAGACTTCGGCCCTTGCTCCAGGTGCGCCTGGGTGCAATACCACTCCTGGCGTGAGCTCAAGGCGCGATCCTGCGGCAAGTGCACGCCGCAGTGGGCGCAGCGCACCATCAGGGCAGCGCCGGGTTCACTGGCGCGTTGCTGTCTAGCGGCCGGGCTTTTGAATTTGCGCCAGAACCATACTGCGGCGGCAATGACGGCAATCCAGAACAATAAACGAAGCATGATGGGCAGTTTCTCGACGAGGAATGCGCCAGTTTAGCCAAGGACGTGTCAGGCGCACAGCGCAATAATACCGCCCACAAAAAAGGAGCCTCGAAAGGCTCCTTTTGATGACGCAGGGTGCAATCAGTCGAACACACCGAAGGTCATGTAGCTGAACCACGAGCGATCCTGGTTGTTGCCCTGGGCTTGTGGCTCTTCCTCTTCGATTACGTCGCCGTTCTCGTCGTGGGGCTTGAGCTCCGAAGGAATGGCTTCCTTGGCGTCCTGGAACTGCTTGATCACGTCCTGGTTGGCGCGGGTTTCGCCCGGCGGCAGCGGTGGACGGGACTCGATCAGGCCCAGGGTGTACTTGCTCAGCCACGAACGGTTGTCGGCTTCAGCAACCTGAGGCACGAACTGGCCGTCTTTCAGGCTTGGGTGGTCCGGGTAGTTGAGCTTGAGGGTTTCCAGGCTGGTGCTGGCCAGCTCGTCCAGGTGCAGACGCTGGTAAGCCTCGGTCATCACGGCCAGGCCATCACCCACGGAAGGGGTTTCCTGGAAGTTTTCGACAACATAACGGCCACGGTTGGCGGCTGCTACGTAGGCCTGACGCGTCAGGTAGTAGTGGGCCACGTGGATCTCGTAGGACGCCAGCAGGTTGCGCAGGTAGATCATGCGCTGCTTGGCGTCCGGCGCGTAGCGGCTGTTGGGGTAGCGGCTGGTCAGCTGGGCGAACTCGTTGTAGGAGTCGCGGGCAGCGCCCGGGTCACGCTTGGTCATGTCCAGCGGCAGGAAGCGCGCCAGCAGGCCGACGTCCTGGTCGAACGAAGTCAGGCCCTTCATGTAGTAGGCGTAGTCGACGTTCGGGTGCTGCGGATGCAGGCGGATGAAACGCTCGGCGGCGGACTTGGCGGCTTCCGGCTCGGCGTTCTTGTAGTTGGCGTAGATCAGTTCGAGCTGGGCCTGGTCGGCATAACGCCCGAACGGATAGCGCGACTCCAGTGCCTTCAGCTTCGCTGTGGCGCTGGTGTAGCTATTGTTGTCCAGGTCTTTCTGAGCCAGTTGGTACAACTCGACTTCGCTCAGGTTTTCGTCGACGACGTCCTTTGTTGACGAGCAAGCAGCAGTCATGGCGAGGATGGCGATCAGCAGCAGGTGTTTCACTTGCATGGCGGCTTGCGTCCCTATGACGGCCGCTGTCTTGGGCGGGGCCGTCCTGTTATGATGAGCGCCCCGTTGAAAGCCTCGGGGCAAAAGACGCCGTATTTAACCACAAGCGCGCAGCCGAAACCAAAGGCTACGCCACGCCTAGTCTGAGCATGTCCGATAAAATTGAACTTCGCGCAGAGGTGCCGTCCGAATTGGGCGGCCAACGCCTCGATCAAGTCGCCGCACAATTATTCGCTGAGCACTCGCGCTCGCGCCTTTCCGCCTGGATCAAAGACGGCCGCCTGACTGTGGATGGAGCGGTTATCCGCCCGCGAGACATAGTCCATGGCGGTGCGATTCTTGAGCTGACTGCCGAGCAGGAAGCCCAGGGAGAATGGGTCGCCCAAGACATCGAGCTGGATATCGTCTATGAAGACGACGACATCCTGGTCATCAACAAACCCGCAGGCCTGGTGGTTCACCCGGCGGCCGGGCACGCTGATGGCACCTTGCTCAATGCCCTGTTGCACCATGTGCCGGACATCATCAACGTCCCGCGCTGCGGTATCGTGCACCGTCTGGACAAGGACACCACCGGCTTGATGGTGGTGGCCAAGACCATTCAGGCTCAGACGCAGTTGGTCACACAATTGCAGAGCCGCAGCGTCAGCCGGATCTACGAATGCATCGTGATCGGCGTGGTGGTGGCGGGTGGCAAGATCAACGCGCCAATCGGTCGTCACGGCCAGCAGCGCCAGCGTATGGCGGTGATGGAGGGCGGCAAGCAGGCCGTGAGCCACTACCGTGTGCTCGAGCGTTTCCGCTCCCACACCCATGTGCGGGTCAAGCTGGAGACCGGGCGTACCCACCAGATTCGCGTCCATATGGCGCATATCAACTTCCCGTTGGTCGGTGATCCGGCCTACGGCGGGCGCTTCCGTATTCCACCGGCGGCCAGCGCAACTATGGTTGAGTCGTTGAAAACCTTCCCGCGCCAGGCACTGCACGCACGCTTCCTGGAGCTGGACCATCCGACGAGCGGTAAGCGGATGAGCTGGGAATCGCCTCTGCCGGACGATCTGGTCTGGTTGTTGTCGTTGCTCAAGCAGGATCGCGAGGCGTTTGTCGGGTGAGTGACTGGCTGATACCTGACTGGCCCGCACCGGCCCAGGTCAAAGCCTGCGTCACTACGCGTGCGGGCGGCGTCAGCCTGGCGCCGTTCGACAGCCTCAACCTGGGCGATCATGTCGAGGACGGCCTGGAGGCCGTCCTTGAAAATCGCCGTCGTCTGACCGATGTATTCGACATACAGCCTGCCTGGTTGCGCCAAGTCCACGGAGTCACCGTGGTTGAGGCCGATCCGTCGCGCACCGCCGAAGCGGATGGCAGTTGGACCAGCACCCCCGGCATCGCCTGCACCTCCATGACCGCCGATTGCCTGCCTGCGTTGTTCTGCAACCGTGCTGGTACCCGTGTGGCTGCTGCTCATGCCGGTTGGCGTGGGCTGGCGGCGGGCGTCCTGGAAGCGGCGTTCGAAAGCCTCGATGCCCAGCCTGATGACGTATTGGTCTGGCTCGGTCCAGCGATTGGTCCGCAAGCTTTTGAAGTCGGCCCGGAAGTGCGTGAAGCCTTCATGCAGCAACTGCCGGCCACCGCCGAAGCCTTTGTGCCCAGCCGCAACACCGGCAAGTTCATGGCCGACATCTATAAGCTCGCCCGTTTGCGCCTCGCCGCGCGCGGTGTCACGGCTGTTTATGGTGGTGGGTTCTGCACGGTGACCGACCCGCGCTTCTTTTCCTACCGGCGCAGCCCCCGCACCGGACGTTTCGCCTCGCTTATCTGGCTTGAACGCTAGACTCTCTTGACCTGGGTCAAACCCGGTCCATATCGACCATCGCTCGCTTGAATCTTGCAGAATCCTCCCCATCTATAGGGGTATCTGGCAGGTTTCTTCATTCAGGATGTTTTATAGCTCCGGCCTGCTCAAAAGGAAGGTGACTAATGCGTATTGATCGTTTAACCAGCAAATTGCAGTTGGCACTGTCTGACTCTCAATCCTTGGCGGTGGGCCTCGACCACCCGGCCATTGAGCCTGCGCACTTGATGCAGGCGCTTCTGGAGCAGCAAGGTGGTTCTATCAAACCCTTGCTGATGCAGGTGGGCTTTGACGTCAACAGCCTGCGCAAGGAGTTGAGCAAAGAGCTCGACCAACTGCCGAAAATCCAAAATCCTACCGGCGACGTGAATATGTCGCAGGATCTGGCGCGCCTGCTTAACCAGGCAGACCGCCTGGCCCAGCAGAAAGGTGACCAGTTCATCTCCAGTGAACTGGTGCTGCTCGCGGCCATGGACGAGAACAGCAAGCTCGGCAAGTTGTTGCTGGGTCAGGGCGTGAGCAAGAAAGCACTGGAAAACGCCATCAACAACCTGCGTGGCGGCGATGCGGTGAACGACCCCAACCACGAGGAGTCGCGCCAGGCCTTGGATAAATACACCGTTGACCTGACCAAGCGCGCCGAAGAGGGCAAGCTTGACCCGGTGATCGGCCGTGACGATGAAATCCGTCGCACCATCCAAGTGCTGCAACGTCGTACCAAGAACAATCCGGTATTGATCGGTGAGCCTGGCGTGGGTAAAACCGCGATTGCCGAAGGGCTGGCCCAGCGCATCATCAACGGAGAAGTGCCGGACGGCCTCAAAGGCAAGCGCCTGCTGTCCCTGGACATGGGGTCGTTGATCGCCGGTGCCAAGTTCCGTGGCGAGTTCGAAGAACGCCTGAAATCCCTGCTCAATGAGCTGTCGAAGCAGGAAGGGCAGATCATTCTGTTTATCGACGAGCTGCACACCATGGTCGGCGCCGGTAAAGGCGAAGGCTCGATGGACGCTGGTAACATGCTCAAGCCTGCCTTGGCGCGGGGTGAGTTGCACTGCGTGGGTGCGACCACGCTCAACGAATACCGCCAGTACATTGAAAAGGACGCGGCCCTTGAGCGTCGTTTCCAGAAAGTGCTGGTGGAAGAGCCGAGCGAAGAAGACACCATCGCCATCCTGCGTGGCTTGAAAGAACGCTATGAGGTCCACCACAAGGTGGCGATCACCGACGGCGCGATCATTGCGGCGGCCAAATTGAGCCATCGCTATATCACCGACCGTCAGTTGCCCGACAAGGCCATCGACTTGATCGACGAAGCTGCCAGCCGTATCCGCATGGAAATCGACTCCAAGCCGGAAGTGCTCGACCGTCTGGACCGGCGCCTGATTCAACTGAAAGTTGAGTCCCAGGCCCTGAAGAAAGAAGAAGACGACGCGGCGAAGAAACGCCTGGAAAAACTCCAGGAAGAAATCGTCCGTCTGGAACGTGAGTATTCGGATCTGGAAGAAATCTGGACCTCGGAAAAAGCCGAAGTACAGGGCTCTGCCCAGATCCAGCAAAAGATCGAGCAGTCGCGGCAGGAACTTGAAGCTGCCCGCCGTAAAGGCGACCTGAACCGCATGGCCGAATTGCAGTACGGGGTGATCCCTGACCTGGAGCGCAGCCTGCAGATGGTCGACCAGCACGGCAAAAGCGAGAACCAGTTGCTGCGCAGCAAGGTGACCGAGGAAGAAATTGCCGAAGTCGTCTCCAAGTGGACCGGTATCCCGGTGTCGAAGATGCTCGAAGGCGAGCGCGACAAGCTGCTGAAAATGGAAAGCCTGTTGCACCAGCGTGTCATCGGTCAGGAAGAGGCCGTGGTGGCGGTGTCCAATGCGGTGCGGCGCTCCCGGGCCGGTTTGTCCGACCCGAATCGTCCGAGCGGCTCGTTCATGTTCCTCGGCCCGACCGGTGTGGGTAAGACCGAGCTGTGCAAGGCCTTGGCCGAGTTCCTCTTTGATACTGAAGAGGCCATGGTGCGAATCGACATGTCTGAGTTCATGGAGAAGCACTCGGTGGCTCGCCTGATTGGCGCTCCACCAGGCTATGTGGGCTACGAGGAGGGCGGTTACCTGACCGAAGCCGTGCGGCGTAAGCCTTACTCGGTGATCCTGCTGGATGAGGTCGAGAAGGCGCACCCGGATGTGTTCAACATCCTCTTGCAAGTGCTGGAGGATGGCCGCCTGACCGACAGCCACGGGCGTACGGTGGACTTCCGCAACACGGTGATCGTGATGACCTCCAACCTGGGCTCGGCGCAGATCCAGGAACTGGTGGGCGACCGTGAAGCCCAGCGTGCGGCGGTGATGGATGCGTTGACCACGCACTTCCGCCCGGAATTCATTAACCGGGTCGATGAAGTGGTGATCTTCGAGCCTTTGGCACGGGATCAGATTGCGGGCATCACCGAGATCCAACTGGGTCGTCTGCGTGGCCGTCTGACTGAGCGCGAGTTGTCGCTGGACCTGAGCCAGGAGGCGTTGGACAAGCTGATCGCGGTGGGTTACGACCCGGTGTATGGCGCACGGCCGTTGAAACGTGCGATCCAGCGCTGGATCGAGAACCCGTTGGCCCAGCTGATCCTGTCGGGCGGCTTTATGCCAGGGACCAGCGTTACGGCAACGGTGGAAAACGACGAAATCGTCTTCCACTGAGCCCCAACTGCTGGGTAATAAGAGAAGGCCTCGCATTGCGAGGCCTTTTTTTTCGATAGGGCGTTGAACTGTAAGGCAAAGGCTTGTAAAGTGCGCCCCGCAGCAACGTCAGCCCACGGGTTTCTTCTCCCCAAGAAGAAATCAGAAACAAGCGCAAATCATTGTCTTAAAAGCAATTTAAAGGGTTGACAGGGTTTTTTAAGATTGTAGAATAGCGCGCCTCAGAGACACGAACGTAGCGATACGGAAAGGTCAAAGAGAAGGTTGCACCGCAGTAAAAATGCTTTGAAATAAGTAACACTTTGAAATATGTAGTTCCGTGATAGCTCAGTCGGTAGAGCAAATGACTGTTAATCATTGGGTCCCAGGTTCGAGTCCTGGTCACGGAGCCAATTTCAAACCGGGGTATAGCGCAGTCCGGTAGCGCGCCTGCTTTGGGAGCAGGATGTCAGGAGTTCGAATCCCCTTACCCCGACCATATTTGGGTCGTTAGCTCAGTTGGTAGAGCAGTTGGCTTTTAACCAATTGGTCGTAGGTTCGAATCCCACACGACCCACCATTTTTGAGACCAGTTAACGCTGGAATCGAATCTTAAGATCAGAGGCCAAAAGCGCTGATCGAAGAAGGCGACTGAGAGGTCGCCTTTTTTTTACCGGGGTATAGCGCAGTCCGGTAGCGCGCCTGCTTTGGGAGCAGGATGTCAGGAGTTCGAATCCCCTTACCCCGACCATATTAAAAATCCTCGTATCGAAAGATACGGGGATTTTTTTTGTGCGCGTAAATCCTGAACTCACCGCAAAGCAAAGGTGGGAGGGGGCAAGCCCCCTCCCACCTTTACAAGGTCCCATCCGAGACCGAGTTATCAGTGCAATTTCAGACGTGGCTCAGTCCCGCGCCCAATCTTGCTGCCCAGCATCAGCATCCCTGTCCGGAAGACCCCATACAGCGCCATCTGGTGCATGCGGTACAGCGACACGTAGAACATCCGCGCCAACCAGCCCTCCAGCATTACGCTGCCGGTGAGGTTGCCCATCAAGTTGCCCACCGCCGAGAACCGCGACAGCGAGATCAGCGACCCATAGTCGGTGTACTTGTACGACGGCAGGTCCTTGCCCTCGATGCGCAATTTCAGTGACTTGGCCAACAGTGAAGCTTGCTGGTGAGCTGCCTGGGCCCGTGGTGGCACATTACGGTCGGTGCCCGCTTGCGGGCAGGCGGCGCAATCACCGAAGGCGAAGATGTTTTCGTCGCGGGTAGTTTGCAGCGTCGGCAGCACTTGCAACTGGTTGATGCGGTTGGTTTCCAAGCCATCGATGTCCTTGAGGAAACCCGGCGCGCGAATACCGGCCGCCCATACCTTGAGGCTCGCAGGGATGACCTGGCCGCTACTGGTGATCAGCGCATCGGCAGTCACTTCGCTGACCGCCGAGTTGGTCAGGACCGTCACCCCAAGCTTCTCCAGGGTTTTATGCACCGGCACGCCGATCCGCTCCGGCAGCGCAGGCAGTACCCGCGGGCCGGCTTCGATCAGGGTGATGTGCATGTTTTCCGGCTTGATGCGGTCCAGGCCGTAGGCGGCCAGCTCATGGGCGGCGTTATGCAGTTCGGCGGCCAGCTCGACCCCCGTAGCCCCTGCGCCGACGATGGCGACGCTGATTTTTTCCACCACATCCGTCTGCCCGGCATGGGCGCGCAGGTAGTGGTTGAGCAATTGCTGGTGGAAGCGCTCGGCCTGCTTGCGGGTGTCGAGGAACAGGCAATGTTGCGCTGCGCCTTCAGTACCGAAATCGTTGGTAGTGCTGCCGACTGCGATCACCAGGCTGTCATAGCCCAGTACCCGCGCGGGCACCAGCTCACGGCCTTCTTCGTCGAGGGTGGCGGCCAGCTGGATTTTCTTCTGTTCGCGGTCGAGCCCGCTCATGCGCCCCAGTTGGAACTCGAAGTGGTTCCATTTGGCCTGGGCGACATAATTGAGTTCGTCTTCGGAAGAGTTCAGCGAACCGGCTGCCACTTCGTGCAGCAAGGGCTTCCAGATATGGGTCAGGTTGGCGTCCACCAGCGTGATGCTGGCGGTGCCGCGCTTGCCCAGAGTCTTACCCAGGCGGGTAGCCAACTCCAGGCCGCCGGCGCCGCCGCCGACGATAATAATACGATGGGTCATGGGGATATCTCGCAAGGCTAAAAGAAATCGGAGCAGTTACCCCCGCGAGCGCCAGGCAGCTCATAGCGTCAGGTAACTCAAAAGGCGACTCAGCAAGCCGAGGCCGATCACCACTGCCAACACCACACCAAGGAGCAGCCACGGCCGGAAAGGCTTACGCTCGACTTGGTTCTGGGAGAGTTGCAGGTACTCTTCGACATGCTGTTGGTCATCGGGGTTCAGGCGGCTGGTCATAAAGGCCTCGTCAGGTAGACGTTGCAAAAGGGCGCCACGTTACAGTCCGGGGGCTCAGAGGCTGATACCCACGTCGAACACTATGCTGCGACCCAGGTTGTTGCGCAAGAAATCCGGCGCATCCGGATGGGCGAACAACACCCGTGCGAAAGTCGGCCCCACCAGCGACAGTGAGCGCCAGCCCTGGCGCAGGTATTCCGTCGGTGGCGGGAAGTGGCTATTGAGGTCGAGCACTTCACGCTTGAGGCTGGTGAAGGCGACGATATCCAGCTCCCCCAGGTCCATGCCGCGCTCTTTGTAGTTATGGGCCTTCTTGCGCAGCGTGGGCGCCAGGCGCAGTAAGAACTCATGGGCCGGGATGCGTCGCGGCTTGGCTTCGCGCCGCACCAACTGGCTCAGGGAGAACGCGCTGCGTCGGCGCAGCAACTCGTCGCGCCATTCGTCATTCAAGCGTCGGCCCTCGTCCAGCACGAAAAACACCTCGAAGCTGGCATCGCGAAACAGCACATCCGGGGGCTCTTGCCCGGCGGCGTGGAATTCTTCGGCCCGGTAGGGCACGTTCAAGCCTTGCAGCAGGCGCTGGCAGACCCAACGCTCACGCTCCCATTTGCGGGCATTGGACAAGAACGCATTGGCTTGTTCGGCCGCTACGGTGAGCAGGCGCAAGTAATCAGAGTCATCCATAGCTAGCAGCTTAGCGCCCAAATGATGACCGCAGGAAGTACCCTTGTGAAACGTCGGTGTAGACTGATCATCCGACTAATGTCCGACGCAGGGGGAGTACTGCCGTGATCAGTGCCGCCATGTTGGCGCCGACAACAATGGGCATCGGCTGGCTGTTGTACGCACCCGTGGTGGCGTGGGCCATCTTGCGTTCACCTTGGGTCGAACTGTTTGCCGACCGACGGCGTCAGCATCTGCTGTTCGGCACCGTGTTCGCGTTGTTCATGCTGTGGCTGGTGCGGCGGGATTTTGATACGGGGGTGTCCTACCACTTTATCGGCATGACTGCCGTGACCCTGCTGCTGGATTGGCCGCTGGCCATCGTCGGTGGCTTTGCCGCCCAGTTGGGTCTGATGGTGCTGGGGCGCCAGGACCTTGCAGCACTTGGCGTCAACGGCCTGCTGCTGATCGTGCTGCCGGTGCTGGTCACCGAAGCCTGCGCGCTGCTGGTCGAGCGTGCGCAGCCACGCAATCCCTTTGTGTATATCTTCTGTTCCGGTTTTTTCGCGGCCGCGCTGTCGGCGCTGCTGTGCTTGCTACTAGGGCTGGGGCTTTTGTGGCTCGACGGCCGTTTTGCCATGCCGGAATGGCTGGAGGATTTTGTCGGTTATCTGTGGCTACTCATCTTTCCCGAAGCCTTCATCAACGGCATGGTCATCAGCGCCTTGGTGGTGTTCTGCCCGGAATGGCTGGAGACTTTCAACCGTACGCGCTACCTCTCGGCACCCTGGAAGGACGGCGATTCAGAGCGTTGACCCAGATCAAATCCCGCCCGGCCGAGCAGGCCCATGCTCTGCGAAATTTTCCTAGGCAAGGCGGGAGCACAGATCATGAGTGTGTATGAGTGGGCACGGCAGGAGTTGCGCAGAAGCCAGGATGCGGCGCTGGAAATCGGTTTTGACCCAGGCTTGACCCTGCGCGCCATGCTCAGCGCGGTGGTGCAGCAGAGCAAGGGCGTGCGCAGCTTTGAAGACCTGGCCGACGAGCTGCAATACCTTGCAGAAAACCTCGACGACCAGCAGGAATATGCCTTTATGCGCCCTTAGTGACGCGGCGGAAGGTCTTCGGAAAACAGCTCGTCTTCGGCATCCGGGGCCACCGGAATCTTATGTTCCTCAGCGGCCCAGGCGCCCAGGTCGATGAGTTTGCAGCGGTCCGAGCAGAACGGCCGGTTGAGGTTGGTCGCTGTCCATTCCACGGGGGCGCCGCAGGTTGGGCAGTCGACGGTCAAGGGTTGGCTCATGATCGGCCTCCACGCAAAGTAAGGTAAAAGTGGTGCAGTCGCTCGACCTCGCTGTGCAGCCAGGCAAGGTCCTGGTCGTTGACCAGCACGTCATCGGCATGGTTCAAGCGGTCTTCGCGGCTGGATTGGGCCTTGAGGATCGCCTGCACCTGTTGTTCGCTGATGCCGTCGCGCTGCAGGGTACGCTGAATCTGCAGCGATTGCGGCACGTCGATCACCAGGATGCGCTGGGTCATGCTGTACTGGCCGGACTCGATCAGCAGCGGCGACACCAGTATCGCGTAAGGCGACTTCGCGCGCGCCAGGTGGCTACGAATCTCATCGCCAATCAGTGGGTGCAGCAAGGCTTCGAGCCAGCGGCGCTCTTCGGGTACTTCAAAGATCAGCTTGCGCAATGCCCCTCGGTCCAACTGGCCGTCCGGCTGCAGCACGCCGGCGCCAAAATGCTCGGCGATGCGCGCCAGTGCCGGCCGGCCAGGTTCGACCACCCAGCGCGCCGCGTGGTCGGCGTCCACCAGGTCGACCCCCAGGTCGATAAAGTGCTGGGCCGCTGCGCTTTTACCGCTGCCGATGCCGCCGGTGAGGCCTAGAATCCAGGGTGTTGCAACAGAAGTGGTCATCTGAAACCGACAGACTGCAAATAGAAGTCGGTTATTTGACCACCCCAGAGCAATGCAATCCAGCCGGCAATTGCCAGATACGGACCAAACGGCATCGGTGTCGACGCCCGGGCCTTGCGCAGGCGCATCAGGATCAAGCCTACGAACACCCCGACCAGCGACGATATCAGCAGTGTCATCGGCAGGATCTGCCAGCCACCCCAGGCACCGAGCAGTGCCAGCAGCTTGAAGTCACCGTGGCCCATGCCGTCCTTGCCGGTGGTCAGCTTGAACAGCCAGAACACGCTCCACAGGCTCATGTACCCGATAACCGCGCCCCAGAGGGCATCGGGTAGCGTCGTCAGCAGGCCAAGCGCGTTGACGATCAGTCCCAGCCAGAGCAGCGGCATCACCAGCGCATCCGGCAACAGTTGATGGTCGGCATCGATCAGGCTCATCGCCAACAAGCCCCAACTCAGCACCAGCATCGCGCCCGCCTGCCAGCCAAAGCCGAAATGCCAGGCCACCCAGGCCGAGATCAACCCGCACGCCAGTTCAGTGAGTGGATAACGGGCGCTGATCGGACCTTGGCAATGGGCGCAGCGGCCGCGCAGAAACAGGTAACTGAGCAACGGGATATTTTCCCATGGGCGTATCGGATGGTTGCAGTGCGGGCAGCAGGAGTTGGGGTGCATCAGGTTGTAAGTCGGCCCGGCAGGCTCAGCGGGCAAGCCGAGCACTTCGTGGGCCTGGGCGCGCCATTCCCGTTCGAGCATTTTCGGCAGGCGCCACACCAGCACGTTGAGAAAACTGCCGACGATCAGCCCCAGCACCCCGGCCATCGCCACAAAAGCCCAGGGCTGCTCAACCAATAGCAGGTTCAAAACGCGCTCCCCAACTGAAAGACCGGCAGGTACATGGCGATCACCAGCGCGCCGACGATGCCCCCCAATACCACCATGATCAGCGGTTCCATCAGGCTGGTGAGGTTATCGACCAGGTTGTCCACATCGGCCTCGTAATGGTTGGCGACTTTTTCCAGCATGCGGTCCAACGTGCCCGACTCTTCGCCGATGGCCGTCATCTGGATCGCCATGCTGGGAAACAGGCCGCTGGCGGCCATGGATTGATTCAATTGCATACCGGTGGATACATCATGTCGCATATGCTCGATTGCCTGTCTGAATGGCCCCGACCCTGCGGCGCCGGCCACTGAATCCAGCGCCTGCACCAATGGAACACCGGCGGCGAAGGTGGTGGAAAGCGTACGGGCGTAGCGGGCCACTGCGGATTTTTTCAGCAGTTTGCCTGCCAGGGGCGCTTTCAACAAACCGGCGTCTACCCGCAGACGAAAATCAGGGAAGGTGCGATACGCTTGGCGCCACCCCAAGCCTCCGGCAAGCATGCCCAGGGCCACGACCCACCAGGCTTTTTGCGTGAACTCGGAGAGGGCGATGACCTGCAAGGTAAACTCGGGCAGCTTGCCGTCGACCCCGGCGAACAAACTCTGGAACTGTGGCACTACCTTTATCAGCAGCACGCCGGTGACCAGGCTGGCGACCACCAGGACTGCGATCGGATAGGTCATGGCCTTTTTGATCCTGGCCCGTAGCTGCTCGCTCTTTTCGCGGTGGATCGCCACGCGCTCCAGCAGCGTTTCAAGTGCGCCAGCCTGTTCGCCGGCGGCCACCAGGTTGCAGTACAGCTCATCGAAATAGCGCGGTTGTTTGCGCAGCGCCTCGGCCAGGCTGGTGCCGGCGGCGATTGCCTGTTTCAACACCTGCACCAGCTCGCGCACAGGGCGGCTTTCGAAGCCTTCACCGATAATGTCGAAGGCTTGTAGAAGTGGGATTCCAGCCTTCAGCAGCGTGGCCAGCTGTCGAGTTAGCAGGGTGATGTCCGCCGATTTGATCGACGGCGCGAGGCTCGGTAGCAAGGCGGATTTCTTGTACACAGCCCCTGGGCTGATGCCTTGCCGGCGCAACTGAGCCTTGACCAGGGCAAGGTTGTGCCCCGTGGTTTGCCCGGACACCCAGCGTCCTTTGCGGTTGATGCCTTCCCAGGCGTAGATCGTTGCAGCGTTGTCCATGTCACGGTTCCGCACAGAGGTCGTCGAAGATTTATAGCGTAGTCAGGTGACGACTTCGGGCACGCTGGCGGTGCAGGATAAAATGTCAGAATGTGCGTCCTGCAGGCGCTTGACCGCCTGCGGATGAGTACACTGGCGCCGCTGCAAAATACGGGGCGCAGGACGCGCCCTGTCATGAGTTCTATCCTGGAGAGTGAATGTGATACGTCAAAAAGGTTTTACCCTGATCGAGCTGTTGATCGTCGTGGCAATCATTGGCATTTTGGCCACCATTGGCCTGCCCATGTACACCACCCACCAGGCCAAGGCCAAGTTCACCGCAGGCCTGGCTGAAATCACTGCGTTGAAACCCGGGTACGAAGACACCCTCAACCAAGGCACCGTACCGACCCTCGCATTGATCGGCGGTACCAGCCCGACAGCCAACTGCAAGATCGACGTGGCAGGCGATGTAGGCACGGGTGCGGGCTCTATCAGCTGCGAAATACTCGACGCTCCAGCGCCGGTGCTGGGCAAGACCATCAGCCTGACGCGCAATGCCACCACCGGTTGGAAATGCACCACCACCGCCGACGCAAAGTATGTCGCCAAGGGATGCGGCGCCGACGGGGCATAAGTGCTGAACCGTCAACATGGACGTAAGAGGTGGCCGATGTCGTTATCCGTACAGCAGCGCGGCAGTATTTTTCTGGTCACAGTGGTGTGTCTGCTGGTTGTCGGGATTTGTGCACCGTTCAGTGGGCATGATTTGCAGCGGGCGATGCAGATCGCCGTCGGGTTCTGCGCGGTGCTGTACGGGCTGTCGGTCGTCCGCGTTGAACGGTTGACGGACCGGCCCACCGCACTGGGCCTGACGCTCATTATCGTGCTGGGCCTGGTGTCATCAGCGCTGGCCCATCAGCCCCTCTGGGCGTTTGCCGAAGTGGCGTTGTTTGTCAGTTGCGGGGCGATTGCCGTGGCGTTTGCCTTGCTGCGTCGTCACGGGGGCGAGTCTTTGGATCGCGTCTTGATCATGGTGGTGGTGCTGCTGTGCCTGATCAAGTCGGTTCAATACGTGTATGCGGGCGTGCTTGCGTTCGCCGCTGCTGAGCGGACGCTGGATCCTGACCTGTTGCTGTCGGGCTTTTCCAACAAACGCTTCTACGGTCAATTCCAGACGTTCACCCTGCCGCTGCTGGCGCTGCCCTTGTTGATCCCCACGCTCTCCCGCTCGCTCAAAGCTGCAGTGTTTGCGTTGCTGTGCGTGTGGTGGATGATCGCGATCGGCGGCGGCACGCGCGGCACCTGGCTCGGCATGGGCGCGGCGGGTGGGGTGTTGGCAGTGCTGGGGCCATGGGGCCGACGCTGGTTGGGTTGGCAACTCGCCGCAGTGCTTGGCGGGCTGTTGCTGTATTGGCTGTCGTTTGCGGTGTTGGCGGATTACCTCGGGATCGAGATCGCCAATGCTGCCGGCGATCGCCTCACCACCTCGCTGTCGGGGCGCGGCCCGATCTGGTGGCAGGCCTGGCACATGCTCGTCGAAAGGCCATGGCTGGGGTTCGGGCCGATGCATTTTGCCGATGTTGCCAACAAGATTGCCGCTCACCCCCACCAGGCCATCCTGCAGTGGGCCAGTGAATGGGGGGTGCCATCGGCGCTGTGCGTTACGGTTTTGGCGTGGCGAGGCGGGTGGGCCACGCTCGGGGTACTGCGTGAGCGTGCGCAGTGCGCCGAACGTGCAGACCTGCTGCGGCTGTGTCTGTTTGCCGCGCTGATCGGTGCGTTGGTGCAATCGATGGTCGACGGTGTGATGGTGATGCCCAACTCTCAAGTCTGGTTGGCGCTGGTGGTGGGCTGGTTGATGGCGCTGCATGTGTGGCGAACCGCTGTCGGTGTCGAGCGGTCATTCGCCTGGCGCATCTGGAAAACACTGAGCGTGTTGGCCGTTGGTCTGTTGATCGTGATCGCTGTGCGTGACGTACCTCACATCAAGCAAGCCCAGCAGCAGTACCTGGACGCCCATGGCACTTACCTTCAGCCACGCTTCTGGGCCCAAGGGGTGATTGCTCGCTGACGGCGGCAAGTTGCCGGACTTCCGATGCGGTGCTAGCTTTAGCCCACCGCCCGTGTAGCTCAGTCGGTAGAGCAGCGCACTCGTAACGCGAAGGTCGCAGGTTCGATTCCTGTCTCGGGCAAAAAGGCAACAAAGGTTCCACCGTTTCAAAGGCAATGTTTTCAGATGATCCCAGAATGGTTCTGAAGGCCAGACGAGCCGGCATTTGCGCCCGCTCTTTTGTATCTGCGCAACCTTGATGACCCAGATGCATCCCCATTCCTCGATCTAAGAGAACGACATGACCACGACTGAAATGACCCAGGAAGTTCGGCATCAAGCAGCCCTCGAGAAATACCTTGAGGAATCGCCGCAGCTTAAAGAAGAGATCAAGGACCTGAGCGCCGATGACCAGCGCGACCAGATTCAGTGGGCATTCGAGGACGAGGCCGAAAGCCAGGGCTACCAGCCCTGGGAGCTGACCCTCAAGTACACATCGACACCGGAAGAGTTCGAAGCGGCACGGCTGGCCTTGCATAGAGAGGCGGCCGAGGTGCTGGGTGTCGAGTGGGAAGAGTATTGCGAGATGAATGACCTAGTCGTTTAAACGCCGTTGTAGTGAGCGGGCTTGCCCCGCGCTGGGCTGCGAAGCGGCCCCAACACCTGCCACCTCGTTCTACCTGACAAAACGCGGCGGCCTCGTTGGGGCTGCTACGCAGCCCAGCGCGGGGCAAGCCCGCTCACCACACACGCATTTCGAGCGCTCTGGATACTTAAGGTGCATCGACACCGAAAGAGCATTGCGAGATGAATGACCTAGTCGTTTAAACGCCGTTGTAGTGAGCGGGCTTGCCCCGCGCTGGGCTGCGAAGCAGGCCCAACACCTACCACCCCGTTCTACCTGACAAAACGCGGCGGCCTTGTTGGGGCTGCTACGCACCCCAGCGCGGGGCAAGCCCGCTCACCACACACGCATTTTCGAACATGCTGGATACTAAGGTGCATCGACACCGAAAGAGCATTGCGAGACGAATGACCTGGTCACTCAAACGCCGTTGTAGTGAGCGGGCTTGCCCCGCGCTGGGCTGCGAAGCGGACCCAAAACCTGCCACCCCGTTCTATCTGACAAAACGCGGCGGCCTCGTTAGGGCTGCTACGCAGCCCAGCGCGGAGCAAGCCCGCTCACCAAACACGCATTTCGAAAGTGCTAGATACTGAGGCGCATCGACAAGTCCACTGCCTTCACATCTTTGGTCATCGCGCCGATCGAGATGTAGTCCACCCCGGTCTCTGCAATCGGCAGCAGGGTGCTTTCATTGATCCCGCCGCTGGCCTCCAGCTTGGCCTTGCCGCCGTTCAGGCGCACGGCTTCACGCATATCGTCCAGGCTCAACTCATCGAGCATGATGATGTCGGCGCCTGCCGCCAGGGCTTCGCGCAGTTCCTCCAGGCTTTCCACTTCGATTTCCACCGGCTTGCCGGGTGCGATCTTGTGGGCGGCCGTGATCGCCTGGGCAATGCCGCCGCAGGCTGCGATATGGTTTTCCTTGATCAGGAACGCGTCATATAAACCGATACGGTGGTTGTGGCAGCCCCCGCAGGTGACTGCGTACTTCTGCGCCAGACGCAGGCCCGGCAAAGTCTTGCGGGTATCCAGCAGCTTGACCTGGGTGCTGGCGACAAAATCCGCCAGGAATTGGGCGCGTGTGGCGACGCCGGACAGCAGTTGCAGGAAATTCAGTGCACAACGTTCGCCGCTCAGCAGCGAGCGCGCCGGGCCTTCAAGGTGGAACAGCGCCTGGTTGGGGCTGACGCGTTCACCGTCGGCCACCTGCCAATGCACGGCGACCCGCGGGTCCAGTTGGCGGAAGACCGCATCCACCCAGGCTGTACCGGCGATAACCGCCGCGTCACGGGTAATGATGGTGGCCGTGGCCAGCCGTTCGGCCGGGATCAACTGCGCAGTGATGTCGCCGCTGCCGATGTCTTCCAGCAGTGCGCGGCGCACGTTGGCTTCGATTTCGGCGGTGAGGTCGGCAAGACGGAGATTCGGCATAACAGGCTCCACAGACAAAGTGCCCCGATTATAGGGGCAGTGTGCGTTCGAACCCAGGCTCACCACTCATTTACCGCGTAATGGCAGAGTTTGCTGGCGCAACCCCCCTCATTTGCAAGATAATCTCGCGCCTTGCAATTGGCGTCATAGCTTTGACGTCTTGAGGATAAGCGGTTATTTCTGGTTCCCGACGGGGCCCGTACCCGATGTTTCCCCACCCCAATACCGCCGTTTCAGGAGGCCAGGATGCACAATGACGGAAAGGTGGTGCCAATCAACAAGGCACACGCTACGCCATCGCCGCTCGCCCGCCTGCCGGTGGTGTTGCAGCAGCTGCGCGACAAGGCCGCGCAACAGCTTCAACAAGGTCTGCAGGACCTGTTCGATAACGCTGACGACACGTTGTTCGAAATGGCCGACAAGGCGCGCAACAACCTCGATCACCATATTTTCTTTGAAGCCATGCGCGACCTGCGCCTCAAGCGCAAGAATTTCGAACGCGTGTTCATGGAGCAACTGTTTGGAGCTTTTGCCAGCCTGGGCCAGGCGGGGCGAGGGGAATTGCAACTGGTGCCCGTGGTTTCCTATGACGCGGTGCCGGGGTCTTCCAAGGATGACCTGGAGAAAGCCGTAGCGCTTGAAGCCATGCTGGGGCGGGTGCGGCACCGTGACGGCCTGGCCCTGGGGCAACTCACGGCGCGCTTGAGCGCTTTGCTGGGCAACCGCCTGGATGAGCGTGAGAACCCTCTGGGGCCGGCACTGCTGTGTGAGTTTTTCCTGCGCGCGGGGCGCAGCCTGGGCGTAGAGATCCGCGTCAAACTGATCATGCTCAAGTTGTTTGAAAAATACGTGCTCAGCGATGCCGACCAGCTCTACGGCGAAGCCAATCAATTGCTGGTCGCGACGGGTGTATTGCCTGAACTCAAGGCCGTACCTTGCCGCCGCATCGAGGGGCGTGCGGGGCGTGAACTCCCGCCTGAAGAAACCTCGTCGGCCGCCGACCCGCTCGTCGACGAAAATGGCCAGCAAGCGTTCGCCGCGCTCCAGCCATTACTGACAGCGGTACGCGGCAGTGTGGCGCCGACGCTTGAAGCCAGCGCTGAACCGCTGCCCATTGCCACCCGTGACCTGTTGCGCCTGCTCTCCCACTTGCAGCAGTACGTGCCGGAGCCTGAGGCCGAGGACGATTTCGACCTGCGTAACCAGCTTGAGCAGTTGCTCACCCGAGTCAGCGTCAAGAGTGGTAAGTCGCGGGTGGTGGAGGCGGCTGACGAAGACGTGATCAACCTGATTGCGCTGCTGTTCGAATTCATCCTCAACGACCGCGCCATACCCCATGCCTTCAAGGCCCTGATCGGCCGCCTGCAGATCCCGATGCTGAAAGTAGCGGTGCTGGACAAAAGCTTTTTCAGCCACCCCAGCCACCCGGCGCGGCGCCTGCTCAATGAAATCGCCGCGGCCGCCATGGGCAGCAGCCCGCGTGATGACTACCAGCGTGACCACCTCTACCTGCGCATTGAGCAGGTGGTGCAGCGCTTGCTCAATGAGTTCGTCGAAGATCCGGCGATTTTTTCCCAATTGCTCGCGGAGTTCAGCGCGTTTACCGCCGATGAACGGCGGCGCAGCGACTTGCTTGAACAGCACACCCGCGATGCCGAAGCCGGGCGCGTGCGCACCGAAGCCGCCCGCCAGCGCGTGGCCGACGTGCTGAATAAACGGCTGTTAGGCAAGGTCCTGCCGCGTCCGGTCGTACAGTTCCTGCAGCAGGCCTGGAGCCAGGTGCTGTTGCTGGCCAGCCTCAAACACGGCGAGCAGTCAGTGCAATGGCAAGCGGGCCTGCGCACCATGGACGAGCTGATCTGGAGCGTCAGCTTGCAACAAGACACCGAAGCCGGGCGCCATTTACTCGAGCAACTGCCCGGTTTGCTCAAGGCGTTGCGCGACGGTCTGACCAGCGCGGCGTTCGACCCCTTCAGCACGCGAGAATTTTTTGTGCGCTTGCAGGCCCTGCATGTCCAGGCGCCTGAAGGCGTTGATGAGTTGATCGAAGTGCGCGAGCCGTTTGTACTCAGCGCAACGTCCTCCGATCAGGTCATCGACTTGCCGGACAACGACCCCGACCTGCTCAGGGCCCATCAACTCAAGGTGGGAGGCTGGGTGGTGTTCCAGGAAGACGACGCCAACGCGCTGCGGTGCAAGTTGACGGCGATCATGGCGCCAGCCCATACGTATATTTTTACCAGTCGCACGGGGCTCAAGGTCTTGGAGAGAAGCGCCGGCCAGTTGGCCTTGGCGTTCAAGCGTGGCGTGCTGCATACCTTGGATGACGGACCGCTGTTCGAGCGCGCGTTGGCCGCGGTAGTGGGCAAGTTGCGGCAACTCAATCACGGCAAGTGATCGCAACCGGAGGGGCGAACGCGGCATACTGGTCAGACTTTGTCTCATTCAAGGAACCTGTATGCAGTTGGACCCCACCAGCGGTTGGTGCGAGGGCATCCGTCATTGCCCTTCACCCAACTTCAACGAGCGCCCCACAGGCGAAATCTCACTGTTGGTGGTGCATAACATCAGCCTGCCACCGGCGCAGTTCGCCACTGGCAAAGTGCAGGAATTTTTCCAGAATCGCCTGGATGTCACGGAACATCCCTACTTTGAAGGGATTGCCGCCCTACGGGTGTCCGCGCATTTTCTGATTGAGCGCGACGGTACGGTGACGCAGTTTGTATCCTGCCTCGATCGGGCCTGGCATGCCGGGGTCTCGCAGTTCGAGGGGCGAGAAACCTGCAATGACTTTTCTTTGGGGATTGAGCTGGAAGGTACGGATGATCTGCCGTTCACAGATGCCCAATACGCATCGCTGATCGATCTGAGCCGCCAGTTGCTGGCGGCTTACCCCGACATTACTCCCCAGCGCGTGTGTGGTCACAGCGATATCGCCCCGGGGCGCAAGACCGATCCCGGCCCCGCTTTTGATTGGACGCGCTTTCGCAGCGCCCTGCAGGATGGAGGACACGCACGATGAGTTTCCTGGTGTTGGTACTGGCCGTATGGATCGAGAAGTTCTCGGCGCTGCGCCAGCGATTGCAACGTGATGGCGGTTGGTTGCGCGAACTGGCCAAGCTGGAATCGAGCCCACGCATGGGCAAGCAACCCTGGCTGATTCTGGCGTTACTGGTGTTGTTCCCCGTCGCGCTACTGGCCTTGTTGCTGCTGGTACTGGAGCCGGTGGCCTACGGACTGCTGGCACTGCCAGTGCACCTGCTGGTCGTGATCTACAGCCTGGGCCGCGGTGATCTGCTCGCCGGGCTCGGGCCCTTCCGCGATGCCTGGCGACGTGGCGACCTGCAAGCGGCCGAGCATGTCGCGGAGCGTGACCTGAACCTGAGCGCCGACAGTGGCGAGCAATTGCTCGAACGCGTCCAGGGCCATCTGTTGTGGCAGGCCTACCAGAGCTTTTTCGCGGTGATTTTCTGGTATTTCCTGCTGGGCCCGGTTGCCGCGTTGGCGTACCGCCTGCTCGCATTGGCCAGTGAACACAGCAAGAACCCCCTGGTGGCTGAGCGTGCCGGGCAACTGCGTCATGCATTTGACTGGTTGCCGGTACGCCTGCTGGCGGCCAGTTTTGCCCTGGTGGGCAACTTCGTCGCAGTCGGTCGTGTGATGTTGCACGAACTGCTGAGTTGGGACATCAGCGCTGCTGAACTGGTGGAAAAAGTCGGCTTGGTCGCTGCCGAAATCCCGCCGCCGGCGGTAGGTCCCGAGGGCATCAACAGCCTGGACCGGATATGGGAGCTGCTGCTGCGTGCGGCGGTGCTGTGGTATGCCGGGTTTGCGATCTGGACCGTGTTGCCCTGACTGCGAACGCACTCAAAAAATGTGGGGCCGGGCTTGCTGTAGTGAGCAGGCTTGCCCTGCGCTGGGCTGCGAAGCACCCCCACCGTATCCTGAGTGAAACCGCATTGTTTCCGTGGCGCCCCTCCTTTCGTTAACCTTAAGTTACAAAACTCCCTTTCAAATTGAGCTATACAGATGCTGGCTAACTGCCGCCCTGCGCCTCAATAAAAATAAAAGAAGGGGAGTTCACAGTGAAGAGCTTGCTCTATCCCGCTGTCGCGTTGATGAACCGCCTGAGCTTCGGCATGAAGTTCAGTTTGATCAGTGTGTTGTTCCTGCTGCCGATGCTGGCGACCAACTACTACCTGGTGCGTGATTCGTGGCGTGAATTCCAGGGTACCCGTGTGGAGCTGCAAAGCCTCGACTTGCTCGGCAGCAGCCTGGCCCTGCGCCGCGACCTGGAAACCCTCAACAACCAAGTACAGATCAACGCGACCCTTGGCCAATCCGGCAAGGCCGGTGACCTTGAGGGCAAGATCAGCGCCTTGGAACACAGCGTGCTGACCCGCCTGCAAGGCCTCAATGCCGTGACCGCCGAGCCTGAGCAAATCACCGCGTTTGACGCCAAGCGCGACGAGTTGATTGCGGCCTTTAAGGCCCAGCAACAGGAAACGTCGCTGCTGAGCAAAAGTGCACTGATCGGCAAGTTGCTCAACAAGGCCCAGATGCTCAGCCAGATCATCGCCAGTCAATCCGGCTTGAGCCGCGATTCCCAGAGTGATTTGCGCCAGCTCAGCGCACTGATCACCAGCGTCACCCCGCAGGTCACCCAGACCCTCGGCGAAGGTCGGGCGATGGGCGCTTACTCCCTGGGCCAGGGGTTTCTCAATTCGGCGTCCAGTACGCGCTTTGACGAACTGCTGCAGCAATTGGAAAAACTCCAAGCCGAATATGGCCTGAAGTTGCAGGATGCCCTGGGCTCCAGCAACGCCGCCCACGCGACGCTAGACAGCCTGGCCCAGGCCAGCAGTGCCAGCCTCAAGCAAGGCAGCGAGTTGTTTGAGGAGCAGGTGGTGATGGCCGAAACCCTCGACGCGCCCTGGCAGGGATTCTACGACAGCGTCAGCCAACTGATGGTCCGGACCTACCAGCTTGACGACGCCACGTTGACGTTCCTGGAGCAGCAGTTGGAGCAGCGCCTGGCGCAGAATCGCACGCATATGGTGGTGCTGGTCTCTGCCCTGACGGCGGTGTTCTTGCTGATCTTCTATCTGTACGCAGGCTTCTATGCCTCCACCCGCACCACGCTGCGCCGACTGGGCGCGATGATGGACAAGGTGGCGGCCGGCGACATGACCGTCACGTTTGTCGCCCAGAGCCGCGATGAACTGGGCGACCTGGGTCAGCTGTTCAACGGCACTGTGGCGAAGATCCATGACTTGATCGAGCGCGTCGGGCACACCGTCAGCCAGGTTGAACTCCAGGCTGGCCAGGTGGAAACGGTCTCGGCCCGGAGCAATCAGGCGGTTGCCGGGCAGCGTACCCGGATCGAGCAGGTGGCGACGGCCATGAACCAGATGTCGTCCACTGCCCAGGAGGTCGCGCGCAGCGCGGCGACGGCGGTCAGCAGCGCTCACAGCGTCAACGACGAAACCGTCAGCGGCCGTGGCTTGGTGCAATCCCAGCAGGGCAGCATTGCGCGGCTGGCCTCGGAGATCGATCAGTCGGTGCGGGTGATCAACCAATTGGCCACCGACAGCCAGTCCATCAGTAGCGTATTGGAAGTGATCAAAAGCATCGCCGAGCAAACCAACCTGCTGGCACTCAATGCCGCCATCGAGGCGGCGCGGGCCGGTGAGCAGGGGCGTGGTTTTGCGGTGGTGGCCGACGAGGTGCGCACCCTGGCCCGGCGCACCCAGCACTCCACTGAGGAAATCGAACAGATGATCAGCCGCTTGCAAGGCGGTGTGGCGGCGGCAGTAAGGGCCATGGGCAGCAGCCATGAGATGGCCAACGGCACCGTGGGTCAGTCGGAAAAAGTCCAGCAGGCTTTGGAAAATATCCTCGGCGCCGTAGGGATGATCGTTGATCAGAATCAGCAGATCGCCGCCGCCGTGGAACAACAGACCGCCGTTGCCCACGACATTGACCAGAACATCGTGGCCATCAATCGGGCTGGCGAATACGCCGCCGAAGGAGCGCACCAGACCGAGGCGGCGAGCCGGCAACTGTCGATGCAGGTGATTGAGTTGAAGCACTTGATCGGTGCGTTTCGCGTGTAAGACCGTGGTGTGGGAATTCGCTCTTGTTGGTGTAGTGCCTGTCCTGATTTCACGGAGTCCCTTTTCTGGCCGCGTGAAGGGGGGAGAATTTGTTTCAATCAAATTCAGGTTCAACGGAGCGCGACGACGATGACCACTGCGATCGGCATCAAAGGGCATTGTGCCCATTGTGATATCAGGTTTGAACTCAAGCCGTGGCAATTGAATGCCATCGCGATCCAAGAGCCTTTCGACTGCCCGTACTGCCAACGGATCGTGCAGTTGAACTGCCCCCGCCAATTGCGCCAGTTCAAGGCGCTGGACCATTGGGCGCTGGTGCAACCGAGCATGGTGGTGTTCACCTGCATGGTGCTGATTGTGGCGCTGGTGGCGGAGTGGGTGGGGCTGATCAGCGTGATCGGTCAGTTCAACGTCTCGCTGGTGATGCTGCTGATGCATTTCCTGGTGCTGCGCTACGCCCGCTACCGGCAGCGAATGACGCTGGACCTGCAAGTGGTCACGCCGGTGCTACCAATTGAACAGCTCGCACGCATTGCGTGTGCTCGCCTCAGCCAGTAACAACGGGCTGATGCCCATGCGCTCGGCCAGGGCGGTGCAGATGTCCGGCAGGTGCTCGGGGCTGTTGCGTTGACCGGGAAACATGGCGGGCGCCATATCAGGGGCGTCGGTTTCCAGCACCACCGCGTCCAGCGGCAGTTGCGCCAACACCTTGTGCATACGCAGGGCCTGGGGCCAGGTGGCGGCACCGCCCAAACCCAGCTTGAAGCCGAGCTTGATGTACTCGCGGGCTTCTTCGCGGCTCCCGGCAAACGCATGGATGATGCCGCCGCGGGGCAGGCGGATGCGCTTGAGGGTAGCGATCACCGCGGCATGGCTGCGACGTACATGCAGCAACGCCGGTAATTGGAAGTCCGCCGCCAGCTTGAGCTGGGCTTCAAACAGGCTTTGCTGGCGTTCGCGGTCCAGCTGTTCGAGAAAGTAATCCAGGCCGATCTCGCCCACCGCGCACAGCTGCCGGTGGCCGTGCAGGCGCGTCAACCAGTCGCCCAATTGCACAAGGTCGGCGGGTCGATGCTCATCGAGGTACACCGGATGTAAACCAAAGGCTGCGAATATTCCTTCATCCGCTTGCGCCAGGTCCCACAGGCGCTGCCAATTCTGCTGATACACCCCCAGCACCACCATGCGCCGCACGCCCAACGTCCGGCTGTGGGCGAGGACGTCCCGGCGGTCGCTGTCGAACTCCGGGAAATCCAGGTGGGTGTGGGTGTCGATCAGCTCCACGCTCAAGCCTCGTGAATACGCTGCTTGAAGGTCCGGCCGATGGCGTGTACGCCAGGTTGGTAGTGCTCTTCTTCGATAGCGGCCAGCGCCAGGCGCAGCGCGGTGTCTGCGATCAGTTGATGTTGCTGGGCCATGGCGTTGACCGGCAACGGCAGGAAGTCCAGCAACTGCGTATCACCAAAGGTGCCCAAGCGCAGCGGGCGCGACTTGAGCGGGAAGTCATGCAGGGCGTCGAACACACCTTGCAGCAGCACATAGGAGGTGGTCACCAGCGCGTCAGGCAAATGCCCCAGTTGCTGCAGAAGTTGCTCCATCAGCTGTCGGCCGCAGTCGCGACTGAAGGCTTCACCGTGTTCGACAATCACCTCGCCGGTGAACCCTTCGAGGGCCTCACGGAAACCGGCGGCACGCTCCTGGCTGATGCTCAGTTCGGGCCGTGCGCCGATCAACGCGATCTGTTTGGGCAACGGTTGCAGCAGGCTGCTGGTCAATTGCTTGCAAGCCTGGCGGTCGTCGCTGACCACCGAGCAGAATTGATCCGCGCCCATCACCCGGTCGATGGCAATCACCGGCAGCCCCTTGGCTTGCAACTCGCGGTAACTGTCATCGCTGGCCGGCAGGCAACTGGCGACGAACAACGCATCACAGCGCCGGGCGCGGAACAGTTGCAGCAATTGGCGCTCGCTGTCGGCCTCATCGTCGGAGCTGGCGATCAGCAACTGATAGCCACGCGCCCGAGCGCCTTGCTCCAGGAGTTTGGCGATGCGTGCGTAGCTGGGGTTTTCCAGGTCGGGCAGGATAAAACCCAAGGTGCGCGTATGCCGACTGCGCAGCCCGGCGGCCTGGGGGTTGGGCGTAAAGCCATGGGCTTCGACCACGGCGCGCACCCGCTCGACGGTTGCGTTGCTGATGCGTTGCTGTTCAGCCTTGCCATTGATGACGTAGCTGGCGGTGGTCACGGACACACCGGCGAGACGTGCGATATCACTGAGTTTCAAACCGGGATTTCCTTGTTTTTTGGAGCTTGCCCCGACATTTTGTCCAATCGTAACCGATTCCAGCACCGGACCTATGTCTCAGCTCAAGTGCCGAGTGGTTGTTCAAGGATGCGCAATTAACGCGTAGTCTTCCATAAACTCTAGATTAAACGTTTCAGCCAGCGTATTTTTACGACGTTCGCGACTGAGTAGCCACTGCCAATTGACTGCTCAGTCAGTTATTTATGAGCACCCCTTACACTGTTTGTTTAAAACAATACCTAGTGCGCCACTGCACTAACTAGGAGAACGGCATGCTTGAGCTCACTGTAGAGCAGATTTCCATGGGCCAGGTGGCTGTGGATAAATCTGCTGCCTTGCACCTGCTCGCTGAAAAACTGGTGGCCGATGGCCTGGTCGCCGAGGGTTACCTCAGCGGTTTGCAAGCCCGTGAAGCTCAGGGCTCGACGTTCCTGGGCCAAGGTATTGCCATCCCCCACGGCACCCCTGAAACCCGCGACCAGGTGTTCTCTACCGGCGTGCGCCTGCTGCAGTTCCCCGAAGGGGTGGACTGGGGCGACGGCCAGATCGTATACCTGGCCATCGGCATTGCCGCCAAATCCGACGAACACCTGCGGCTGTTGCAACTGCTCACCCGTGCCCTCGGCGAAACCGACCTGGGCCAGGCGTTGCGCCGTGCCGGCACCGCCGAAGCGTTGCTGAAACTGTTGCAAGGCGCGCCGCAGGAACTGGCGCTGGATGCACAGATGATCAGCCTGGGCGTGTCCGCCGATGACTTCGAAGAGCTGGTTTGGCGCGGTGCACGCCTGCTGCGTCAGGCCGATTGTGTGAGCAATGGTTTCGCCGCGGTGTTGCAGCAGGTGGATGCGCTGCCCCTGGGCGATGGCCTGTGGTGGTTGCACAGCGAGCAGACGGTCAAGCGCCCGGGCCTGGCGTTTGTCACCCCGGACAAACCCATGCGCTACCTCGGCCAGCCGCTCAATGGCCTGTTCTGCTTGGCCAGCCTCGGTGAAGCCCACCAGGCCTTGCTTGAACGCTTGTGCGCCTTGCTGATTGAAGGGCGTGGCCAAGAGCTTGGCCGCGCCACCAGCAGCCGCGCGGTCCTCGAAGTGCTCGGCGGCGAACTGCCTCCGGACTGGCCCAGCGCACGCATCACCCTGGCCAACGCCCACGGTTTGCACGCGCGGCCGGCGAAGATCCTCGCCCAGTTGGCGAAAAATTTTGACGGTGATGTGCGTGTGCGCATCGTCGATGGCCCAGTGGGCGCCGTGTCGGTGAAAAGCCTGAGCAAACTGTTGAGCCTCGGCGCTCGACGTGGCCAGGTGCTGGAGTTTGTCGCCGAGCCGACCATTGCCGGCGACGCACTGCCCGCGCTGCTGGCGGCGGTGGAAGAAGGCTTGGGCGAAGACGTCGAGCCACTGCCGACCCTGAGTGCCCAGCCCGAAGCCCTCGATATCGAACCGGTGATCAGCGCGCCAGTGGCCGGGAGCCAGATCCAGGCCATCGCCGCCGCGCCGGGCATCGCCATCGGCCCTGCGCATATCCAGGTTCAGCAAACGTTCGACTACCCACTGCGCGGAGAATCCTGCGCCATCGAGCGCCAGCGCCTGCACAGCGCCTTGAGCGAGGTGCGCACCGATATCCAAGGCCTGATCGAACGCAACCCCTCCAAGGCGATCCGCGAGATTTTCATCACCCACCAGGAAATGCTCGACGACCCGGAACTCACCGACGAAGTCGACACCCGCCTCAAGCAAGGCGAAAGCGCTGAAGCGGCGTGGATGAGTGTGATTGAAGCCGCCGCCAAGCAGCAGGAGTCGTTGCAGGACGCCCTGCTCGCCGAGCGCGCGGCCGACCTGCGGGATGTCGGCCGTCGTGTGCTGGCGCAACTGTGCGGCGTTGAAACCGCCCAGGAGCCGAGCGAGCCCTACATCCTAGTGATGGACGAAGTCGGTCCGTCCGACGTTGCACGGCTTGATCCGGCGCGCGTCGCCGGCATTCTCACCGCCCGTGGCGGCGCGACGGCGCATAGCGCTATCGTCGCCCGTGCCCTCGGTATTCCGGCCTTGGTCGGTGCCGGCCCGGCGGTGTTGCTGCTGGCTTCCGGCACGCCGCTGTTGCTCGACGGCCAGCGCGGTCGCCTGCATGTGGACGCCGACAGCGCCACCCTGCAACGCGCCACGGTCGAACGTGACACCCGCGAACAGCGCCTGCAAGCCGCTTCGGCGCAACGCCATGAACCGGCGCTGACCCGTGACGGCCACGCCGTGGAAGTGTTCGCCAACATCGGCGAAAGCGCCGGTGTTGCCAGTGCGGTGGAGCAGGGCGCCGAAGGCATCGGCTTGCTGCGCACCGAACTGATTTTCATGGCCCACCCGCAAGCGCCGGACGAAGCCACCCAGGAAGCCGAATACCGGCGTGTGCTCGACGGCCTCGGCGGTCGCCCGCTGGTGGTGCGCACCCTGGATGTGGGCGGCGACAAACCGCTGCCGTATTGGCCGATTGCCCAGGAAGAAAACCCCTTCCTCGGCGTGCGCGGCATTCGTCTCACCTTGCAACGCCCGCAGATCATGGAAGCGCAATTGCGTGCGCTGCTGCGTTCTGCGGATAACCGTCCGCTGCGCATCATGTTCCCCATGGTCGGCAGCGTCGATGAATGGCGTGCGGCCCGTGACATGACCGAACGCCTGCGCCTGGAAATCCCGGTGGCGGACCTGCAACTGGGCATCATGATCGAAGTGCCGTCGGCGGCATTGCTCGCGCCGGTGCTGGCCAAGGAAGTCGACTTTTTCAGCGTCGGCACCAACGACCTGACCCAGTACACCCTGGCCATCGACCGTGGTCACCCGACGCTGTCCGCCCAGGCCGACGGCCTGCACCCGGCGGTGCTGCAACTGATCGACATCACCGTGCGCGCCGCCCATGCCCATGGCAAATGGGTCGGCGTGTGCGGCGAGTTGGCGGCAGACCCGTTGGCGGTGCCTGTGTTGGTCGGCCTGGGGGTGGATGAGTTGAGCGTGTCGGCCCGCAGCATTCCCGAAGTGAAGGCGCGCGTGCGCGAATTCAGTCTGAGCGAGGCCCAGGGCCTGGCGCAAAAAGCACTGGCGGTGGGCTCGCCCGCCGAAGTGCGTGCCCTAGTGGAGGCCGTGTAGATGGCAAGGATTCTGACCCTGACGCTGAACCCGGCGTTGGACCTGACGGTGCGTTTGGCGCGCCTGGAGCCGGGTGAAGTCAACCGCAGCGAAACCCTGTTGACCCATGCCGCCGGCAAGGGCGTGAACGTGGCGCAGGTGTTGGCCGATCTGGGCCATGACGTGAGCGTGGGCGGTTTTCTCGGCGCCGCAAACCCCGAGGCGTTCGATGCACTGATCGCCAGCCGAGGGTTTGGCGATGCGTTCGTCCGTGTGCCGGGAGAGACGCGCAGCAATATCAAGATTGCCGAGCAGGATGGCCGGGTCACTGACATCAATGCGCCGGGGCCGCAGGTGACGGAGCAGGCGCAGAACGCCTTGCTGGAAAAACTGGCGCAGATTGCTCCCGGCTTTGATGCGGTGGTGGTGGCCGGCAGCTTGCCACGCGGCGTCAGTGCGCAGTGGTTTCAACGCCTGGTGACGGAACTGAAAAGCCTGGGTTTAAAAGTCGCCCTGGACACCAGCGGCGAAGCGCTGCGCGCCGGTCTGAAAGCCGGCCCGTGGCTGGTCAAACCCAATACCGAAGAGCTGGCCGATGCTCTGGGTCATGCCCCGGATGCAATCAGCCAGCTTCACCTGCAGGGCGTGGAACATGTGGTGGTCTCCGACGGCGCCGCGGGCGTGAGCTGGTACAGCTCGAATGCGACGCTGCACGCCACACCGCCCAAGGTGACGGTGGCCAGTACCGTCGGCGCCGGCGACTCGCTGCTGGCCGGGATGCTGCACGGCTTGCTCAGCGGCGATACGCCGGAGCAGACCCTGCGCCGCGCCACGGCGATTGCCGCAATGGCGGTGACGCAAATCGGTTTTGGCATCAGCGATGACGCGCAGTTGGCGCGCCTCGAAAGCGGCGTTGTTGTGCGCACGCTGACAGAACAATAAGAGGGTTTGTGATGAAGTTAGCCATTGTTACCGCCTGCCCGAACGGCATGGTCACCAGTGTGCTGTGCGCCCGCTTGTTGGACGCCGCCGCGCAGCGCCAAGGCTGGAGTACCAGCGTGGAAGTGGTGGATGTGCAACGTCCGGAACGCCAGCTGTCCCAGGCCACCCTCGACGATGCCGAATGGGTGTTGCTGGTCAGCAGCACCGCTGTAGATATGCAGCGGTTTGTCGGCAAGCGCGTGTTCCAGAGCACGCCGGCCCAGGCGCTGGCGGATGTCGACGCCGTACTGCGTCGCGGCGCGCAAGAGGCGCAGGTGTATGTCGCCACGGAACAAGCGGCCAAGCAGGCACCGCGCATCGTTGCGATCACTGCCTGCCCGACCGGCGTCGCCCACACCTTCATGGCGGCCGAAGCTTTGCAGCAGACGGCCAAGCGTTTGGGCTATGACCTGCAGGTGGAGACCCAAGGTTCGGTCGGTGCCCGTACACCGTTGAGCCCGCAAGCCATTGCCGAGGCTGATGTGGTGCTGTTGGCCGCCGATATTGAAGTCGCCACCGAGCGCTTCGCGGGTAAGAAGATCTACCGTTGCGGCACCGGCATCGCCCTCAAGCAATCCGAAGCCACCCTCAACAAGGCCCTCGCGGAAGGCGCGGTGGAAAGCGCAGCCAGCGGTGCGGTGGCCAAAAAGGAAAAAACCGGCGTCTATAAACACCTGCTGACCGGGGTGTCGTTCATGTTGCCGATGGTCGTGGCGGGCGGGTTGTTGATTGCCTTGTCATTCGTGTTCGGCATCCACGCCTTTGAACAGGAAGGCACCCTGGCGGCGGCACTGAAAACCGTGGGCGACCGTGCCTTCATGCTGATGGTGCCGTTGCTGGCGGGCTACATCGCCTACTCAATTGCCGACCGTCCCGGCATTGCGCCCGGCATGATCGGCGGCTTGTTGGCGGGTACCTTGGGCGCGGGGTTCATCGGCGGTATCTTTGCCGGTTTCCTGGCCGGCTACTGCGTCAAGCTGATCACCCGTGCGGTGAAGTTGCCGCAGAGCCTGGAGGCGCTCAAGCCGATCCTGATCATTCCGTTGCTGGCGAGCCTGTTTACCGGCCTGGCGATGATCTACCTGGTCGGCCCACCGGTGGCGCGCCTGCTCACCGGCCTCACCGACTTCCTCAGCACCATGGGCACCACCAATGCGGTGCTGCTGGGCATCCTGTTGGGCGGCATGATGTGTGTCGACCTCGGCGGGCCGATCAACAAGGCCGCGTATGCGTTTTCTGTCGGTTTACTGGCGGCGTCCAGTGGTGCGCCGATGGCGGCGACCATGGCCGCGGGTATGGTGCCGCCGATTGGCATGGGCATCGCCACGTTCCTGGCGCGCCGCAAGTTCGCCCAGACCGAACGCGAGGCCGGCAAGGCGGCGATGATTCTCGGCATGTGCTTTATCTCTGAGGGCGCGATTCCCTTTGCCGCCAAAGACCCGTTGCGTGTGATCCCGGCCAGCATTGCCGGCGGCGCCTTGACCGGTGCACTGTCGATGTACTTCGGCTGCAAACTGGCAGCGCCCCACGGTGGCTTGTTTGTGCTGGTGATTCCGAATGCGATGAACCATGCGTTGCTGTATCTGCTGGCGATTGTCGCCGGTAGCGTGCTGACCGGTGTGGTGTATGCGCTGATCAAGCGTCCGGATGTGGTCGAGCTGGCCGTCGCCCCCGCCAAGGCCTGACACGGCTCAAACCGGTAGGAGGGGGCTTGCTCCCGATAGCAGTGGATCAGTCAAATGTTTATTGCCTGTCACACTGTCATCGGGAGCAAGCCCCCTCCCACATTTGATCTCTACTGATCACACGATCAGTGTCATAACCGCTTCATCCGGTCGTGGTTAAGTTGCCCTTTTGATACTCAAGAGGGCACCTGCATGAGCCACTTCGATCTCGGCCGTCGCCGTGTGATGCAAGCCGTCGGCGCCGGCCTGTTGTTGCCAGGTTTGGCCCCGGCAGTGATCGCTTCGGTAAAGGATCGCCCGCAACTCACCGACGGCGTACAGTCCGGCGACCTGCTCGGCGATCGCGCCATGATCTGGAGCCGCAGCGATCGCCCGGCCCGCATGGTGGTGGAGTGGGACACCCGCAGCGTCTTCAGCAACCCGCGTCGATTCGTCTCGCCCCTGGCCGACAATCGCACCGACTTCACCGCCCGTGTTGAACTCACCGGATTGCCCGCCGACCAGGCGATTTTCTACCGCGTGCATTTTGAAGACGCCCAGACCGGCGTCGCCAGCGAACCCTGGTTCGGCCACCTGCGCAGCGTGCCGCAACAACGCCGCGACATCCGTTTTGTGTGGAGCGGCGACACCGTTGGCCAGGGCTTCGGTATCAATCCGGAGATTGGCGGCATGCGCATCTACGAAGCCATGCGCCTGCGCCTGCCGGACTTCTTTATCCACAGCGGCGACACCATCTACGCCGACGGCCCGGTGCCGGCGCAGCTGACCACCGAAGGCGGTCGCATCTGGCGCAATATCACCACCGAGGCCAAGAGCAAAGTCGCTGAAACCCTGGATGAATATCGCGGCAATTACCGCTACAACCTGATGGATGAAAACGTGCGCCGCTTCAACGCCGAGGTGCCGCAGATCTGGCAGTGGGACGACCACGAAGTGGTGAACAACTGGTCGCCAAGCAAGCAGTTGGATGAGCGTTACCAGACCAAGGACATCAACACCTTGGTGGGGCGTGCGCGCCAGGCCTGGCTGGAGTATTCACCGATGCGCCGGCAGAGCGCGGATGCGGGCGGGCGGATTTATCGCAAGCTCAGCTATGGCCCGCTGCTGGAGGTGTTCGTGCTGGATATGCGCAGTTATCGCGGACCCAACGATGACAACCTGGGCGCTGAAAAGCCCTTCCTCGGCCGCGAACAACTGGACTGGCTCAAGCGCGAACTCAAGGCGTCCCAGGCGCAGTGGAAAGTGATCGCCGCCGACATGCCCATCGGCCTCGGTGTGCCTGATGGTAAGGTCAGCCCCGGTGTGGCGCGTTGGGAGGCCATCGCCAACAACGACCCCGGTGCGCCGCAAGGTCGTGAAGTGGAAATCGCCGAGTTGCTGGGCTTTTTAAGGGCGCAACAGGTGCGCAACCATGTGTGGCTGACGGCCGATGTGCATTACTGCGCCGCGCATCACTATCACCCGGACCGTGCGGCGTTCCAGGATTTCGAACCGTTCTGCGAGTTTGTCGCCGGGCCGCTGAATGCGGGGAGCTTCGGGCCCAATCCGCTGGATAAGACCTTTGGCCCCGAGGTGGTGTTCGAGAAGGCACCGCCGGCGCAGAACACCTCGCCGTTCGCGGGTTTTCAGTTTTTTGGCGAGGTGCAGATTGATGGGCAGACGGCGGAGTTGACGGTGATCCTGCGGGATTTGGATGGCGTCTCGGTATTCGAACAGAAACTCCAACCGGCCTGATTGGAAGGCAATCAAGACTGTGGGAGGGGGCTTGCCCCTCCCACAGTTTGATTGTGGTTACGTCAGGGATTCAGTAGACGTCCCGGCGATAGCGACCTTGCTCGATCAGCCGTTCCACGGCTTCATTGCCGAGAATGTCCACCAGCGCCTGATCCACCCCAGCCGCCATCCCCTGCAAACTCCCGCACACATAAATCGCCGCGCCCTCCGCCAGCCACTTACGCAGCACCTCGGCCGATTCACGCAGGCGATCCTGCACATAGATTTTCTCTTCCTGATCGCGGGAAAACGCCAAGTCCAGCAACGCCAGATCTCCACTGGCCAGCCAGCCTTGCAGCTCGTCCTGGCACAGGTAGTCGTGGGCGATGTTGCGCTCGCCAAAGAGTAGCCAGTTGCGCTGCTGGCCGTCGGCAATGCGCGCCTTGAGCAAGCTGCGCAGGCCTGCCAGGCCGGTGCCGTTGCCCAGCAGGATCAGGGGCACCGGCATCTCCGGCAGGTGAAAACCGCTGTTACGGCGCAGGCGCAGGCTGATGCTTGAGCCGATGGCGGCGTGCTCGGTGAGCCAGCCACTCGCCAGGCCCAGGCTGCCGTCGGGGTGGCGCTCCTGGCGCACGATCAACTCCAGCACGCCCTCGCTGGCAATCGAGGCGATGGAGTATTCGCGCATGCCCAGGGGCACCAGCGCGTTCACCAGCGCCTGGGCATGCAGGCCCACCAGATGAGCGCGGTTGTCCGGCAGTTGGCGGGTGGCCAGGGCTTGGTTGAGGGACTGCGCCAAGCCTTCGAACACTACGGCATCGCTGCCGGCCAGGCCCAGGCCTTCGAGAAAGTGTTCGATGGCCCGGGGACCATTGCGGGGCAGCACTTCAACCAGGTCGCCGGCTTGCCAGGTGTGTGGCGCAGGCGAGGTGAGGCCCAGCAAATAGACCTGCGAGCCGCTGCTGTCGGGGTTGAGCAGGGTGCGTTGGCTGAGCGTCCAGTTTTCGTACTTGGCCGTCGGCCAAGCGGCTGCCGGGGCGTGGCCGGTGAGCTGGCCAAGTTGTTGTTGCCAGTGCAGCAGGGCGGTGGTGTCACCGCTGTCCACTTCGACCGGGGCGAACAAGGGATTGCCGCCCTGATTGGTCAGCCAGAAGTGCAGGCGCCGCGCAAAGCCGCAGAAGTGCTCGTATTGACGATCACCCAGGGCCAGCACCGAGTAGTTCAGGCCACTCAGGGACAGGTCCTGGCCGAGCACGCTGCGCTCGAAGCCGCGGGCGCTGTCGGGGGCTTCGCCGTCGCCGAAGGTGCTGACCACAAACAGCGCATTTTCCGACTGGCGCAGGTCGTCCTGGCTGACGCTGCCCAGCGGCTGCACCTTCACCGGCAAACCGGCCGCCTGCAATTGCCCTGCCGTTTGCCATGCAAGCTGTTCGGCAAAACCGCTCTGGCTGGCAAAGCCGATCAGCCAGGCCGGGGCGTCGCTGTGGTTGGCGCTCAGACCTTTGCGGGCATCACGCACCTGGCGCTTTTTGCGGCGACGGTCGAGGTACAGCAGCCAGCCGGTGATGAAGAACAACGGCATCAGCAGTGAGCTGACGGTCAGGACAATCCGCCCGGCCAGGCCGAAGTAACTGCCGGTGTGCAAGGCGTAGACGCTGGTCAGCAGTCTGGAGCCGAGGCTTTTGCTCGCGTACCGGTCGTGGGATTTGACCTCGCCAGTGGCCGGGTCCAGATTGATCTGGTTCAACGCGCGGTCATGGGGCGAGTCTTTCAGCAAGTAGAAGACGGTGGCCGGTTGCCCGGCGACCGCTGGCATACGGATGTTGTAAGCGCTCAGGCCGGGGCCGGCGTTGCTGTAGATGCTGCTCCAAATAGCCGCGTAATTGGCCACCGGCGCGGCACCTTCGGGCGCCGGGCCGCGCTTGCGAACCCGTTCATGTTGCGGGGCGTCGGACAGCAGTTGGGTCAGGCCCTGGCTGTACCAGTCGTAGGACCAATACAAACCGGTCAGCGCCGAAAACAGATAGGCCAGCAGGCACCAGGTGCCGAATACCGAGTGCAGGTCCCAGTTGAAGGCGCGGCCTTTTTTGCGCCAGTCCAACGTCAGCCAGGCTCGCCAGTTTGCCGCCTGGCGCGGCCAGCGCAGGTACAAGCCGGAGAGGCAGAAGAACACCAGGATCAGCGTGCACGCGCCGGTGATGTTTCGCCCGGTGTCGCCCAGTACGAGGAAACGGTGGAATTGCAGCAGGAACCCGAAGACGTCCTGGCCGACCACGTCGCCCATGTAGTCGCCGGTGTAGGGATCGAAATAACGCAACTGACCACGGCGTTCGCCAGGCGGGGGGGTGAAGAACACGCGGGCAGCCTTGCCGCTTTCACTTTCCACGAACAGCATGGCCACGGTCTGGCCTTCAGTGGCCTCCAGCTTGCGCACCAGCTCGGCGGGCGGCAGTACGCCGGCGTCGCGTTTTTCCACGGTCAGTACGCTGGGGTTGAGCGCCTGCAGCATTTCATCCTGGAACGAGACCGCAGCCCCGCTGATCCCCATCAAGGCCAGCACCAGCCCGGCGGTAATGCCGAAGAACCAGTGCAACTGGAACAGGGTTTTCTTCAACACGTCTAACCGCCTCGTCTGTCTGAATGGGTAGGGCACGGCGCGCATTATGCCGTGGCTTGTCGAGAAACATTCTGTTTAACACGCAAAAGCCCCACGCATCCGATGCGTGGGGCTTTTTGCTGCGTGGCGCTGCTGCTTAGAAGTGGAACCGGGTGGACAGCAGTGCCTGTCCGAAGTCCACCCGCTGGCCAAGGAAATCGGCGCGGCGATGCTGGAGCGTTTGTGGCAGAACCCCCTGTTCATAAGCACCGTGCGCCCGTGGCGCGCGCTACGCCGCGTTCTTCTGGACGCAAAGCCTGGTGCGCGAAGACAGCCATCGCACTGTTCAGGTGGCTGAACAACCCCGCGAAGTGGTTTTTTCTTACGCATAAAGACTCAGGCTTCTTGTCCAGCGCGTTTACTTTTTCGTGTCTCTGTCAGGAGAAGACAGATTCTTTGCTGCAAGGCGGGATGACAACGTTCCTGTTTGTCGCTAGTCGATAAACAGGTGCCACAACTCGGGCACCGTCTTTAACAAAGCAAGGAGCAATGTCCATGACGTCTGTCACTCAACCCCCTGTTTCGCGCACGGGTTACGAATTGGTGCAACGGCAACTCAGCCGTAATGAGCGGGGTAAAGAGCCATCCTCTGCAGATGAGGAACCTTCGCTGACCGGCAAGCAGGTCGCCGATCGGCTTACTCGAACAGGTCACCGTTGGCACGATAGCAACCATAACGGCAGGACGGAGTTAACTTATGAGTTCTCGACCGTTGAGCCAGACAGCTTCAAAAAAGACCAAATCGATAGCCGCAACAAGGCCCGAAAATTTGTTCCGTTAAATGCTCGTCAAAAAGACTATGTCAGGACCGCGCAACAAGAGTATGCCGATATTGCCAATATATCGTTCACCGAAAAGGCCGGCGGCGGCGCTGAGGGGCATCTGATTTACAATGGTTATGACACTGGCAGTAACGTCAGCCCCATCCGGGGGTCCGGTTTTTTTCCAGATCCCCAGGGTCCTGAGCGCCCAGGGCATGTCTGGATGCGCAATACGGATCAGGCGAGCCGGTTCAACGAAAAAGAAGACGGCGGTTTTCTTGAAGGATTTGGAGATGACATCTGGCGTGAAAACTTGATTCACGAGATCGGGCATATTGTGGGTTTGAGTCATCCCCACGGCGACTCCGAGGAGGAAGGTCTTCCCGATTATCAGGAAAATTGGAAAAATTACTCAATCATGAGCTACAACACCCCGTTATTTTCCGAGGCGGAAGACAGTGGCGGACCGGTCAGCCTGATGATCGATGATATAGCAGCCCTGCAAAAAACCTACGGTGCCAACCACGCCACGCGCGCGGGCGACACTACTTACGGTTTCAACTCTAACTCTGGCCGAGAACACTCCAGCCTTACTTCTTCCGACGACAAACCGCTGTTTGCCGTCTGGGATGGCGGCGGTTGGGACACGCTCGATTTCTCAGGGTTCAGCCAAAACCAAGTGATTAACCTCAATGCAGGCTCGCTGTCCTCGGTCGGTGGCTTGAGTCGTAATGTCGGCATCGCTGAGGGGGCCGTGATCGAAGAGGCCAGGGGCGGCAAAGGCAGGAATATCCTGATCGGCAATGAAGTCTTCAATGTGCTCCGAGGCGGACCTGGCGAGGATGTCATGTACGGGGGCAGTGGAGGAGCACAGATGTGGGGTGGTGCGGGGCCGAACACATTTGTCTTTGACGGCGCGTCCAGCGGAAAAGCGAACTGGGTGATGGATTTTGTCAGCGGCAAAGACAAGATTGATCTTTCAGGGCTGAGCAAGAAATTAGGGACTCTGACCTTCGTCTCCCAATTGCCACTTGATCACAGTAAACCGCAGGATCCAGTCAATCCGACGTTTCTTACCAAACCGGGTGATGTACTGGTGAGTTACGACCGTGCCTTTGGGCGAACGTTCTTCAGGCTGGATACCACCGGAGATGGCAGGATGGACATGTGCATTGACGTGCAAGGAAAAGTTGTTCGCAAGGATGTAGTGGTATAAAAAAAGGGCCCATGACCTGTCATGGGCCCTTTTTCGCGGCCTTACACGTAGAACGATTTTAGCGGCGGAAAGCCATTGAACTCAACCGCGCTGTAGCTGGTGGTGTACGCACCGGTGGACAGCCAGTACAAACGGTCACCGATCGCCAGGTTCAGCGGCAGGCCGTACTTGTAGTTCTCGTACATGATGTCGGCGCTGTCGCAGGTAGGACCGGCGATCACCACTTCTTCCATCTCGCCCTTTTTCTCGGTCCAGATTGGGAACTTGATGGCTTCGTCCATGGTTTCGATCAGGCCGGAGAACTTGCCCACATCCGTGTACACCCAACGCTCGACGGCGGTACGGGATTTACGCGCCACCAGCACCACTTCACTGACCAGGATGCCGGCGTTGGCGATCAACGAACGGCCCGGTTCCAGGATGATTTCCGGCAGGTCGTCGCCGAAATCTTCCTTGAGGAAGCGGATGATTTCTTCGGCATAGGTTTCCAGGCTGTTGGTGCGGGTGATGTAGTTGGCCGGGAAGCCGCCGCCCATGTTGATCAGCTTGAGGTGGATATTGTCTTCTTCTTTCAGGCGCTCGAAGATCACTTTGACCTTGGCGATCGCTGCGTCCCACACGCTGATGTCACGCTGTTGCGAGCCGACGTGGAACGAGATGCCGTACGGCACCAGGCCCAGGTCGCGGGCGAGGATCAGCAGGTCCATGGCCATGTCGGTCTGGCAGCCGAATTTGCGCGACAAAGGCCAGTCAGCCGTGGTCGAGCCTTCGGTGAGGATACGCACATACACTTTCGAACCCGGCGCGGCCTTGGCGATGTTGCGCAGGTCGGCTTCGGAGTCGGTGGAGAACAGGCGCACGCCCTTCTCGTAGAAGTAGCGGATGTCCTTGGATTTCTTGATGGTGTTGCCGTAGCTGATACGGTCGGGGCTGACGCCACGGTCCATCACTTTGTCCAGCTCGTAGATCGACGCGATGTCGAAGCTTGAGCCTTTATCCTTGAGCAGGTCGATGATCTCGACGGCCGGGTTGGCCTTGACGGCGTAATAGACCTTGGCGAATTCGAAACCGGCGCGCAGGTCATCGTAGGCCTGGCTGATCATCGCGGTGTCGATCACCACGAATGGGGTTTCTTGCTTGTCGGCGAACGCCTTCATTTTGTCAAACGTGGCGCGCGCGAAATAATCTTCGACATTGATCGACATGCTGGGAACTCCTAAGGGCAAACTGAAATTAGCAATGGGTGCAAATGAACGTCCTCCGTATCCCCACTTTGGTTCGCCTACTTCCCAAGGCATGTCGCCGAAAGCAAAAAGGCCATGGGATCACTTGCGTCCCTTGGCCTTGCTGTCTCGTCGTCAGTACTTGAGCCGGATGGATCGTTTCCAGCATGGACGTTCGGCGCGAACTTTAGGACGTGAGGGGCCATAGATCAACTAAAAATGTCGCGTTTTTGCACGCGTTCGTCGCGCGATGCCGTGCAGCTACTTATGTAACCGACCGGTGTGACGGAATGATGTTCCCCGCAGAAGGGAAATTGAGGGCATTTCCCTGACACACCGGAGGCTAAATGTGGGAGGGGGCTTGCCCCGATGGCGGTGGATCAGTGACTGATGAAGTGACTGAAACACCGCCATCGGGGCAAGCCCCCTCCCACATTTTTACCTGTGTTGTGTCAGATCAGGCCAGGGCAGTCTCAGCCGGCGACACGATACTGGTCTTGCCCCCACGCGACTTACCGGAGCTCAGGTACTCGGCAATCGACTCCTGCGTCACCTCACCCAGGAACACCCGCTCCGCATCCATCACCGGCAACCACGAACGGTTGAACTCATACATGCGCGACAACAGGATGCGCAAATGCTCGTCATACGCCGCGGTGGCGTTGAACTCACGCAGATACTGGCCGCAGGTACCGGTCTGACGGTGCAGGTCGCGGCGGCGCACATACCCCAGCGCTTTGTTCTCGGCGCAGGTGACCACCACGTAGCGACGGTCCAGTTCGTCCATTTGCTCCAGGGCCTCGGCCACCGGCGTTTCCGGGCTCACCGACGGCGCGTTGTCCGCGGCATCTTCGGCCTTCACCAGCAGCAAGCGCTTGAGGGTGCTGTCCTGGCCCACGAAGTTGCTGACGAATTCGTCGGCCGGGTGCGCCAGCAGCGTGTCCGGGTGATCGATCTGCAGCAGCTTGCCGGCGCGGAAGATGGCGATCTTGTCACCGAGCTTGATGGCTTCGTCGATGTCGTGGCTGACCATGATCACGGTCTTGTTCAGCGCGCGCTGCATCTCGAAGAATTCGTTCTGGATCATCTCGCGGTTGATCGGGTCGACCGCGCCGAACGGCTCATCCATCAGCAGCAACGGCGCATCGGCCGCCAGTGCGCGGATCACGCCGATGCGCTGTTGCTGGCCACCGGACAGCTCACGCGGGTAGCGATGCAGGTACTGCTTGGGTTCCAGCTTGATCATGCTCATCAACTCGCGGGCGCGGTCGTGGCATTTTTGTTTGTCCCAACCCAACAGCTTGGGCACGACCACGATGTTTTCCTCGATGGTCATGTTCGGAAACAGGCCGATCTGCTGGATCACATAGCCGATGTTGCGACGCAGGGTCACTTCGTCGAGGTCGGTGGTGTCTTCGCCGTTGATCAGAATCTTGCCCGAAGTGGGCTTGATCAGGCGGTTGATCATTTTCAGCGTGGTGCTCTTGCCGCAACCCGATGGGCCGAGGAATACGCAAATTTCGCCTTCGTTGACGGTCAGGCTTACGTCGTTGACGGCGGAAACCGTCTTGCCGTTGCTTTGAAAAGTCTTGGTCAGGTTTTGAAGTTCGATCATTTGAGCAGTCCTTTTGGAGTCAGCGAGCGTTGCAGCCATTGCAGAAGCAGGTCGGCGAAGATGGCCAGGAGACTGACCAGCACGGCGCCGACGATCAGCATCGACATGTCGCTGCGGCTGATGGAAGCCAGAATAAGTACACCCAGGCCACCGGCGCCGATGGTGGCGGCGATGGTCATCACACCAATGTTCATCACCACGGCGGTGCGCACACCGGCGAGGATCACCGGCACGGCGATGGGCAGCTCGACCATGCGCAGGCGCTGGCCGAAGGTCATGCCGATGCCTTTGGCGGCTTCACGGATACCGGGTTCCACGCCGGTGAGGGCGAGGTAGGTGTTACGCATGATCGGCAGCAGCGAGTAGAGGAACACGGCGGTGATCGCCGGCATCGGCCCCAGGCCCTGGCCGAACTTGGAGTAGAACGGCAGCAGCAGGCCGAACAAGGCGATGGACGGCACGGTCAGCAGCACCGTGGCGCTGGCTTGCAGCGGGCCGGCCAAGGTGGGGAAGCGGGTCATCAGCACGCCCAGGGGCACGCCTACGACGATTGCCAGGATCACCGCGATGCCGACCAGGGTGATGTGCTGCCAGGTCAGATGCAGGACTTGGGCCCAATCAAGATGGGAAAAGGCGTTTAAAAATTCCATGTCTTCTCCTCTTTAGTTGATCGGATGTTGGCGCAGAAAATCTGCGGCCACGGCGGACGGGCTTTCATGCTCGACGTCGACCCGCGCATTCAGCTCGCGCATGGTTTTGTCATCGAACAGATCGGCCAGCGGCTTGAGTTCAGCGGCCAGCCGAGGGTGCTGGTCGAGGTATTGCTGACGAATCACCGGCGCGGCGGTGTAGTCCGGGAAGTAGTGCTTGTCGTCTTCCAGCAGCTTGAGCTTGAAGGCGTTCAGGCGACCGTCGGTGGTGTAGACCAGGCCGGCGAACACTTGGCCATTACGCAGCGCGGTGTAAACCAGGCCCGCGTCCATCTGCCGGGTGTTTTTGCGGGTCAGGTTCATGTCGTACAGCTTGACCATGCCGCCCATGCCGTCGGAACGGTTGGCGAACTCGGTGTCCAGGGCCACCAGGCGCGTGCCTTTGGTTTTTTCCGCCAGGGCTTGGGTCAGGTCGCTGATGCTATTGATCTGCGGGAATTCCTTGGCCACGTTCTCGGGTAACGCCAGCGCGTAGGTGTTGCTGAAGCGCGACGGCGAGAGCCAGACAAGGCCTTTTTTCGCGTCGAGTTCTTTAACCCGAGCGTAGGACTGTTCGCTGTCGAGTTTCTCGTCAATGTGGTTATAGGCCACCAGCGACACGCCGGTGTATTCCCACAGCAGGTCCAGTTGCCCGCTTTCCTGGGCACTGCGCGCCAGGTTGCTGCCCAGGCCGCCGGTCACCTGGGTTTGATAGCCCTTGGTGCGCAGGTACTGGGAGGTGATTTCGGCCAGCAGGGTCTGTTCGGTGAACACCCGGGCGCCGATGCGGATCAACGGTTTTTCAGCGGCGTGCGCAATGCCTGCAAACAGCAGGACGCAGCTCAATATCAGAGTCAGTCTTTTCATGTGATTTCCTTTGCCAAGCCTTAAGACGGACGCAACCCACGTTCCAGCCAGAGGCGGCTGGCCATGGTCACCAGACCGTCAAGCAGCAACGCCAGCAACGCGGTGCACGCGGCGCCGAGCAGCAATTGCGGCTGATTGTTCAGGGCGATGCCGGGGAAGATCAGGCTGCCGAGGCTGTTGGCACCAATCAGGAACGCCAGCGGTGCGGTGCCGACGTTGATGGCCAGGGCCACGCGCACACCGCCGATGATGATCGGCACGGCGTTGGGCAGTTCCACGCGAAACAGTACCTGGCGCGGCGTCATGCCGATGCCGGTGGCGGCTTCTTTCAGCGAGCCTTGAACGTTTTTCAGGCCTTCGTAGGTGTTGCGCACGATAGGCAGGAGGGAAGCGAGGAACAGCGCGAAAATGGCCGGGCCGCTGCCGATGCCAAGAACGCCGAGGGCGATGGCCAGTACGGCCAGGGGCGGGACGGTGTTACCGATGTTGAAGATCTGCATGAAGCGTTCTGCGCGCCCGACCATGTTCGGTCGGCTGAGCAGGATACCGGCGGGGATGCCCACAATCAGGGCGGCCAGCATGGAGACTAGAACGAGGATCAAATGAGCTTGCAGGTAAAACAACAAATCGTCGCGGTACAGTTCGATCGTGTTGATGCCGATCCAGTGGACCAGCAGGGCCAAGAGGGCGACGACAACCGCTCCTCCTATCAGCCCTTTGCCATAGCGAATAGCCACAGGCGGACTCCTTCTTTCTTCTGTCGGCGCCCACATTCTCCGGCGGCAATGCCATGCCTGGCTGCCTCTGAATGTGGTCGCGAAATGCAGCTCGCCGATACCGGCAACGCGGTATGCGATCGAGCCATGAGCGCAGCCTCGTCAGGCTAACTTGCTGATTTATCAGCCCCTGTTCCGAGTGCGGTAGCAGGGGAGTGGACGTCTCTACCTTTTAAAAGGTTCCACACTTGGCAGCATTTAGCCACCCCCAATGGGCTGAACGGTGGTCCGTCCTCCTGGGTTTGCGCTATACTCGCCGCCCTTTTTTGACTCACCTGCCAGGCGATTTCCCATGACCCACCAGGCCGCCGAAGTCGCGAAACGCCGCACTTTCGCCATTATTTCCCACCCCGATGCCGGTAAAACCACCATCACCGAGAAGCTGTTGCTGATGGGCAAGGCAATCGCGGTGGCCGGCACGGTGAAATCCCGCAAGTCCGACCGCCATGCCACCTCCGACTGGATGGAAATGGAAAAACAACGGGGTATCTCCATTACCACGTCGGTCATGCAGTTCCCGTATCGCGACCACATGGTCAACCTGCTCGACACCCCGGGCCACGAAGACTTCTCCGAAGACACCTACCGCACTCTGACGGCGGTCGACTCGGCGCTGATGGTCCTCGACGGCGGTAAAGGCGTCGAGCCACGGACCATCGCGTTGATGGACGTGTGCCGCTTGCGTGACACGCCGATCGTCAGCTTCATCAACAAACTCGACCGCGATATCCGCGACCCGATCGAGTTGCTCGATGAAATCGAAGCCGTCTTGAAGATCAAGGCCGCGCCGATCACCTGGCCGATCGGTTGCTACCGCGACTTCAAGGGCGTGTACCACCTGGCCGACGACTACATCATTGTCTACACCGCCGGCCATGGCCACGAGCGCACCGACGTCAAGATCATCGAGAAGCTCGACTCTGACGAAGCCCGCGCCCACCTGGGCGACGAGTACGACCGTTTTGTCGACCAGCTGGAACTGGTGCAAGGCGCCTGCCACGCGTTCAACCAGCAGGAATTCCTCGACGGCCAACTGACCCCGGTGTTCTTCGGGACCGCCCTGGGCAACTTCGGTGTCGATCACGTGCTCGACGCTGTCGTGGACTGGGCCCCGCGCCCGCTGCCCCGTGTCGCCAACGAGCGCACCGTGGAACCGGTGGAAGAGAAGTTCTCCGGCTTCGTGTTCAAGATCCAGGCGAACATGGACCCTAAACACCGCGACCGCATCGCCTTCATGCGCATCTGCTCCGGCAAATACGACAAAGGCATGAAGATGCGCCACGTGCGCACCGGCAAGGACGTGCGCATCGGCGATGCCCTGACGTTCTTCTCCTCCGAGCGTGAACAGCTCGAAGAAGCCTTCGCCGGCGACATCATCGGCCTGCACAACCACGGCACCATCCAGATCGGCGACACCTTCACCGAAGGCGAGTCCCTGAGCTTCACCGGCATCCCGCACTTCGCCCCGGAACTGTTCCGCCGCGTGCGCCTGCGTGACCCGCTCAAATCCAAGCAACTACGCCAAGGCCTGCAGCAATTGGCGGAAGAGGGCGCCACCCAGGTGTTCTTCCCTGAGCGCAGCAACGACATCATCCTCGGCGCCGTCGGTGTGCTGCAGTTCGATGTGGTCGCGAGCCGCTTGAAAGAGGAATACAAGGTTGAGTGCTCGTATGAGCCGATCACCGTGTACTCCGCGCGTTGGATCGATTGCAGCGATAAGAAGAAGCTGGAAGAGTTCTCCAACAAGGCGGTGGAAAACCTGGCGGTGGATGGTGGTGGTCATTTGACCTACCTGGCGCCGACCCGAGTCAATTTGGCACTGATGGAAGAGCGCTGGCCGGATGTGAAATTCCGTGCGACCCGTGAGCACCATTAATCACTGAGCGTCGCAAAACAAAATGTGGGAGGGGCCCACATTTTGGGTCTCCACCAGGCATGGGATTGGCGAGAATCCGGCATCGGGTCTAGCGTTTACCCATCAATTGCAGAGGAGACCAACGTGCCAAATGCTCAACGCGCCATTCCCTTGGTGTTGCTGGCTGCCCTGGGGCTCACGTCCCTTCCGGCGTTGGCCGGCGCGGGAACGCCCCAATGGAAAGACACCGGCCCTGTCACCAAGAAAAAGCAGCAGGAGGTCAACTCCGGCAGTTGGCAACCTCAGGCTCAGCCTGCCCCCAAAGAGGACGCAGAAAACCCCTACAACGAAGGGGAAGACAGCGAAACCTATGATGACGGGGACACCTGATAGCTGGCGCAAACCCAGTATCACAACTAGCTTCAAGGACTGGCGACGGTGGATCACTGTCGTACGGGTTTCATCTACTGACTGGACGGAAATCGACCATGAGTATTTTTCAACGAGTCGTGCTGTTGATAAAGGTGCTGGTGCTGATGTCGTTGGGTATGTCGGCGGCCTGGGCACATAACCCGGTGCAGAGCGGTCAGGCGAGCTTTTCAGCGTCGCATGACAAGGGCCTGCAGTTGGCCAAGTCTGAAGCTGAGCCTGGGGACCAGGATCAGGGTGGCAGCAAGGACGATGATGACTCCACCACGAACGAGCCGGACAGTGACGACCCGGACGACGATGATGGCGACAGCCAAACCTAGGTCTTGACCAAAAGAAAGCCCCTCCCACCCGGCTGATGCGCAACCGGGTGGGAAGGGCTGTGAAACGCGTTACCACTGCTTATCCCTGTGGGCGCGGGCTGTTGTGGCGAGGGAGCTTGCTCCCGCTGGGGTGCGAAGCGCCCCCAAAAGCGGGCGACTGCTACGCAGTCGAACGGGAGCAAGCGCCCTCACCACAAGAGCAGCTCCCCTGAGGGAGCGTGTTGCTTTAAGCCACAAACTGCTCCGCGTAATGGCAAGCCACTTGGCGGTTATCCAACGGCCGCAGCTGCGGCTCCTCGGTGCTGCACCGCTGGGTCGCGTACGGGCAGCGTTTGTGGAACGCGCAGCCAGGCGGCGGGTTCAGGGGGTTGGGCAATTCGCCGACGATCTTGATCTTCGGCTTGCTCGGGTCCGGGTGGATGGTCGGGGTGGCCGACAGCAGCGCCTGGGTGTACGGGTGCAGCGGCCGGGCGTAGATGTCTTCCTTGGGGCCGACTTCCACCGGGCGGCCGAGGTACATCACCATCACGTCATCGGCGACGTGTTGCACCACCGCGAGGTTGTGGGAAATGAACACGTAGGCGGTGTTGAATTCCTGCTGCAAATCCATGAACAGGTTGAGCACCTGGGCCTGGATCGACACGTCGAGTGCCGAGGTCGGTTCATCCGCCACCAACACTTTCGGTTGCAGCATCATGGCGCGGGCCAGGGCGATGCGCTGGCGCTGGCCACCGGAGAACATGTGCGGGTAGCGCTGATAATGCTCAGGGCGCAGGCCCACTTGCTTCATCATCGCCTGGACTTTCTCGCGGCGCTCGGCGGCCGACAAGTTGGTGTTGATCAGCAACGGCTCGCCGAGTTGATCGCCGACCTTCTGGCGTGGGTTCAACGAGGCATACGGGCTCTGGAACACCATCTGCACGTCTTTGCGCAATTGCTTGCGCTGGGCCTTGTCGGCGCCGGCCACTTCCTGGCCGGCGATTTTCAAGGAGCCCGAAGACGGCTCTTCAATCAGCGTGAGTGCACGGGCCAGGGTGGATTTGCCGCAACCCGACTCGCCTACCACGGCGAGGGTCTTGCCGGCTTCCAGTTCAAACGACACACCATTAAGCGCGCGTACCAACGCATGGCCCTTGAACAGGCCACGGGACACTTCGTAGTGACGGGTGAGGTCGCGGGCGGTAAGAACGACGGCCATTACGCCACCTCCTGGTTCAAGGGGTAGAAGCAGCGCGCAAGGCTGTTGCTTTTCGGATCAAGCCCAGGCCGCTGGGTACGGCAGGACTCCTGCACATACGGGCAGCGCGGCGACAGCAGGCAACCCTGCGGGCGGTCATAACGACCGGGCACGATACCCGGCAGCGTGGCCAGGCGCGTGGCGCCGAGGCTGTGCTCGGGAATCGCCTTGAGCAGGGCTTCGCTGTACGGGTGCGCCGGAATGTCGAACAGTTGCGGCACCTGGCCGACTTCCACGGCTTGGCCGGCGTACATCACGCACACGCGCTGGGCGGTTTCGGCCACGACCGCGAGGTCGTGGGTGATCAGCACCAGGCCCATGTTCTGTTCTTTCTGCAGGGCCAGCAGCAGTTCCATGATCTGCGCCTGGATGGTCACGTCCAACGCGGTGGTCGGTTCGTCGGCGATCAGCAGCTTCGGCTCGCCGGCAATCGCCATGGCGATTGCCACGCGCTGGCTCATACCGCCGGACAGTTGGTGCGGGTAGGCGTCCATACGGCTGGCAGCGCCGGGGATTTCAACCTTTTCCAACAGTTCGATGGCGCGCTTGCGCGCTTGCTTGCCGGACATTTTCAGGTGCAGGCGCAGCACTTCTTCAATCTGGAAACCCACGGTGTAGCTGGGGTTCAGCGCGGTCATCGGGTCCTGGAATACCATCGCCAGGTCTTTACCGACGATCTGGCGACGCTGGCGGTTGCTCAGCTTGAGCATGTCCTTGCCGTCGAAGTTCAGCGCGTCGGCGGTGACGATGCCGGGGTGTTCGATCAGGCCCATCAGCGCCATCATGGTCACGGATTTACCCGAGCCCGACTCGCCAACAATCGCCAGGACTTCGCCTTTGTCGACGGTAATGTCGAGGCCATCGACCACCGGCACGGCGGTCTTGTCGCCGAAGCGCACGTTGAGATTCTTGATTTCTAGCAGTGACATGGGAATCTCCTCAGGCGGCGTTCTTGAGTTTCGGGTCCAGCGCATCGCGCAGACCGTCGCCCATCAAGTTGATTGCCAGCACGCTGAGCAAAATGGTCAAACCCGGCAGGCTCACCACCCACCAGGCGCGTTCGATGTAGTCACGGGCCGAAGCCAGCATGGTGCCCCACTCAGGGGTTGGCGGTTGTACGCCAAGGCCAAGGAAGCCCAGGGCCGCAGCATCGAGGATCGCCGAGGAGAAACTCAGGGTGGCCTGGACGATCAGCGGTGCCATGCAGTTAGGCAGCACGGTGATGAACATCAGGCGTGGCAGGCCGGCGCCGGCGAGGCGGGCGGCAGTCACATAGTCACGGTTCAGCTCGCCCATCACTGCAGCGCGGGTCAGGCGGACATAGGACGGCAGCGACACGATGGCAATCGCGATCACGGTGTTGATCAGGCCAGGGCCGAGGATCGCGACAATGGCCACCGCCAGCAGCAGCGAGGGCAGGGCCAGCATGATGTCCATCAGGCGCATGATGGTCGGGCCGAGCAAGCGCGGGAAGAACCCGGCGAACAGGCCCAACAGGATGCCCGGGATCAGCGACATCACCACCGACGACAAACCGATCAGCAACGACAGGCGCGAGCCTTGGATAAGACGCGAGAGCAAGTCACGGCCAAGTTCGTCGGTGCCGAGCAGGAACTGGATCTGCCCGCCTTCCAGCCACGACGGCGGGGTCAGCAGGAAGTCGCGGTATTGCTCGCTAGGGTTATGCGGGGCAACCCACGGGGCGAAGATCGCGCAGAACACGATCAGCACCATGAACAGCAGGCCGGCAACCGCGCCTTTGTTCTTGGAGAAGGCTTGCCAGAATTCTTTGTACGGGGACGGGTACAGCAGGCTTTGATCGACTGCTGACACTTGAGTAGGTGTGGTCATGGTCATGATCTCAGCGCTGGTGACGGATGCGTGGGTTGGCGAAGCCGTAGAGGATATCCACCACGAAGTTCACCAGGATCACCAGGCAGGCGATCAGCAGGATGCCGTTCTGCACCACCGGGTAGTCCCGCGCGCCAATGGCTTCGATCAGCCATTTGCCGATGCCGGGCCACGAGAAGATGGTTTCGGTCAATACCGCACCGGCCAGCAGGGTGCCGACTTGCAGGCCAACCACGGTCAATACCGGGATCAGCGCGTTACGCAGGCCGTGCACGAATACCACGCGTGCCGGCGACAGGCCTTTGGCCTTGGCGGTACGGATGTAGTCTTCGCGCAGCACTTCGAGCATCGACGAACGGGTCATCCGCGCGATCACCGCCAACGGGATGGTACCGAGCACGATGGCCGGCAGGATCAGGTGGTGCAGTGCATCCCAGAACGCGTCCGGCTCGTCAGCCAGCAGGGTGTCGATCAGCATGAAGCCGGTGCGCGGCTCGATGTCGTAAAGCAGGTCGATACGCCCGGAAACCGGGGTCCAGCCCAGGCTTACCGAGAAGAACATGATCAGGATCAGGCCCCACCAGAAGATCGGCATCGAATAGCCCGCGAGGGAGATGCCCATCACCCCATGGTCGAACAGGGATCCTCGCTTCAAGGCCGCGATCACCCCGGCCAACAGGCCCAGGATACCGGCGAACAACAGGGCGGCCATGGACAGTTCCAGGGTCGCCGGGAAGAGGGCGGTGAATTCAGTCCACACGCTGGTGCGGGTGCGCAACGATTCGCCAAGGTCGCCCTGGGCGAGCTTGCCGACGTAATCCAGGTATTGCGCATACAACGGCTTGTTAAGGCCAAGGCGTTCCATTGCCTGTGCGTGCATCTCGGGGTCGACGCGCCGCTCGCCCATCATGACTTCGACGGGGTCGCCAGGGATCATGCGAATCAACGCAAACGTGAGCAACGTTATGCCGAAAAACGTGGGGATCAATAACCCCAGTCGGCGGGCAATAAAACTAAACATCTTGTGGTGTACCTCAATCAGCCGGTTAGGCAGGTCCGGCACCACCCTGGTGGGCGGTGCCGAGCGTTTCTCTTATTTACTTCACCTGGGTGGTGGCGAAGTTATTTGTACCTAGAGGGCTTTGGGTAAAGCCTTCTACGTTCTTGCGCATGGCGGTGAACAGTTTCGGGTAAGCCATGGGAAGCCATGGTTGGTCCTTGTCGAAAACGTCCTGTGCTTGTTCATAGAGTGCAGCGCGCTGGCCGGGTTCAGCGATGGCGCGCGCCTTGTCGATCAAGTCTTGAAACTCTTTGTTACACCAACGTGCGTAGTTTTCGCCGTTTTTTGCAGCATCGCAACTCAGGTTTGGCGTGAGGAAGTTGTCCGGGTCGCCGTTATCACCGACCCAGCCAGCCGAGACCATGTCGTGCTCGCCGTTTTTAGCACGCTTGAGCATCTCGCCCCATTCCATGACTCTGATATTGACCTTCAGGCCAATCTGCGCCAGATCCGCCTGCATGCGCTGGGCGCCGAGCATCGGGTTGGGGTTGGTCGGACCGCCGCCATTACGGGTGAACAGGGTGAATTCGGTGCCTTCCGGTACGCCGGCTTCCTTGAGCAGGGCGCGGGCCTTGTCCAGGTCGCGAGGCGGGTTTTTCAGTTTGTCGCTGAAACCCAGCAAGGTCGGCGGATAAGGGCCGGTACCTACCACCGCATTGCCTTTGCCGAACAGGGCTTCGGTATAGCCGGCCTTGTCGAACGCGATGTTGATTGCGTGACGGACCCGCGCATCGCTCATGTATTTGTGGGTGGTGTTCAGCGCGGTGTAACTGGTGGTCATCGCCGCCAATTCATCGACTTTCAGGTTTGGGTCTTTCTTGATGCTTGGAATGTCATCCGGCTTGGGGAACAGCGCGATCTGGCATTCGTTGGCCTTGAGTTTCTGCAGGCGCACGTTGTTATCGGTGCTGATCGCCAGGATCAGCGGGTCGACTGCCGGCTTGCCGCGGAAGTAGTCGGGGTTGGCCTTGAATCGCGCCTGGGCGTCTTTCTGATAACGGGTGAAGATGAACGGGCCAGTGCCGATGGGCCTGGCGTTGAGGTCTTCGGTCTTGCCGGATTTGAGCAACTGGTCGGCGTATTCCTTCGAATGGATGGAAGAGAACGCCATGCCCAGGTCGGCCAAAAACGGTGCTTCAGGACGGGTCAGGGTAAAGACGACCGTGTAATCGTCGGTCTTCTCTACGCTCTTGAGCAGTTCCTTGAAACCCATACTTTCGAAGTACGGATAGCCCACGAGGGACTGTTTATGCCATGGGTGATTCGGGTCCAGCTGGCGCTGGAAGCTCCAAAGCACGTCGTCGGCGTTCATGTTGCGCGTGGGTTTGAAGTAGTCGGTGGTGTGGAACTTGATGTCGTCACGCAGGTGGAAGGTGTAGGTCAGGCCATCGGCGCTGATCTCGGGCAAGTCTTTGGCCAGCGCGGGGATCACTTCGGTGGTGCCGGGCTTGAAGTCCACCAGGCGGTTGAACATGGTTTCAGCAGCGGCGTCAGCGGTCACGGCCGTGGTGTACAGGACCGGGTCGAAACCTTCCGGGCTGGCTTCGGTGCAGACCACCAGCGGTTTGGCCGAAACGCCGATCGCCACGCTCAACAGCGCGGCAGCCATAGCGGCTTGTAGCGGGAGCATTTTCATTCAGAGCCCTCTGCAATCGATGGGACCAGACAAGCGTAGACGGCGGGCTCGTCCTGAGCCCGCCGTCTACCTGGCGCTAATTAAAGAATGTTGAATGGGATGGTGGTGACCAGGCGGAACTCTTTGATGTTGCCGTCAGCTTGTTCGGAGCTGGCACGGTGAGTCACGTAGGTTGCACGAATGGTAGTGGCCTTGAGTGGGCCGCTCTGGATCGCGTAGGACGAGCCAACACCGTATTCCTGGTGCTTCTCGCCGTCCATCAGGCGCAAGTCGCTGCGCGACGCGCCGGCTTCGCCGTAGGCGGTGCCGTTGTAGTGAGTACCGTCGATGCCCCAACCGCGAGCCGAGTAGACGTTGAACTTCAGGCCTGGCACGCCGTATTCGGCCATGTTGATGCCGTAGGCGATCTGGAAGGACTTCTCGTTCGGGCTGTTGAAGTCCGAAGTCAGGGAGTTGGCCAGGTAGATGCCGTTGGTTTCGTGCAGGTAGTCGAAGTACTCGTCACCGTTCACTTCCTGGTACGAGAAGGTCAGGCTGTGGGCTTGGTGAGTCAGGCCCAGGGACAACGAGTAGGTGTCGTTGTCGATGTTGCCCATCTTCTTGCTGCCGGTGTCAGTGGTTTTGTAGTAGTTCAGGCCTGTGGTCAGTGCCAGGGTCTGTGCATCACCCAGTTCATGGGTAGCGCCGAAGTAGTACTGGTTCCAGAAGTCTTCGACGTTAGCGGCGAACACGCTGGTTTTCAGGCTCTTGAACGGCTGGTAGTTGAAGCCCAGGGTTTTGACCTTGTCGGTTTCCTGGCCATTGCCGTATTCGGAACGGAATTTCGACAGGCTCTGCTCGGTACGCGGCGAAACGCGGTCGAAGATACCGCCCTGGAACGACAGGTTGCTGAACTCTTCGCTGTTGAAGCTCACACCTTCAAAGCTTGAAGGCAGGGCGCGGTTGCCGATGGTGTCGACGATACCGGTGCTGAAATTCTGGCGACCGGCGGTCAAGGTGGTGTTGGACACACGGAACTTGACGTTGGCCAGGCCCAGTTTGCTCCACTGGCCTACAGCGTCACCGCCGGAATCCGCCAGGGTACGGTTGGAGCCGCCGGCGATATCCTTGCGGTCGCGATCAAGGGCGATGAAGTTGTAAGCAGCAACTTCAGTGCTGACCCCTACAGTGCCTTGGGTGAAGCCCGAGGTGTAGTTGAGGATGGTGCCTTGGGCCCAGTTGATACGACGGGAGATCGGCGTCTTCACACCGTCTTTACGGTAGCTGAAGCGGTCGTTGCGAAACTTCATTTCGTTCGCATACCAGTTACGGGTTGTACCGCCCAGGCTTTGACCGTCGATAAAGCCTTTGGCCTCGCTTTGCGCGCTGGTGCCGGCCAGGGTGGTCGGAACGAAGTCCTGGCTGGTGGTTTCAGCGTAGGCGGTAGCCGTGATGGTGCTGATGGCCAGGGCCAGAAGCGCTTTGCTGCTCAGTTTCATGAATGAAGCTCCTTTGGTTCTCTTTTTAATGCCGGTCTTTTTTGGTGATCCGGCTATTGGGTGTGTAACTCGTTCAAGCTCATGCAAACGTTTGGCGTAGGAAAAATCCCAACAAAAGGCCGCGCGTTTGCAGCAAGGCGGGGGCCGCCCTGCGCAATCCGGTTATTTTCTTATGGGGTGATACTGACGCCCGAGAACACGTTGCGGCCGAAAGGGCTGACCTTGAAACCTTCGACTTTGGCGCTTAACGGCTGGTTGACCGTCGAGTGGGCGACTGGCGTGATCGGCACCTGCTGCTTGAGCAGTTGCTGCGCCTGTTTGTAGAGAACAGTCCTTTGTTCGCGGTCGGTCACGACCTTGGCTTGCTTGATCAGCTTGTCGTACGCCGGGTCACACCACATGGAGTAGTTGTTCCCGCCGATGGCGTCGCAGCTGTAGAGGGTGCCCAGCCAGTTGTCCGGGTCACCGTTGTCGCCGGTCCAGCCGATCAGGCTCACATCGTGCTCACCATTCTTGGTGCGCTTGATGTATTCGCCCCACTCGTAGCTGACGATCTTGACCTTGAGGCCGATCTTGGCCCAGTCGCTTTGCAGCATCTCGGCCATCAGCTTGGCGTTGGGGTTGTACGGGCGTTGTACCGGCATCGCCCATAGGGTGATTTCGGTGCCTTCCTTCACGCCGGCGGCCTTGAGCAGTTCCTTGGCCTTTTCCGGGTTGTAGGCGGCGTCCTGGATACTGTCGTCGTAGGACCACTGCGTCGGCGGCATGGCGTTGACCGCCAGTTGCCCTGCGCCTTGGTACACGGCGTTCAGAATGCTCTGCTTGTTCACCGCCATGTCCAGCGCCTGGCGCACTTCGAGCTGGTCGAACGGCTTGTGGCGCACGTTGTAGGCGATATAGCCGAGGTTGAAACCCGGCTTGGTCAGCAGTTGCAGGTTTGGGTCGGCCTTGAGGGCGTCGACGTCAGCCGGGCGCGGATGCAGCGTCACCTGGCATTCGCCCGCCTTGAGCTTTTGCACCCGCACCGACGCGTCGGTGTTGATGGCGAAGATCAACTGGTCCAGCTTGACCTTGCTCGGGTCCCAGTACTGTTTGTTGGCCACGTACCGGATCTGCGAATCTTTCTGGTACCGCTGGAACACGAAAGGGCCGGTGCCGATGGGCTTCTGGTTGATGTCGCTGGGCTTGCCGGTCTTGAGCAGTTGCTCGGCATATTCGGCCGAGAGGATCGCGGCGAAGCTCATGGCGATGTTCTGGATAAACGCGGCGTCGACCGTGTTCAGGGTCATCACCACGGTGTGCGGGTCGGTTTTCTCGACCTTGGCAATGTTCTTGTTCAGGCTCATCCCGTTGAAGTACGGAAACTCGGTGGGGTAGGCCTTGCGAAACGGATGGTCGGCGTCAAGCATGCGGTTGAAGGTGAACAGCACGTCGTCGGCGTTGAAATCCCGCGTCGGTTTGAATTCCTTGTTGCTGTGGAATTTCACCCCTTCGCGCAGGTGAAAGGTGTAGGTCAGGCCATCTGGCGAAATATCCCACTTGGTTGCCAGCGCAGGTACGACACCGGTCTCGCCCTTTTCAAACTCAACCAGACGGTTGTACAGCGGTTCGGCCGCATCGTTATCGGTGGCGGTGGTGTATTGCGCGGTGTCAAAGCCTGCCGGGCTGCCTTCTGAGCAGAACACCAGGCTCTTTTTGTCGGCGGCATAGCCCATCGTGGCCGCAGCCAACAGGCTGGTGCCAAAAATTGCGGATAGAACGGTGGTATGGCGCATGACGATCCCGATCCTTGTTTGTAATTGTCATCAGCGAGCAACCCCCCTGGCGTACGGCCAGGGGAACATCACTGATCCCACACGCAGCAAGTGCCTTTCCGTGTTAGCAGCCTCTGCTGTCCTACGACGTTATGGGTCTCGGACTTCGCAGTAAATGCGCCAAATCGGATTGACCTTGTAGGCAACGGCGTCGCGCTTCGCAGTTCATTGCTGTAGGACGCAACGATTGCGAGCACGGCCTGTTGCCTACAGGCCAGGCGGATGCAATAACGGCGACGTTATGAAACGTCGCCGTCAAGGCTTCTTACTTGCCGCTTACGCTCACGCCGTAGAAGGAGTTCAAGCCAAACGGGCTGATCTTGAAGTCCTGCACGGAGTTGCGCATGGGTTGATACACCGTCGAGTGCGCGATAGGTGTCATCGGGACTGCATCTTTGAGGATATGTTGCGCCTGCTTATACAGCTCGGTGCGTTTGGCGACATCCGATGTGGCCTTGGCTTCTTTCACGATGCCGTCGAATTTCTTGTCGCACCATTTGGAGAAGTTGTTACCGGACAGCGAGTCGCAGCCGAACAGCACGTTCAGCCAGTTGTCCGGGTCACCATTGTCACCGCTCCAGCCAATGATCATGGCCTGGTTCTCGCCACCTTTGGAGCGCTTGATGTACTCGCCCCACTCGTAGCTGGTGATTTTCACGTTCAGACCGATCTTCTTCCAGTCGTTTTGCAGCATTTCAGCCATCAGCTTGGCGTTCGGGTTGTACGGACGCTGGACCGGCATGGCCCACAGAACGATTTCGGTCCCTTCCTTGACGCCGGCTTCCTTGAGCAGTGCCTTGGCTTTCTCAGGATCGTACTTGGCGTCCTTGATGGTGGTGTCATACGACCATTGGGTCGGCGGCATGGCGTTGACGGCCAGTTGACCGGCGCCCTGGTACACGGAGTCGATGATCTGTTGCTTGTTCACCGACATGTCCAGCGCCTGGCGCACGCGCAGGTCAGCCAGCGGGTTGGGCTGGTCGCTGCCCTTGACCTTGTCCATGACGTTGTAGGCGATGTAGCCCAGGTTGAAACCGGCCTGGTTCGGCAGTTTCAGGTCCTTGTCGGCTTCCAGCGCCTTGAGGTCGGCCGGACGCGGGAACAGGGTGATCTGGCATTCGTTTTTCTTCAGCTTCTGGATACGCACCGACGGGTCGGTGGTGATGGCGAAGATCAGGTTGTCGATCTTCACGTCTTCAGGTTTCCAGTAGTCCTTGTTGCCGGTGTAACGGATGTTCGAGTCTTTCTGGTAGCTCTTGAACACGAACGGGCCAGTACCGACCGGTTTCTGGTTGATGTCCGAGGCCTTGCCTTCTTTCAACAGTTGGGCGGCGTATTCAGCCGACTGGATCGACGCGAAGCTCATTGCCAGGTTCTGGATAAAGGCGGCGTCCACAGTGCCAAGGGTGAACTTGACCGTGTGCTCATCGACTTTCTCGATGTTCTTGATGTTGGTGTCCATCCCCATGTCCGTGAAGTACGGGAACTCGGTGGGGTAGGCTTTGCGGAACGGATCGTCCTTGTTGATCATGCGGTTGAACGTGAACAGCACGTCATCGGCATTGAAGGTACGGGTCGGCTTGAAGTACGCGGTGGTGTGGAACTTGACGCCATCACGCAGGTGGAAAGTGTAGGTCAAGCCATCCGGGGACACGTCCCAGCTGGTGGCCAGCCCAGGAATCACAGCGGTGCCGCCGCGTTCGAACTGGGTCAGGCGGTTGAACATGGTTTCGGCCGAGGCATCGAAGTCTGTTCCGGTGGTGTACTGGCCTGGGTCGAAACCGGCCGGGCTCCCTTCGGAGCAGAACACCAGGTTAGTTGCCGCAAGGGCTACGGGGGCGGCGGCCATAAGGCCAGCGCTCACTAATAACGGAAGGACTGCGTGTTTAAGCATGTTGGCCTCATGATTTGTTGTCATTTTTGGTGGTGAGGGCGACCTCGTGAGTCGGCCTGCGGATACTTATGCAGGCGCCATACCCATTGCAAGATGCTGAACCGTTGCAAGGGTGAAACAGTGGTACGAACGTACAGGAATGTCGCAATTATGAAAGTTTGTACATATTTGCGCATATTTTGAGGGTTTTTTCGGTGCGTGAGCTGCACCAAAAAAGACCAACCGAGGCGTCTGGCGCACTCGGTTGGCGCACGGCTGTTACTTATCTAGACTCACGCCGTAGAACGGCGTCAGCCCGAAAGGGCTGATCTTGAAGTCTTGGACTTCCTTGCGCAGCGGTTGGAAAACCGTCGAGTTCGCAATAGGCGTTATAGGTACTTGTTCCTTAAGGATTTTTTGTGCCTGTTGATACCACTTGATGCGCTGCTCGCGGTCGTTGCTGACTTTGGCTTGCTGCACCAGTTTGTCGTAGGCCGGGTTACACCATTTGGCGTAGTTGCTGCCCTTGACCGCGGCACAACTGTAGAGCACGCCGAGCCAGTTATCCGGGTCGCCGTTGTCGCCAGTCCAGCCATAAATCATCGCGTCATGCTCGCCGTTTTTGGCGCGCTTGATGTATTCGCCCCACTCATAGCTGACGATGTTGGCCTTGATGCCGATCTTTGCCCAATCCTGCTGGATCATTTGTGCCGACATCCGCGCGTTCGGGTTGGAAGCACGCTGTACGGTCATCGCCCACAGGTTGATGGTGGTACCTGGTGCAACCCCTGCTTCTTTTAGTAGCGCCTTGGCCTTTGCCGGGTCGTGGGGCGCGTCCTTGATACTGGGGTCATAAGACCACTGGGCAGGCGGCAGCGCGTTCTGCGCCAATTGCCCGGCGCTCTGGTACACCGCCTTGATGATCGCCGGCTTATCGATGGCCATGTCCAGCGCCTGGCGCACCTTGAGCTGGTCCAGCGGCGGGTGGGTCACGTTGTAGGCCAGGAAGCCCAGGTTGAACCCGGCTTGCTGCAGCACGCGCAAGTTCGGGTCTTGTTTCATCACTTCAATGTCGGCAGGGCGCGGGTAACCGCTGACCTGGCATTCGCCGGCCTTGAGCTTCTGCAGGCGCGACGCGGCATCCGGGGTGATGGCGAACACCAAGTTGTCGAGCTTCACATCCTCGGGTTTCCAATATTGCTTGTTGGCCACGTAGCGGATCTGCGAGTCCTTCTGGTAACGCTTGAACACAAACGGGCCGGTGCCCACCGGTTTTTGATTGATGTCGGAAGCGTTGCCTTGCTTGAGCAGTTGGGCGGCGTATTCGGCGGACTGCACCGAGGCAAAGCTCATGGCCAGGTTCTGCACGAACGAAGCGTCGACGTTGTTCAGGTTGAAACGCACGGTGTGTTCGTCGAGTTTTTCGACGTTTTTGATCGTGGTGTTCAACCCCATGTCGGTGAAGTACGGCGACTCGGACGGGTAGGCCTTGCGGAACGGGCTATCGGCATCCAGCAGGCGGTTGAAGGTAAACAGCACATCATCCGCGTTGAAGTCGCGGGTAGGGGTGAAGAAATCAGTGGTGTGGAACTTGACGCCATCCCGCAGGTGGAAGGTGTAGGTCAGGCCGTCTTTGGAGATATCCCAACTGGTCGCCAGGCCAGGTTCGACTTCGGTGCCGCCGCGCTTGAACTGGGTCAGGCGGTTGAACACGGTTTCGGCGGAAGCGTCAAAGTCGGTGCCGCTGGTGTACTGGCTGGGGTCGAAACCGGCGGGGCTGGCTTCGGAGCAGTAGACCAGGGTGCTGGCCGCTTGGGCCAGTGGCATAAAGGCCAGCAGGCCTGCGGCGAGGATGAGCGGTTTTAAGGCAATTCTTTCCATGGAGACCCCTGAAATGGCAGGCATATATAAGCTGCCCAAACGAAAACGGCGCTACCGAGGGTAACGCCGTTCAGGCCAATCAGGTAGGGGTCACTGCATCTGCACTTCGATCACGCCATCGGCGCTCATGCTTACCTGGCTGGTGCCGGCCTCGACTTCAGGCGTCGGTGCCGAATCCGCCATGGCTGCTTTCATCATCATGCCGCCACGGGCGTAAGGCATCGGGTAGCCGTTGGTGTTGAAGTTCAGGTTCACGATCTTGTAACCCTTGCCGCCCAACGCATCGGTGGCCAGTTGCGCGCGTGCTTTAAACGCGGCGACTGCGTCCTTGAGCAGCGCATCTTCGCTGGACTTGCGCGTGGCGTCGGCGATGGCGAAGTCCATGTTTTCCATTTTCAGGCTGTTCAACAGTTCGCCGGTGAGTTTGGACAGCGCCGGGAAGTCTGCGCTTTCCAGGCGCAGTTCGGCGCGTTCACGCCAGCCGGTGATCTTCTGGTTCTTGTTGTCGTAGATCGGGTAGCTGTTACGGCTGCCCTGGCGCAGGGTCACGCCTTTGACTTCGCGGGCTTCACCGAGGGCCTTGTTCAGGGTGTTGGTGATTTCGGCGGCAAGCTTGGCCGGGTCGCTGTTCTGCGATTCGGTGTAGAGGGTCACGATCATCTTGTCGCGGGCCACCTCCTGGCTGACCTCGGCGCGCAGGGAAATCTGGTTGTAATGCAGCTCATCGGCGGCCAGGGCTGGAAGGCTGGCCAGGGCGCCGACGCTGAGCGTGATGACGGCTGCACTGCGAGTGAAACGAGACATGGAAGCTCCTGGGGATGTGCGTGTTGGGTATGACTGTAGACGGTGGCAGTGGGTTCTTCGGGTTTACACATTACCTACACATGTGGCGATGCCGACGAACGGTCATTTGCCCGGGCTGCGGCAAAGAGCCACACGCGCCGTGCCAGGCGGTCTGCTTCGTTTATACTCCTGCCGATCCGCCTGCAGCGCTCATCGGGAGAGCTCATGCTCGCCGCCGTAAAACTGACTTCCGCCACCCGCCAGAACCTCTGGCGCCTGACGTTCATCCGTACCCTGGTACTGGCCGCACAGGCCGGCTCCGTCGGGCTCGCCTATTGGTTCGACCTGTTGCCGCTGCCGTGGCTGCAATTGGGCGTGACCCTGGGTTTCTCCATCGTGCTCTGTGTGTTTACCGCCATCCGGTTGCGCACCACGTGGCCGGTGACCGAGCTGGAATACGCCCTGCAATTGGCGTGCGACCTGTTTATCCACAGTGTGTTGTTGTATTTCTCCGGTGGTTCCACCAATCCGTTTGTTTCTTATTACCTGGTGCCACTGACCATCGCCGCAGTGACCCTGCCGTGGCGCTATTCGGTGGTGCTGTCGGGCATCGCGTTGACGCTGTACACCTTGCTGTTGGCGCGCTTCTATCCGCTGCAAACGTTCCCGATCGCGCGGGAAAACCTGCAGATCTACGGGATGTGGCTGAGCTTTGCGCTGTCCGCTGCGGTCATTACGTTCTTCGCTGCCCGCATGGCCGAAGAACTGCGCCGCCAGGAAGAACTGCGCGCGATTCGCCGTGAAGAAGGCTTGCGCGACCAGCAGTTGTTGGCCGTTGCCACCCAGGCCGCCGGCGCCGCCCATGAGCTGGGCACACCCTTGGCCACCATGAGCGTGCTGCTCAACGAAATGACCCAGGACCATCACGACCCGGCGTTGCAAGAAGATCTCGGCGTGCTGCGTGAGCAGGTCAAGCAGTGCAAGCAGACCCTTCAGCAGTTGGTGCGCGCCGCCGAAGCCAATCGCCGCCTGGCGGTGGAGATGCAGGACGTGACCCAGTGGCTCGATGAAGCCCTGAACCGCTGGCACCTGATGCGCCCCGAAGCCAGTTACCGTTTTCATCTATTAGGGCAAGGCACCGTGCCGCGCATGGCGCCGCCGCCGGACTTGACCCAGGCCCTGCTCAACTTGTTGAACAATGCCGCCGACGCCTGCCCCGAAGGCCTGGGCGTTCAACTGGACTGGGACCTGGAAAACGTCACCATCAGTATTCGTGACCACGGCGCGGGCGTGCCGCTGGCCATTGCCGAACAGATCGGCAAACCGTTCTTTACCACCAAGGGCAAAGGCTTCGGCCTCGGTCTTTTTTTGAGCAAGGCCAGCGTGACCCGCGCCGGTGGCTCAGTAAAACTCTATAGTCATGAGGAAGGCGGCACGCTCACCGAGCTGCGCCTGCCCCGTGTCGCACGAGGAGATATCGATGAGTGACGAGATCCAAGTCGAAGGCGAAGAACTGCCGCACCTGTTGCTGGTAGATGACGACGCCACCTTTACCCGCGTGATGGCGCGCGCCATGAGCCGTCGCGGTTTTCGCGTGAGCACCGCAGGCTCCGCCGAAGAAGGGCTGACCATCGCCCAGGCCGATCTGCCGGACTACGCCGCGCTCGACCTGAAAATGGACGGCGACTCCGGCCTGGTGCTGCTGCCCAAGCTGCTGGAGCTCGACCCGGAAATGCGCGTGGTGATCCTCACCGGTTACTCCAGCATTGCCACCGCTGTCGAGGCGATCAAGCGCGGCGCCTGCAACTACCTGTGCAAGCCGGCAGATGCCGACGACGTGCTGGCCGCGTTGCTGTCCGAGCATGCCGACCTTGACACCCTGGTGCCGGAAAACCCGATGTCGGTGGACCGCCTGCAGTGGGAGCACATCCAGCGCGTGCTGACCGAGCACGAAGGCAATATCTCCGCCACCGCGCGGGCCTTGGGTATGCATCGTCGCACCCTGCAACGCAAGCTGCAGAAACGTCCGGTACGACGCTGAACCTAAGCTGAACAACCTGCTTCAGGCCGCGCGAAACGCTGAACCGATCACCTATGATCGGTTCAAACGCCTGCCTTCTTCCCTACGAGCCTGAACGATGAATCCGAACGCTGAGTACTCCGCGGTCAATGACGCTGTGCGTGGGCAATTCTTTCGCCGAACCTGGGCGATGATCACGCCTTATTGGCGAAGTGAAGAGAAGGGCAAAGCCTGGTTGCTGTTGGCCGCGGTGATCGGCCTGTCGCTGTTCAGCGTGGCAATTTCCGTATGGCTCAACCACTGGTACAAGGACTTCTACAACGCCCTGGAAAAAAAGGACACCGCCGCCTTCTGGCAACAGATCGGCTATTTTTGCGCTATCGCAGCGGTGGCTATTCTCGGCGCGGTATACCGCCTTTACCTGACTCAGATGCTGACCATTCGCTGGCGGGCGTGGCTCACCGAAAAGCACTTTGCGCGCTGGCTCGGCAACAAAAACTACTACCAGTTGGAGCAGGGCGGCTATACCGATAACCCGGACCAACGTATCTCCGAAGACCTCAATAGTTTTACCTCTAACACGCTGAGTCTAGGTCTTGGGCTGCTGCGCAATGTGGTCAGCCTGGTGTCGTTTTCCGTCATCCTGTGGGGCGTTTCGGGCAGCATTGACGTGTTCGGTATCACCATCCCCGGCTACATGTTCTGGTGTGCATTGGTCTACGCCGGCGTGGGCAGTTGGTTGACCCACCTGATCGGTCGCCGGTTGATCGGCTTGAGCAACCAACAACAACGTTTCGAAGCGGACCTGCGTTTCTCCATGGTGCGGGTGCGGGAGAATGCCGAGAGCATCGCCTTGTACAACGGCGAGGCTAACGAAAACCAGCGCTTGAGCACGCGATTCGGCAAGGTCTGGCATAACTTCTGGGACATCATGAAGGTGTCCAAGCGCCTGACATTCTTTACCGCCGGCTATGAACAGATTGCGATCGTGTTTGCCTTTGTGGTCGCCGCGCCCCGCTACTTTGCCGGGAAGATCGAGCTGGGTGAGCTGATGCAAATCAACTCGGCGTTTGGCAACGTGCAAGGCAACTTCAGCTGGTTTATCAGCGCTTATGCCGACCTGGCCGGTTGGCGGGCGACCAGCGATCGTCTCTTGAGCTTTCAGCAGGCCATGGATGAAAACGAGCAACGCCCGGCCGCCATTGAGGTGCACGCGGAAGGCGAACGCCTGGTGGTGCAAGGGTTGGGCATGAACCTGGCCGATGGCCGCCACCTGCTCACCGACGCCAACATGATCGTCGAGCCGGGTCAGCGCGTCATGCTCAGCGGCCGTTCCGGCAGCGGCAAAAGTACCTTGCTGCGCGCCATGGGCCATCTCTGGCCTGCGGGTCACGGCAGCATTCGCCTGCCGGCCAAGCGTTACCTGTTCCTGCCACAGAAACCCTACTTGCCGATTGGCACGTTGAAGGCGGTATTGAGTTATCCACAGGACGACAGCGTCTACTCGGCAGAACGTTATGCACAGGTCCTGGAAACCTGCCGCCTGCCGCACCTGGTGGGGCGCCTGGATGAAGCCAATCACTGGCAGCGCATGCTCTCGCCGGGTGAGCAGCAACGCCTGGCCTTTGCCCGCGCTTTGTTGTTCGCACCGCAATGGCTGTACATGGACGAAGCCACGTCAGCGATGGATGAAGAGGACGAGGCGACGCTGTACCAGGCGCTGATTGATGAGCTGCCGGGTCTGAGCATCGTCAGCGTGGGTCATCGCAGCAGCCTCAAACGCTTCCATGGTAGGCATGTGCGGATCGAGGGTGGCTGGTTGCAGGAGCAACCACTGGCTTAAGGTCGCGTGCAGCTAGTGTGAGAGCACGCCCACAGTGGATCTACCGTGTTCTGGAGAACGAGCGTGCACAAAAAAGCCCGGCTGATCATCGATCAACCGGGCTTTTTAATTGCCTGAAGAGGACTTACTTCTTCAAGCCGTAATGCTCATCCAGCATGCCTGGGGCGTTCGGCGTCTTTGGCGCGTAGTCCCGTGGTGGCTCCTGGTTTTCCCGTGGCGGGGTCAGGCGTTCCCGTGGAGTTTGCGGTGCATCGGAATGCAACGCGGCCAGCAGACGCTGACGGGTGATGTCGTCGAGGGCCAGGCGGTTAGCGCCATCGGCGAGGTGATCCTGTACTTCCTGGTAGCTCTGGGTGAGCTTCTTGACCAGGGTCGCGGTGCTGTTGAAGTGGGTAACAACCTCGTTCTGATAACTGTCAAAACGTTCCTGAATGTCATCCAGCTGACGCTGCGTGCGGTTAGGCGCGGCATTCGGCAGCAAGCGAGCAACCAGGAATCCAATGGCGACACCGGCAACCAGGGCAAGAGTCGGCAACAACCAAACTAAGAGCGAGTGTTCCACGAGTCCTTCCTCTATAAACGGCTTTGCTTTACGTTAACGGCTCGGACCTGCGCTGTATACCGCGATTAAGCTCGCAATGATGCCATGCACAGACTTTTAGCTAGACGAGTCGACCCTTTGAGAGGTCACGGAGTTCATTCCTTGCTCATGCGTGAAACCCCCGTTTTGATCGATGGCCCGGTAGGCCAATTGGAAGCCCTGTACCTGGATCACCCCGAGCCACGTGGCCTGGCGCTGATCTGCCACCCTAACCCGGTGCAGGGTGGGACCATGCTCAATAAAGTTGTATCGACCCTGCAACGTACCGCCCGCGATGCCGGTTTGATTACCTTGCGTTTCAATTACCGTGGCGTCGGCGCCAGTGCCGGCACGCACGATATGAGCACCGGTGAAGTGGACGATGCCGAAGCGGTCGCCACGTGGCTGCGGGAAAAACACCCTGATCTGCCGATCACCCTGCTTGGGTTTTCCTTCGGCGGCTACGTGGCTGCCAGCCTTGGCGGGCGCCTGGAAGCCAAGGGTGAAAAACTCGCGCACCTGTTCATGGTCGCCGCTGCGGTGATGCGCCTGCGCGATACCGACACGCTTCCCCAAGGCTGCCCGCTGACCTTGATCCAACCGGAAACCGACGAAGTGGTCGACCCGCAACTGGTCTACGATTGGTCCGCCGCCCTGAAACGCCCCCATGAGCTGCTGAAAGTGGCAGAATGCGGACACTTTTTTCACGGCAAGCTGACCGATCTCAAGGATCTGGTGCTGCCGCGTCTCTCGAATTGATAGCAGTCTGATAAGCGATTACCCATGACGACTCGTACCCGTATCCTCACCGGCATCACCACCACCGGCACGCCGCACCTGGGCAACTACGCCGGTGCGATCCGCCCGGCAATCCTGGCCAGCCAGGACGCGAATGCCGACTCGTTCTACTTCCTGGCCGACTACCACGCCCTGATCAAATGCGATGACCCGCAGCGTATCCAGCGCTCGCGTATGGAAATCGCCGCGACCTGGCTGGCCGGTGGCCTGGATGTGAACCGGGTGACGTTCTATCGGCAGTCGGACATCCCGGAAATCCCCGAGCTGACCTGGCTGCTGACCTGCGTGGCCGCCAAGGGCCTGCTCAACCGCGCCCACGCCTACAAAGCCTCGGTGGACAAGAACGTGGAAACCGGCGAAGACCCGGATGCGGGCATCACCATGGGCCTGTACAGCTACCCGGTGCTCATGGCGGCGGACATCCTGATGTTCAACGCGCACAAAGTGCCGGTGGGTCGCGACCAGATCCAACACGTGGAAATGGCCCGTGACATTGGCCAGCGCTTCAACCACCTGTTCGGCAACGGCAAAGAATTCTTCACCATGCCCGAGGCGTTGATCGAAGAAAGCGTCGCCACCTTGCCGGGCCTGGATGGCCGCAAGATGTCGAAGAGCTACGACAACACCATCCCGTTGTTCACCAGCGCCAAGGACATGAAGGACGCCATCTCGCGGATCGTTACCGACTCCCGCGCGCCTGGCGAAGCCAAGGACCCGGACAATTCGCACCTGTTCACCCTGTACCAGGCGTTTGCCAGCAAGGCCCAAGAAGAAGAGTTCCGTGCCGAGCTGCTGCAAGGGCTGGGTTGGGGCGAGGCGAAAAGCCGTCTGTTCCAGCTGCTGGATGGCCAACTGGGCGAAGCCCGTGAACGCTACCATCAACTGATGTCACGCCCATCGGACATGGAAGACCTGCTGCTGGTCGGTGCCAAGAAGGCCCGTGCCGTGGCGGCACCGTTCCTGGCTGAACTGCGCGAAGCGGTGGGCCTGCGTTCGTTCGTCAACCAGGCTGCGGCGCCGGTTGCGGCCAAGAAGAAAGCGGCGAAAGCTGCACGGTTCGTGAGCTTTCGCGAAGACGATGGCAGCTTCCGCTTCCGCCTGCTGGCGGCGGATGGTGAGCAACTGCTGCTGTCGCGCCACTTTGCCGATGGCAAGGCGGCGGGCGTGGTGACCAAGCAGCTGCAGAGCGGTGACGCTTTGGACGTACGCACTGAGGCCCTGGGCTTCAGCGTATGGCTGGACGGTTCCGCCGTGGCAGACAGCGCCGAGTTCGCCGACGAAGCATCCCGTGATGCCGCCATCGAAGCCTTGCGCGTTGCGTTGACCCCCCTCGAGGATTAACCCGACCAAGGGTTGATTGCCATTATCCAGGGCCGTCGTTACAGTGACGGCCCGTTTTTGTTGCCTTGCTAACGAATTATGACGCCCCTAGAACGATATCAAGCTGATCTGAAACGCCCTGAATTCTTCCATGACGCAGCCCAGGAAACGGCGGTGCGTCATTTGCAGCGCCTGTACGACGACTTGGTCGCGGCCTCGCAGAGCAAGCCAGGCATGTTCAGCAAGCTGTTTGGCAAGAAAGACCACACGCCGGTCAAAGGCTTGTACTTCTGGGGCGGCGTCGGCCGCGGCAAGACTTACCTGGTCGACACCTTCTTTGAAGCGCTGCCGTTCAAGGAAAAGGTGCGCACGCACTTCCACCGCTTCATGAAGCGCGTGCACGAAGAGATGAAGACCCTGCCGGGCGAGAAAAACCCGCTGACCATCATCGCCAAGCGTTTCTCCGATGAAGCGCGAGTGATCTGCTTCGATGAGTTCTTCGTCTCCGACATCACCGACGCCATGATCCTCGGCACCCTGATGGAAGAACTGTTCAAGAACGGCGTGACCCTGGTCGCCACCTCGAACATCGTACCCGACGGCTTGTACAAGGACGGCCTGCAACGCGCGCGCTTCCTGCCGGCCATCGCGCTGATCAAGCAGAACACCGAGATCGTCAACGTCGACAGCGGCGTCGACTACCGCCTGCGTCACCTGGAGCAAGCGGAGCTGTTCCACTTCCCGCTGAATGAAGCAGCCCACGAAAGCCTGAAAAAGAGCTTCCGCGCCCTCACGCCGGAATGCACCCAGGCGGTGGAAAACGACAAGCTGATGATCGAGAACCGCGAAATCATCGCGCTGCGCACCTGCGATGACGTGGCCTGGTTCGAGTTCCGCCAACTGTGCGACGGCCCGCGTAGCCAGAACGACTACATCGAACTGGGCAAGATCTTCCACGCAGTGATCCTGAGCGGCGTGGAGCAGATGAGCGTTACCACCGACGACATCGCGCGACGTTTCATCAACATGGTCGACGAGTTCTACGACCGTAACGTCAAGCTGATCATCTCGGCGGAAGTCGAGCTCAAGGACCTGTACACCGGCGGCCGCCTGAACTTCGAGTTCCAGCGCACGTTGAGCCGCTTGCTGGAGATGCAGTCCCACGAGTTCCTGTCGCGTGGACACAAGCCCTAAGCACTACGCAGATCATATGTGGGTTTTTTTTGTGGTGAGCGGGCTTGTCCCGCGCTGGGCTGCGGAGCAGCCCCATTGGGTCTGCGGTGAACCCGTCGGGGGACAAGCCCCACTCACCACAACACGCCCTTTTCCACCTTTATTTCAGGCAGCCTGCTGAAACTGCTGCCGGTACTGGTTAGGCGACAACTCCGTGTGCTGCCTGAACAGCCGCGCAAAGAAGCTCGCATCGTCATACCCCACCTCATAACTGATGGTCTTGATGCTCTTGCGGCTGCCCGAGAGCAAGCCCTTGGCCGTTTCGATGCGCAAGCGTTGCAGATAATGCAGTGGCTTATCACCGGTGGCGGTCTGGAAGCGGCGCATGAAGTTGCGGATGCTCATGCCGTGTTCCCTGGCCACGTCTTCGAAGCGGAACTTGTCGGCGAAGTGCTCTTCGAGCCAGTGCTGGATCTGCAGGATAATCACATCCTGATGCAGCTTCTGCCCGCCAAACCCAATGCGTCCAGGTGAGTAGCTGCGCTGCACCTCGTAGAGAATGTCGCGGGCCACGGCCTGGGCAATGTTGGCGCCGCAGAAACGTTCGATCAGGTAGATGTAGAGGTCGCACGCCGACGTGGTGCCGCCGGCGCAATACAGGTTGTCGGCGTCGGTGAGGTGCTTGTCCTGGTTGAGCTGCACCTTGGGGAAGCGTTCGCTGAAGGCGTTGAAGAAGCGCCAGTAGGTCGTGGCCTCCTTGCCGTCGAGCAGGCCGGCTTCGGCCAGCCAGAACACCCCGGTGGCTTCGCCGCATAACACCGCACCGCGTGCGTGCTGCTCGCGCAACCACGGCAGCACCTGCGGGTAGCGCGTGCACAAGGCGTCGAAGTCATCCCAGAAGGCCGGCAACACAATGATGTCGGCGTCTTCCAGGCCGCCATCCACCGGCATGATTACATCACTGAAGCTGCACACCGATTGCCCGTCGGGGCTGACCAGGCGTGTTTCGAATGCCGGGGTGAGGCCCAGGCCTTGTTGCTTGCCGTAACGCAGGCTGGCGAGGTGGAAGAAATCCTTGGCTTGCATGAGGGTTGAAGCAAATACCCGATCAATGGCCAAAATGCTGACGCGCCGCAACGGCGTGGAGATTTGGTTAGACATAATTTCATTTATTCTTATAGGGGAAAGTGGTCACCAGACGGCTGGATCGTCTTATTTTTTGTCGCATGTGTCCAGTGTCCTGTGATGCCTTCGGGGCATAGTCTCTGTGGGCTCGTCTTTGTCCGACAATCCACGCAGGTGACCCATGATTCCCAGAACCTTGTTCAGTCCGGAACACGAACTCTTCCGCGAGAGCGTGCGCACCTTCCTGGAAAAAGACGCCGCGCCGTTCCACGGGCAATGGGAGAAACAGGGCTATATCGACCGCAGTCTGTGGAGCAAGGCGGGGGAGGCGGGCATGTTGTGCTCCCACCTGCCGGAAGCCTATGGCGGGCTCGGTGCGGACTTTCTGTACAGCGCGGTGGTGATCGAAGAGATCAGCCGGCTGGGCCTGACCGGCATCGGTTTTTCCCTGCACTCGGACATCGTTGCGCCGTACATCCTGCATTACGGCAGTGAGGCGCTGAAGCACAAATACCTGCCCAAGCTGATCTCCGGCGAGATGGTCACGGCCATTGCCATGACCGAGCCGGGAGCTGGTTCCGATCTGCAAGGGGTCAAGACCACGGCGGTGCTGGACGGCGATGAGTATGTGATCAATGGCTCCAAGACGTTTATCACCAACGGCTACCTGGCCGAGTTGGTGATCGTGGTGGCCAAGACCGATCCCAAGGCGGGCGCCAAGGGCACCAGCCTGTTCCTGGTAGAGGCCGACACGCCGGGCTTCGACAAGGGCAAACGCCTGGAGAAGGTGGGTATGAAGGCCCAGGACACCTCGGAGCTGTTCTTTCAGGATGTACGGGTGCCCAAGGAAAACCTGCTGGGCCAGGCGGGAATGGGGTTTGCCTATCTGATGCAGGAGTTGCCCCAGGAGCGCCTGACGGTGGCTATCGGCGCGTTGTCATCAGCCGAGGCGGCGCTGGCGTGGACCCTGGAATACACCCGCGAGCGCAAGGCGTTCGGCAAGGCGATTGCCGACTTCCAGAACACTCGCTTCAAGTTGGCGGAGATGGCCACCGAGATTCAGATCGGTCGGGTGTTCGTGGACAAGTGCATGGCGTTGCACCTGGAGGGCAAGCTGGACGTGCCCACGGCGGCGATGGCCAAGTACTGGGCCACGGACCTGCAGTGCAAGGTGCTCGACGAATGCGTGCAGTTGCACGGCGGCTACGGCTTCATGTGGGAATACCCGATTGCGCGGGCGTGGGCGGATGCGCGGGTGCAGCGGATTTATGCGGGGACCAATGAAATCATGAAGGAGATTATTGCGCGGGCGCTTTGATTTTTGCGGGTCTTGAGTGCGTCATCGGGGGCAAGCCCCCTCCCACATTGGCATGCATTCCACGTGTGGGAGGGGGCTTGCCCCCGATAGCGGTCTACAGGTCAATCAAGGCGCAGGATTCGGATGATCCTTCTGAATCGCCTCAATCCCTTCCAGCACTTCCTTCGACAGCTTCAGGTCAGCACTGGCGATGTTGCTGTCCAGTTGCTCCAGTGACGTTGCGCCAATAATGTTGCTGGTCACGAACGGCTGTTGTGTCACAAACGCCAATGCCATCTGCGCCGGATCCAGGCCGTGCTCGCGCGCCAGTGCCACGTAACGGCTGCACGCCGCCTCCGACTGCGGGTTGAAGTAGCGGCTGAAACGGCTGTACTCGGTCAGGCGTGCCTTGGCCGGGCGCGCGCCACCTTCGTACTTGCCGCTGAGCATGCCGAATGCCAGGGGCGAATACGCCAGCAGGCCGCATTGCTCACGAATCGCGATTTCCGCCAGGCCCACTTCAAAACTGCGGTTGAGCAGGTTGTAGGGGTTCTGGATCGACACCGCGCGGGACCAGCCACGGGCTTCGGCCAGGGCCAGGAATTTCATGGTGCCCCACGGGGTCTCGTTGGACAGGCCAATGTGGCGGATCTTGCCGGCCTTCACTTGCTCATCCAGTGCTTCGAGGGTTTCCTCCAGCGGAGTGAGGTCGTCTTCGTCCTTGTGCTTGTAGCTCAGTTGACCGAAAAAGTTGGTGCTGCGCTCCGGCCAGTGCAGCTGGTAGAGATCGATCCAGTCGGTTTGCAGGCGTTTGAGGCTGGCATCCAGGGCTTCGACGATGTGTTTGCGGTTGTGGCGCAGGTGACCATCGCGGATGTAGTCGATGGTGTTGCCGGGGCCGGCGATCTTGCTGGCGAGGATCCAGTCGGCGCGGTCGCCACGGCTTTTGAAGTAATTGCCGATATAGCGTTCGGTGGTGGCGTAGGTGTCGGCCTTGGGCGGCACCGGGTACATTTCCGCGGTATCGAGGAAGTTGATGCCGGCGGCCTTGGCCCGTTCGATCTGTGCGAAGGCCTCTGCCTCGCTGTTCTGCTCGCCCCAGGTCATGGTGCCCAAGGCGATCGCGCTCACGTTCAGATCGGTGCGGCCCAGCTGTCGATAATCCATCGGGTACTCCTTCGGGGAAAACAATCATAAAAGCAGGTTGAATTTTTTTTCGCAATCTGCATAATTGCCCACCTCTTTCTGCAGTGGAAGTGATGCGCCGCCTGCCGAAGAATCTTGCCGTTGAACGGACGCGCCGACCCGAGCCCCCGATAGCGTCTGTATCCGGCTGCCTTTGACTTGTCAAAGTACGCACTATTCAGTAAGATCCGCCGTCTAATTTACAGGGCGGCCCCTGAGGCTATTAAAGAATGACAACTTTTACTGCAAAACCGGAAACAGTTCAGCGCGACTGGTTTGTCGTCGACGCCGCTGGTCAGACCCTGGGTCGTCTGGCCACTGAAGTCGCCAGCCGTCTGCGTGGCAAGCACAAGCCTGAGTACACCCCTCACGTTGACACCGGTGACTACATCGTGATCATCAACGCTGAGCAGGTTCGTGTAACCGGCAACAAAGCAAGCGACAAAATGTACTACCGTCACTCCGGTTTCCCAGGCGGTATCAAGTCTTCCAATTTCGAAGGCCTGATTGCCAAGAAGCCTGAAGCCCCGATCGAAATCGCGGTCAAAGGCATGCTGCCTAAGGGCCCACTGGGTCGCGATATGTTTCGCAAGCTGAAAGTCTATGCGGGCGCTGTACACCCTCATGCTGCTCAGCAGCCCCAAGAACTGAAGTTTTAACGGAATAGTTCATTATGTCGGCGACTCAAAATTACGGCACTGGCCGTCGCAAAACCGCAACCGCACGCGTTTTCCTGCGTCCGGGTACTGGTAACATCTCGATCAACAACCGCACTCTGGACAACTTCTTCGGCCGCGAAACTGCCCGCATGGTAGTTCGTCAGCCGCTGGAACTGACCGAGACAGTTGAAAAGTTCGACATCTATGTCACCGTTATCGGTGGCGGTGTAAGTGGTCAAGCTGGCGCAATCCGCCACGGTATCACTCGCGCTCTGATGCAGTACGACGAAACCCTGCGTGGCGCTCTGCGCAAAGCTGGCTTCGTGACTCGTGATGCCCGTGAAGTTGAACGTAAGAAAGTCGGTCTGCGTAAAGCGCGTAAGCGTCCGCAGTACTCGAAGCGTTAATTCGCTTTACGTTCCACAAAAACGCCCAGCCTCCTCACGGAGCTGGGCGTTTTTTATTGCCTGCGATTTATACACAAATTTCGCCGTGACAACTTGCCACATCCGTAGACCCCCTATACTACAAGGCCTGGAGGCTGAGCCCAGGGCAATTCCCTTGTCATACGTGGGGCTTTTCATTACCATTCGGCAAAATTTTTATAAGTAAAGATTCAACACTTAGTAGACGCCTGATTTAACAGGCCAAAAAAGCTGATGGGAGAGGACTGAATGAGCAATGACGGCGTGAATGCAGGCCGGCGTCGCTTCTTGGTAGCAGCCACATCCGTGGTGGGTGCTGCAGGAGCGGTGGGGGCTGCGGTCCCGTTCGTGGGGTCATGGTTTCCCAGTGCCAAGGCGAAAGCCGCAGGTGCACCGGTGAAGGTGAATATCAGCAAGATCGAGCCAGGGCAGCAGATGATTGCTGAGTGGCGCGGCCAGCCGGTCTTCATTGTTCGTCGTACCGAGGAAATCCTGGGGAATCTGAAAAAGATCGAAGGCCAGCTGTCTGACCCCAAATCTGAGAATTCCGACCAGCCCGCCTACGCCAAGAACGAAGTGCGTTCGATCAAGCCAGAGATCCTGCTGCTGGTCGGTCTTTGTACCCACCTGGGTTGCTCGCCTACCTTTCGCCCGGAAGTGGCCCCGGTCGATCTGGGCAAGGACTGGGTCGGCGGTTACTTCTGCCCCTGCCACGGCTCCCACTACGACCTCGCCGGCCGTGTCTACAAGTCCCAGCCTGCTCCGTTGAACTTGCCGGTTCCTCCGCACAACTACGAATCTGACGACATCATTGTCATTGGCCTCGACAAGGAGAACGCGTGATGAGCAAGTTCATGGATTGGGTGGATGCGCGCTTCCCCGCCACAAAAATGTGGGAAGACCATCTCAGCAAATATTACGCGCCGAAGAACTTCAACTTCTTCTACTTCTTCGGCTCCCTGGCACTGCTGGTGCTGGTCAACCAGATCGTCACCGGGGTGTGGTTGACGATGAGCTATACGCCGTCGGCGGAAGAGGCGTTTGCCTCCGTCGAATACATCATGCGTGACGTCGAGTACGGCTCGATCCTGCGCCTGCTGCACTCCACCGGCGCGTCGGCGTTCTTTATCGTCGTCTACCTGCACATGTTCCGTGGCCTGCTCTACGGCTCGTACCAGAAGCCCCGCGAGCTGGTGTGGGTGTTCGGCATGCTGATCTACCTGGCGCTGATGGCGGAAGCCTTCATGGGCTACCTGCTGCCGTGGGGCCAGATGTCGTACTGGGGGGCCCAGGTGATCATCTCGCTGTTCGGTGCGATCCCGGTGATCGGCAACGACCTGACCCAGTGGATCCGTGGTGACTACCTGATCTCCGGCATCACCCTGAACCGCTTCTTCGCCCTGCACGTGGTGGCCTTGCCAATCGTGATCCTCGGCCTGGTAGTGCTGCACATCCTGGCCCTGCACGAAGTGGGTTCCAACAACCCCGACGGCGTCGACATCAAGAAGCACAAGGACGAAAACGGCATCCCGCTGGATGGCATTCCGTTCCACCCTTACTACACCGTGAAAGACATTGTCGGCGTGGTGGTGTTCCTGTTCGTGTTCTGCTCGATCGTGTTCTTTTTCCCGGAGATGGGCGGTTATTTCCTCGAGAAGCCGAACTTCGAACAAGCCAACGCCTTCAAGACGCCTGAGCACATTGCCCCGGTCTGGTATTTCACGCCGTTCTACGCGATCTTGCGCGCAATCCCCGACAAGCTCATGGGCGTGATCGCCATGGGCGCGGCCATTGCGGTGCTGTTCGTGTTGCCTTGGCTCGACCGCAGCCCGGTCAAGTCCATGCGCTACAAAGGCTGGCTGAGCAAGATCTGGCTGTGGGTGTTCTGCATTGCGTTCGTGATCCTGGGCGTGCTGGGCGTATTGGCGCCGACCCCGGAGCGTACGTTGTTGTCGCAGGTCTGCACCTTCCTGTACTTCGCCTACTTCATTCTGATGCCGTTCTACACCCGGCTCGAGAAGACCAAACCGGTTCCGGAAAGGGTGACTGGCTGATGAAAAAGTTATTCGTTGCATTGATGCTTGCGGCCCTGCCGCTACTGTCCTTCGCTGCCGAGCACGGCGGCCCGGAACTGGAAAAAGTCGATATCGACATGTCTGACAAGGCGGCTATGCAAGACGGCGCGCGTACGTTCGCCAACTATTGCATGGGCTGCCACAGCGCCAAGTTCCAGCGTTACGAGCGGGTGGCCGATGACCTCGGTATCCCCCATGAAATGATGCTGGAGAAGCTGGTGTTCACCGGTGCCAAGATCGGCGACCACATGAACATCGGCATGAAGCCTGCCGACGCCAAGACCTGGTTCGGCGCAGCACCGCCTGACTTGACTCTGGTGGCACGTGTACGCGGCACCGACTGGCTCTACGGCTACCTGAAATCCTTCTACGAGGACCCGGCGCGCCCTTATGGCGTGAACAACCGTGTGTTCCCGAATGTCGGCATGCCTAACGTTCTGGTCGGCCTGCAAGGCAAGCAAGTGGTAGGATGCAAGCAGATCCAGGTCGTTGAAGACGGCAAGAAGCAATACGATCCGTTGACCGGCACACCTTTGACTCATGAAGCGTGCGATCAACTGAAGATAGAAACCCCAGGTTCGTTGACGGACGAGCAGTTCGACGAGAAGGTCAAGAACCTTGTGACCTTCCTGGCCTACTCCGCCAACCCGGTCAAACTGCAGCATCAGCGCATCGGTACGTATGTGTTGCTGTACCTGGCCTTCTTCTTCGTATTCGCCTATCTGCTCAAACGCGAATACTGGAAGGATGTGCATTGATCCAACCGTAAGCAATTGCTGTTAATCTTGCGCGCCCAGCGGCATCTCTGACTACGTAGCGGTCTGGTTCTACCAGGCGTTACAGGGATGCTCCCTGGGCGCGCTCGTTTTTGAGCTTTCGATAATTTCAACAAGCGAGGAGGACCGCCATGGGCGTGACCAACCGGTTGGCCTGTTACTCCGACCCCGCCGACCACTATTCCCACCGAGTACGCATCGTGCTCGCAGAGAAGGGTGTCAGCGCCGAGATCATCAGTGTGGAAGTGGGTCGTCATCCGCCGAAACTGATCGAAGTGAACCCTTACGGCAGCTTGCCCACCCTGGTCGATCGTGACCTGGCGTTGTGGGAGTCAACCGTGGTGATGGAATACCTGGATGAGCGTTATCCGCATCCGCCTTTGCTGCCGGTTTATCCGGTGGCGCGTGCCAACAGCCGACTGCTGATCCATCGGATCCAGCGTGACTGGTGCGGGTTGGTGGATTCGATTCTGGATTCGCGTACAAAAGAAGCTGTTCGGGTGCAGGCGCGTAAGGAATTGCGCGAGAGCCTGACCGGCGTTTCGCCGTTGTTCGCGGATAAACCTTTTTTCCTCAGTGAGGAACAAAGCTTGGTGGATTGCTGCCTATTACCGATACTCTGGCGCTTGCCGATTCTCGGTATTGAACTGCCGCGGCCGGCCAAGCCGCTGCTTGATTACATGGAGCGCCAGTTTGCGCGTGAGGCTTTCCAGGCGAGTCTGTCTGGCGTCGAACGCGATATGCGCTAAGGCTTAAGGAGCCGCTGATGAACTCCAGTCGACCCTACCTGGTCCGCGCGCTCTATGAGTGGATTGTGGACAACGATTGCACCCCGCACATGCTGGTCAATTCCGAATTTCCTGCGGTTCAGGTACCGGAGGGTTTTTCCAGTGATGGGCAGATTGTGCTGAACGTATCACCCAGTGCGGTGCGTCACCTGCACATGGACAATGAAGCGGTGAGCTTCGAAGGGCGTTTCGGCGGGGTGCCGCATACGCTGTACGTGCCGATTGGCGCCATCCTCGGCATCTATGCCCGGGAGAATGGTCAAGGCATGGTGTTCGATCTGGAGTCGCCTTTCGAGGAGGATGAATCGATCGAAAGCGAAGCGGGTGATGATTTGCCACCACCGGATTCCGAGCCACCGCGCCCTAGCGGCCGGCCGAGCCTGAAGGTGGTGAAATGATGGGCTTGACCTTCGGGTAGGCCGAAAAAATGCCTCGACCTGTGTCGGGGCATTTTTTTGCGCGCAGGATAGGGATGAAAGTCGTGCCCGGACGGTGATCGTACAACCACCATAGGCTATGATGCGTGTTCAAGCTCAACGAGAAAGATGATTCATCATGGAAAACGCCAACACCGCCCCTCGTCTTCCCCGCAAGCGCCGCAGCCTTGCCCAGGAATTGGTCACGGTGTTGTCCGAGCAGATCCGTGACGGCCAACTCAAGCGGGGCGATAAGCTGCCCACCGAGTCGGCGATCATGGACGCCCATGGGGTCAGCCGCACGGTGGTGCGGGAGGCTATCTCACGTCTGCAGGCGGCGGGGCAGGTAGAAACCCGTCATGGCATCGGCACTTTTGTGCTCGACACGCCAAGCCCGAGCGGCTTTCGCATCGATCCGGCCACGGTCGTTACCCTGCGTGATGTGCTGGCGATTCTGGAGCTGCGGATCAGCCTGGAAGTGGAGTCCGCCGGCCTCGCCGCATTGCGCCGCAACGATGAACAATTGGCCGCCATGCGTGCGGCGCTCGATGCCCTGAATGAAAGCGCGGCCCACGCCGGCGATGCGGTGGCATCCGACTTTGCGTTCCACCTGGAAATTGCGCTGTCCACCGGCAACCGCTACTTCACCGACATCATGACCCACCTGGGCACGAGCATCATTCCGCGTACCCGCCTGAACTCGGCGCGCTTGGCCCATGACGACCAGCAGCACTACATGGGGCGCTTGAGTCGTGAGCATGAAGAGATTTACGAGGCGATTGCGCGTCAGGATTCGGATGCGGCGCGGGCGGCGATGCGGTTGCATTTGACGAATAGTCGGGAGCGGCTGCGCCATGCCCATGAAGAGGCGGAGGCGCAGCGGGGTTGATTCTGTCGGTTGGGGCTGGGTTAGTTAGGCCAAATCGAAATCGATTTGGTCGACAGCGCCATTGTTGATATGGAAGTTTTTGCCCACGACTTCCAGAGGTGGATCACCGTCAAGTTGGATGGTGTCACCAATATTGGGGAGATCAACAGCGTCAATGTTCTGAGTTCCCCCTTTTGATTTATTGGAGCGGGATTTAAAGGTGCACTTTTTAGTAGCCATGATATGCCTCATTGATTTCAAGATGAGTAAATGGCCTCCAAGGTGACAGCGCCTCTGAGTCGTGCAGAGGTAACCCGGCGGTCGAATGCAAGCTACTGGAGTTTTATTGGCTCTCGATACTGTCAGAGTTGACAGTGGCGATGAACGGGCCCATGTGTGCGTTTACACACATGGGCACTGATTAGCTCAAGTCTGCGGGGTGTTCGGCTTGTAATCCTTGAGCAACAAATACGTACTCCACCCCCACCAATCATTCGTCCAGTGCTTGTCGTTCAGGTCATTCACCTCCTTGCGGCGCAGCACCTTATCTCCCTCCATCTTGAACAGCGGCGAGAAGTTATTCGCCGGGTTCTGCGCCGCATTCAGGTCCGGAACATACAGCGGCGCCTTGAAATTGGCCGGGGAGGGCGCGACACCGCTGATAAATGTCTCGAAGACCTCATCCGCCGAAGCCTGCACCGCACGTTTGACCTGCACCCGATTGTCCGCATCAATCGCGTCGAAGTAGCGTTTATCCCCATAGGCGTGCCACTGATCGCCCATGGCGTTACGCACCTTGAGCCCGAACTTGCTGTCTTCGTCATGCATGAAACGGCTGATCAGCGAACCCAGTTCACCGGGTGTCACCACCGCTGCGAGTTGTTTGCGCGGCACACGTAAATGGCCTGCCGAAAACAGATCGGTCAAAAAGTGATCAGCAAAACCGTTCATGGCATACGCCAGTTCCAGCGCCTGATCGGTGCCGGTCTGGTGAGCCACGACAGCTTGCTGCAACGCCGCCGTATGCCCCGCCAGATAGGCCGACAGCGCCCACTCGCCGAAGTGGTCGGCATTGTCCGCCGCCAACTTCAAATAGCGTCCCAGTGGAATCAGCGCCGACACTGCGCTGCCTCCGCCGGTGATACGGTTCCATTCTCCAGACAACGTATCGCCCAGCGCGTCGTAAGCCTCATGGGCCTGCTTGCCCTCCTTGACCGCCTGCTGGACCGCAGAAATCTCCTTTTGCATCACGGCAAGGATCTTGTGTGCTTCTTCGCGCGCGGCGGGCAGCACGGCCAGGGAGTTGAAGGCTGCGGTAAAGCGTTGCACGCGTTCGGCAGGGGAGGTGCCATCGCTGATGGGCTGGCCAGGAATGCCATAGAAGTCGCCGCCCAGGGCGATGACTTGGCCATACGTCAGCGCCAGTCCGTTGGGCAGGTGCAGTTCGATCTGGCGCGCGGGAATCGGCGCGGCATCTTTGACGAAGCGCAACAGGGTGTCATCGCCGATGGCGGTGTGTTCACCCCCTTCAAAACGCAGGGTGGGCGGTTTTTTTTCGGGTGCTGCGAGTTCAAGACCTGACATGTTAGTTCCTTGCTATGTCGTATGAATCTTCCTTAAATGCTGTATGTATATACAGCTTTAGCGAGCATAGAGGAAAAAAGTCCCACGTCAAGAACAGCGGTTTTGAAGTGTTCCGCCCCTGCATCTGCGAACGGTCGATGAATTGCAGTTGACGAAATTATTTATAGTTGTACGATGACGTACGACATCACCAAAACCAACAACAACCTTTCAATAGAAAGTCTTCGCCCAGGGTGTTCGAATAATGAATCCACAAGAACTGAAGTCCATCCTCTCCCACGGTCTGCTGTCTTTCCCGGTGACCGATTTCAATGCCCAGGGTGACTTCCACCAGGCGGGCTACATCAAGCGCCTGGAATGGCTGGCCCCTTACGGCGCTACCGCCCTGTTCGCTGCCGGCGGTACCGGTGAGTTTTTCTCCCTCGCTGCCAGCGAATATTCCCAAGTGGTGAAAACCGCCGTTGATACCTGCGCCACCAGCGTGCCGATTCTTGCCGGTGTCGGCGGTGCAACCCGCCAGGCCATCGAGTACGCCCAAGAGGCCGAGCGCCTGGGTGCCAAAGGCCTGTTGCTGCTGCCGCACTACCTCACCGAAGCCAGCCAGGACGGTGTTGCCGCCCACGTTGAAGCCGTGTGCAAGTCGGTCAAGATCGGCGTCGTGGTCTATAACCGCAACGTTTGCCGCTTGACGGCGCCCCTGCTGGAACGCCTGGCCGAGCGCTGCCCGAACCTGATCGGCTACAAAGACGGCCTGGGTGACATCGAGTTGATGGTGTCGATCCGCCGTCGCCTGGGCGACCGTTTCAGCTACCTCGGTGGCTTGCCGACTGCAGAGGTTTACGCCGCTGCCTACAAGGCACTGGGCGTGCCGGTGTACTCCTCGGCGGTGTTCAACTTCATCCCGAAAACCGCGATGGACTTCTACCACGCCATTGCCCGCGACGATCACGCCACCGTCGGCAAGATCATCGACGACTTCTTCCTGCCGTACCTGGACATCCGTAACCGTAAGGCCGGTTACGCCGTGAGCATCGTCAAGGCCGGCGCGAAAATCGCCGGCTATGACGCAGGCCCTGTGCGCACCCCGCTGACCGATCTGCTGCCGGAAGAATACGAAGCCCTGGCCGCGCTGATCGACAAGCAAGGTCCGCAATAAATTATCCACAAGGCCGCTGAGCAATCAGCGGCCTTTTGCGTCAGGAGAAGATTCGTGTCTCAAGCTCAACGTTTTGATAACTACATCAATGGCCAGTGGGTGGCCGGCGCTGACTATTGCGTCAACCTCAACCCGTCGGAGTTGTCCGATGTCATTGGCGAATACGCCAAGGCTGACGTTGCTCAAGTCAACACCGCCATCGATGCTGCCCGCGCCGCGTTCCCGGCTTGGTCCACTTCCGGGATCCAGGCTCGCCACGATGCCTTGGATAAAGTCGGCAGCGAAATCCTCGCCCGCCGCGAAGAGCTCGGCACCCTGCTGGCCCGTGAAGAGGGCAAGACCCTGCCCGAAGCCATTGGCGAAGTGACCCGCGCCGGTAACATCTTCAAGTTCTTCGCCGGTGAGTGCCTGCGCCTGTCCGGTGACTACGTGCCATCGGTTCGCCCGGGCGTCAATGTCGAAGTCACCCGCGAAGCCCTGGGTGTGGTCGGTTTGATCACGCCGTGGAACTTCCCGATCGCCATCCCTGCGTGGAAAATCGCCCCGGCCCTGGCCTACGGCAACTGCGTGGTGATCAAGCCCGCCGAGCTGGTACCGGGCTGCGCGTGGGCGCTGGCAGAGATCATTTCCCGTGCCGGTTTCCCTGCCGGTGTATTCAACCTGGTAATGGGCAGCGGCCGTGTGGTCGGTGATGTGCTGGTCAACAGCCCGAAAGTCGATGGCATCAGCTTCACCGGTTCGGTGGGCGTCGGTCGCCAGATCGCCGTCAGCTGCGTGTCGCGCCAGGCCAAAGTGCAGTTGGAAATGGGCGGCAAGAACCCGCAGGTCATTCTCGACGACGCCGACCTCAAGCAGGCCGTCGAGCTGTCCGTACAGAGCGCGTTCTACTCCACCGGCCAGCGTTGCACGGCGTCCAGTCGCCTGATCGTCACCGCCGGTATCCACGACCAGTTCGTCGCGGCCATGGCTGAGCGCATGAAGTCGATCAAGGTCGGTCACGCCCTCAAAAGCGGCACCGACATCGGTCCGGTGGTTTCCCAGGCCCAGTTGGACCAGGACCTCAAGTACATCGACATCGGCCAAAGCGAAGGTGCGCGGCTGGTCAGCGGTGGCGGCCTGGTGACCTGCGATACCGAAGGTTACTACCTGGCGCCGACGCTGTTTGCCGACAGCGAAGCCGCCATGCGCATCAGCCGTGAAGAGATCTTCGGCCCAGTGGCCAACGTAGTGCGCGTCGCGGACTACGAGGCGGCGCTGGCCATGGCCAATGACACCGAGTTCGGTTTGTCGGCGGGCATTGCCACGACGTCGCTGAAGTACGCCAATCACTTCAAGCGCCACTCGCAGGCCGGGATGGTAATGGTCAACCTGCCAACCGCCGGTGTGGACTATCACGTTCCGTTCGGTGGCCGTAAGGGTTCATCCTATGGTTCGCGTGAGCAAGGTCGCTATGCGCAAGAGTTCTACACCGTGGTGAAAACCAGCTACATCGGTTCGTAACACGCAACACCTGTGGAACCTGCTTATGTGGGAGCTGGCTTGTCTGCATCGCAGGCAAGCCAGCTCCCACATACAGCGGTCCGCAGTAGCAATACACACAACAATTACCCGCAAAAAAAATAATTAGTGGGAGTACTTCTACATGCAAGCGACCAAGCCGACCCACGTCCGCTATTTGATCCTGCTCATGCTGTTCCTGGTGACCACGATCAACTACGCCGACCGGGCCACCATCGCCATCGCGGGCTCCAGCCTGCAAAAAGACCTCGGCATCGACGCGGTCACCCTCGGTTATATCTTCTCCGCATTCGGTTGGGCCTACGTGGCCGGGCAAATCCCCGGCGGCTGGCTGCTCGACCGCTTCGGTTCGAAAAAAGTCTATGCCCTGAGCATTTTCACCTGGTCGCTGTTCACCGTGCTGCAAGGCTATGTCGGTGAGTTCGGTGTCTCCACTGCGGTTGTCGCGCTGTTTATGCTGCGTTTCATGGTGGGCCTGGCTGAAGCGCCATCTTTCCCGGGTAACGCACGCATTGTGGCCGCCTGGTTCCCGACGGCCGAGCGCGGCACGGCATCGGCGATCTTCAACTCGGCGCAGTACTTCGCCACGGTACTGTTTGCACCGCTGATGGGATGGATCGTCTACCGCTTCGGCTGGCAGCACGTGTTTATCGTGATGGGCGTGATCGGCATCGTGTTCTCGCTGATCTGGCTGAAAGTGATCCACAGCCCACGCCAGCACCCGATGATCAACGAAGCCGAGCTCAACCACATCGCCGCCAATGGCGCGATGGTCGATATGGACCAGGATAAGGGCAAGGGTAAGAAAACCGACGGTCCGAAGTGGGATTACATCCGCCAGTTACTGACCAACCGCATGATGCTCGGCGTGTACCTGGGCCAGTATTGCATCAATGGCATCACCTACTTCTTCCTGACCTGGTTCCCGGTGTACCTGGTGCAGGACCGTGGCATGACCATCCTCAAGGCCGGTTTCATCGCCTCGTTGCCGGCGATCTGCGGCTTCATCGGCGGCGTGCTGGGTGGGGTGATTTCCGATTACCTGCTGCGCAAGGGCCATTCGCTGACGTTCGCCCGCAAGGCGCCGATCATCGCCGGCTTGCTGGTCTCCAGCAGCATCATTGCGTGTAACTATGTCGATGTTGAGTGGATGGTCGTGGGCTTCATGGCCTTGGCTTTCTTCGGCAAAGGCGTTGGCGCACTGGGCTGGGCGGTGGTGTCTGACACGTCGCCGAAACAAATCGCCGGTCTCAGTGGCGGCTTGTTTAACACCTTCGGTAACCTGGCCTCGATCACTACGCCGATTGTCATCGGCTACATCATCAGCACCACCGGTTCGTTCAAATGGGCCCTGGTGTTCGTCGGCGCCAACGCGCTGGTGGCAGTGTTCAGCTACCTGGTCATCGTTGGCCCGATCAAGCGTGTAGTACTCAAAGAGCCGCCAGCCAAGGGCCCTGAGTTGAACAACCTAACCGAAGCGCATTCCTGAGGGGCCGTGTGATGCAGTTGATTGAACATGCCGACTCGCCGCGCTCGATTCGTTTGCATGAGCGCGACAACGTGGTGATCGTGGTCAATGACCAAGGCGTACCGGCCGGGACGGAGTTCCCGGACGGCCTGGTGACCGTGGATTTCATCCCCCAGAGCCACAAGGTGACCCTGGAAGATATCCCCGAAGGCGGTCAGATTATTCGCTACGGCCAGACCATTGGTTACGCCTTGGCGCCGATTCCGCGCGGCAGTTGGGTCCAGGAAGATCAACTGCGCATGCCGACCGCGCCACCGCTGGACAGCTTGCCGCTGTCCACCGAGGTGCCTGAAACCCAGGCGCCGCTGGAAGGGTTTACGTTCGAGGGTTACCGCAATGCCGACGGCACCGTGGGCACGCGCAATATCCTCGGCATCACCACCACGGTGCAATGCGTTACCGGTGTGCTGGACCACGCGGTCAAGCGCATCAAGGACGAATTGCTGCCCAAATACGCCCACGTCGATGACGTGGTGGCGCTGACCCACAGCTACGGCTGTGGGGTGGCGATTACGGCGACGGATGCCTACATCCCGATCCGTACCGTGCGTAACCTGGCGCGCAACCCGAACCTGGGCGGCGAAGCCTTGGTGATCAGCCTGGGCTGCGAGAAATTGCAGGCCGGGCAGGTGATGCACGACAACGACAGCTCCGTCGACCTGAGCGAGCCGTGGTTGTACCGGTTGCAGGATTCCAGCCACGGGTTTACCGAAATGATCGAGCAGATCATGGCGCTGGCCGAGGTTCGCTTGAAGAAGCTCGACCAGCGCCGCCGGGAAACCGTGCCGGCGTCGGAGCTGATCCTGGGCATGCAGTGCGGCGGCAGTGATGCGTTTTCCGGCATCACCGCCAACCCGGCGCTGGGTTATGCCTCGGATTTGCTGCTACGGGCCGGGGCGACGGTGATGTTTTCCGAAGTGACTGAAGTCCGCGATGCCATTTACCTGCTGACTTCGCGTGCAGAGACGAAGGAAGTTGCCGAGGAACTGGTACGGGAAATGGACTGGTACGACCGTTACCTGGCCAAGGGCGAGGCGGATCGCAGCGCCAACACCACGCCAGGCAACAAGAAAGGCGGGTTGTCGAATATTGTCGAGAAGTCCCTGGGCTCCATCGTCAAATCCGGCAGCAGCGCGATCAACGGCGTGCTGGGTCCGGGCGAGCGGTTCAAGGGCAAAGGCCTGATCTTTTGCGCCACGCCGGCCAGCGACTTTGTGTGCGGCACCTTGCAACTGGCAGCGGGGATGAACCTGCACGTGTTCACCACTGGGCGTGGCACGCCTTATGGGTTGGCCATGGCGCCGGTAGTGAAAGTCTCGACCCGTACGGAGTTGGCGCAGCGCTGGCCGGACCTCATCGATATCGACGCCGGGCGCATTGCCACCGGGCGCGCGACCATCGAAGAGTTGGGCTGGGAGTTGTTCCACTTCTACCTGGATGTGGCCAGCGGCAAGAAGCAAACGTGGGCGGAGCATCACAAGTTGCATAACGACATTACGTTGTTCAACCCGGCGCCGATCACCTAGGTCTTCTTGCTGGAATCAAGGCAGTGCCCTCATCAAGGCCTGGAGATGGGGGTAAACCTGTTTCGGGCTGTCAGCCCGGAGGATATGCCCGGACATCTCGGGCATAGGCTGCGTCGTGTAGTAGTCGGCGCAGACAAAGCCGTCAACCCAGCCATCGGCATACACCTGATGGTCGGAGCCAGCGTCTCCGACCATCAGGACGCTTCCCTGGAGCCGGCCGTTCTTGCGCCATTGCCGAACAATCTTGCTCTTGCCCCTGCTGGGGTTTATCAGTGGCGACGGTCGCGGGCACACGGCGCGTGATCCGGCCCAGAAAAGACGGTTGGCTTTAACGTCCTGTGCGTTGATATTCAGTGAGTGAGCAATGGGGGCAATCCACTCTGTGTATCCGCCGGAAAGGATATGCACCTGTGTACCTTCTTGCTGCAGGTTGTGCAGCGTTTGCACAAGCGCTGGGTCGAGGTTGCCAATGATCGCTTGGGTATAACGATGAACGTGATGCTTGCGCACGCACGCCAGGGTCTTCATCAAGTACAGCAATTCCCGGATATTGGCTTGGCCTGACAAGGCTTTGGGCACAATCAGTTTGAGTTGTTCCAGCGTTACCTGAGCGTTCGGGCTGTCGGCAATTGCCGATTTGACGATCTCAAGCGTGCTTTCGTGGTTCACCAAGGTCTGGTCGAAGTCGAAAATGACATGCGTTGCAGGGGGCGCTTTCATCGGCGTGCCTGCGCATCTATCTGGCGATAGCGGTGCTTATCCTCTCGGGTCCAGTGGGTCGCGGCAATTCCCAAGTGCTGGGCGATGCGTGCTTGTATCTGGTCGGCAAACGCTTGCCCGCTCTGATGCTCCTCGCGTTCCAGGCGTTCCAGATAGGTCATTTCGCATACCATCCAGGGCATCATCAGCAAGCGTAGGAAACTCGCCAGGGCGGATGCATGAAGTGGGCTTGCGACCAGGCCGAACGGGAGAATCAGGCGCCCGGCCAGCGGTACGACGGGTAACTGGCGGCTCAACAGCCCAGCCCGAAAGCGATACAAGCCGTGGCCATTGTTAATGGTCGCTTCGGGGGTCGTGTAGAGAGCGGTCCCTTGGGGGGTGGTTCGCATCTTTTGCAGATTGCGGGAGAAGGTCTTCTTATCGGCACCGTTCCAGAAGTGCCCACCCGAGCATTTGATCAGCAGCAAAGCCATGAGGGCGACAACCCGGTTGTAGCCGCTGGACGCCACCAGCGTTGCTCCTGGCATCGCCAGGATTGCAAACGGATCAATCACGCTGACGTGGTTGGCGGCCACCACACAACCGCTGGTGAGCGTTGAGATTTGTCGCGGTGACAGGGCGCACTTGATGCGAATGCCCAGTATCCAGAGAAGGCCTCGATACAGGATTCGCTTGGCGCCTACTGGAAGCGGCCAGGCGATCAGGCTCACTGCGATCATCGAGACCAGGCGCACACACGCCAGCACACAACCGAAGGGCAGGTAAAGTTGCCGTAGAACGCTGGGGAACGCCCAGGTTTTCCGAGTGCACAGGCCTGCTATAGAGTGAAGGGGGTCGAGTGGCGGCACTTTGTTGTTCATGGTGGCTTACTCTGCAGTGTTTTTTTCAAGCCAGCTTTTTCTGCTCGGCAGTTTTCATTCGGCGTGAGAACCGATTGATTCGCTCCAGGTTGGCAGGGCTTATTTCTTTGAAGCGTTCACACGTAAGGTCGATCTTTGTGTGAGGGCCAAAGGCGGTTTCCATCACCTCTCCTGTGAGCTCCGGCATGTGCAAGAATGCTTTGTTCATTTCCAGCGCACGGTGATGGTTGACGTTGGTCAGTGTGTAAATGCGGTCAAAACCCACGTGCAAAAACCCGTACTCAAGTGCCAGGTGGATGGCAATAAAGGGGTAGGGTGTGCCCCAGTATTTTTTGAGGAAACGATTGCCAAAGTTAATGCCATGCTCTTTTTTCGAGAATCCGGCATAACCAATAAAGGGGCCGTCCAGGCCAATGCTTACAGCCCAGCGCGACCAGTTCTGCTCGGCAATTTCTTTTTTGAACGTTGATATTTCGTTTATGGCAGCGGCCCTGTCTCGTGTGCTGCCGGCCGAAATGAACTTCATTGCCTCGGGGTCGCTGAGGAGTTCGGTATAACCCTCAACGTCCTGATCATCCCAACTTCTGATATACACGTTGTGTAAATGGTTGAAGGATTTACGCATGAGCCCCTCTCGCGCCTCGAAATAATGGTGGTTTGCTGCTGAGTTGTGATTTCGTTACAGAAGGATTTTCAGGGGCGGCAATTATGAAGAAGAGGTGTGGAGTCCCATTTATGCGTAGGAGTCTGTGTAGCGTTGTGTGCGAGGAATACGTGATGGGTGAGATTCCATGGTTATTTCATACGAAATAGGCACAGTTCCGAGTTCAAGTTTTTTTAGTTTGTATTGATGTGTCGAAATGAAGTGCGAGCAACCAGCGCGACTGCTTTATAATCGCAACCCCTGATAACAGGACTTAAGGCTGATACAGCATGCTCGCCATTTTCCTTGCGACGCTCACCATCACCGCGCCGGTGTTTGCCATGCTGTTTCTCGGTGTGTTGCTCAAGCGCCTCAACTGGATCAACGACAACTTTATCCACACCGCCTCGTCCCTGGTGTTCAATGTCACTATGCCGGCGTTGCTGTTCCTCGGCATCCTGCATGCTGACCTGCATTCGGCGCTCAAACCGGGTTTGCTGATCTACTTTGCCGTCGCCACGCTGCTCAGCTTTGCCTTGGCTTGGGGCTGGGCGATTTTCCGTTGCAAGCGTGAAGACCGTGGCATCTATACCCAGGGCGCGTTTCGCGGCAATAACGGCGTGATCGGCCTGGCACTCGCGGCCAGTATGTACGGCGACTACGGTATCTCTCTCGGCGCGATCCTCGCCGCGCTGGTGATCCTGTTCTACAACACGTTGTCCACCATCGTGCTGGCGGTCTACAGCCCAGTCATCAAGTCCGACCCGTGGAGCATCTTCAAAAGTGTGGTGGCCAACCCGCTGATCATCAGCGTGATTGTGGCCGCCCCGTTCGCCTATTTTCAGATCGGCTTGCCGGGTTGGCTGGAAAAATCCTTGGGGTACCTGGCAGACACCACGTTGCCGTTGGCGCTGATCTGCATTGGTGGCACCTTGTCGTTGGCCGCATTGCGCAAGAGCGGCAACATGGCCTTGAGCGCGAGCCTGATGAAAATGGTCTGGCTCCCGGTGGTCGCCACCCTGGGCGCCTGGCTGCTGGGGTTCCGAGGGCCGGAGTTGGGGATTCTGTTCCTGTATTTCGGCGCGCCGACGGCCGCTGCGAGCTTTGTCATGGCCAGGGCGGCCGAGGGCAATCATGAGCTGGCGGCGGCGATTATTGTGATCACCACCCTGATGGCGGCAGTGACCACGAATATCGGGATCTTTGTGTTGCAGGCGGGTGGTTGGATCTGAACGCTCGGGTGCCTGTGAGGGCCAATCGGGGGCAAGCCCCCTCCCACATGTGGATGGGTGAACACATTCATTGTGGGAGGGGCTTGCCCTCGATCGCTATCTGACCGTCACTGCTGATCTGCCTGATACGCCTCGATCACTTCCTGCGCCGCACGAAACGCATCAATCGCCGCCGGCACTCCGGCGTACACCGCGCAATGCAGCAGCGCTTCGCGGATCTCTTCCACGCTGCAACCATTGTTCAGCGCGCCGCGCACATGGCCCTTGAGTTCCTGCGGGCACTTCAGCGCGGTCAGGGCGGCGAGGGTGATCAGGCTGCGGGTTTTCAGCGACAACCCCTCGCGGTTCCACACACTGCCCCAGGCGTGCTCGTTGACGAAGTCCTGCAGCGGCTGGGTGAACTCGGTGGCATTGCCCAAGGCACGGTCGACGAAAACATCCCCCATGACCTGGCGACGCATTTCAACCCCAGGCTTTTTTTGATCGGTCATTGCGATTCCCTCTTGTGTTGGCGGCGCCAGGCTCGCAGCGTGCTGAACAACAGAAACGCCACCAGCACCGGCAAGACGTAATACAGCATCAGTTGTTCAAGCTTGTTGGCCAGGGGCATGCCGGTGGTGAACGTCATTACATGCAGCCCGTACGCCAGGTACAGGCCCAGCAGCACCAAGCCTTCGGCACGGGTCACGCGGTAACCGGTGTAGAACACCGGCAGGCACAGCACCACCACGCCGAGCATCACCGGCAGGTCAAAGTCCAAGGCATTCGGCGAAACCGACAGCGGCGAGGGCGCGAGCAAGGCGGTCAGCCCCAATACGCCGAGCAGGTTGAACAGGTTGCTGCCGATCACGTTGCCCACGGCAATTTCCCGCTCGCCGCGCAGGGCTGCAATCAGCGAGGTGGCCAGGCAGGGCAGCGAGGTGCCGACCCCGATCAGCGTCAGGCCGATGATGCGTTCCGACAGGCCCAGGTCGCTCGCCACGTCCACGGCAGCGCCGAGCAACAGATGCCCGGCCAGCACCAGAATCAGCAGCCCGCCGAGCATCAACAGCACGCTGCTCAGCCATGGCGCCCTGGCCACGGTGTCCAGCGTGCGTGGGCGGCGGGAGTGGCGCGTCTGGTAATGCAGCACGCCGAGGTAGGCGATCAGGGCCACGAGCAACAGCAGGCCGTCGATGTGTGTGAGCTCTTCATTGGCTGCCAGGGTAAACACCAGCAGGCCGGCCAGGATCATCACCGGGATATCCAGGCGTACCAGTTGCCGGGAGACTCGCAGCGGAATGATCAGCGCCGACAGGCCCAGGGTTACAAGGATGTTGAAGATGCTGCTGCCGATCACGCTGCCCACGGCGATATCCGTATTGCCGGCCAGGGTGGCCTGCAGGCTCACGGTCATCTGTGGCGCGCTGCTGCCGAAGGCGACGATGGTCAGGCCAATGATCAACGGCCGCACCTTGAGGCTCGCGGCCAGGCGTACGGCGGCCCGCACCAGGATTTCGGCGCCGACGATCAGCAGCAGGAGGCCGCTGACCAATTCCAGAAGGCTCCAGGGGGAGAGGGCGGTTAGTCCGAAAATGGCCGGGCCTCCATCGTCAGTTGCTCAAGGCTTGTACGCGCACGCGTGCGGTGCCGCTGCTGATCATACCCAGCTGCTCGGCGGCCTTGCGTGAAAGATCAATCAAGCGCCCACGGGTATGCGGGCCGCGATCGTTGATGCGCACAACCACGGATCTGTCGTTGTCGAGGTTGGTGACCTTGACCTGGGTGCCGAAGGGCAATCGCCGATGGGCGGCGCTCAAGGCGTTCTGGTTGAAAGGTTCACCGCTGGCAGTCTTGTTGCCATGGTGTTTGGCGCCGTAATAGGAGGCGGTGCCGGTTTCGTCGTAACCGTTGGGGTTGATGACGCCGCTGGCGCAGCCGGCCAGCAGGGAGGACAGGATCATCAGGCCGAGTAGGCGCTTCATTCAAGGTATCCCCATATCAAAGGTGGAAGGGGCTTACGTGGGAGGGGGCAAGCCCCCTCCCACCTTGGTCCGAGCCGAGCATGAGATCTCAGTCGGCCCCTTCATCGCTATCAGCCTTCAAGCTTGCTTTTCAGCAGCTCGTTCACCTGTTGCGGGTTAGCCTTGCCTTTGGAGGCTTTCATCGCCTGGCCCACAAAGAAGCCGAACATCTTGCCGCGCTTGGCTTCGTCTGCCGCACGGTATTGCTCGACCTGCTCGGCATTGGCCGCGAGCATTTCATCCAGCACGGCCGAGATGGCGCCGCTGTCGGTGACTTGCTTGAGGCCACGCTTCTCGATGATCTCGTCGGCACTGCCTTCACCGCTGGCCATGGCTTCGAACACGGTCTTGGCAATTTTGCCGGAGATGGTGTTGTCCTTGATGCGCAGCAGCATGCCGCCCAGTTGCTCGGCGGTGACGGGGGCTTCGTCGATTTCCAGGCCCTGTTTGTTCAGCAGGCTGCCCAGCTCGACCATCACCCAGTTGGCCGCCAACTTGGCGTCACCGGCGATGCTCACGACTTTTTCGAAGTAGTCGGCTTGTTCGCGGCTGGAAGCCAGCACGCTCGCATCGTAGACCGACAGGCCGAACTGCGCCTGGAAGCGTTCGCGTTTTTGCGGCGGCAATTCCGGCAGGGTAGCGCGGATGTCATTGAGGAACGAATCCTCGATCACCACCGGCAACAGGTCCGGGTCGGGGAAGTAACGGTAGTCGTTGGCTTCCTCTTTGCTGCGCATGGCGCGGGTTTCGTCTTTGTTCGGGTCGTACAGGCGGGTTTGCTGGATCACTTTGCCGCCGTCCTCGATCAGTTCGATCTGGCGACGCACTTCGGTGTTGATCGCCTTCTCGATGAAACGGAACGAGTTGACGTTCTTGATCTCGCAGCGAGTGCCGTACTCGGCCTGGCCTTTGGGGCGTACCGACACGTTGCAGTCGCAGCGCAGCGAGCCTTCGGCCATGTTGCCGTCGCAGATGCCCAGGTAACGCACCAGCGCGTGGATGGTCTTGACGTAGGCCACGGCTTCCTTGGCGCTGCGCATGTCCGGTTCGGAAACGATCTCCAGCAGCGGTGTGCCGGCGCGGTTCAGGTCGATGCCGGTGGCGCCGTTGAATTCTTCATGCAGGCTTTTGCCGGCGTCTTCTTCCAAATGTGCGCGGGTTACGCCGACGCGCTTGATGGTGCCGTCTTCCAGTGGGATGTCCAGGTAACCCTTGCCGACGATCGGCAATTCCATCTGGCTGATCTGGTAGCCCTTGGGCAGGTCCGGGTAGAAGTAGTTCTTGCGCGCGAACACGTTGTGCTGGCCGATCTCGGCGTCAATCGCCAGGCCGAACATCACCGCCATGCGCACCGCTTCCTGGTTCAGCACCGGCAGCACGCCGGGCATGCCCAGGTCTACCAGGCTCGCCTGGGTGTTGGGCTCGGAGCCGAACGTGGTGGCGCTACCGGAGAAAATCTTCGATTGGGTGGCGAGCTGGGTATGAATCTCCAGCCCGATCACAACTTCCCATTGCATAGTGTTCTCCTCAGAAGCCGGTAGGGGTGCGAGTGTGCCAGTCGGTGTTCAACTGGTACTGGTGCGCCACATTGAGCAGGCGGCCTTCCTGGAAATACGGGGCGAGCAATTGCACGCCGACCGGCAGGCCATCGACGAAACCCGCGGGCATGGACAAGCCCGGCAGGCCCGCGAGGTTGGCGGTGATGGTGTAGAGGTCTTCCAGGTACTCGGCAATCGGGTCGCCGGTCTTGGCGCCGATCTTCCAGGCCGGGTTCGGCGTGGTCGGGCCGAGGATCACGTCGACTTCTTCAAAGGCCGCCATGAAGTCGTTCTTGATCAGGCGACGGATTTTCTGCGCCTTGAGGTAGTACGCGTCGTAGTAGCCCGCCGACAGGGCGTAGGCCCCGACCATGATCCGGCGTTGTACTTCGGCGCCGAAGCCTTCGCCACGGGAGCGTTTGTACAGGTCGGTGAGGTCTTTCGGGTTTTCGCAGCGGTAGCCGAAGCGCACGCCGTCGAAACGCGACAGGTTGGAAGAGGCTTCCGCTGGCGCGATCACATAGTAGGCAGGAATCGCGTGCTGGTTGTTCGGCAGGCTGATTTCCTTGATCACTGCACCGAGGCCTTCCAGCGTCTTGACGCTGTTGTGCACCAGCTCGGCGATACGCGGGTCGAGACCGGCGCTGAAGTATTCCTTCGGCACGCCGATGCGCAGGCCCTTGATCGAGGTGTTCAGGCTGGCGCTGTAGTCCGGCACGGGCTCATCGATGCTGGTGGAGTCCTGTTTATCGAACCCGGCCATACCTTGTAACAAAATTGCGCAGTCTTCAGCAGTGCGGGCCAGGGGGCCGCCCTGATCCAGGCTGGAGGCGTAGGCGATCATGCCCCAGCGGGAAACGCGACCGTATGTCGGCTTCAACCCGGTAAGGTTGGTGAACGCCGCCGGCTGGCGGATCGAACCGCCCGTGTCGGTGGCCGTGGCAGCCGGCAGGAAACGCGCGGCAACGGCGGCGGCCGAACCACCGGACGAACCACCGGGCACGTGGTCGAGGTTCCACGGGTTTTTCACCGCGCCGTAGTAGCTCGACTCGTTGGCCGAACCCATGGCGAACTCGTCCATGTTGGTCTTGCCCAGGGTCACAGCCCCGGCGGCAGCCAGCTTGGACACCACGGTGGCGTCGTAGGGGGCCTTGAAGTTGTCGAGCATCTTCGAGCCGCAACTGGTGCGAATGCCCTGGGTGCAGAACAGGTCCTTGTGGGCGATAGGGGCGCCCAGCAGTGCGCCCTGTTCACCGTTGGCGCGACGTGCGTCGGCAGCCTTGGCCTGGCTCAAGGCCAGCTCTTCGGTGAGGCTGATGAAGCTGTTGACCTTCGGATCGTGCTCGGCGATACGCGCCAGCAGGGTCTTGGTCAGCTCTTCGGAAGAAAACTTTTTGTCGGCGAGACCGCGGGCGATCTCGGCCAGAGTCATGTGATGCATTGCAGGCTCTTTCCCTTTAGTCGATGACTTTCGGAACCAGGTACAGGCCGTTTTCGACCGCTGGCGCGATGGACTGGTAGGCCTCGCGATTATTACTTTCGGTCACGACGTCTGCGCGCAGGCGCTGGCTGGCTTCCAGCGGGTGAGCCAGGGGCTCGATGCCGTCGGTATTCACGGCCTGCATTTGGTCGACCAGCCCGAGAATACTGTTCAGGGCTGCGGTGGTCTGTGGAAGATCGTCTTCATTCAGGCCAAGCGAGGCCAAATGCGCGATTTTTTCCACATCGGAGCGTTCAAGCGTCATGGGAATCTCCAGTGGAAAACAGAACGGAGGCTGTCCGTGTGTTAGATTGTCGGAACACTACCGCATTTCTACGGTCTTACGGCCGCGATTGTGGGGGTTGGTGCACAGAAAGTCGGCCAATTTAGCACATTGGCGCCTTGCCCAAAATCCCTGTCGTTGTTAGAGTTTGCCGCACTTTTTTACCCACGCGTTGCCTAGGGTCCCTTTCCCATGTTCAAGAAACTGCGTGGCATGTTTTCCAGCGATCTTTCCATTGACCTGGGCACTGCCAACACCCTTATTTACGTGCGCGAGCGCGGTATCGTCCTGAATGAGCCATCGGTTGTGGCCATTCGGACCCATGGTAATCAGAAAAGTGTCGTTGCCGTCGGCACCGAGGCCAAGCGCATGCTCGGCCGTACACCAGGCAATATTGCTGCCATTCGTCCGATGAAAGACGGCGTGATCGCCGACTTCAGTGTCTGCGAGAAGATGCTGCAGTACTTCATCAACAAGGTTCACGAAAACAGTTTCCTGCAGCCCAGCCCTCGTGTGCTGATCTGCGTTCCATGCAAATCCACCCAGGTTGAGCGTCGTGCCATCCGTGAATCGGCCCTTGGTGCCGGTGCTCGCGAAGTGTTCCTGATCGAAGAGCCGATGGCTGCTGCGATCGGTGCCGGCCTGCCGGTAGAAGAAGCCCGCGGTTCGATGGTGGTGGATATCGGTGGTGGTACCACTGAAATCGCCCTGATTTCCCTGAACGGTGTGGTGTATGCCGAATCCGTACGCGTAGGCGGCGACCGTTTCGACGAAGCGATCATCACTTATGTGCGTCGTAACTACGGCAGCCTGATCGGCGAATCCACCGCCGAGCGCATCAAGCAGGAAATCGGTACCGCTTATCCGGGCGGCGAAGTGCGCGAAGTCGATGTTCGCGGTCGCAACCTGGCCGAAGGCGTTCCACGTGCCTTCACCCTGAACTCCAATGAAGTGCTGGAAGCTCTGCAAGAGTCCCTGGCTACTATCGTTCAGGCCGTGAAGAGCGCCCTGGAGCAATCGCCGCCGGAACTGGCTTCCGATATCGCCGAGCGTGGGCTGGTGCTGACCGGTGGTGGCGCCTTGCTGCGCGACCTCGACAAGCTGCTGGCCCAGGAAACCGGCTTGCCGGTGATCGTCGCCGAAGACCCGCTGACCTGCGTCGCCCGTGGCGGTGGCCGTGCACTGGAAATGATGGATAAACACACCATGGACCTGCTTTCCAGCGAATAAGCATTTGCTGATTAGCCCATGTTTCGCCCGCAGGCAGCACTTTGCAGTGCTGCCTGTTGGCGTTTATCTTCTTCAATCTGCATCCAGGCCGGTTAGATGCCGTATGAATAAAGAGAACATTTGCCTGGGAGGAGCGGCTTATTAAACCGCTTTTCGCCAAAGGCCCCTCATTGGGCGTACGCTTGTTGGTGCTGGTCGTGCTTTCGGTCGCGCTGATGGTGGTCGATGCCCGCTTTGCACTGCTCAAGCCCGTGCGTAGCCAGATGTCGCTGGTGTTGATGCAGACTTACTGGATCACCGACCTGCCACAACGTCTCTACCAGGGCGTGGCCAGCCAATTCGGCAGCCGCACCGAGCTGGTCGCCGAGAACGAAAAACTCAAGACCGAAAACCTGCTGTTGCAGGGGCGCATGCAAAAGCTCGCGGCCCTCACCGAGCAGAACGTTCGGCTGCGCGAGTTGCTCAATTCCTCCGCACTGGTCAACGAAAAGGTCGAAGTGGCCGAGTTGATCGGCATGGACCCCAACCCCTTCACCCATCGCATTATCATCAACAAGGGTGAGCGCGACGGTGTGGTCCTTGGCCAGCCGGTGCTCGATGCCCGTGGCCTGATGGGCCAGGTGGTTGAGCTGATGCCCTACACCTCACGGGTGTTGCTGCTGACGGACACCACCCACAGCATTCCGGTGCAGGTGAACCGCAACGGCCTGCGTGCGATCGCCAGCGGCACCGGTAACCCTGAACGGCTGGAGTTGCGCCATGTGGCCGATACTGCCGACATCAAGGAAGGCGACTTGTTGGTCAGTTCCGGCCTGGGTCAGCGTTTCCCGGCGGGTTACCCGGTGGCGACCGTCAAGGAAGTGATCCACGATTCCGGCCAGCCGTTCGCCATTGTGCGTGCCGTGCCTACCGCCGCCTTGAACCGCAGCCGCTACCTGCTGCTGGTGTTCAGTGACAACCGCACCCCGGAAGAGCGCGCCAACGACGCCGCCCAGGCCCAGGAGGCGGAAGACAAGCAAAACGGTACAGCGCCGATCGTTCCCACAACCGTGCCGAAACCGGCATTCGTGGGGCCGCCCGCGCCTGTCGCTGCTCCGGCAGCGCCGGTGGCCACCCCGGTCAAACCGGCAGCCCACAGCGCCCGCCCGGTTAAACCGACAACGACTAAGCCACCGGCCACCACGCCTGCAGCCAAGCCTCCGGCAAACGCGCCGACCACCACGCGGCAGAGGGAGGAATAATGGCCGGTACTCATTCGCGCAATGGCTGGATCGTCTGGCTGACCTTCGCCATTGGCTTGTTGCTCAGCGTTTCGCCGCTGCCGCAGTTCATGGAAATCCTGCGCCCGCTCTGGCTGGCTTTGCTGCTGGCCTTCTGGTCGCTGAACCTGCCGCACAAAGTGGGTATGGTCACGGCGATGTTCCTGGGCTTGGCCGAGGATGTGCTCTATGGCACCTTGCTGGGCCAGAACGCGTTGATCCTGACCCTGATCACCTTCCTGGTGCTGTCGTTGCAGCAGCGCCTGCGCATGTTCCCGATGTGGCAGCAGTGCCTGGTGATCCTGGTGATCTTCGGCCTGGCGCAGCTTGTTCAACTGTGGCTCAGCGCCTTGACCGGCAATCGCCAGCCAACCCTGGCGCTGGTGCTGCCGGCCCTGGTCAGTGCCTTGCTGTGGCCGTGGATCAGTTTCGGTCTGCGCGGGCTGCGTCGTCGTTATAAAATCAATTGAATGGATTGCGAGGCTCTGCCTGGTTATCGAACCCTACAGGGAGAGTCTGCAATGAATTCGCTTTACTTGGCCTCGGGCTCTCCGAGGCGGCGTGAACTGCTGACCCAGATCGGTGTGCCCTTCACCGTGGTCAGCGCCGCCATTGATGAAACGCCTCTTACAAACGAAACCCCTGTTTCCTACGTCGAGCGCCTTGCGCGCGGCAAGGCAACGACGGGTTTTGCTGCGCTTGAGCACACGACAGGCGCCTGCGTGCTGGGCGCCGATACCGCCGTGATTGTCGATGGCAAGATCCTCGGCAAACCGGTGGATCAGGCCGATGCCCTGGCCATGTTGACGGCCTTGGCGGGACGCGAACATGAAGTCCTTACCGCCATCGCGCTCACTGATGGCCAGCGCTGCGAAACGCGATGTGTCAGCAGTCGAGTGCTTTTCCGTGGGATTTCCGTCGAGGAGGCCACAACCTACTGGCACAGTGGCGAACCCCATGACAAAGCGGGCGGCTATGCTATCCAAGGCCTGGGTTCGGTGTTTGTGGCCGGGCTCAATGGCAGTTATTCCGCTGTGGTAGGCCTGCCGGTGTGTGAAACCGCGCAACTGCTCGATCAATTCGGCATACCCTGTTGGCAAAACATCACCGCGCGCTGAACGCCGTACGCCAGCGCCCAGCCTTAAGCGATCGGTCACTATTGTGAAAACGCCTGAACGAGACCCAGCCATGAGTGAAGAGATTCTGATCAATATCACGCCGATGGAATCGCGCGTGGCGGTGGTAGAGAACGGTGTTCTGCAAGAAGTGCACGTGGAGCGAACCCAGAAGCGCGGAATTGTCGGCAATATCTACAAAGGCAAGGTGGTGCGCGTATTGCCGGGCATGCAGGCGGCATTCGTCGACATCGGCCTGGACCGCGCGGCGTTTATCCATGCTTCGGAAATTTCCCTGCGCGAAGGCCCTGCGGTAGAAAGCATCAGCGCCCTGGTGCATGAAGGGCAAAGCCTGGTGGTACAAGTCACCAAGGACCCCATCGGCTCAAAGGGCGCACGCCTGACCACTCAGCTGTCGATTCCGTCGCGTTACCTGGTTTATATGCCGCGCACTGCCCATGTCGGCATTTCCCTGAAAATCGAAGACGAAGCCGAGCGCGAACGCCTGAAGAAGGTGGTCAGCGACTGCGTGGCGGCCGAAGGCATCAAGGAGGCGGGCGGTTTTATCCTGCGTACCGCCGCCGAAGGTGCCGGTGCCGATGAGATCCTGATGGACATCCGCTACCTGCGACGCCTGTGGGACCAGATCGATGCCCAGATCAAGACCATCAGTGCGCCAAGCGTTATTTATGAAGACCTGGGCCTGGCCCTGCGCACGCTGCGCGATTTGGTCAGCCCCAAGATTGAGAAAATTCGCATCGACTCGCGGGAAACTTTTCAGCGCACCACGCAGTTTGTTGCCGAGCTGATGCCGGAAATTGCCGACCGCCTGGAACATTACCCTGGCGAGCGACCGATCTTCGACCTGTATGGCGTCGAAGACGAAATCCAGAAGGCCCTTGAGCGCAAAGTGCCGCTCAAATCCGGCGGCTACTTGGTGGTCGACCCGGCGGAGGCCATGACCACCATTGACGTCAACACTGGTGCGTTTGTCGGCCATCGCAACCTTGAAGAGACCATCTTCAAGACCAACCTCGAAGCGGCGACCGCGATTGCCCGCCAGCTGCGCCTGCGTAACCTGGGCGGCATCATCATCATCGACTTCATTGACATGGAAGACGAAGAGCACCAGCGCCAAGTGTTGCGTACCCTCGAAAAGCAGCTGGAACGCGACCACGCCAAGACCAATATCATCGGCATCACCGAGCTGGGCCTGGTGCAGATGACCCGCAAGCGCACCCGCGAAAGTCTCGAGCAAGTGCTGTGCGAGCCGTGCAGCAGTTGCCAGGGGCGCGGTAAGTTGAAGACCCCGGAAACGGTTTGCTACGAGATTTTCCGGGAAATCTTACGAGAGGCACGTGCCTACCAGGCCGAAGGTTATAGAGTGCTCGCCAACCAGAAAGTGGTCGACCGGTTGCTGGACGAAGAGTCCGGTAACGTGGCCGAACTGGAGGGGTTTATCGGGCGCACCATTCGTTTCCAGGTTGAAACCATGTATTCACAGGAACAATACGACGTGGTGCTGCTCTGATCCTCATTCGTTTACTTTTCAAGAGACCGGCAGACCTTGATCTGCCGTCCGACTACCGCCTTGAGGGTCGCCTGACATGGAGCGTCTGATACGCTTTTTTGCCGCTTTGACCCGTTGGGGCCTGGGCCTCTGCGCGTTGCTGCTGGTATTGGCGGCGGTGTACGTGAGCCTCGGTCGTGAGTTGACCCCGCTGGTGGCCGAGTACCGTGCCGAAGTCGAGGCCAAGGCCCAGGCTGCGGTGCAGATGCCTTTGCACATCGGCAGCCTCGAAGGCCGCTGGAGCGGCTTCGCGCCGGTATTGCTGGCCCATGATGTGATGGTGGGCGAGGGCAGCAGTGCCTTGCGCCTGGACCAGGTCGAAGTGGTGCCGGATATCTGGGCCAGCCTGATGGCCCGCGAAGTCCGCATTGCGCATCTGCAGGTCAGTGGCCTGCAGCTCAGCGTCAAGGAAGACAAGGACGGGCATTGGGCACTGCAAGGCCTGCCGGTGCAGGACGACCAGCCGCTGGACCCGGAGCAGTTGCTCAAGCGCATGCAAGTGGTCAAGCGCGTGTCCCTGCTCGACAGCCAGGTGACGTTGCAACCGTTTGACCATGCACCGGTGACCCTTACCTATGTCGGCCTGAGCCTGCACACCGGCGCCACCCGCCAACGCCTGGACGCGCGCCTGACCCTGCCCGACGGCCAGCCCCTTGCCGTCAGCCTGCGCACCCGTATTCGCGCCAGCCAGTGGAAGGAGGGTGAAGTCCAGGCCTACCTGAGCCTGCCGCAAAGCGATTGGGCCAAGTGGATTCCGGCCAAGCTGACCCAACAGTGGAAACTCACCCAATTCAAGGCCGGCGGCGAATTCTGGCTGAACTGGGCCAAGGGCACCGTGCAGAGCGCGGTGGTGCGTCTCAACTCGCCGCAGGTGAAGGGCAGCTACGCCGACCGTAAGCCTGTCCATATCGAAAATCTCGCGCTCACCGCTTACCTGCAACGCAGTGACACCGGCCTCAAGGTGCTGTTCGACTCGCTGGCGATGAACCTGGGGGAGACCCGCTGGGAATCTCGCCTGCAAGTGCAACAGCGCCTGGCCACCGACAAGGAGCAGGAAGTCTGGAAGCTCCAGGCTGACCGCCTGGACCTGACGCCGATCACACCACTGCTCAACGCCCTGGCGCCGCTGCCGGAAGGTTTTGCCAAGACGATCCAGCACCTCAAGGCCACAGGCCTGCTACGCAATGTGCTGGTGGATTTTCGGCCTCAAGACACTACCGATCAAAAAGTCAGCTTCGCCGCTAACCTCGAGCGCATCGGTTTTGATGCCTACTTCGGCGCGCCGGCTGCGCGTAACGTGTCCGGCAGCATCAGCGGCGACCTGGGCCATGGCGAGTTGCGCATGGACAGCAAGGACTTTTCCCTGCACCTCGATCCGATCTTTGCCAAGCCCTGGCAGTACATCCAGGCGAATGCGCGCCTGACGTGGAAACTGGACAAAGAGGGGTTCACCCTGATTGCGCCGTATATCAAGGTGCTGGGGGAAGAGGGCAAGATCGCCGCCGATTTCCTGATTCGCCTGCATTTTGATCACAACCAGGAAGACTACATGGACCTGCGGGTCGGCATGGTCGATGGCGATGGGCGCTTCACGCCCAAATACCTGCCGGCGGTGTTGAGTCCTGCGCTGGATGAGTGGCTACGCACCGCGATCCTCAAGGGCGCAGTGGATGAAGGCTTCTTCCAGTATCAAGGTTCGTTGAACCACGATGCGCTGCCGGCCTCGCGCAATATCAGCCTGTTCTTCAAGGTGCATGATGCCGAACTGGCCTTCCAGCCGGGCTGGCCTCATGTCAGCAAGGTCAAGGGCGAGGTGTTCGTCGAGGAAAGTGGTGTGCGTATCCTGGCCAGCAAGGGCCAGTTGCTCGACACCAAGGTCAAGGACATCTACGTCAATATTCCCCACGCACCTGAAGGCAAAGACAGCCATCTGCTGCTCACGGGTGGGTTTGCCGGTGGCTTGGGCGATGGTCTGAAAATCCTCCAGGACGCGCCGATCGGCACGGCATCGACGTTTGCCGGCTGGAAAGGTGAGGGCGACTTGCAAGGCAGCCTTGACCTGGACATTCCGCTGGCCAAGGGTGCAGAGCCGAAAATCGTGGTGGACTTCAAAACGGATAAGGCGCGCCTGCAACTGGCTGAGCCCACCTTGGACCTGACCCAGCTCAAGGGCGACTTCCGTTTCGACAGCGCCAAGGGCCTCAGTGGCCAGAACATCACAGCCCAGGCGTTCGACCGGCCAATCACCGCGCAGATCTTTGCCGACGGCAAACCGGGCAACATCAGCACACGCGTGGTTGCCAAGGGCCAGGTGACGGTCAAGCGGCTGACGGATTGGCTGAAAATTACCCAGCCGTTACCGGTGTCCGGCGATATTCCGTACCAGTTGCAACTGACTCTGGACGGCGCCGACAGCCAGTTGATGGTCAGCTCCAACCTCAAGGGCGTGGTAGTGGACTTGCCGGCGCCGTTCGGCATGCCGGCCAGCCAAGGGCGTGACAGTGTGTTCCGCATGACGTTACAAGGGGCCGAGCGCCGTTATTGGTTCGATTACGGTGAGTTGGCCAACTTTACCTTTGCTGCGCCGCCGGACAAATTCAATGACGGTCGCGGTGAGCTGTTCCTTGGTGATGGCGACGCCGTGCTACCGGGTGCCAAAGGATTGCGCATTCGCGGTGTGTTGTCGGAGCTCGATATCGATCCCTGGAAGAAACTGGTGGAGCGTTATGCCGGCAACGATCCGGGCGGCAGCGCGAAGCAATTGCTCAGCGGCGCCGACTTCAAGGTAGGCAAGCTGACTGGGCTTGGCACCCAGTTCGATCAGGTCACTTTGCAGCTGGACCGCAAACCTGCGGCGTGGGGTTTGCAACTCGACAGCCAGCAGGCCAAGGGTACGGTTAACGTGCCCGACGCCAAAGGCGCGCCGATTGCGATCAACCTGCAATACGTGAAGCTGCCGGCGGTGGACCCAACGGTGCAAGCGGACGAAAACGCGCCGGACCCCTTGGCGAGTATCGATCCCAAGGATATTCCCGCGCTGGATATCGCCATCGACCAGTTGTTCCAAGGCCCGGACCTGATAGGTGCGTGGTCGCTGAAGATTCGCCCGACGGCCAAGGGCCTGGCCTTCAACAACCTGGACCTGGGCCTCAAGGGCATGCAGCTCAAGGGCGCCGGTGGTTGGGAAGGTGCGGCGGGTGACAGCAGCAGTTGGTACAAGGGCCGCTTGGACGGCAAGAACATTGGCGATGTGCTCAAGGGCTGGGGTTATGCGCCCACCGTCACCAGCCAGGACTTCCACCTGGATGTGGACGGACGTTGGCCCGGTTCGCCGGCCTATGTGGGGCCCAAGCGTTTCTCCGGCAGCCTGGATGCGGCATTCCGCAATGGCCAGTTTGTGGAAGTGGAAGGCGGCGCCCAGGCCCTGCGGGTATTCGGCCTGCTGAACTTCAACTCCATCGGGCGCCGGCTGCGCCTGGACTTCTCGGACTTGCTCGGCAAAGGCTTGAGTTATGACCGGGTAAAAGGCTTGTTGGCGGCCAGTAACGGTGTGTTCGTGACCCGTGAGCCGATCACCATGACCGGGCCTTCCACTAATCTGGAACTGAATGGCACCCTGGACCTGGTGGCTGACCGGGTTGATGCCAAGTTGCTGGTAACGCTGCCGGTGACCAACAACCTGCCGATCGCGGCGTTGATCGTTGGCGCGCCCGCGATTGGCGGTGCGTTGTTCCTGATCGACAAGTTGATTGGTGATCGGGTTTCCCGCTTCGCCAGCGTGCAATACAAAGTGGAAGGGCCATGGAAGGACCCGAAAATCACCTTCGACAAGCCATTTGAAAAGCCAAACTGAGAGCCTGTGGAGTAGCATGGCCGTACGCCCCTTACGGAGAGTCGGCCCATGTCCTTTGCGGTAATTCAAATGGTCAGCCAGAGCGATGTGCTGGCCAACCTGGCCCAGGCCCGTCGCTTGCTGGAGCAGGCTGCGGCAGGCGGTGCAAAGCTGGCGGTGCTGCCGGAAAACTTCGCTGCCATGGGCCGCCGCGACGTGGCGGATATCGGTCGCGCCGAGGCGCTGGGCGAAGGCCCGATCCTGCCATGGTTGAAACAGACCGCCCGCGACCTCACCTTATGGATAGTGGCGGGGACTTTGCCGCTGCCGCCGAAGGATCAACCGCACGCCAAGTCCAACGCTTGCTCGCTGCTGGTCGACGATCAGGGCGAAATCGTTGCCCGTTACGACAAGCTGCACCTGTTCGATGTGGATGTCGCCGATGCTCGCGGTCGTTATCGCGAATCCGACGACTATGCTTTCGGGGGCAATGTGGTGGTGGCGGATACGCCCGTCGGTCGCTTGGGCCTGACGGTGTGTTACGACTTGCGCTTCCCCGAGCTGTACAGCGAATTGCGCGCGGCGGGGGCCGAATTGATTACTGCGCCGTCGGCGTTTACGGCAGTGACCGGCGCGGCGCACTGGGATGTGCTAATTCGCGCCCGTGCCATCGAGACCCAGTGCTACCTGCTGGCGGCCGCCCAAGGTGGCGTGCATCCTGGGCCACGGGAAACCTATGGCCATGCAGCGATTGTCGACCCCTGGGGACGCGTGCTGGCACAACAGGATCAAGGCGAAGCGGTGCTGCTGGCCGAACGCGATAGCAGTGAACAGGCGTCGATAAGGGCGCGCATGCCGGTGGTCAACCATCGGCGCTTTTTCTCGCAGGGCGCACAGCGACCTGCTTCGGAACGATGAATTTAAGGCCCTACCTATGAGCGAGTTGTTGTCCTCAGTCAGTGAACACCTCCTGGCACCCGGTGGCGTGACCATCGAAAGTTTGCAAACCGTGCTGGGCGATCTCGCCGGGCCCGGCATCGACGCGGCCGACCTGTATTTCCAGGGCCAGATCTCCGAGTCCTGGGCCCTTGAAGACGGGATCGTCAAGGAAGGCAGCTTCAACTTGGATCAAGGGGTGGGTGTCCGTGCGCAATCCGGTGAAAAAACCGGTTTTGCCTACAGTAACGCAATCACCCTGGAAGCCTTGGGCCTGGCGGCGCGTGCCGCGCGTTCGATCTCCCGTGCCGGGCAAAATGGCACGGTGCAGGCATTCAGCACCCAGGACGTGGCGCAGTTGTACGCGCCGGATAATCCCCTGGAAGTGATCAGCCGTGCGGAAAAGGTCGAGTTGCTCAAGCGTATCGACGCCGCCACCCGTGCCCTTGACCCGCGTATCCAGCAAGTCACCGTCAGCATGGCGGGTGTGTGGGAACGAATCCTGGTGGCGTCCACCGATGGTGGCCTGGCGGCCGATGTGCGGCCGTTGGTGCGTTTCAATGTCAGTGTGATCGTCGAACAGAACGGTCGCCGCGAACGCGGTGGGCATGGCGGCGGCGGGCGTACCGACTACCGTTATTTCCTCACCGACGACCGTGCCATGGGCTACGCCCGTGAAGCGTTGCGCCAAGCATTGGTCAATCTGGAAGCCATTCCGGCGCCGGCCGGTACCTTGCCGGTGGTGCTGGGTTCGGGCTGGTCCGGCGTGCTGCTGCACGAGGCCGTCGGCCATGGCCTGGAAGGTGACTTCAACCGCAAGGGCAGTTCGGCCTACAGCGGGCGCATGGGCGAGATGGTTGCGTCCAAGCTCTGCACGATCGTGGATGACGGCACCCTGGCCGGGCGCCGTGGTTCGCTGAGCGTCGATGACGAGGGCACGCCGACCGAGTGCACCACCTTGATCGAGAACGGTGTGCTCAAGGGCTACATGCAAGACAAACTCAACGCCCGCCTGATGGGCGTGGCACGCACCGGTAACGGTCGTCGTGAATCTTACGCGCACCTGCCGATGCCACGCATGACCAACACCTACATGCTCGGTGGCGAAAGCGATCCTGCGGAAATCATCGCCTCGGTGAAACGCGGCATCTACTGCGCCAACCTCGGTGGCGGCCAGGTGGATATCACCAGCGGCAAGTTCGTGTTTTCCACCAGCGAGGCGTACCTGATCGAAGACGGCAAGATTACCGCGCCGGTCAAGGGCGCAACGTTGATCGGTAATGGTCCGGAAGCCATGAGCAAGGTGTCGATGGTGGGTAACGACCTGTCGCTGGACAGCGGCGTGGGTACGTGCGGGAAAGATGGGCAGTCGGTGCCGGTGGGTGTCGGCCAGCCAACGCTGAAGATTGATGCGATCACCGTGGGTGGCACGGGGTCGTAAGCGGTGGAGCTTCGGGTGGCGAAGACCGCCACCCGGGGAAGGGCATCAACGCAGGCCGCGTTGAGTCTCGTCCAGCTCACGGATGTATTTGAAGATTTTACGGCTGGTGGCCGGCGCCTTGTTATGCGCCTGCTCGTGCTGGGCTTGACGGATCAGGGAACGCAGTTGCTGGCGGTCCGCGTCCGGGTAGTCCAACACGAATTTCTCCAGCACCCCGTCATCGCCCGCGATCAGGCGGTCACGCCAACGCTCCAGGTTATGGAAGCGTTCGTTGTACTGGCGAGTGGAGGCATCGGTTTGATCAAGCAAAGCCAGAATGGCGTCAGTGTCCTGATCGCGCATGAGTTTGCCGATAAACATGATGTGCCGTTTACGCGCGATATTCGCGGTGTGCTTGGGTGCGTCCGCAAGAGCCCGGCGCATTTCGTCGGTCAGTGGCAGTTTTGCAATCAAGTCTTTCTTGAGCGTTGTAAGGCGCTCGCCCAGGTCAACCAGAGCATGCAGCTCACGTTTGACCTGGGTTTTGCTTTTCTCCCCATCGAGGGAGTCGTCGTAAGAATCAACCATGGTGGCAGTCCGCAAAGAAACGCCGCCATGATAACCAGTCGGGGGCCGCTTGTCCGGCCCGGTCGCTCGATGGCCTTAACCGAAAGCAGAATTTGAGTGGAGAAAACCATGAGTGCAGCCCAAAGCGTCGGTCCACAAGCGTTACCGGCACTGCAGGAACAAGTCGAGCAGATCCTTGCCGAGGCCAAGCGCCAGGGGGCCAGTGCCTGTGAAGTGGCGGTATCGCTGGAGCAGGGGTTGTCGACATCGGTTCGTCAGCGGGAAGTGGAGACGGTTGAGTTCAACCGCGACCAAGGCTTTGGCATCACCTTGTATGTCGGACAGCGCAAAGGTTCTGCCAGTACCTCGGCCAGTGGCCCGGAAGCGATTCGCGAGACCGTCGCGGCGGCGTTGGCGATTGCCAAGCACACCTCTGAGGATGAAAGCTCGGGTTTGGCCGACAAGGCACTGATGGCCAAGGACTTGAAGGATTTTGATCTGTTCCACGCCTGGGACATCACGCCCGAGCAGGCCATCGAGCAGGCGCTGACGTGTGAAGCGGCGGCGTTCGATGCCGATGCCCGCATCAAGAACGCTGATGGCACCACGTTGAGCACCCATCAGGGCTGTCGCGTGTATGGCAACAGCCATGGTTTTATCGGCGGTTATGCGTCGACTCGTCATAGCCTGAGCTGCGTGATGATCGCCGAGGCCAACGGCCAGATGCAGCGCGATTACTGGTATGACGTGAACCGCCAGGGCGATTTGCTGGCAGACCCGGTCAGCATCGGCCAGCGTGCTGCACAGCGTGCGGCGAGCCGCCTGGGCGCGCGCCCTGTGCCGACCTGTGAAGTGCCGGTGCTGTTTTCGGCGGAACTGGCCGGTGGCTTATTTGGCAGTTTCCTGGGAGCGATCTCCGGTGGCAACCTGTACCGCAAGTCCTCGTTCCTGGAAGGGGCGATTGGCCAGAAACTGTTTCCCGAGTGGCTGACCATCGATGAACGTCCCCACCTGATGCGTGCTATGGGGAGCACGTCGTTTGATGGCGATGGCTTGGCGACTTATGCCAAGCCGTTCGTCGAAAGCGGCGAGTTGGTCTCCTACGTCCTGGGCACTTATGCCGGGCGCAAACTGGGCCTGCCAAGCACTGCCAACTCCGGCGGGGTGCATAACCTGTTCGTCACCCATGGCGACGAAGACCAGGCGGCGCTGTTGCGGCGGATGGGGCGTGGCCTGCTGGTGACTGAGTTGATGGGGCACGGGCTGAACATGGTCACGGGCGATTATTCCCGTGGCGCGGCGGGTTTCTGGGTGGAAAACGGCGAGATTCAGTTTGCCGTCCAGGAAGTGACAATCGCCGGCAACATGCGCGATATGTTCAAGCAGATCGTTGCCGTCGGAAACGACCTGGAACTGCGCAGCAATATCCGTACGGGTTCGGTGTTGATCGAGCGGATGACCGTCGCCGGTAGCTGATCCTTCCAACACGCTTCAACAAAAAAGGCGCGCCATCTTCAAGATGGCGCGCCTTTTTTTGTGGCCGCGTGTCAGTGGGATTAACGTGCCGCTCTTGTTTTGATTCTCAATATCATTTAATAATAAATATCATTACCGAATGAGTGTGGATCATGAGCTCTGTCCTGCATGAGGATCCTTACCTTGAAAGCTGGCGCTGGATGAGTCGCCAGATTCGCTGCGGCCTCGATCCCAACGAGCCGCGCCTGATCGAACATTACCTCAATGAGGGTCGATACCTGGCGTGCTGCACCGCGACCCATCCGTGGACGATCGCTGAAACCTCATTTCGCCTGTTGCTCGACACCGCCAGCGATATCGCACTGCCCTGGCACTGGCGCTCCGTGTGCCTGGACCAGGCCTGGCGCCCCCTGCGTGACCTGGAAAAACTCTCCCACTGTGCCTGCCGCCTCAAGCGCTGGCAGACCTTTGCCTGGCAATTGGCTACCTGCGAATTGCTGCCGTCTATTTCTGTTTCTGACCTGGTGCAAGGATCTAACGATGAGTAACACCCGTATCGAACGCGACAGCATGGGCGAACTGCAAGTGCCTGCCGAGGCCCTGTATGGTGCGCAAACCCAACGCGCGGTGAACAACTTTCCGATCAGCAACCAACGCATGCCGGCGCAATTCATCCGTGCCCTGATCCTGGCCAAAGCCGCTGCAGCCAAGGTCAACGTCGATCTCAAGCAAATCAGCGAAGGGCAGGGCAAGGCCATTGTCGATGCCGCCCAGGGGTTGCTGGAAGGCGACTTCATGCAGCACTTCCCGGTGGATATCTTCCAGACCGGCTCCGGCACCAGCTCCAATATGAACGCCAACGAAGTGATTGCGACCCTCGCCAGCCGTGTGCTGGGCGAGTCGGTCAACCCGAACGACCACGTGAATTGCGGCCAAAGCAGCAACGACATCATTCCAACCACCATCCACGTCAGCGCCGCGTTGGTCTTGCACGAGCAAACGCTGCCGGCCCTGCTGCACCTGGTGCAGGTGATCGAGCGGAAGGCTGAAGAGGTTCACCCGTTCATCAAGACCGGCCGCACGCACCTGATGGACGCCATGCCGGTGCGCATGAGCCAGGTGCTCAACGGCTGGGCGCAGCAGCTCAAGGCCAATATCGGTCATCTGCAGGACCTTCTGCCGAGTCTTCAGGCGCTTGCCCAGGGCGGCACGGCGGTCGGTACCGGGATCAACGCCCACCCTGAATTTGCTGCGCGTTTCAGCCAGCAACTGAGCAGCCTGACCGGCGTGAAATTCACCCCCGGCAAAAACCTGTTCGCCTTGATTGGCTCCCAGGACACTGCCGTTGCCGTGTCCGGTCAATTGAAGGCCACCGCCGTGTCGCTGATGAAAATCGCCAACGACCTGCGCTGGATGAACTCCGGTCCGCTCGCCGGCTTGGGTGAGATTGAGTTGGAAGGCCTGCAGCCTGGCTCTTCGATCATGCCTGGCAAGGTCAATCCGGTGATTCCTGAAGCGACTGCCATGGTCGCCGCGCAAGTCATCGGGAATGACACGGTGATCACCGTCGCCGGTCAGTCGGGCAATTTCGAGCTGAACGTGATGCTGCCGATCATCGCGCAGAACCTGTTGAGCAGCCTTGAGCTGCTGGCCAACGCCAGCCACCTGCTGGCGGACAAGGCCATCGCCAGTTTCAAGGTCAATGAAGCGAAGCTAAAAGAAGCGCTGTCGCGCAACCCGATCCTGGTCACCGCACTCAACCCGATCATCGGTTATCAAAAAGCTGCTGAAATCGCCAAGAAGGCCTATCAGCAAGGCCGTCCGGTGATTGACGTCGCTCTCGAGCACACCGACTTGCCGCGTAGCCAACTGGAGATCCTGCTGGACCCGGAAAAGCTCACGGCCGGCGGCGTGTAATCACCGACCCTGCTTTGGAGGCTCACCATGGAGCACTGGAAACGCACGATCGAACGGGCCAATCGCTGCTTTATGGCAGGCGAGCTGGTCGACGCTCGCGAGGCCTATTTGCAAGCCCTGGCCCTGGCCCAAGTGTTGTTCGAACGCTGGGCGGATGCCGACGAAGCAGTGGCGGCGTGCGTCATTTCCCATCACAACCTGGCGGACCTGCACCTGCGCCTGAACCAACCGGAGGAGAGCGCGGAATACCTCTGCGCTATCCACCAGCGCCTGCTGCAGACCATGCAGGACCCGCGACTCAGCCCGCAGTTGCGGGAAGCGGCCTTGCGCCAGAGCAGCAAAACCTACGTCGAGCTGTTGAATTTCATCAGCGATCACGGCGAGTACCCGCGTACTCATCGCTTGCTGGGCGGCACTGCGGCACAGCCGACCACTCCTCAATACGGAGCACATTGATATGACTTACACCTTGCCTGCCTTGCCTTACGCGTACGACGCCCTGGAGCCGCATATTGATGCGCAAACCATGGAGATCCACTACAGCAAGCATCACCAGACTTACATCAACAACCTCAACGCTGCGGTAGAGGGCACTGAATTCGCCGGCTGGCCGGTCGAGAAGCTGGTGTCCAGCGTGCAGCAACTGCCGGAAAAACTGCGTGCCGCCGTGATCAACCAAGGCGGCGGCCATGCCAACCACTCGTTGTTCTGGGCGGTGATGTCGCCCAAAGGTGGTGGCAAACCCGAAGGTGCATTGAGCAAAGCCATTGATGAACAGCTTGGCGGTTTTGATAGCTTCAAGGAGGCCTTCACCAAAGCGGCGTTGACGCGTTTCGGCAGCGGTTGGGCGTGGCTGAGTGTCACCCCGCAAAAAACCCTGGTGGTGGAGAGCAGCGGCAACCAGGACAGCCCACTGATGAACGGCAACACGCCGATCCTCGGCCTGGACGTGTGGGAACACGCCTATTACCTGCTGTACCAGAACCGCCGCCCGGAATACATCAACGCCTTCTACAGTGTTATCAACTGGCCAGAAGTTGCAGACCGCTACCAGGCCGCCGTGGCCTGACATCCACCTTCATAACAAGACCTAAGGCCGACTATGGGCACTGAAACACTGGCGATCAGCAGCGGGCGAATGTTTCGTTATGCGTTTGGCTCGCTGCTGCTGCTGGCAGGTACTGCATTGCTGGTGGCCCACGGGCTGGCCTGGCTGGACCTGGAACCGCGGATTCTACGCGCCCTGCAGGGCGGCTCCATTTGCGCGCTCGGCACTGCGCTCGGTGCGGTCCCGGTGCTGGTGATTCGCCATATGCCGGTGGCGTTGAGCGATACATTGCTGGGCTTTGGTGCGGGGGTCATGTTGGCGGCGACGGCGTTTTCGCTGATCGTGCCGGGCATTGCCGCGGCAGAAGGCTTGGGGCTTTCGCCCTGGAGCGCCAGCGGCTTGATCAGCTTCGGCATCATGCTGGGAGCGTTCGGGCTGTATCTGGTTGACCGCAAGGTCTCCGGCGCCAGTCCGGAAATGCTGGTCGGCACGCCGGATAAACCGGTGATCCCGCCGCGTATCTGGCTGTTTGTGTTTGCCATCATCGCCCACAACATTCCCGAAGGCATGGCGGTCGGTGTATCCGCTGGCGGCGGTATGCCGGATGCCGACAGCCTTGCCATGGGGATTGCCCTGCAAGACGTGCCCGAAGGCCTGGTGATTGCGTTGGTCTTGGCCGGGGCAGGCATGTCGCGGGTCAAGGCGTTCCTGATCGGCGCGGCGTCAGGTCTGGTGGAGCCCGTGTTTGCAGTGCTCTGTGCCTGGCTGGTAAGCCTGGCAGAAGTGCTATTACCGTTGGGCCTTGCCCTGGCCGCTGGTGCGATGCTGCTGGTCGTCACTCACGAGGTGATCCCCGAGTCGCGCCGCAATGGTCACGAAAAGCTCGCCAGCCTGGGTTTGTGCATCGGTTTTTGTTTGATGATGGTGATGGACACGGCGCTGGGGTGAGGTCGTTGCGACTTCATCCCGCCTCAAAGGGTGAGTTTACTCACCCTCATCAAAGTAGTTATTGATCAGCGCCACCAGGGCGTCCATCGCTTCCTGCTCTTGCTCACCTTCTGTCTTCAAGTGAATCTTGGTGCCTTTGCCGGCGGCCAGCATCATCATGGCCATGATGCTTTTGCCATCGACCATGGACTCTGGCGTGCGTCCGGCGCGGATCTGGCAAGGGAACTGTCCTGCAACGCCGACGAACTTGGCTGACGCCCGGGCGTGCAAGCCCAGCTTGTTGATGATTTCAATTTCCAGAGCGGGCATCGCGCAGGTGTTCCTTTCAGCTGAGGTCGCGGTGGCGGACCTGGACGTTCTTGAGGGTTTTTTGCAGCACCTGGCCCAGGCGCTCGGTCAGATAGACGGAGCGGTGGTGACCGCCGGTGCAGCCGATGGCAATGGTGACATAGGCCCGATTGCTGGCAGCAAATCGGGGTAACCATTTGAGCAAGTAGCTGGAAATGTCCTGGAACATCTCCTCCACATCCGGTTGTGCAGCCAGGTAATCGGCGACGGGCTGATCCAGTCCGGACTGATCACGCAGTTCCGGCTTCCAATAAGGGTTGGGCAGGCATCGCACATCGAATACCAAGTCGGCGTCCACCGGCATGCCGCGCTTAAAACCAAACGACTCCACCAGAAACGCCGTGCCTGGCTCCGGCTGGTTCAGCAGGCGCAGCTTGATGGCATCGCGCAGTTGGTACAGGTTAAGGCTGGTCGTGTTGATCTTGAGGTCGGCGAGGTCAATGATCGGTCCCAGCAGCTTGGTTTCATCTTCGATGGCTTCTGCCAGCGAGCGATGAGGGCTGCTGAGGGGGTGACGCCGGCGGGTTTCGGAGAAACGCTTGAGCAGTGTCTCTTCGTCGGCATCCAGGTACAGCACATCGCAATGAATGTGCTTGGCCCGCACTTCCTCGAGCAATTGCGGGAATCGCTCCAGGTGGCTGGGCAGGTTGCGGGCATCAATCGAAACGGCGACCAGGGGTTGAGCCAGTTCGGTGTGGATCAACGCGCGTTCTGCCAATTCCGGCAGCAGGCCGGCGGGCAGGTTGTCGATGCAATAGAAACCGTTGTCCTCAAGAACATTGAGGGCGGTACTTTTACCCGAGCCGGAGCGGCCGCTGACGATGATCAAGCGCATGGTTACTGCCCGTTCTGTTCATCCAGGACAACCTGGTACAGCGCCTCATTGCTGCTGGCGCTGCGCAGTTTGTCGCGTACGTCCTTGCGGTCGAGCATGCTGGCGATCTGCCGGAGCAGTTCCAGGTGCGCATCGGTGGCAGCTTCCGGGACCAGCAGAACGAACAGCAGGTCGACCGGGGCACCGTCGATGGCGTCGAAATCGATAGGGGCGTCCAGGTGCAGCAGGGCGCTGACAGGTGTCTCGCAGCCTTTGAGGCGGCAGTGGGGAATGGCGATGCCGTTGCCAAAACCGGTCGAGCCAAGTTTTTCACGGGCAATCAGTGCCTCATACACAGCTTGCGTATCCAGTTCGGGCACTTCACGGCCGATCAGGTTGGCAATTTGTTCGAGGGCGCGTTTTTTACTGCCGCCCGGCACGTTCACGAGGGAACGGCCGGGGGTCAGGATGGTTTCAAGTCGGATCATGGGGGGAGAGTTAACGACCTGTACCTTGCATCAGGTGCAGATTCTTTTCCTTATGCTTTATGAGTTGGCGGTCCAGCTTGTCGTAGAGCGAGTCGATCGCCGCGTACATGTCTTCATGTTCCGCATTGGCGACGAGCTTGGCATTCGGAACATGCAGGGTGGCCTCGATTTTCTGCTTGAGCTTGTCGACCTCCATGATGACCTGCACGTTGGTGATCTTGTCAAAATGCCCCGCAAGCTTGTTCAACTTGCTTTCGGTGTACTCACGCAGGGGCTTGGTAACTTCCAGTTGGTGTCCACTGATGTTGACTTGCATACAGCTTCTCCTTCGTTGCCAGTGCATAACGCGACGGGTAGGAATACCCGCCACTGGTCTGCATTTTAAAACTGCCTGCGCGTCGATCTTGCCTGATCGCCGCTCGGCGAGTTTCAAAACGCATCCCGGAACGCTGTGGCCCGCCCGTCACATCAAACGCTTACGCTCGCTGGAAGGCGCGATCCCAAGGGATTCGCGGTACTTGGCGACGGTTCGACGGGCGACCTGAATGCCTTGTGCCTCCAGTAAACCAGCGATCTTACTGTCACTCAATGGCTTTTTCTGATTTTCAGCAGCAACCAGTTTTTTGATGATCGCGCGGATCGCCGTGGACGAGCATTCACCGCCTTCGGAGGTGCTGACGTGGCTGGAGAAAAAGTATTTCAGTTCATAAATACCCCGAGGGGTATGCATGAATTTTTGCGTGGTCACCCGGGAAATCGTTGATTCATGCATGCCGACCGCTTCGGCGATGTCATGCAGCACCAGCGGTTTCATCGCTTCGTCGCCGTACTCCAGGAAGCCGCGCTGATGCTCGACGATCTGGGTGGCGACTTTCATCAGGGTTTCGTTTCGGCTTTGCAGGCTCTTGATGAACCAGCGCGCTTCCTGCAACTGGTTGCGCATGAAGGTGTTGTCGGCACTGGTATCGGCGCGACGTACGAAGCCGGCGTATTGCGGGTTCACCCGCAGGCGCGGCACCGATTCCTGGTTCAGCTCTACCAGCCAGCGCTCGTTGTCCTTGCGCACGATCACATCGGGAACCACGTATTCGGCTTCGCTCGATTCGATTTGTGAGCCAGGACGCGGGTTGAGGCTCTGTACCAGCTCGATGACCTGGCGCAGGTCGTCTTCCTTGAGCTTCATGCGGCGCATCAACTGGCTGTAGTCGCGGCTGCCCAGCAGGTCGATGTAATCGGTCACCAGGCGCTGGGCTTCGGCGAGCCAGGGGGTCTTGGCCGGTAATTGGCGCAATTGCAGCAACAGGCATTCGCTGAGGGTGCGTGCGCCGATGCCGGCGGGCTCGAACTGTTGGATGCGGTGCAGGACGGCTTCGATCTCGTCCAGCTCGATATCCAGCTCCGGATCGAAGGCTTCAAGAATTTCTTCGAGCGTCTCGTCCAGGTAACCCTGATTGTTGATGCAGTCGATCAGGGTCACGGCGATCAAGCGATCGGTGTCCGACATCGGCGCAAGGTTCAGTTGCCACAGCAGGTGGCTCTGCAGGCTCTCGCCAACGGAGGTGCGGGTGGTGAAGTCCCACTCATCATCGTCATTGCTGGGCAGGCTGCTGGCGCTGGTCTGGTAGACGTCTTCCCAGGCCGTGTCGACCGGAAGCTCGTTGGGAATGCGTTCGTTCCATTCGCCTTCCTCAAGGTTATCCACCGTAGGGGCGGTTTCCTGGTAGGAGGGTTCCTGCACGTCGGGATTGGGTTTTTGCTCGATATTATCGGCCAGCGGGTCTGCATTATCGAAGTCGTCGCCTTCCTCCTGGCGTTCGAGCATCGGATTGGACTCCAGGGCCTCCTGGATTTCCTGTTGCAGGTCCAGGGTCGACAATTGGAGCAGGCGGATGGCCTGTTGCAGCTGCGGTGTCATCGTCAGCTGCTGGCCCATTCTCAGGACTAGCGATGGTTTCATGGCAGGGGCTTAACACCTTATTCGCCGGCGCAATGCGCCATCCACGACAGGGCGCGTGAGCGCCAAACATAAGCAAATTATATGCCTGATGTCGGGGGCTTTGCCTAGAGCGCGGTAACAATAAAAATCCGGAGGTTTTCATTGACTCCCGCGCGCCTTGGCGAACAGCCGTGACACCACGGTGTTTACAGGCGGAACTCGTGACCCAGGTACACTTCCTTGACCAGCTCGTTGGCCAGGATGGTGGCGGAATCACCTTCGGCGATCAGCTGGCCATCGTTGACGATATACGCTGTTTCGCAGATATCGAGGGTCTCACGGACGTTGTGGTCGGTGATCAGCACGCCAATGCCCTTGGCCTTGAGGTGATGGATGATCTGCTTGATGTCGCCCACCGAGATCGGGTCGACGCCCGCAAACGGTTCGTCCAGCAGGATGAACTTGGGCGCAGTGGCCAGGGCGCGGGCGATTTCCACACGGCGACGCTCACCGCCGGACAGGCTCATGCCGAGGTTGTCGCGGATATGGTTGATGTGGAACTCCTGCAGCAGGCTTTCCAGCTCCTTGCGACGGCCGTCACGGTCGAGCTCCTTGCGGGTCTCGAGGATGGCCATGATGTTATCGGCGACCGACAGTTTGCGGAAGATCGACGCTTCCTGCGGGAGATAGCCGATACCGGCGCGGGCGCGGCCGTGCATCGGCTGGTGGCTCACGTCCAGGTCGTCGATCAGTACGCGGCCCTGATCCGCCTGGACCAGACCGACGATCATGTAGAAGCAGGTGGTCTTGCCGGCGCCGTTAGGGCCGAGCAAGCCGACGATCTGGCCGCTGTCGATCGACAGGCTGACGTCGCGCACGACCTGACGGCTTTTATAGGCCTTGGCCAGATGCTGGGCTTTCAGGGTTGCCATTACTCGGCCTTCTTCTTCGGCTGGATGACCATGTCGATCCGTGGACGAGGTGCAGTGACCTTGTTGCCATTGGCGCGACCGGCGTTAGCGATCTGTTTCACGGTGTCATAGGTGATCTTTTCACCTTCCGTGGAGTTGCCGTCCGGGCTGAGTACTTTCGCCTGGTCGATCAGTACGATGCGGTTCTGCTGGGCGTGATACTGGATGGTCTTGCCGTAGCCCTTCATCGGACCGGTATCGGCAGCGGACTGCTTCTGTTCGAAGTAAGCCAGGTTGCCGACCGAGGTCACCACATCAATGTCGCCAGCCGGGGTGCGAGTCAGGGTCACGGTATTACCAGTGATCTTCATCGAGCCTTGGGTGATGATCACGCCGCCGGTATAGGTGGCGACGCCTTGTTTATCATCCAACTGCGCATCGTCAGCCGAGATGTGGATCGGTTGCTGGCTATCGTTCGGCAGAGCCCAGGCGCTCACGCTTCCCAGTGCTGCGCCCAGACCGAGCAAAATAGGGAGAGTTTTAACGAGCCTCATACTGTCCTCTTACGTTCGATAGCAGGTGTATCCTGCTTTCTTTCAAATACGCTTTCATTCCCTTGCCAGTCGATACACCGCCAGCGCCGTCGATTCTAACGTCTTGCTCGGTCTGCGCATATTGCTTCTGCGGGAATACGGTCATGCGACTGCTGGTAATCACGGTCTCACGTTTTTTATCGTCAGTGCGCGCAACGCGCACCGAGTCGATCAGTTCCACCTCGGTACCGTCCGGGTTGACCTCGCCACGTTTGCTGGTGACGTGCCATGGGAACTCGGTACCGCGGTAAATGTTCATGTCGGGGTTGGTCAGCAGGGTGACTTCGCTGGCCTTGACGTGTTCGACCTTGTCCGAGGTCATCTCGTACTGCACTTTGCCGTCGGGCAGGAACTGCACGCTCTTGGCATTGGTGGCGTAATAGTCGATAGCGCCTTCGTCAACCTGCGCGGCAGGCTGGTCGAGAAAGCGCTCCGGGCTGATATTCCAGTAGCCCACCGCCAGGAACAGCGCGGCGATGACCCCGAATAACAGGAAGTTGCGAATCTTTTTGCTCAGCATAAAACGCTCTATAAGTAGGCGGCGTGGGCCGCTTCAAGGCTACCCTGGGCTCGCAGGATCAGCTCGCAGAATTCGCGTGCGGCGCCTTCACCGCCACGGGCGGTGGTGATGCCATGGGCGTGCTCGCGAACAAAGGCTGCCGCGTTGGCGACCGCCATGCCCAGGCCCACTCTGCGGATCACCGGCAAGTCGGGCAAGTCATCGCCCAAGTAGGCGACCTGCTCATAGCTTAGGTTGAGTTGGCCAAGAAGCTCGTCCAGAACCACCAGTTTATCCTCGCGGCCCTGATACAGGTGAGGAATCCCCAGGTTTTGTGCGCGACGTTCCACAACGGGGGTTTTTCTGCCGCTGATAATCGCCGTTTGCACGCCCGACGCCATCAGCATCTTGATGCCCTGGCCGTCGAGGGTGTTAAAAGTCTTGAATTCACTGCCGTCTTCGAGGAAGTACAAGCGGCCATCGGTCAGCACGCCGTCAACGTCGAAAATCGCCAGCTTGATGTTTTTACCGCGTTGCAACAGGTCGCTGGTCATTTACATCACTCCCGCACGCAGCAAGTCGTGCATGTTCAGGGCGCCAATCGGGCGGTCGTCGCCATCGACCACCACCAGTGCGCCGATCTTGTGGTCTTCCATGATTTTCAAGGCCTCGGCTGCCAGCATTTCGGGGCGCGCGGTCTTGCCGTGAGGTGTCATCACTGCGTCGATGCTGGCGGTGTGGATATCGATGGTGCGGTCCAGGGTGCGGCGCAAGTCACCGTCGGTGAAGACCCCGGCCAGGCGGCCATCGGCTTCCAGGATCACCGTCATGCCCAAACCCTTGCGAGTCATTTCCATCAGCGCGTCCTTCAGCAGGGTGCCGCGCTGGACGTGGGGCAGCTCATCACCCGAGTGCATGACGTTTTCCACTTTCAGCAGCAGGCGGCGGCCCAGGGCGCCCCCCGGGTGCGAAAACGCAAAGTCCTCGGCGGTAAATCCACGCGCCTCCAGCAGTGCCACGGCCAGGGCATCACCCATCACCAGGGCGGCGGTGGTGGACGAAGTCGGCGCCAGGTTCAGCGGGCAGGCTTCGTGGTCCACGTGAACGTTGAGGTTGACTTCGGCGGCCTTGGCCAGCGTCGATTCCGGGTTGCCGGTGATGCTGATCATCTGGATGCCCAGGCGCTTGATCAGCGGCAACAGGGTCACGATTTCGTTGGTGCTGCCGGAGTTGGACAACGCCAGGATGATGTCATCCTTGGTGATCATGCCCATGTCGCCGTGACTGGCTTCGGCGGGGTGCACGAAAAACGCGGTGGTCCCGGTGCTGGCCAGGGTGGCGGCGATCTTGTTGCCAACGTGGCCTGACTTGCCCATGCCGACCACGACAACGCGGCCCTTGCTGGCCAGAATCATCTCGCAGGCGCGTACGAAATCTGCGTCGATATGCGCCAGCAAGCCTTCTACGGCTTCAAGCTCGAGGCGGATGGTGCGTTGTGCGGATTGAATAAGGTCGCTGGATTGGCTCATGTCTGAAATCGTATAGCCTGACGAAAAGTCGGCGATTATAGCGGTAATGATCAATTCCCTCACGCAAGTTCGTCAGGGTTTGTTCGCGGTGCGCTTGGGATTCCCTCCTTAGTAACATAGCTGGCAACGTTTTTTCCCTGTCCTGGATCTGAACAAGCACTGTTCCGGCCTTGGGCGCCCTGTACCAGCAGTGATATAGTTCGCCGCCAGTTCGGTCCGCTCTGCCCATGTGGCCATCGATTGCGCAACTATTGTGCGGCTGATGCAAACGTTTGTCGCAAGCGTGATGTCTGAGTGAGAGGCTGCATCCCAAGGAGTTTAGATGAGTGCCGATAACGCCTACGCGGTCGAGCTGAAGGGACTGACCTTCAAGCGCGGGACGCGCAGCATCTTCAATAACGTCGATATCCGCATTCCGCGCGGCAAGGTCACGGGCATCATGGGGCCTTCCGGTAGTGGCAAGACCACCCTGTTGCGCCTGATGGGCATGCAATTGCGGCCCAGTGCCGGCGAAGTGTGGGTAAACGGCCAGAACCTGCCGACGCTGTCGCGCAGCGATCTGTTCGACGCGCGTAAGCACATGGGTGTGCTGTTCCAGAGCGGTGCGCTGTTTACCGACCTTGATGTGTTCGAGAACGTGGCGTTTCCGCTGCGTGTGCATACCCAACTGTCTGACGAAATGATTCGTGACATTGTGTTGCTGAAACTGCAGGCCGTAGGCCTGCGCGGTGCCATCGACCTGATGCCCGACGAACTGTCCGGCGGTATGAAGCGTCGCGTGGCCCTGGCCCGCGCCATTGCCCTCGACCCGCAGATCCTCATGTATGACGAGCCCTTCGTCGGTCAGGACCCGATCGCCATGGGCGTGTTGGTGCGCCTGATCCGCTTGCTCAACGATGCACTGGGCATCACCAGCATCGTGGTCTCCCATGATCTTGCAGAAACCGCGAGCATTGCCGATTACCTCTATGTCGTCGGCGATGGCCAGGTGCTGGGGCAGGGCACGCCCGAAGAACTGATGAACGCTGATAACCCGCGCATTCGCCAATTCATGACCGGCGATCCTGATGGCCCCGTGCCTTTTCACTTTCCGGCAGCGGATTACCGCTCAGATCTTCTGGGGAAGCGCTGATGCGCAAGACATCTCTTATCGAAAAGGTTCGCCTTTTCGGTCGCTCGGGCATCGACATCGTCGAAGTGCTGGGCCGTTCGACGATTTTCCTGTTTCACGCCTTGCTCGGCCGCGGCGGCATAGGTGGCGGCTTCGGCCTACTGGTCAAGCAGTTGCATGCTGTGGGTGTGATGTCCCTGGTGATCATCGTGGTCTCCGGGGTGTTCATCGGCATGGTGCTGGCGCTGCAGGGCTTCAATATTCTGTCCAGCTATGGTTCGGAGCAGGCGGTGGGGCAGATGGTCGCCCTGACGTTGTTGCGAGAGCTGGGGCCGGTGGTGACCGCTTTGCTGTTCGCCGGGCGTGCGGGTTCTGCGCTGACCGCCGAAATCGGCAACATGAAGTCCACCGAGCAGCTGTCCAGCCTGGAAATGATCGGCGTGGACCCGCTCAAGTACATTGTTGCCCCGCGTCTGTGGGCCGGCTTCATTTCCCTGCCACTGCTGACGATCATCTTCAGCGTGGTGGGTATCTGGGGTGGTTCGTGGGTGGCGGTGGACTGGCTGGGCGTCTACGACGGCTCTTACTGGGCCAACATGCAAAACAGCGTGACGTTCACGGGCGACGTGCTCAACGGCATCATAAAAAGCATCGTCTTCGCCTTTGTAGTGACCTGGATCGCCGTATTCCAAGGCTACGACTGTGAGCCCACTTCAGAAGGGATCAGTCGTGCCACCACCAAGACCGTTGTGTACGCCTCGCTGGCGGTACTGGGCCTTGACTTCATTTTGACCGCCTTGATGTTTGGAGATTTCTGATGCAAAACCGCACTGTGGAAATCGGTGTCGGCCTTTTCTTGCTGGCTGGCATCCTGGCTTTACTGTTGTTGGCCCTGCGAGTCAGCGGTCTTTCGGCCAGCCCCACCGCCGATACTTATAAACTTTACGCGTACTTCGACAATATCGCCGGTTTGACTGTCAGAGCTAAAGTGACCATGGCCGGTGTGACGATCGGCAAGGTCACTGCAATCGATCTGGACCGCGACAGCTTCACCGGTCGAGTGACAATGCAGCTGGATAAGAAGGTTGATAATCTGCCGACCGACTCCACTGCATCTATCCTCACTGCGGGGCTGCTGGGCGAGAAGTACATCGGTGTCAGCGTGGGCGGGGAATCAGCCCTGCTCAAGGATGGCTCGACAATCCACGACACACAGTCGTCGCTGGTGCTTGAAGACCTGATCGGTAAATTCCTGCTTAATACGGTCAATAAAGACGCCAAATGAGGAATCTGTACATGATCTCTACCTTGCGACGTGGCCTTCTGGTACTGCTTGCAGCGCTGCCGTTGATGGCCAACGCAGCGGGTTCTGCCCACGATCTGGTGCAGGACACGACCAACAAGATGTTGGCTGACCTGTCGGCCAACAAAGAAAAGTACAAACAAGACCCGAGTCAGTTCTACAACGCGCTCAATACCATTGTGGGGCCGGTGGTGGATGCTGAAGGCATCTCCAAAAGCATTATGACGGTCAAGTATTCGCGCAAGGCTACGCCGGCGCAGATGCAGACCTTCCAGGAAAACTTCAAGAAAGGCCTGTTCCAGTTCTACGGCAACGCTCTTCTTGAATACAACAACCAGGGCATTACCGTCGCTCCCGCCGGGGATGAGTCGGGTGATCGCACCAGCGTCAACATGAGCGTCAAGGGCAACAATGGCGCGGTCTACCCGGTGCAGTACACGCTGGAGAAGGTCAACGGCGAGTGGAAGCTGCGTAACGTGATCATCAACGGCATCAACATTGGCAAGCTGTTCCGTGACCAGTTCGCGGATGCGATGCAGCGCAATGGCAACGACCTGGACAAAACCATCAATGGTTGGGCCGGTGAAGTCGCCAAGGCCAAGGAAGAGACCGATAAAGCTGCTGGGAAGCCCGCGCAATGATCGAGTCGGCTGTTCGTCTCGGCGACGCCGGCGAGCTGTTCATCAGTGGCGTGCTGGATTACCGCACCGGGCCTGACCTGCGCAAGCAGGGTCAGGCACTGATCAAGACCAGCACTGCGCCTGCGTTGGTGCTGGACTGTTCGGCCGTGACCAAGTCCAGCAGCGTCGGCTTATCGCTGTTGCTGTGCTTCATGCGCGATGCCGAAGCGGCCAAAAAAGCGGTCAGCGTTCGGGCGTTGCCCGAAGACATGCGCGAAATTGCCGAAGTTTCCGGTCTGACCGAGCTGCTGGCGCACCCCTAATACACATTATTAAAGAGGCCCCCCGTCAGAGTCCTGCTATGCGGGGTTCGCAGGCGCGGGGCTTTTTTGTATGATGTGCGACCCGCGCGCACTGGGCGCCGATAGAGGTTGAGCATGCAGGCCCTAGAAGTTAAGAGCTTTCTTGAAGGAAAGCTGCCGGAAACGACCGTAGAAGTTGAAGGCGAAGGCTGCAACTTCCAGCTGAACGTGATTAGCGATGAACTGGCGGCACTCAGCCCGGTCAAGCGTCAGCAGCAGATCTATGCCCATTTGAACCCGTGGATCACCGATGGCAGCATCCATGCGGTCACTATGAAATTTTTCAGCCGCGCGGCCTGGGCCGAGCGCACCTGAGCCCCCAAGGCGTCGAGATTCTTATGGATAAATTGATTATTACCGGCGGTGCCCGCCTTGATGGCGAGATTCGCATCTCCGGTGCAAAAAACTCCGCCTTGCCGATCCTGGCAGCGACCCTGCTGTGCGATGGCCCGGTCACCGTGGCCAACTTGCCGCACCTGCACGACATCACCACCATGATCGAGTTGTTCGGTCGCATGGGTATCGAGCCGGTTATCGACGAGAAATTGTCGGTTGAAATCGACCCGCGCACCATCAAGACCCTGATCGCTCCGTACGAACTGGTGAAAACCATGCGTGCGTCGATCCTGGTGCTGGGCCCGATGGTTGCCCGTTTTGGTGAAGCCGAAGTGGCCCTGCCTGGTGGTTGCGCCATCGGCTCGCGTCCGGTGGACCTGCACATCCGTGGCCTCGAAGCCATGGGCGCGACCATCGACGTCGAAGGCGGCTACATCAAGGCCAAGGCGCCGGAAGGCGGCCTGCGTGGCGCCAACTTCTTCTTTGATACCGTCAGCGTGACCGGTACCGAGAACATCATGATGGCCGCTGCCCTGGCCAACGGCCGCAGCGTCCTGCAAAACGCCGCGCGCGAGCCGGAAGTGGTCGACCTGGCCAACTTCCTGATCGCCATGGGGGCCAACATCACCGGCGCCGGCACCGACACTATCACCATCGACGGCGTAAAACGTCTGCACCCGGCCACCTACAAGGTGATGCCGGACCGCATCGAGACCGGTACCTACCTGGTTGCCGCCGCCGTTACCGGTGGCCGCGTCAAGGTCAAGGACACCGATCCGACGATCCTGGAAGCGGTCCTGGAAAAGCTGCGCGAAGCGGGTGCCGAAATCACCACCGGCGAAGACTGGATCGAGCTGAACATGCACGGCAAGCGTCCTAAAGCCGTCAACGTGCGTACCGCTCCGTACCCGGCGTTCCCGACCGACATGCAAGCGCAGTTCATTTCCTTGAACGCCATTGCCGAAGGCACCGGTGCCGTGATCGAGACCATCTTCGAAAACCGTTTCATGCACGTGTACGAACTGCACCGCATGGGCGCGAAGATCCAGGTTGAAGGCAACACCGCCATCGTCACCGGCACCGAGAAGCTCAAGGGCGCGCCAGTCATGGCCACCGACCTGCGGGCTTCGGCCAGCCTGGTGATCTCTGCGCTGATCGCCGAAGGCGACACCCTGATCGACCGCATCTACCACATAGACCGTGGCTACGAGTGCATCGAAGAAAAACTGCAGATGCTCGGCGCGAAAATCCGCCGCGTACCGGGCTAGTCCCCGGCGCTGCAAACACCTTAACCGTGGCGAGGGAGCTTGCTCCCGCTGGACTGCGCAGCAGTCCTGCTTTTGAGGGCCGCTTCGCGACCCAGCGGGAGCAAGCTCCCTCGCCACAGGAAGGTGTTTGTTGTTAAATGGTTTGTTTCAAATCGGGGCTGTAATGGCCTCGATCTGTGTCTGGCGCCGTTCGCGACCGGACAGCAATAGCCTGATGAAGGACTGACGTTTCCCATGTTGACCATCGCACTGTCCAAGGGCCGCATCCTTGACGACACGTTGCCGCTTCTGGCTGAAGCGGGCATCGTGCCGACCGAGAATCCGGACAAGAGCCGCAAGCTGATCATCCCCACGACCCAGGACGACGTTCGCCTGTTGATCGTGCGGGCTACCGACGTGCCGACCTACGTTGAACATGGCGCGGCCGACCTCGGTGTCGCGGGTAAAGACGTGCTGATGGAATACGGCGGCCAGGGCTTGTACGAGCCATTGGACCTGCGTATCGCCCTGTGCAAGCTGATGACCGCCGGCCGTGTCGGTGATGTCGAGCCCAAGGGCCGCCTGCGCGTGGCGACCAAGTTCGTCAACGTCGCCAAGCGCTACTACGCCGAGCAAGGTCGTCAGGTCGACATTATCAAGCTGTACGGCTCGATGGAGCTGGCGCCGCTGATCGGCCTGGCCGACAAGATCATCGACGTGGTCGACACCGGCAACACCCTGCGTGCCAACGGTTTGGAGCCGCAGGATTTCATTGCCGATATCAGCTCTCGCCTGATCGTCAACAAAGCATCGATGAAGATGCAGCACGCCCGTATCCAGGCGTTGATCGACACCCTGCGCAAGGCAGTGGAGTCGCGACACCGCGGTTGACCTACCTGCGTAGCTGAAAAGCTACGCCCGTCTATCCGCCTCATAGCCAGAATTCTCAGGTGCCCAAGCGGAAACGACTGCTGGAAAGGTGCGCTGACGTTCAATAACGAAGCGCGCCTTACCCCAAAAGGCAACTTATGTTAGTAGAAGATTCTTTTTCAATAATTAGCGACGCGTAGCAGCCTGCCTTTTGAGGTAAGGCCCTGCGGGTTGGCACTGTGGCCGCGCCATGCTGCGTTGCGGGACTTGGTAAGGAAACAACCCTTACCAGCGTCCCGCGCCTTGCCTGGCACAACCACAGTACCAACGCGCTTCGTTATTGAACGTCAGCGCACCTTCGGGCGCCTGAGTTTTTGCCAATTCTATTGAGGCCCTCGCTATGACCACGTCCACTGCAATTGCCCGACTCAACGCTGCCGACCCGGATTTCGCCCATCATCTGGATCATCTGCTGAGCTGGGAAAGCGTGTCCGACGACTCGGTCAACCAGCGGGTGCTCGACATCATCAAGGCCGTGCGCGAGCGCGGTGATGCGGCGCTGGTGGACTTCACCCGCCAGTTCGACGGCCTGGACGTCAAGTCCATGTCTGACCTGATCCTGCCCCGCGAACGCCTTGAGCTGGCCCTGACACGCATCACCGCACCGCAGCGCGAGGCCCTGGAAGTGGCGGCGTCTCGCGTGCGCAGCTACCACGAAAAGCAGAAACAGGACTCCTGGAGCTACACCGAAGCTGACGGCACGGTGCTGGGCCAGAAGGTCACGCCGCTGGACCGTGCCGGTTTGTACGTGCCTGGCGGTAAAGCGTCGTATCCGTCATCGGTGTTGATGAACGCAATCCCGGCCAAAGTGGCGGGCGTGACCGAAGTGGTCATGGTGGTACCGACCCCGCGCGGTGAAATCAACGAGCTGGTGCTGGCTGCCGCTTGCATCGCGGGTGTCGACCGCGTGTTCACCATCGGTGGCGCCCAAGCCGTCGCCGCCCTGGCCTATGGCACCGAAAGCGTACCGAAAGTCGATAAAGTGGTCGGTCCCGGCAACATCTACGTCGCCACTGCCAAGCGCCACGTGTTTGGCCAGGTCGGTATCGACATGATCGCCGGCCCTTCGGAAATCCTCGTGGTATGCGACGGCCAGACCGATCCGGACTGGATCGCCATGGACCTGTTCTCCCAGGCCGAGCACGATGAAGACGCCCAGGCGATCCTGGTCAGCCCGGACGCCGAGTTCCTCGACCAAGTGGCGGCCAGCATCAATAAGCTGCTGCCGACCATGGAGCGCGCCGAGATCATCGAGAAGTCGATCAATGGCCGTGGCGCATTGATCCTGGTGCGCGACATGGACCAGGCCATCGAAGTGGCCAACCGCATCGCGCCGGAGCACTTGGAGTTGTCCGTAGCCGACCCACAAGCCTGGCTGCCGTCGATTCGCCACGCCGGTGCGATCTTCATGGGCCGCCACACCAGCGAAGCCCTGGGTGACTACTGTGCGGGCCCGAACCACGTGCTGCCGACCTCCGGCACCGCGCGTTTCTCGTCGCCGCTGGGCGTGTATGACTTCCAGAAGCGTTCGTCGATCATCTTCTGCTCGCCGCAAGGCGCCTCCGAGCTGGGCAAGACCGCTTCCGTGCTGGCCCGAGGTGAATCCCTGAGTGCCCACGCCCGCAGCGCCGAATACCGCATCCTTGAAGAGAAGGGGAACTGAAACATGAGTAAATTCTGGAGCCCTTTCGTCAAGGACTTGGTGCCTTACGTACCCGGCGAACAACCCAAGCTGACCAAGCTGGTCAAGCTCAACACCAACGAAAACCCCTACGGCCCATCGCCCAAGGCGTTGGCGGCGATGAAGGCCGAGTTGAACGACAACCTGCGCCTGTACCCGGACCCCAACAGTGACCTGCTCAAGCAGGCGGTGGCCAAGTATTACGGGATCGACGCCGGTAAAGTTTTCCTCGGCAACGGTTCCGATGAAGTCCTTGCACACATCTTCCACGGTCTGTTCCAGCACGATTTGCCGCTGCTGTTCCCGGACATCAGCTACAGCTTCTACCCGGTTTACTGCGGTCTTTATGGCATCAAGTCCGACCCGGTGCCGCTGGACGAGCAGTTCCAGATCCGCGTGGCGGACTACGCCAAGCCCAACGGTGGGATCATCTTCCCCAACCCGAACGCGCCCACTGGCTGTGTGCTGGCGCTGGACGCGGTGGAGCAGATCCTCAAGGCCAGTCCGGATTCGGTGGTGGTGGTCGATGAAGCCTATATCGACTTCGGCGGCGAAACCGCGATCAGCCTGGTAGACCGCTATCCGAACCTGCTGGTGACCCAGACCCTGTCCAAATCGCGCTCACTCGCCGGTCTGCGCGTGGGCCTGGCCGTGGGCCACCCGGACCTGATCGAAGCGCTGGAGCGGGTCAAGAACAGCTTCAACTCTTACCCACTGGATCGCCTGGCGATTGTCGGTGCAGCGGCGGCGTTCGAAGACCGTGAGTATTTTGAGAAGACGTGCCGGTTGGTCATCGATAGCCGTGACAAGCTGGTCGCTCAATTGGAGGAGAAGGGTTTTGAGGTGTTGCCATCGGCAGCCAACTTCATCTTTGCCCGCCACCCTGAGCACGACGCTGCCAGCCTGGCGGCCAAGTTGCGGGAGCAAGGGGTGATCGTACGGCACTTCAAGCAGGCGCGGATTGCCCAGTTCCTGCGGATCAGCATCGGCACGCCTGAGCAGAACCAGGCGCTGATCGATGGTCTCGGTGAGCTCTAAGCCACACTGAAGAGCAAAATGTGGGAGGGGGCAAGCCCCCTCCCACATTCAGTTTTGCAGTACTGGTTAGATCAGTGGTTCGTCAGGCTTTTTGTTCTTCCAGCCATCATTGCCTGGCAGCAGCAGGTTCAAACCAATCGCCACCACCGCGCACAGGGCGATGCCCTTGAGGCCGAAGTCATCCGGGCCGGTGCCGGTACCCACCAGCACACCGCCAATCCCGAACACCAACGTCACCGACACGATCACCAGGTTGCGTGCCTCGCCCAGGTCGATCTTGTGGCGGATCAGTGTGTTCATCCCCACCGCAGCAATCGAGCCGAACAGCAGGCACAGAATCCCGCCCATCACCGGCACCGGGATGCTCTGCAGCAGCGCGCCGAACTTACCGATAAACGCCAGGCTGATGGCAAACACCGCCGCCCAGGTCATGATCTTCGGGTTGTAGTTCTTGGTCAGCATCACCGCGCCGGTCACTTCGGCGTAGGTGGTGTTCGGCGGGCCGCCAAACAGGCCGGCGGCCGTGGTGGCAATGCCGTCACCCAGCAAGGTACGGTGCAGGCCGGGCTTCTTCAGGTAGTCGCGACCGGTCACGCTGCCCACTGCAATCACACCGCCGATATGTTCGATCGCCGGGGCCAGGGCCACCGGTACGATAAACAGGATCGCCTGCCAGTTGAATTCCGGCGCGGTGAAGTGGGGCAGGGCGAACCAGGGGGCGGCGGCGATCTTCGCGGTGTCGACCACGCCAAAGTAGAACGACATGGCAAAACCCACCAGCACGCCGGAGATGATCGGCACCAAGCGGAAAATACCCTTGCCGAACACCGCCACGATCAGGGTGGTCAGCAGCGCCGGCATCGAGATCAGCATCGCCGTCTGGTAGTGGATCAGCTCGGCACCGTCGCCGGATTTACCCATCGCCATGTTGGCGGCAATCGGCGCCATGGCCAGGCCGATCGAAATGATCACCGGGCCGATGACCACTGGCGGCAGCAGCCGGTCTATAAACCCGGTGCCCTTGATCTTCACCGCCAGGCCCAGGAAGGTATAAACGAAACCGGCCGCCATCACCCCGCCCATCGTCGCCGCGAGGCCGAACTGGCCCTTGGCGAGAATGATCGGGGTGATGAAGGCAAAGCTCGACGCCAGGAAGACCGGCACCTGTCGCCCTGTCACCACCTGAAACAGCAAGGTACCCAGGCCCGCGGTGAACAGTGCGACGTTTGGATCAAGGCCTGTGATCAGCGGCATCAACACCAGCGCGCCAAATGCTACGAAGAGCATCTGTGCGCCAGACAGGATCTGGCGCCAAAGCGGGTCGTTGAATTCATCCTGCATGCTCACGCGTCCTTCTGCTTGGTGCCGAAGATCTTGTCACCGGCATCGCCCAGGCCTGGGATGATGTAGCCGTGTTCGTTGAGGCGCTCATCGATGGACGCGGTGTAGATCTGCACGTCCGGGTGGGCCTTCTCGACGGCAGCGATGCCTTCGGGCGCGGCAACCAGCACCATGGCGCGGATGTCCTTGCAACCGGCTTTCTTCAGCAGGTCGATGGTGGCAACCATGGAACTGCCGGTGGCGAGCATCGGGTCGATGATCATCGCCAGGCGCTCGTTGATTTCCGGGACCAGTTTTTCCAGGTAGGTATGGGCCTGCAACGTTTCTTCATTGCGGGCCACGCCGACGGCGCTGACCTTGGCGCCCGGGATCAGGCTGAGTACGCCTTCGAGCATGCCGATACCGGCGCGCAGGATCGGCACCACGGTGATTTTCTTACCGGCGATTTTCTCGACTTGGACGGTACCGGCCCAGCCTTCGATATCGTAGGTTTCCAGGGGTAAATCTTTGGTGGCTTCGTAAGTGAGCAACGCTCCGACTTCCTGAGCAAGCTCACGGAAGTTCTTCGTGCTAATGTCGGCGCGGCGCATAAGGCCGAGCTTGTGTCGGATCAGCGGGTGGCGGATCTCGCGAGTGGGCATGGGAAAGGCTCCGGCGGCGGGCAAAAAAACCGGCCTAGATTAATCTATCCGAGGGTGTTGTCCTATAGACATCTAGTACGTTAGTCCATTAAGGCTTGCTCGGAGCGCATGAGAAGCGTACCTTCGCCCGCTTTTCTTGCCACAGCACCCCCTTGGAGAGCGCCATGTCCGCTGATCTCGAGCATATCCGTCAAATCATGCGCGAGGCTGACTGCCTGTACACCGAAGCGCAAGTCGAAGAGGCGATCGCCAAGGTTGGCGCGCACATCACCCGCGAGATGGCCGACACTAACCCGGTGGTCTTCTGCGTGATGAACGGTGGCCTGATCTTCGCCGGCAAATTGCTCACCCACCTGCAATTTCCGCTTGAAGCGTCCTACCTGCACGCCACCCGCTATCGCAACGAAACCAGCGGCGGCGACCTGTTCTGGAAAGCCAAGCCGGAAGTCTCCTTCATTGATCGCGACGTGCTGATCATCGATGACATTCTCGACGAGGGGCACACCCTGGGCGCGATCATCGACTTCTGCAAACACGCCGGCGCGCGCAAAGTGCACACCGCCGTGCTGATCGACAAAGACCACGACCGCAAGGCCCGCCCTGAGCTCAAAGCCGATTTCGTCGGCCTGCCGTGCATCGACCGTTACATCTTCGGCTATGGCATGGACTACAAGGGCTACTGGCGCAACGCCAATGGCATTTACGCCGTCAAAGGGATGTAAGCCATGACCCGTTTTCTTGATCAGACGCTGTTTGCCGAACTGGCCGAGAAAGCGGGCGCCAGCCCTCGTGGCCGGCACCACCACAACTTCCACCAGATGGAAGAACCCTGTCATCGCCTGGCCGTGGGCCTGCAACCTGACACCTATGTCCCGCCCCATCGGCACCTGAGCGCTGATAAGGCCGAAACCTTGTTGGTGCTGCAGGGCCGTTTGGGCTTGCTGGTTTTCAGCGACACCGGCGAAGTGCTCGCCAAGCGCGTCATGCAGGCGGGTGGTGAATGCTCGGGCGTTGATCTGCCGCCGGGTGTATTCCATGGCCTGGTGGTGCTGGCGCCCGACACGGTGATGTTCGAGTGCAAGGCCGGGCCTTATCGTCCGGTGGGCGAGGGTGAGCTGGCCGACTGGGCGCCCCGCGAAGGCGAGGCCGGCGTGGCCGAGTATCAACGCTGGATGCTTGCCCAGTTCAGTTGAGCTACAGTGCTGGGCTACCTCGCACGGAGCGGCCCATGAGCCTGTTGATTCGCACCTGCGCCGCCTTGGCGCTGACCCTCAGCTTACCCCTGGCAGCGGCGCCTGCGCCGATGCACAGCCAATTCCTGCCGGCGGACGACCTCACCCTGCGTGCCGAAATCCCTGACCAGCAGCAACTGCTGCAAGTCACTGAGTACGCAGTGGTGGTGGGCAACCAGCGCCAATCCAACCAGCAACCGATCCCGGTGACCTCGCCGCTGATGATCCGCCTCAAGGGCAAGTCCTTGAACAAAGGCGCGACAATCAGCCAAGTGGTGCTCAATTTTGATGCTGAAAGCAAAAGCCTGAAAAAACCGGTGTATGACGACTCCAGCAAAACCCTGACGCTGTCTTACCCCTTGGCCCAATACCGGGTGATTGTCGACCTGCTGCGCAATGACACGGTGTATGTGCAGTTCCTCAGTTATGCCAATGGGCATATCTGGGCGGATTTGCATACCGGTGCGGTGCGTACCCAATAGCAAGAACACTGAAAAGCTAATGTGGGAGGGGGCAAGCCCCCGCCGACATTGAATCTCCAGCGCTTTCGAAGCCTGCGTCGCACAGGTAGACTTCAAACCCCGTGTAAATGTCTGCAGGCTGGAGTCGGTAATGCGTAAAGATAAGAAACAGGTGATTGGTGACGAGATCGGTGACGATCAGATCAAGTTGTTCCTGGACTTCGAGCCGGTCGACGCGACTTCACCGTCCCTGCACAAACTGATCAAGGCCTACCGTGGCCTGCGTATCGACGACTTCGAACGGTTCCTGGGCTTCTTCAAGGAAGCTGGCCTGGACCTCGACGGCAAGGATGAGCATGGCCAGACCTTCGTCGATCTGATCAAGGATCAGCGTCACGCGGACGAGTACATCGAACTGATCGAAAACGCTCGCGGCTGATTATCCGAGACATAAAAAAACGCCCCGTTCTCATCACGAGAGCGGGGCGTTTTTTATGGCGTCACGGCCTCAAGCGTAGCTCTCGGTCTCGGCGGCAGGTGCAACCAGCTCCAGGCTGATGTTGTTCTGCATGTTGATCTTGCGATACAGCTCGGCGTCGGTCTCCAGGACTTTCTCCCGCGCCGGGAAGATTTCCTGCAACTTGGTCGCCCATTCCCCGGCGGTTTTTTCAGGGAAGCAGCGTTCGATCAGTTCCAGCATGATCGAAACCGTCACCGAAGCGCCTGGGGATGCGCCCAAGAGTGCTGCCAGCGAACCATCTTTGGCCGCGACCAGCTCGGTACCAAATTGCAGCACGCCGCCTTTCTTCGGGTCTTTCTTGATGATCTGCACCCGTTGGCCGGCCACTTCCAGGCGCCAGTCTTCGGCTTTCGCTTCCGGGTAGAAGCGGCGCAGGGATTCCAGGCGCTGCTCCATGGACTGCATCACTTCGCTGACCAAGTATTTGGTCAGGTCCATGTTGTCCCGGGCCACGGCCAGCATCGGGCCGATGTTGCCGGCGCGAACCGACAGAGGCAGGTCAAGGAATGAGCCGTGCTTGAGGAACTTGGTGGTGAACCCGGCATATGGCCCGAACAGCAGGGACTTCTTGCCATCCACCACGCGGGTGTCCAAGTGCGGCACGGACATCGGTGGCGAACCCACCGCCGCCTGGCTGTAGACCTTGGCCTGGTGATGCTTGACCACTTCCGGGTTGTCGCAACGCAGCCATTGGCCGCTGACCGGGAAGCCGCCAAAGCCTTTGCTTTCTTCGATGCCCGAGGCTTGCAGCAGCGGCAGGGCCGCGCCACCGGCGCCGAGGAACACGAACTTGGCATCGACTTCACGGCTGTTGCCGCTGTTGACGTCCTTGATGCTCACGGTCCAGCCCGCGCCATTGCGCTTGAGGCCGGTGACACGCTTGCTGTACTTGACCTGGGCATCCGGCGAGCTGGAGAGGTGGCTGAGCAGTTGGTTGGTCAGCGCGCCGAAGTTGACGTCGGTACCGTTCATCACGCGGGTGGCCGCGATTTTTTCGTCGAGCGGGCGCCCCGGCATCATCAGCGGCATCCACTCGGCCATCTCGTTGCGGTCTTCGGTGTAGTGCATGTCCGAAAACGCGTGATGCTGGCTGAGGGTTTCAAAGCGCTGCTTGAGGAAAGACACACCTTTTTCGCCCTGCACAAAGCTCAGGTGCGGCACCGGGCTGATAAAGGACTTGGACGAGCCAAAGGTGCCCTTTTGGGTCAGGTACGCCCAGAACTGCTTCGACACCTCGAACTGGGTGTTGATGTGCACGGCTTTCTTGATGTCGATGGAGCCATCCGCGGCCTGCGGCGTGTAGTTCAGCTCACACAGGCCGGCGTGGCCGGTACCGGCGTTGTTCCACGGGTTGGAACTTTCCGCGGCACCCGAATCCATCAGCTCAACGACTTCCAGCTTGAGGCCGGGGTCGAGCTCTTTGAGCAGTACGGCCAGGGTGGCACTCATGATGCCGGCCCCTACCAGTACTACGTCGACTGCTTCGTTATGCGCCATTTAACGCGTCTCCAAAATCTGCAGCACCAAATTGACGGCATGGCTGCCAGGAGTGACGGGGCGGTTCACGTGTTGCCCCAGGTTACCCATGGCCAGGATCGCCATGTCCGATTCGCAATTCTTTGCAACTTCAGCACACGCTTCCTGCCGGGCGAATCTGCCTATGAACGCATTCATGGGCGCCTGTGGCAATTCGACTTATGGTCAAAGCGTGTGATTCGTGCAATCAATCCGTAGCGGACAGGCTCAAGCTCCGGTTGTTGAGGAGTACTCGGTCCTGTGTGGTTGGGCTGTTCCAGACGCTGATGGTGCTTGTACAAACGCCAAACTATTCATTTGCTCGCCACACTCTTGTGAAGTTGTGAAAACCCGTTTTTTCACGCTCTTTTGAAGACGTGAACCTCAAAAAAGGGCTGCCCCAGCCTGGCACCTGGCCCGGATACCTTGCCGACACGCGGCAAAACGGGCAAACAACTCAAGTGGCCGAGCGCAATGGCAGCTCTGGCAGATTCGGTAAAGACGGGTGGTTTGCAAAGAAACAGCAAGCGCGCCAGCTTCACTCGATCTGTGTGGGCGGCTCTCTGTGGGCGATTCTTGGGGTTAATACCGAGGCATTAACGATGCTGCGAGGCCCGATCAGGAGACGTCCTTATAATCGGGGGGAGATTGTAGCGAAGAACGCTAAGGAAATGGGCGTGTTTTATGACTTTTATTAGGCGTTCGGTCAGGCGGCCAACGGCTGGTGTCGGGGTGACTGCGCTGCACGCGGGCTGACACGGGCGCGGGCCGGCAGCGGGTGGTGCATCCAGCTCAGGCGGATTTCGTCGATTTCCACCCAGCCGTCACCTACAGGAGGCTGGCTGCACTCCTTGAAGGCCTGGCAACGACCTTGCGCATCGAGCAGGGCATACTGGCGAAGGGCGGTCTTGCGCGTGAACAGTGACCAGAAAAAATGCATGGCGATCAACCTCCTGAGATTGGGGCCAAGCTTGCCTGTCGGGCATGACGGGTCTGTGTATCGGTCATGACATATCAGTGACATCGAACCGCTACAGTCCGCAGGGGTCTCAGGATGTAACTGGCGCTAGTTCCCGGCACTGGCGCACCGCTATACTGCCCGCCTGTCGGTACTCGATTTCTGGAGAGAAGAGCATGTTGCAACGCCTGTTGTTCGGTTTGATCACTGTGACCAGTTTGACCTTGGTTGGCTGCGCCAACAGCCCGCAACAACTGACCCCGGAACCGAAGATCACCACGCAGTTGGCCCCAGTCGGCCACGGCCAGGCGGTATCGGTGCGTGTGGTGGATGGTCGTCCATCGCCGACACTCGGCTCGCGCGGTGGCCTGTACCCGGAAACGGCCCTGGTCTCGGTGAACGCTCAAGACGTACTGCCCAAGCTGCAAGCCCAGGCTGAAGCCGCCGTGCGCCTGCTGGGTTTCACCCCGAGCCCCAACGCACCGGGTGCTCCGCAGTTGACCATCACCCTGGCCGAATTGAAATATCAGTCGCCTAAAGACGGCCTGTACGTGACCGAGGCGTCCATCGGCGCGACCTTCAAGTCCGACGTCAGCGCCGGTACCCGTCGCTACAGCGGTCGCTACGGTGCGTCCCTGAACCAGCGGTTCGGTATGTCGCCGAACCAGGAAACCAACACCAAGTTGGTCAGCGATGTCCTGAGTGACGCCTTGACTCGACTGTTCAAGGACCCAAGCATCGGTTCATTGCTCAGCTCGCAATAACCGCTTCCCAAAAAAACCGGACGCTGCGAGGCGTCCGGTTTTTTTTCGCCTTCAGTTTCATGCGGCGGTGTCGATACAGAAGTCCAGCAGGCTCACCCCCGTCAACAGATCGGTCTCCGGCAAGTCCGCATGCTGGTGCCCGCCAAGCGCGCAATACACCAGCCAGTGGCGGTCCTGGACGTTGAAGGCCAGGCCGCCGATCAGCGCCTCTTGCTCTTCGCTTTGGGCGATCAGGTACAGCCGATCCTGGTTTTGCGCGTGCAACATGACAAGCTCCTAAAGCGTCGAAGGGCAACAGAGTGGCCTGTTAAGGTGACGTTCAGGTGACGACGTAAATTACTGGATACATTAGCCGTCAATGGGGGAGGGAGCATTTGCGGCGCTGGAGGCCACTATCGTTCAGGTTTGTATCTGAATTGATACCAAGACACTGTCTACTGAGGTTTGCGATGGCGCTGCCCGCACTATTGATCAATGTTGTGGCTTTACTGGTGGCCTGCCCGGGTGCCGCGCTGCTGTTCATCACCCGCCTGCACGAACAGCGCGCGATGGCCGAACTGACCGCACAACGCGAAGACCGCGCGATCGACCAGCCGATGTTGTTTCTGGATGTGCGCACCGAGCGGGCGCATCGCCTGGCTTACCGCGTCGGGTTCGCCTGCCTGGGGTTGGCGCTGGCCCTCTCCTGGCTCAGCACCCGTCTTTAAACACGCCATAAAGCAAATGTGGGAGGGGGCTTGCCCCCGATAGCGGTATGCCAGTCAATCAGATGTCGACTGACACTCCGTGATCGGGGCAAGCCCCCTCCCACATTTGGATCGGTGTTTTACAGCGGAATGCCCGCTTTGACCCGATACTGATTACGCACCGGGGTTGCATATTGCACCACCAGGAACGGCCGGTGCTCGGCCGGGCATTCGTTCAGGCGGCGCTCCCATTCAGCCTTGGCCTTGGCCAGTTCGTCCGCAGGGAACACTTCGGCCGCCGTCGGCACCTGCAATTGCGGGTCGGCGTCGCTCCACTGCTGGTACGCCAGGTAGTGCACCGGGAACAGCCTGTAACCGCCCAAAATCTGCCGGTCCATTTCCACCGCCAGCAGCTTGGTGTCTTCGAAGCGTTCGGTAATCGGCGGTGCGAAGTTGATATGCACCCGGCCCTTGTAGCCCGTGATGCCAAGGGCGATGCTCACGTCATCCTCACCCGGTGCCTTGCAGTAGGTACCCGTCGTGGCGCGGATATACAGCTCGCGAGCCTTGGCGGTATCGCAAGGGTCGTACTCGTAGCTGATCGATACCGGCGTCAGGTTCAACGACTGGATCACCTCGGCAAACGGCTCGTCCTTGCGGCTGACGTGGAACATCTTGAGGATCGCCGACTCGGTGCGATCATCCCCATCCTTGGCGCGCCCTTCGGCCTGGGCGATCCAGATCGACTGGCAGTCGTTGCGGATCGAGTGGTTGATGTAGGCCGACAGCAGGTTGTAGGCCGCCATCTTCTCCTTTCGCCCGGTGATCGAGCGGTGCACGATAAAGCTCTTGTTCAGGCGCATCAGGTCGCTGACAAACGGCTTTTGCAGCAGGTTGTCGCCGATGGCGATGCGGGGCGTCGGCAGGCCGGCGTGGTATACGGCATAGTTGACGAAGGCCGGGTCCATTACGATATCGCGGTGGTTGGCCAGGAATACGTAGGCGGTGCCAGACTTGAGTTGCTCTACACCGGTATAAGTGACGCCGTCGGTCGCTCGATCAATGGTGTGATCGACGTAATACTCGACTTTGTCCTGCAGCGTGGCCACGGTGGTGACACCGGCGAATTCACGGCGCAGCTTGCGGGCGATCATTGGCTTGAGCAGCCAGCCCAGGGCGCCGGCAAAACGCGGGAAGCGAAAGTGGGTCAGGATGTCCAGAAAGGCCTTGTCACTGAACAGCCGGTCCAGTACTGCCGGGACTTCGCTGTCGTTGTAAGGTCGGATGGTATCGAATTGGCCCATCATGCTCTCTTGTTAGAAACGGCTAGGGTAAGTAAAGGAAATACCAGGGCGCGGCCTGAGTAATGGGCTCAGCCGAACGATAACCCTGTAAATAGACCGGCGATTATACGCACAAGTCACCTTGGAGGCTGCGATGCTGGAAAGCGCGACGTACGATTGTCCTTATTGTGGTGAAGTGGTCGAGACAACGGTGGATTTGTCGGGTGGTGACCAGACCTATATAGAAGACTGCCAGGTGTGTTGCCGACCGATTATTTTCGATCTGCAGGTCCATGGTGAAGAATGGATGCTTGAAACCCGCAGCGAGAACGAATAACGGGGACGCCCATGCAGCGAATCTACGAACCGGAAAACCTGATGGAAGGCGAGCTGCTGCAACAGATGCTCGCCAGCGAGGGCATCGAGGCGCACCTGGTGGGTCGCCATTTGCTGGGCGGCACTGGCGAATTGCCGATCTTCGGCCTATTGGGGCTGGAGGTGGACAACGACCGGGCCGTTGACGCCCGCGAGCTGATCACTGCCTACATTGGCGCGCAACCCTTGCCCGGCGACGAACCGGACAGCTTCCCCGACGTGCTGGTCTGTTAGGCTGTCGGTCGGTTTACCCAAGAGTCGTGTTGCCCCATGTGTGGACGTTATGCCCTGTTTCGCTGGAACCCTGCTTTTGCTGCCTTGCCGGGCTTCCCGGCCGACCAGCAGGCCCAGTGGAACATCTCCCCGAATGATTCGGTGCTGATCCAGCGCGCCACCGACGGCCAGCGCACCCTGGCGCGAGCCCGCTGGGGGCTTACACCGCCCTGGCTGACCGACCTGTCCCGCACGCCTGCGCATGCGCGAGCCGAAACCTTGGCCGAACAACCGATGTTCCGCGAAGCGTTCCGCCAGCGTCGCTGCCTGCTGCCCGCCAACGGTTTCTACGAATGGCGCGGTACCCAGCGCAAACGCCCGTACTGGTTGACGCCGGGGGAGGGCTCCACGCTGTTTTTCGCCGCGATCTGGGAAGCTTACCCCGTGCAGGAGCAGGTGTGGCTGAGCACGGCGGTGGTGACCCAGGCCGCACAGGCTCAGCGCCGGCCGTTAATCCTGGATGCAGCAGGGCAGGAAGCCTGGCTTGATCCCGAGACGCCGTTGCCTGTGTTGCAAGGCTTGTTGGCCAGTGAGCCGACCGCGTTGCGCGAGCGGGTTTTGGCCAACATGGTCAATGATCCGAAGCTCAATGGGCCGGAGTGCCTGACGCCGGCGTGAGTCAGTAAGTGTTGGGTTAGGTTGACTGGCCCCTTCGCGGGCTTGCTCGCGAAGGCGGCCTGAAGCCACCGAAAATCCCTAGACTTTGAACTGATTGATCAGCCGCCGTTGCTGCTCCGCCAATTTGGTCAGGTCCGCACTGGCCGCGCTGGACTCATCCGCGCCGCCCGCCACTTCATTGGCCACCTGGCCAATATTGATCACGTTGCGGTTGATATCCTCGGCCACAGCGCTCTGCTCCTCGGCCGCGCTGGCGATCTGGGTGTTCATGTCGTTGATCACCGACACGGCCTGGCTGATGGTTTCCAGTGCTTCGGCCGCCTTGGCCGCGTGCTGCACGCTTTCATCGGTACGGCTCTGGCTGTCTTCCATCACCCGCACCACATCCCGCGTGCCTTGTTGCAACTGCTGGATCATGGCCTGGATTTCTTCGGTGGCCTTCTGGGTTTTCTGCGCCAGGTTGCGCACTTCGTCGGCGACCACGGCAAAGCCACGCCCTTGCTCGCCGGCACGCGCCGCCTCGATGGCTGCGTTGAGGGCCAACAGGTTGGTCTGCTCAGCGATCCCGCGAATGGCTGTGAGGATGGCGTTGATGTTCTCGCTGTCCTTGGCCAGGGTTTGCACCACGCCCACCGCCTTGCCGATTTCCTCGGCCAGTGCGCCGATGGACGTCGACGTGTCGCGCACAATGCGCATGCCCTGGCTCGCGGCCTGGTCGGCATGGCTGGCGGCTTGCGCGGCCTGGGTGGCGTTACGCGCAACGTCTTGCGCCGTGGCGGTCATCTCATGCACCGCAGTCGCGACCTGATCGATTTCCACCATCTGTTTATGCACGCCCTGATTGGTGCGGATCGCGATGTCGGCGGTGTGCTCCGACGAGTCGCTGACCTTCTGCACTGAGCTGACCACTTGGGTGATCATGCCCTGTAGTTTGATCAGGAAGGTGTTGAAGCCGTTGGCAATAGCACCCAGCTCATCGGCGCGATCACTGGTCAGGCGCCGCGTCAGGTCGCCTTCGCCCTGGGCGATGTCATTGAGCATGGCCACCATTTGCTTGAGTGGGCGTGCGATGCCGTGGCCGACCAGCCAGATCACCAACAGGCCGATGCCGGCAATCAACAGGCCTGCAATGGCCATACCGACGATGTCGGCCTTGCGTTGTGCGTCCAAGTCGCTTTGCAGTGTGTGCAAGTCTGCCATCACCGCGTTCAGCGGCAGTTGCATCATCAAGGTCCAGCGCGCATCGGTCTGGCCAATATTGAAGGGCAGGAACAGCTCGATATGCCCGTGTTCCCTGTCGATGTCGTAACGCACTTCGCCGGCTTTCAGTTGGGCGAGGTTGGCCTGTTCGTTGGTGTCGAGCAGGTCGCTGGATTTTTCGCCAAGCTTGCTGGCGTCCTTGGTGTAGGCCACCAGGCGGCCGTTGCTGGAGATCAGCGCCAATTCACCGGCCCCGTTGTAGAGGTTTTGATCGGCGCTGGTGAGCATGTCCTGGATGAAGTTCACCGAGAGGTCCGCCCCGACAATGCCCTGGAAGGTGCCATCGATCATGATCGGTTCGATAAACGAGGCCAGCATCACCATCGCGTTGCCGACCTTGTAAGGGGCAGGGTCGATGGCGCAGGCTTTTTTGCTTTCCTTGGAGCACAGGTAGTACTCGCTGGCGCGCACGCCGGTGGAGAGGATTTTCTGGTCGGCCACATCCGCGAGTTTATCCAGGCCCAGGCTGCCATCCGCGTTGCGGTACCACCACGGCAGGAAACGCCCGTCGGTGCCCATGCCCACTATCGGGCTGTCCACGTAGGCGGCGTCGTTGTGTTCGATCGCATTGGGTTCCCAGCCAATGTAGGCGCCGAGGATTTTCGGGTTGCGCACCACGGTTTCGTGCAGCAGGTTGATCAGTTGTTCGCGACCGATCTGCAGGGCCGGTTGGCCCTTGGCGTCTTTCATGCCGAGCAAGGCGTTGGTGGTGGCCAGGGCCTTGGCACTCACCAGCGGCGCTTCCAATTCGCGCTGGATCATGGTGGCCTGGGTTTGCGCCAGGGTCGTAAGGCGCTGCTCGATGATCTGCTCGAATTGAGCCTGGGTGCGCGCCTGCACCCTCTCCTGAGTCCGTGCGCCGGCAAACAAGGCATACAGCACCAGCACCGCGATCACACTGAGGACGATGGCGCCGGCCAGTGCCGCGACAGAAAATTGAATCGACTTGAATTTCATGAACGCTCCGGGCGCAAACGAAGAGGGCTGCCTTTTTGTATCGGCCACGGGCCCAATGGGCATGAGGGGGTGCCCGGTAAAATAGTGGGGTGTGTCGCAAATGGAATGGTCGCTGCCGCTGGCAAACTGTGCGATGTATCCGAAATTCAGCGGTTACACGTCTGGTGTATCTGGCGCCGATACACATGAGCGCCTACGATACGCGCCATGTTTTCAGGCGTCTTTTCAGGGAGAGTGTGTTGATGAAGAAATCAATGGCGATAAGTGGATTGGTTGCAGCGATGTTGCTGGCCGGTTGTCAGTCGGTCAACACCACCAGCGGCGGTGCCGTTGGGGTCGAGCGTAAGCAGTACATGTTCAGCATGCTGTCGAGCCAGGAAGTCGACCAGATGTATGCCCAGTCCTACCAGCAGACACTGGGCGAAGCCAGCAGCAAGGGCCAGTTGGACAAGACCAGCGCCAACGCCAAGCGCGTGCAGGCCATTGCCAAGCGCCTGATCGCCCAGGCGCCGACCTTCCGCCCGGATGCGGCGCAGTGGAAGTGGGAAGTGAACCTGATCAAGAGCGACGAGATGAACGCCAACTGCGGGCCTGGCGGCAAGATCTTCGTGTACAGCGCGTTGATCGATAACCTCAAGCTCACCGATGACGAACTGGCCGCGGTCATGGGCCATGAAATTGCGCATGCCTTGCGTGAGCATGGTCGTGAAGCCATGTCCAAGGCCTACGGGATCGAGATGGCCAAGCAGGGGGCCGGTGCACTCTTTGGCCTTGGCCAGGACAGCCTGGCATTGGCCGATACCGTGGCCAACTACGGCATGACCTTGCCCAACAGCCGCAGCAATGAAAACGAAGCAGACCTGATCGGCCTGGAACTGTCGGCTCGCGCGGGCTACAACCCGAATGCGGCGATCACGCTGTGGAATAAGATGGCCAAGGCTTCGGAAGGCTCGCCGCCTGAGTTCATGAGCACTCACCCGGCGTCCGACAGCCGAATTGCCTCGTTGCAGGCGGCGATTCCGAAAGTGATGCCGCTGTACCAGCAGGCCAAAAAATCCTGATCCACCGATAAGCACATGGCTGGATTTTTGTAGTGAGCGAGCTTGCCTCGCGCGGGGCAAGCCCGCTCACTACAGAACTGTGCTCATGAGCGCCCTAGATCCAGCCGCTGCTCTGCATGGCCTTGTACACCGCCACAATCGCCAGGACGAAAAACGCTGTCGCCGCCAGTCGACGAATCAAGGTCAATGGCAGTTTTTCCGCCGCAAAATTCCCCGCCAATACCACCGGCACGTTGGCAATCAGCATGCCCACGGTGGTGCCGATAATCACCAGCCACAGTTCCGGGTACTGCGCCGCCAGCATGACCGTGGCGATCTGCGTCTTGTCACCGATTTCCGCGAGGAAGAACGCAATCAGCGTGGTCAGGAATGGCCCGAATTTGCGGCTGGTACTGGCTTCGTCATCATCGAGTTTGTCCGGCACCAGGGTCCAGAGTGCCGTGGCGCAGAAGCTCGCCGCCAGGATCCAGTGCAGCACAGCATCCGAGAAGAAACTCCCGAACCAGGCCCCCACGGCACCGGCAGCCGCATGGTTGGCCAGGGTCGCGGCGACGATGCCGGCGATGATCGGCCAGGGCTTGCGGAAGCGAGCGGCAAGGATGAGTGCGAGCAGTTGCGTCTTGTCGCCGATTTCGGCCAAGGCAACGATTGCGGTAGGAACGAGTAATGAATCCAGCATCAGGTAGGTTTCCAGGGGCGGGTCGACACGGCTATGACACGTACAGCCTTCCCGCCCCGGGTAAGGTGTGCGTGTCATAGGTCTTGTCAAACCCCGGTCCGTCTGTGCGGACTCCTGGGTCGCATACGCCATGGTCTGCTGACCAAGTATGTTGACGTATGCCGGACGAGCGTGGCGCTCGTGGGAGACTACTCCCCTAGGACGGAGCGGATTCTGCCTAGGCAAAATCCATTCGGCAAGTGTTCTTTTTCAAACGCCCGTCAGCCGCGCTTGGCACGGTAGATGCGGAAACCATTGCCTTCGGCCTTCACCGCACACACGCCCAGATGCTCTTCGATCAGCGGCTGGTACTTCAGGAAGCTATTGGCGACCAGGCGCAGTTCGCCGCCTTTTGCCAGATGTTTCGCCGCTTTTCGCAGCAGGTTCTCGGTGGCGAAATAATCGGTATGCACCCCGACATGGAACGGTGGGTTGCTCAAAATTGCGTTCAACCCCATCGGCGCCGCGTCGATGCCATCACCGGTCAGCACCTCGGCTTCCAGGCCATTGGCGGCCAAGGTCAAGCGACTGCTGGCCGCAGCAAACGCATCCACATCCAGCATCGTGACGGTGTTGTGCGGGTAGCGACGTTTTACCGCAGCCCCCAGTACGCCAGCGCCGCAACCAAAGTCGAGCAGATGACCACTCGGCAGTTTGTCCAAATGCGCCAGCAACAGCTCGGTGCCGCGATCCAGGCGACCGTGGCTGAACACGCCCGGCAAGCTCACCACCTTCAGGGGGCCTTCGGCGAGCGGCACCTCGAAGACCTGCGCCAGGCTTTCCAGCTCGACCGCCTGCGGCGCGTTGGCCACGGTGACCTGCCACAGCTGGCAATGCCGCGCGTTGTCGAGCTTGCGCGGTTTGCCGAAGGGAATCATCTGCTTGGCGGCGCTTTCGATACCGGCCTTTTTCTCGCCGACCAGGAACAACTCGGCGCCGGGCAAGCGTGCAGCCACGGCGTTGAGCAGGTAGTCGGTGAGGTCCTTGGACTTGGGCAGGAAGATCACCGCCGCGTCAAAGGCGCGCTCCGGCACGGTCACACCGAAGTGGCTACGCTCGGCGAAGCGTGCGTCGAGTGCCGCCTGGTCGCCGGCATGCCAGCTCCAACCGTGGGCGTTGGGCAGGCGACCCAGCAGGTCGTCGGCAGGCAAACCCACCAATAGCAGGTTGCCTTGAAAAAGTTCGGCCTGACGAAGCAGTACTTCACTGCGCGGATCCATGGTCTGCTCCTTGAAAAGGGGCGCAGTTTATCAACTGACGACGCGCAGCGGGGCGCCGCTGAAAAAGCTCCGGGCGTTTTCCGCCAGTTGGCCGACGATGCGCTGGCGCGCCTCGCGACTGCCCCAGGCGTTGTGCGGTGTCACGATCAGCCGAGGGATATCGCCGGCCAGCAGCGGGTTGCCGTTGATCGGCGGTTCCACGCTCAGCACATCGGTCGCCGCGCCACCCAGGTGGCCGTTGCGCAACGCATCAGCCAGGGCCTGTTCGTTGATCAAACCACCGCGTGCGGTATTGACCACAAACGCACCCGGCTTGAGCAGCGCCAGTTCGCGGGCGCCGATAAAGTCGCGGGTGTGTTCATTGAGCGGGCAGTGCAGGGTGAGGGCGTCGACCTGCGCGAGCAGTTCATCCAACGGCACGCGGTCGGCACGGGCAGGGCGTCCCGGAATCGCACCGAGCACCACGCGCATACCAAAGGCTTGCGCCAGGCGTGCTACGGCGCTGCCCAATTCACCGTGACCGAGCAGGCCGAGGGTTTTGCCTTCCAGCTCGACGATGGGGTGGTCCAGCAGGCAGAACTGCTTGGCTTGCTGCCACTTACCGGCGCTTACATCCCGTTGATAGTCCTTCAAGCGCGTCGCCAGGTTGAGCAGCAGCATGATCGTGTGCTGCGCCACCGACGGCGTGCCGTAGCCCTGGCAGTTGCTCACGGTGATGCCTTGGGCGCGGGCGGCTTCGAGGTCGACGTTATTGGTGCCGGTGGCCGACACCAGAATCAGCTTGAGTTCCGGGCAGGCCGCCAGGGTGTCGTGGTTGAGGGCGATTTTGTTGCTGATGGCTACCTGAACGCCTTGCAGGCGTTCAACCACATTCTGCGGCGTGGTGCCTGTAAACAACTGCAACTCGCTGAAGCTGTTGCGCAGCTCGCTGAGGTCAAGGTCCCCCAGGTCCAGGGACGGATGATCAAGGAAGACGGCGCGGCGATTGTTCGTCATCAACTGTACCTTTTGCGACAGGGTTCGAAGGCGTAATCTGCCGAGCCTATCAGATGAAATAATCAGTTACTTAATGGGAGTGAGCATGTACGCCGCCGAGTTCTTGACCGTAGCCCTGATTCACTTATTGGCGGTGGCCAGCCCCGGCCCGGATTTCGCGGTGGTGGTGCGTGAAAGTGTGACCCACGGCCGCCGCGCCGGCACCTGGACCGCACTGGGCGTGGGCTCGGCGATATTCCTGCACGTGGGGTACTCGCTGCTCGGTATCGGCTTGATCGTGTCCCAGTCCATCGTGCTGTTCAACGCGCTCAAGTGGGCGGCGGCGGCCTACCTGCTGTACATCGGTTTCAAGGCCCTGCGCGCACAGCCGGCCAAGCCGGCCGCCGAGGGCGAGTTGCACCGCGAGGCGGGCGAGCGCACCCCGCGTGGGGCGTTCACTGCCGGCTTCGTGACCAACGGCTTGAACCCCAAAGCCACGCTGTTCTTCCTGTCGTTGTTTACCGTGGTGATCAACCCGCACACACCGCTGGCGATCCAGGCCGGTTACGGCGTGTACCTGGCGGTAGCGACGGCGCTGTGGTTCTGCCTGGTGGCGATGCTGTTCAGCCAGCAGCGCGTACGCGCCGGGTTTGCGCGGATGGGGCATTGGTTTGATCGGACCATGGGCGCGGTGTTGATCGCCATCGGGGTAAAGCTGGCCTTCACCAGCATGAAATAGGCTGGATGCTGGCGCAAAGCTAGCATTCATTGGGGTCTGCAAATCATTCCTTTGGGTGATTTGGTTGAAACATAAGGTCTCTAAAGTGCAGGTCTTCAAGCCAAGACCGTGCAGTCATAAAAGGGATTCGTATGTTGCAGACCCGTGTTATCCCGCCCGCCGAAGGTGCGTACCAATACCCGCTGTTGATCAAACGCCTGTTGATGTCCGGCACCCGTTACGAGAAGACCCGGGAAATCGTCTACCGCGACAAGCTGCGCTACACCTACCCGACGTTGATCGAGCGGGTCGCGCGCCTGGCGAATGTGTTGACCGACGCCGGCGTCAAGGCCGGTGACACCGTGGCGGTGATGGATTGGGACAGCCATCGCTACCTGGAATGCATGTTCGCCATCCCGATGATCGGCGCGGTGATCCACACCATCAACGTGCGCCTGTCGCCGGAACAGATCCTGTACACCATGAACCACGCCGAGGACCGCTTCGTGCTGGTCAACAGCGAGTTCGTGGGCCTCTACCAGGCCATCGCCGGTCAGCTCACCACCGTCGACAAGACCCTGCTGCTCACCGACGGCGAGACCAAGACCGCCGAGTTGCCCAACTTGGTGGGCGAGTACGAAACCCTGCTGGCCGCCGCGAGCCCGACATACGACTTCCAGGACTTCGACGAGCATTCCGTCGCCACCACTTTCTACACCACCGGCACCACCGGTAACCCCAAGGGTGTGTATTTCACCCATCGCCAACTGGTGCTGCACACCATCGGCGTGGCGACCATCATGGGCAGCGTCGACAGTGTGCGCCTGCTCGGCACCAACGACGTGTACATGCCCATTACACCGATGTTCCACGTGCACGCCTGGGGCCTGCCTTACGTGGCGACCATGCTTGGCCTGAAACAGGTCTATCCCGGCCGCTACGATCCGGAATACCTGGTGGAGCTGTGGCGCAAGGAAAAGGTCACCTTCTCCCATTGCGTGCCGACCATCCTGCAAATGGTGCTCAATGCCAAGGCCGCCCAGGGCGTGGATTTTGGCGGCTGGAAAATCGTCATCGGCGGCAGCGCGCTCAACCGTTCGCTGTATGAAGCGTCCAAGGCGCGTGGCATCCAATTGACCGCTGCGTACGGCATGTCCGAGACCGGGCCGCTGGTGTCCTGCGCCCACCTCAACGACGAGTTGATGGCCGGCAGCGAAGATGAACGCATTACCTACCGCATCAAGGCCGGCGTGCCGGGGCCGTTGGTGGAGGCGGCGATCATCGACGGCGACGGCAATTTCCTGCCTGCCGACGGTGAGTCCCAGGGTGAATTGGTGTTGCGTGCGCCGTGGCTCAGCGAAGGTTATTTCAACGAGCCGCAAAAGGGCGCCGAGCTGTGGGCCGGCGGCTGGATGCACACCGGCGATGTGGCCACGCTGGATGCCTTTGGCGTAATCGACATCCGCGACCGCATTAAAGACGTGATCAAGACTGGCGGCGAGTGGATCTCGTCCCTGGCCCTCGAAGACCTGGTCAGCCGCCACCCGGCGGTACGCGAAGTAGCGGTGGTGGGCATCGCCGACCCGCAGTGGGGCGAGCGCCCGTTTGCCCTGCTGGTGGTGCGTGATGGCCATGTGATAGGGGCCCGCGAGCTCAAGGAACACCTCAAGCCGTTCGTCGAACTGGGCCACTTGAGCAAGTGGGCAATTCCGAGCCAGATCGCCGTTGTTACGGAAATTCCCAAGACCAGCGTCGGCAAGCTCGACAAAAAACGTATCCGAGTTGACATCATTGAGTGGCAGGCCAACAACAGCACGTTCCTGTCGACGCTCTAATGCCCGCGCCGTGCCCATTCGGGCACGGCACTGCTCTATCTCGCGCCTTCACTTGTGATTTGCCAATTTTCAGCCATCCTTGCCGCGTCGGCCTTCGCCGACATGGCGAAAGGGTCGTGGCAGACGGGTTGGTGATGCAAATCACACTTTAGAGGGATCAAGCACTACCCCCTGCTGGCTATAGTCCCTTCCAGAGTTTTTCACGGATGTTCCGCTTCGGGCCATGGGGGCTCGGCTGCCGAGCGGCATTGGAATCGTTGTATTCCGGCCGTTACAAGCATCACAGAACGAACTCACTGCCATAACAATAATGCACATGGAGTAGCGTCGATGACCTCAGTAAACCAGTTCTGGCGCCGGGCAAAACTGCCCCTGGCCGTCAGTCTCGCCTCTACGCTCGCCGGGCCCGCATTCGGCGTCAGTTTCAATATCGGTGAAATCGAAGGGAGTTTTGACTCGTCTCTTTCCGTGGGGGCGAGCTGGTCGACGGCCAAAGCCAACCGCGACCTGATAGGCGTCAACAACGGGGGCAGGGGCTTGTCCCAGACCTCCGATGACGGCCATTTGAACTTCAAGCGGGGTGAGACCTTCTCGAAGATCTTCAAAGGCATTCATGACCTGGAGCTGAAGTACGGCGACACCGGCGTGTTTGTGCGTGGCAAGTACTGGTATGACTTTGAGTTGAAAGACGAAAGCCGTCTGTTCAAGGACATCAGCGACAACAACCGTAAAGAGGGGGCAAAGTCCTCGGGCGGGCAAATTCTCGATGCGTTCGTCTACCACAACTATGCGATCGCCGATCAGCCGGGTTCGGTGCGGTTGGGCAAGCAGGTTGTAAGTTGGGGGGAGAGTACTTTCATCGGCGGCGGCATCAACTCCATCAACCCGATCGATGTGTCCGCGTTCCGTCGTCCGGGGGCTGAGGTCAAGGAAGGCTTGATTCCGGTCAACATGTTCTATGTGTCGCAGACACTGACCGATAACCTGTCGGCGGAAGCGTTCTATCAGTTGGAATGGGACCAGACGGTTACGGACAACTGCGGGACATTCTTCTCTCAGCCGGACGTCATCTCTGATGGTTGCGACAACAACCTACGGGTCTTGAACAAGCGCTCTCGCATCTCGCCTCTTGCGTATCCCACGCTCAATGCTTTGGGTGTTGATGTGAACGAAGAGGGTGTGCTCGTGCGCCGTGGCCCCGACCGTGATGCCCGGGACAGCGGCCAGTTTGGCGTAGCCATGCACTACAACTTCGAGCCGTTGGACACCGAGTTCGGCGCTTACTTCATGAACTATCACAGCCGTGCGCCGATTTTCAGTGCCCAGGGTGCGCCAGCATCAGCTTACAACCGTCCACTGGGTGGGCTGGCGGCGTTACGCCCGGTGATTGTGGCGGGTAGCTCCAACTACTTCGTCGAATACCCGGAAGACATTCGTCTTTACGGCTTGAGCTTTTCCACCACGCTGCCTACCGGTACTGCATGGAGCGGGGAGTTGAGCTACCGGCCGAATGCACCGGTGCAACTGAGCACCACCGACATACTCTATGCGGGCGTCACGCCTATTATCGGCTTTGGCAACGCTTCGGTGCTCAAAGGCTCGCCTGGTCAAGACCTGCATGGTTACAACCGCAAGGAAATCACGCAGTTCCAGACCACATTCACGCACTTCTTTGATCAAGTGATGGGCGCCAGCCGCTTGACCACGGTGGGTGAGATTGGGGTGACTCATGTGGGCGGCCTGGAGAGCAAATCAGAGGCCCGTTATGGCCGCGACCCGGTATTTGGTCCAGGTACTTTGCCCGGTGGTTTCTGCAATACGCTTAATAATTCCACCGCCGTGGGTGCTGGCCTGGCTAATGCCAATGGGCTGAATACCAACTGCAATAACGATGGCTTTACTACGGCCACTTCTTGGGGCTACCGCGCTCGTGCGATATGGGAGTATCCGGACGTCTTCGCTGGCGTAAACCTTAAGCCAAACGTGGCGTGGTCCCATGACGTCAAGGGTTACTCCCCAGGTCCTGGCGCTAACTTCGAAGAAGGTCGCAAGGCGGTCAGCCTGGGCCTGGATGCCGAGTATCAGAACACCTATACCGCCAGCCTGGCCTACACCAACTTCTTTGGTGGCAAGTTCAGTACGGTGGATGACCGCGACTTCGTCGCTTTGAGCTTCGGCGCCAACTTCTAAGCACACTGCATTTCAGGAAGACCAGAACATGAAAATAACCAAAAGTCTGTTGCACGTGGGTGTGCTTGGGCTGTCGATCCTGGCGAGCAACGTCATGGCCGCAGTCTCGGCGGATGAAGCGGCCAAGTTGGGCACGAGCCTGACGCCGATGGGCGCCGAGATGGCCGGTAACGCTGCAGGCACCATTCCTAAATGGTCGCCGCTGCCTACCAACGCCGGCGCCGTCGACGCCCGTGGGTTCCTGGCCAACCCCTACGCCAGTGAGCAACCGCAATTCACCATCACTGCGGCGAACGTCGAGCAATACAAAGACAAGCTGGCACCGGGGCAGTACGCGATGTTCAAGCGTTACCCGGAAACCTTCAAGATGCCGGTCTACCCGACCCATCGCGGCGCCACCGTGCCGGCTGATGTGTTCGCCGCGATCAAGAAGAACGCCACCACCACCAACCTGGTGTCCGGCGGCAACGGCCTGGAAAACTTCGAAACCGCCGTGCCGTTTCCGATTCCCAAAAGCGGCGTTGAAGTCATCTGGAACCACATCACCCGTTATCGCGGCGGCAGCGTGACCCGTCTGGTAACCCAGGCTACGCCACAAACCAACGGTTCCTACAGCCTGGTGTACTTCCGCGACCAGTTTGTGTTCCGCGACAAGATGAAAGACTTCGACCCGAAAAACCCGGGTAACGTGCTGTTCTACTTCAAGCAGCAAGTGACCGCGCCGGCCCGTCTGGCCGGTGGTGTGCTGCTGGTGCACGAAACCCTGGACCAGGTGAAGGAGCCGCGTTCGGCCTGGGTCTACAACGCCGGCCAGCGCCGTGTTCGCCGGGCGCCGCAAGTGTCCTATGACGGCCCAGGTACCGCCGCCGATGGTCTGCGCACGTCCGACAACCTCGACATGTACAACGGTGCACCGGATCGCTACGACTGGAAGCTCGAAGGCAAGAAAGAAATCTACATCGCCTCCAACAGCTACAAGATCGATGATCCGAAGCTCAAGTACGCCGACATCATCAAGGCCGGCCACATCAACCAGGACCTGGCTCGCTACGAGCTGCGCCGCGTCTGGCACGTGGTCGCGACCTTGAAGGAAGGCCAGCGCCATATCTATGCCAAACGTGATTTCTTCATCGACGAAGACACCTGGCAAGCGGCGGTCATCGACCACTACGACGGCCGTGGCCAGCTGTGGCGCGTCGCCGAAGCCCACGCCGAGAACTACTACGACAAGCAAGTGCCGTGGTACGCCCTGGAAACCCTCTACGACCTGCAGTCCGGCCGCTACCTTGCACTGGGCATGAAGAACGAAGAGAAACAGGCGTATGACTTCGGCTTCACCGCCACCACCAGCGACTTCACGCCAGCGGCCTTGCGCCAGGATGGTGTTCGCTAAGCTGAGTTAGCTCGCAAATGTGGGAGGGGGCTTGCCCCCTCCCACATTTTTTGTCGCAGTTCTTTTTCAGGCAAATGTTGCAAAGATCTACAAACCTGCCGCTTTTACCGCTAGTCTGCGGACATCTGCAATGCCGACAACAGCCTTCTACAAGAGCCCGGCGATGACTGATCTGTCCCGAATCCAAGGGCCTGCCAGCGCGGTAATTCCCACCCTGGAAGGTCGTTTCTACAGGCCACCCCTGCCTGACGGCTACGTGCTGCGACCGCGCCTGTGCGAGCGCCTGAGTGCCGGGCTGGAAGGGCGGCTGTTGCTGGTCAGCGCGCCGGCGGGGTTCGGCAAGAGTTCGTTGGCGGTGGAGTTCTGCCAGAGTCTGCCGCCCCATTGGCAGAGTTTGTGGCTGGGCCTGAGCCCGCGTGACAACGACCCCGGCCGTTTCCTCGAACGCCTGCTCGACGGTTTGCAGCAATTCTTCCCGCAACTCGGCGCCCAATCCCTGGGCCTGCTGAAAATGCGCCAGCGTCACCAACCCTTTGCTTTCGAAGAATGGCTGGATGGCCTGCTCGATGAGCTGACGGTGCACCTGTCTACCCGCGCGCCGCTGTTGCTGGTGCTGGATGACTATCACCTGGCCCAAGGGCCGGTGCTCGATCGCTGCCTGCAATTTTTCCTCAACCATTTGCCCGATGGCCTGGTGGTGCTGGTCACCAGCCGCCAGCGCCCGGACTGGCATCTGGCGCGGCTGCGGTTGTCGCGCCACCTGCTCGAGCTGCACGAACAAGACCTGCGCCTGACGCACGGCGAATCCCTGGCCGTGCTGGATCGCCACAGTAGTTCCTTGCGCGGCGAAGCCCTCGACAACCTGATCCGCCGCAGTGAAGGCTGGGTCGCCGGTTTGCGCTTCTGGTTGCTGGCCGCCTCTGAAGCCGGCAGTGATGGTGCCCTGCCCCAGAGCCTGCACGGGGGGGAAGGGCTGATCCGCGATTACCTGCTGGAAGAAGTGATCGACTGCCTGCCGGCCGACGTGCAGGCGTTTTTGTACGACACTGCCCCTCAGGATCGTTTTTGCAGCGCGCTCTGCGACGCCGTGCGCGAAGCTCATGACAGCGCCGAAATCCTGCGTTACCTGCAAGCCCACCAAGTGTTCCTGGTACCGCTCGACGAGCAGGGCCATTGGTACCGTTACCACCATTTGTTTTCCGACCTGCTGCGCACCCGACGCGCCAGCAGCAACGTGCTGCCAGCGGCCAGCCTGCACCTGCGTGCGTGCCGATGGTTCAATGCCCAGGGCTTGATCGATGAAGCGGTGGAGCAGGCGTTGCGCGCCGGTCACCTGGATGTGGCCGCCAACCTGGTGCAGAACCTGTCCGAAGAGCAACTGTTAGCCGAGCAGAATGTGGGCATGCTGCTGCGCTGGAAAATGGACTTGCCCGACAGCCTGCTGATCAGCACGCCGCGCTTGATCGTGCTCTACAGCTGGGCTTTGGGCCTGGCCTGTCAGTTGGATGCGGCGGAGGAGCTGTCCAGCTACCTCAGCCGCTTCCTGCCGGCACCGTCGGCCACCGCGCAGAAATCGATGCTGGCTCAATGGCTGGCGCTGAGCGGGATCATCGCGCGGGGCCGGGGCGATCGCGAGCTGACCCAGCGCTATTGCAGCGAAGCGTTGGAAAGCCTGCCGCAACGGCGTTACGGCCAGCGGCTGATGTGCCTGTCGACCCTCTCCAACCTGGCCATTGTCGATGCCGACCTGTGGCGTGCCCGTGGCTTGAATCGCGAATCCCTGGAGCTGGCGCAGCGCGTCGGCAACCCGTTGTTCGAGGCCCTGGCCCATTACGACCGTGCGCGCGTGTTGCAGGCGCGCGGCGAAATCCTGCGCTCCCTGGATGAAGTGCGCCAGGGCCTGCAACGCCTGCAGGGCCTGGCGCCTCAACGGTTGTACGCGGTGCGCGCGCGTCTATCGCTCTATGAAGGTTTTTTGCTGCTGGTGCGGCTCCAGCCCGAAGCCGGGCTCGCCCGCTTGCGCGCCGGCCTCGCCGAAGCCCGCGCTTGTCGCGACATCAGCGTGTTGATCGGCCATTGTGTGATCGCCAGTTTCGAAGGCCGCCGTGGCGACTTCGCCCGTGCCTTTGCCGAGCTCGCCGAGGCGGAGCGGCTGATGCATATCTGGGACGTGCCACCGATCTACTACCTGGCGATGATCACCCTGATCAAATGCGAGCTCTGGCTGGCCCAGGGCCGCACCGACCTGGCCGACGCCTGGCTGACCCGCCTGGGGCAAACCTACAACGGTGAGCAGGCTGCCGCCGCGCCAGAGTTTCATCCACACCTGCCGCAACATATCGGGTTGCAGCAGGCGGCCCTGGATGCCATTCGCCATCAACCCGTGGCGGCGCTGCTCCGGCTTGAAGAGTTGGCACAACAGGCCCACAACAGCGGGCGCCAGATGATCGCCCTGATGGCGCTGACGCAGCAGGCCCAGTTGCTCTTGGAAAGTGGCCAGGAAGCCAAGGCGCGCTCGGTTCTGGTCCAGGCCCTTGAGGCCGGCGCCGGGGGCGCGCTGCAACCTTTCCAGCGCTTGTTGGAAGGGCACCCTGGCTGGATGCGCGAGCAATTGGGCAAGGATGCGCAGGGTCTGCTGAACCAGAGTTTGCTGGTGCTTCTGCCGACGGTGGTGACACCCGAGGTAGCGCCGGCTCACGAAACCTTGAGCGCGCGTGAGTTGGCAGTGCTGAAACTGATTGCCCAAGGCTGCTCGAACCAGGAAATCAGTAACCAGCTGTTCATCTCACTGCACACCGTTAAGACCCACGCCAGCCACATCAACAGCAAGTTGGGGGTGGAGCGGCGGACCCAGGCGGTGGCCCGTGCCAAGGCAATGGGCCTGCTGGCGTAGACCCTCCGAAGTCTATGGCGCGCTTGGGCACTGGTTGGACGACCTGTCGACTGCCTGGCGAATCTGCGCCGCGAAGCGTTTGAGATTGTTCTGGTGGGCGAGCACCAAGTCGTCAATGCTCGCGCCGGCCGGCGACTGCAAGGTGGTGCGGCAGGTCAGCGGCGCGCGATCACTGTCGCTGGCCGGCCGCAGACGCCATTTGACGTCGAGCAGTGCGTACTGGCCGGGCACGGAGTCAAAGCGCTGCACCTCAAGGCGTAGCAACATCGATTGCCGAGGATTGCTGTTGGCCAATTGATCCACCAGCGCGCTCCTCAACTCATCCACCAGGCTGGCAGCCCACCACTGTGTATCCAGGATCGCGACGCCGCTGTTGCCTTGGCGAACCACAATCTGGGGGCGGTCGACTTGTGGCGGCACACTGATACTTTCGATTTTTATCCCCCCCGCGTCGGTCCCGGTGCTGTTGCTCCACTGCGCCGGGGTCAGGGTATGAAAAGTAATCGGTGTACTGCTGCATGCCCCCAGCGCGAGCAATGCGCTGAGCAGGGTGACTTTCAACGTTAACGTCATGGCGCTTGCTCCACGGTTCATTTGCGCGGCGGTCCTTGCAGGTCCAACGGGGCGGCGTTATCGGGGCGGCCGCGAATCAGTGATTCCGGGTGTCGGCCCAGGTAGTCCGACAGCTCGCGCAAGGAACGCGACATGCGACCCAGCTCATCCAGGGTCTGGGTCAGTTGCTCGCGTTGCGGTGAGTCTTCGGCCAGGGTCGAGCTGGCCGATTGCAACGTCTTGCTCACGTCAGCCAGGGTGTTCTGGACGCTTGGCAAGGTCTTGGCGTTGAACTGGGTCAGTCCTTTGCGCAGTTCCACGAGGTTGCTGTCGAGGTTGCCGGCGATACGTTCGATCGGCAGCTGGTTGATCTTGTTGACGATGTTTTCGAGTTTTTCCTGCAACTGTTCCAGGTTGCCAGGAATCGTGGGAATGCTGACCGGACGCGCCTTGGGATCAAACGCCACCTTCTCGGCTTTCGGGTAGAAGTCCAGAGCGATGTACAACTGGCCGGTCAGCAAATTGCCGCTGCGCGCCTGGGCCCTCAGGCCGTTTTCGATAAACGAGCCGATCAGGCGTACACCGGCGGCTTCATCATTGGGGTCATGGTTCATCGTCTTGAGCAACTTGGTATGGGCCTGACCGAGCAATTGCGGGTAGATCACGATGCCGACGTTGAGCGGAAAGCTGCGCTTCTTCGCGTCGAAATCCAGGTTGATTGACACCACCTTGCCAAACTCGACGCCGAGGAATTCCACCGGTGCGCCGACCTTGAGCCCGCGCAGCGCCTGGTCGAAGCGCAGGCTCATGTATTGCCCCTGGCCATTGGGCGGGGCGAGGGCGGCGAGCTGATCGTCGAACAGTTCAAACGTGCGCTCTTCACTGGCCGGCTTGTCGTTGGGGCTGTAAGGCGGTGCCAGGAAAGCGATACCGCCGACCAGCATGGACGACAGCGATTCGGTTTTCAGCGCGAAGCCATTGGCGCCCACACTCAGGTCGATGCCGCTGGCGTTCCAGAACCGCGTGTTTTCGGTGACGTAGACATCGTTGGGCGCGTGCACGAATACCTCGATATCGACGCCCTTGCCTTCGGCATCCAGCTTGTACGCCACGACCTGGCCGACCTCGATTTTGCGGTAATACACCGGCGAGCCGATATCCAGCGAACCCAGGTTCTGCGTGTGCAGGGTGAAGCGCTTGCCCGGTTCGCCGTAAGTGATGGGCGGCGGGTTTTCCAGGCCGGTAAACTGTTTGGCGCGGGTCTCGGACTGACCAATGTCGGCGCCGATGTAGTCGCCAGAGAGCAGGGTGTCGATGCCGGACACGCCGCCGGCGCCGATGCGCGGGCGTACCACCCAGAACTGCGAGTCGGCGCGGGTAAAGCTGTCGGCCTGCTTGGCCAGCTTCACGGTGGCGTTGACGCTTTTCTGGTCGTCACTCAAGGCCACTTCGGTCACTTGGCCGATCACCACGTTGCGGTATTTGACTTCGGTTTTATTCGCGGTCAGGCCACTGCCGGTCTTGAAGTTAAGGATGATGGTCGGGCCTTGCTGGAGCACTCTGTGAACCACCAGCGAAATCCCCACCAACACCGCAACGATCGGTACGATCCAAACCAGCGAAACGCTGAAACGCCGAGTCTTGACGGCCGGCGAGCCTGGGGATTGCGGGGTGTCAGGGGTGGGTGACGTCATCCGAGGTATCCTTGGTGTGTGGGGTTTCCCAGATCAGCCTCGGGTCGAAGCTCATGGCGGCCAGCATGGTAAACACCACCACCAGGCCGAAAAACAGAATGCCCAGGCGTGGCTCGATAGTGCCCAGGGCCTGGAACTTGACCAACGCGGCCACCAGCGCAACCACGATCACGTCGAGCATGGACCAGTAGCCGATCAGTTCGACAAACCGAAACAGCTTCGAGCGCTCTTTGCGCGCCCAGCGGCTGTTGCGCTGCACGGTGACCAGCAGCAGCGTCAACGACACAAACTTGATGCCCGGCACCGCGATGCTGGCGATGAAAATAATCAGTGCAATGTCCCACGCACCATGCTGCCAGAACTCCAGCACGCCGCTCATGATGGTGCTATCTGCGCCTGAACCGAGCATGGTGGTGTTCATCACCGGCAGCAGGTTGGCCGGCACATAAAACGCCAGCGCCGTCAGCATATAGGCCCAGGTACGGGTCAGCGAGTTGACTTTGCGCCGGTGCAGGGGGGCGTCACAGCGCTGGCATTCCGGCGCGCCGGTGCTGATGTCGGCAGACAGGCCACAACTGTGGCACAGGCACAGGTTAAGCTCGCTGGCAGTCGGTGGCGGGTTCATACGGCGTCCCACAGGTCGCGCACGTCACGACCGGCAATACGGATCAGCAACAGGCTGAGCGCCGCCAGGGCAAATAGCCCGGTGCCGGGGATCACATCCAGCATACCGGCCAGCTTGAACACGGCCACCATCGCACCGAGCAGGCACACTTCCAGCATGCTCCAAGGTCTGAGCGCTTCCAGCCAGCGCATGCATAGCTTGAAGGCGGGCGAACGTCTGCCCGAGAGGGCAAAACTCAGCACCCAGGTCAGCAGCAATAGCTGAAACACCGGTGCGATGATGATGGAAATAGCGGCCACCAAGGCGATAAAGGTAATCGGCCCCAGACTCAGCGCAACCACTGAATCCCATAGGGTGGCGCTGTTTTTCAGGCCTTGCAGGCTGATGCTCATCACCGGATAGAAATTGGCGAAAGTCCATAACACGGCGGCGGTCAGGGTCAGGGCGAGACGCTGCTGTACTGACAGGCCGTTGTAACGCTGGAGTACGCCCGCGCAGCGCACGCAATGGGCTTTTTGATGTTTGGCGAGCGTGACTTTTTTGTACACACAGTCGCAGTGTTCGCAGATGATCAGCTGATTCGCCATGGGGCTCGCTCCAGCGCGGCGCGGTTGCGGTCTTGGATTGTTCTTCAATGGCGCTTGGAAAGCTTAGCCTTTGGTACTCGGGACGCCATGCTCCCTTTCGGGTCAGGGGTATCGTCAACCATACTCTGTGCCGAATATGCCATAGAGCCTGCTGGAGCACCGATGAATATTGAACACGCCGCACTCATCCGCGAGACCTTTCCCGTCGGCCCGCTGCAGTGCAATTGCACCATCATCGGCGACCCGATCAGCAAAAAAGCCATCGTGGTCGACCCGGGTGGCAACCATGAGCTGATCCTGGCGCGCCTTGATGCATTGGGCCTCAAGGTCGTGAGCATTATCCACACCCATGCCCATCTCGATCACTTCCTGGCGTCCGGACAGTTGAAAGAGAAGACCGGCGCCACATTGCACTTGCACAAGGAAGATCAATTCCTCTGGGACAATCTGGAAATGCAATGCCAGATGTTTCGCGTTCCCTACACCCCGGTGCCTTCGCCTGATCGCTGGCTGGAAGATGATGAGGAATTGGCCTGCGGCTGCGGTGTGGCGTTGCACACACCGGGGCATACGCCGGGGTCGATGAGTTTCTGGTTTGCCGATGCCAAGCTGCTGATTGCGGGTGACACGCTGTTTCGGCGCGGTATCGGGCGTACAGATTTGTGGGGCGGGGACCAGGCGACCATTTTGCGTTCGATCAAACAACGGTTGTACACGCTGGATGAAGGCGCGACGGTGGTGACCGGCCATGGGCCGGATACCCGCTTGGGTGATGAAATGCGTGAGAACCCTTTTGTGCGGGCGTGAAGGAATAATTGCGGGGGCGGCGCTGTTCTCTGGCCAGGATTGGCAAGCGTTGTAGCAAAAACTCAGGTCGTGTTCAGCGTGGGTCTGCTACGGTTTCTGTAGGCACGGAATTTTTACCGTTTGTCGCGTTCAAAACTCGGCACAGGTCCATTGCCAATGTCCTCTGCACCTCAGAATGCAAAAGTAGGAGCTCCCTTCATGTTCACTTCGCGTCGTCTGCTTGTTGTTGCTACGGTCGTAGCCCTGTTGTCTGGCTGCGCATCACCTAACCCTTATGACGGCAGCAGCCAGGGACAGGCGAGTAATGAATCCGGCGGTATGAGCAAGACTGCCAAGTACGGTGGCCTGGGTGCCCTGGCCGGTGCATTGGCCGGTGCCGCCATCGACCATAACAACCGTGGCAAAGGCGCGCTGATCGGCGCGGTCGTTGCAGGTGCCGGTGCCGCAGGCTATGGCTACTATGCCGACCAGCAAGAAAAGAAACTGCGTGAAAGCATGGCCAACACCGGTGTTGAAGTTCAGCGCCAGGGCGACCAAATCAAGCTGATCATGCCCGGCAACATCACCTTCGCCACCAACTCCGACGCGATCTCCAGCAGCTTCTACCAGCCGCTGAATAACTTGGCCAACTCCCTCAAGCAGTTCAACCAGAACACCATCCAGATCGTGGGCTACACCGACAGCACCGGTAGCCGCCAACTGAACATGGACCTGTCCCAGCGCCGTGCGCAGAGCGTGGCTAACTACCTGACCTCCCAAGGCGTCAACGGTGCGAACTTGAGCGCTCGCGGTGCTGGCCCGGATAACCCGATTGCCAGCAACGCTGACGTCAACGGCCGTGCCCAGAACCGTCGCGTGGAAGTGAACCTCGGCCCGATCCCAGGCCAGCAGTACGGCCAGCCAGGTGCCCAGCAACAGGCGCCACAGCAGAACAACCAGTTCCAGGGCAACCCGTACTCGCAGTACCAGTAAACATTCGTTAATAAAAAAGGGCGCCTGTGTAAGGCGCCCTTTTTTGTGGCTGTCGGTTACATCAATCGATGTACTCGAAGACCTTGACGATTTTCTGTACGCCCGACACGCCCTGCACCAGGTTGGCGGCGCGAGTGGCTTCAGCCTGGGTCAGCAGGCCCATCAGGTAAACGATACCGTTGTCGGTCACGACCTTGATGCGCGAACCGGGAATCGCGTTATCGGTGAGCATCTGCGCCTTGATCTTGGTAGTCAGCAGGGCATCGTTGCTGATGGCCAGCAGGGTGATCGGGTCCATCACCTGCAGTTCGTTATGAACCTTCTTGACCCGCTGCACGGCCGCGGCGGCTTGTTCGGCCTGGGCCTTGAGGTCGGCACGCGGTGTCTGGCCGGCCAGCAGTACCACGCCGTTGAAGCTGGTGACGACGATGCGTGAAGCACCGTTGCCCAGGTCTGGAGCGGCTTTGGCGACGTTGACTTCGACCTTGGTTTCGATCAGCGAGTCATCGATCTTGCTGCCGAAGGTACGGGTGCCCTTGTCATCCTGAATAGGGGTGTCACGTGTTGCAGTGATGGCCGTGCTGCAGCCGCTGATAGCGAGGCACAGGGTGATGGCCAAAAGGCTGAGGCGGTTAACGGTCATTCTTCACTCCCAAACAGTTGGCTGTCGATCAGATCGCACAGGCAATGGATCGCCAGCAGGTGGACTTCCTGGATACGTGCGGTGACATTGGCCGGAACGCGAATCTCCACGTCTTCGGGCAACAGCAGCGAGGCCATGCCTCCACCATCGCGTCCGGTCAATGCTACGACAATCATTTCGCGATCATGTGCGGCCTGGATCGCTTGAATAATATTCGCCGAGTTGCCGCTGGTGGAAATCGCCAGCAGCACGTCACCTGGTTGGCCCAGGGCGCGGATCTGCTTGGAGAAGATTTCGTTGTAGCTGTAATCGTTGGCGATCGATGTGATCGTCGACGAGTCGGTGGTCAAGGCGATGGCCGGCAGGCTCGGACGCTCACGCTCGAAGCGGTTGAGCAGCTCGGACGAGAAATGCTGGGCATCGCCGGCCGAACCGCCGTTGCCGCACGAAAGCATTTTGCCCTCGTTGAGCAGCGCGTTGACCATGACCTGACTGGCTTGCTCGATGTGCGGTGCAAGTACGTCCATCGCCTGTTGCTTGGTGTCGATGCTGGCCTGGAAAAGCTGGCGAATTCGGGATTGCATGTCCATCTGTGTGACCTTAAGTAGCGCGGCTGTTTGGCACAGGAATGTGCAGCCCGCAAAGCAAAGAGCAAAAGTGTTGGGTGAAGATGTCCGGTGAATCAGCTGTCGAAGGCATCTTTGAGCCAGTTCAGATCAGCCTGACCAGACGGTGTGCTTTCTAGGGCAACCACATCGAAACGGCAGGGGGCGTCGGCCCAGCGATGCTCTTTTTGCAGGAAGAACTGCGCGGCGAGTATCAGCTTCTGACGCTTGCGCCCGTCAATACTGGCGAGCGCGCCACCCCATTGTGCGTGTTTTCTGTAGCGGACTTCGACGAATACTACTGTATCGCCGTCAAGCATGACCAGATCAAGCTCGCCACGTTTACATAACCAGTTCTGCGCCAGTAGGCGCAGACCCTTGTGTTGCAGGTATTTCAGCGCTTGAAGTTCGGCATCCTTGCCGCTTTGTGCGCTGGACCTCTCAGGCATCAGCGAGGGGTGTCCGGCAGGCGCTGGATCTCGCCGCCGACGAATTTCGCCCAAGGCATCTGGCGATCAACGCGTTGGTTGGCGCTGATGCCCAGGTTGCCCGACAGGCCGTCAACGCGGGTATCCGGCAACGCTTTGAGTTGCCCCAGGCGTGGCGCCAGGCGGTAGGCATCGACGCCCATCGCGTACAGACGGCCAAGGCTGCCGTTGGCCTGCGGCCATTGTGCGGCAACCTGGTTGCGCAGCGGGTCGGTAGTGTTGAGCAGCCAAGGGGTTTCGCAGAACATCACGTTGGTCATGTCCAGGTACTGGTTCTTGTCGCCGCTGGCACTGAATACGTGGGACGTGGCGTACACCGGCACATCGCCGGCGTATTGGAAGTTCAGGGTCGGCTTGATCTGCTGGGCCAATTGCGGGGTCACGGCCAGGAAGATGAACTCGATGTCCTGGCGACGCGACGGCTGCGCGGCTACGTCGGTGCCGACGGTGCTTTGCAGGCTCTTGGCACGGCCTTCGCTTTTGCGCAGTTGGAACAGGTCGGCGATCTGCTGGGCCAGTGCCACTGGCTGATCAACGTACTCAACCCCCATGACCGTGCCACCGTTGGCTTCCCAATCCTGACGGAAGGCCTTGTAGACACGCTCACCCCATTCGCCACGCGGCACCATGGCCGCAGCACGATGCAGGCCGTCGGCCCGGGCACGGCGCGAGACTTCGCGGGCTTCGTCTTCCGCGGCCAGGCCGAACTGGAACAACTGCGCAGGGCTGCGATCCGTCTCGCTGTAGTTCAGTGCCAAGGTGGTGATTGGCAATTGCGGGCGTGCGCTGAGTTGTTTGACCAGCGGCTTCTCCAGCGGGCCGACCACCAACTGTACGCCGGCGGCCTGGGCCTTGGCGTAGAACTCATCGATGGAGGTCAGGCGTGAGCTGTCATAGAACTCGATCACCGGCGGCTTCTGCCCGGCCTGTTCGGCCTGGTAGTGCGCAGCCATGAAACCTTCACGCAGCGCCTTGCCGACGGAGGCCAGCGGGCCATCCTGCGGCAGCAGCAGGGCGATCTTGTTCAGGGGCTGGCTGGCCAGTTCCTTGAGCTTGGTGAGCGGCGTCGGCAGTTGCACGGCAGCCGGGTGGCCCGGGTTCTGCGCGCGCCAGGTGTCGATGGCGGCTTGTTGTTGCTCCAGCGTACCGGCGCCCTTGACCGCCTGGGCCAGGGTGATCCAGCCGTCCAGCACCGGGTTGCCGCTGGCTTGCAGCTGTTCGGCCGGCAGGGCGGCGATCAATGCCCAGATGGCTTCGTGGTTGCTGTTGGCGGCATCGCCTGTGAGCAGCGGGGCCATGGCAACACGCTCGCGGGCTGCGGCCAGGGTCTGGCCATCGGCTTCATAAGCGCGGGCATGCACAGTACCGGTGCGGATCTGCTGTTCAGGCGGCAGGTCCTTCAGGTTTTGCAGGCTCGGGTGGTTCAAGGCGGTCAGCGCGGCCTTGGGCTGGTTGCGCGTCATGGCCAGTTCGGCGGCCAGGGTGCTGGCAAATACTTGCGCGGCTGGCTTGAGGACATCCAGGGGCACCTGCGCAAGTATCTGCGACGAGCGGCCAGGATTGTTCTGTTTGTAGGCCAGGTCGGCTGCGCTCAGGCGCAGCATAGCCGCCTGTTCTGGCGTCTTGGCGGTAGTGGCCTGTTCGAGCAGTTGCTCGATACTGGCGTCCGGGGTCCGTGGAAGGTCGCCAAGGCTGGACGAGGGCGAGCTGGCACACGCGGCCAATAAGGCAGCGAGGCAGAGGGCGGAGAGCAGCCGCAGGCAAGCGATCATGTAAGTGTTCCTGATACCGATCAAATTAGCGTGGAATTGTACCCAAGCACTGGCCCAGGCGCGATGTTACTGGCGTGAAACCGTCGATTTAGGTCGTGCAAATGTTGATATTGGTTACGGAAGGCTGAAAAGGCATCGGCCGTGATGGCATATTTTCAAGGCGCCTACGCGCTACAATGTGGCTTTTGCCAACCATCGAGGTGTGCGTTTTGACTGCTCCAGGTCCTTTGAATTCCACTGCAGGCTCGCTTTTTGTCGTGGCGACGCCCATTGGCAACCTGGACGACATCAGTGCCCGGGCGCTTAAAGTGTTGCGCGAGGTTAAATTGATCGCGGCCGAAGACACACGGCACTCCCAGCGGTTGATGCAGCATTTTGGTATCAGCACGCCCTTGGCAGCCTGCCATGAACACAATGAGCGCGAAGAAGGCAGCCGTTTTATCGTGCGCCTGCTGGCGGGCGACGACGTGGCGCTGATCTCCGACGCGGGTACCCCGCTGATCTCCGACCCTGGCTACCATCTGGTGCGCCAGGCGCGGGCCGCTGGTATCAATGTAGTGCCTGTTCCGGGAGCCTGCGCGCTGATCGCTGCATTGTCGGCGGCCGGCCTGCCTTCCGACCGCTTTATCTTCGAAGGTTTCTTGCCGGCCAAGGCGGTAGGGCGGCGTGCGCGTCTTCAAGCGCTAAAGGAAGAGCCGCGCACCTTGATTTTCTACGAAGCACCTCATCGCATCCTTGAATGCTTGCAGGACATGGAGCTGGTGTTTGGCGGCGAGCGCCTGGCGCTGCTGGCCCGTGAGCTGACCAAAACGTTCGAAACCCTCAAGGGGCTGCCCTTGGAGGCGCTGCGCGGGTTTGTCGAAGGCGACAGCAATCAGCAGCGCGGCGAGTGTGTGGTGCTGGTGGCGGGCTGGACGGCACCGGAAAGCGAGGACGCCGTCAGTAGCGAGGCGATGCGTGTGCTGGACTTGCTGCTTAAGGAAATGCCCCTCAAGCGTGCTGCGGCGTTGGCCGCTGAAATTACCGGTGCACGCAAGAATGTGCTGTATCAAGTTGCGCTGGATAAACAGAAAGCCGAATAGTTCCGGGGTTAAACCGGTATTTCGTCCGAAGGTGATGGCATTGCTGTACTTTTAATACTTGTCCTAACTCCGCCGTGCCGTTAACCTGCGCGGCGGAGAGTCGATTGGACAGTCGCTGCCTTCTATGAAAATTAGGGGGGGGAGGAAAGTCCGGGCTCCATAGGGCGAAGTGCCAGGTAATGCCTGGGAGGCGTGAGCCTACGGAAAGTGCCACAGAAAATAACCGCCTAAGCACTTCGGTGCCGGTAAGGGTGAAAAGGTGCGGTAAGAGCGCACCGCGCGACTGGCAACAGTTCGTGGCTAGGTAAACCCCACTTGGAGCAAGACCAAATAGGGTCCCAAGGCGTGGCCCGCGCTGGGACCGGGTAGGTTGCTAAAGATGTCCAGTGATGGCCATCGTAGACGAATGACTGTTCAAGACAGAACCCGGCTTATAGATCGACTCTCCACCTTTTTCCTTCTGTCCGAATCTCGGGCAGAAACCCGGTAGTAACGCAAGAATCCCTCCCTGCCAAATCATTGGCAGATGCATCTTCGTAATACCAAAAAAATCTTACTCTTAATAAATTACTTTAACTTTAGCCTATAGCGCTTTGAGCTATCTGCGCTTGTTGGGCCAAAAATACCGTCGAACTCTGGTTTCTCCTCCGTTTGCGCTCCTAAATCTCCGTTCTGTAAGGCTTTTCCTTGAATCCGCGCCTTGACGGTGTGGTGGGCGCATTCCTATAGTGTGCGCAAGTGGCGGAAAGTGGCACAAAGTGGGTTTTTTGAACGTAAAACGCTAAAATTTGGAGAAACGCATCTGTGTTTCGCGGAGCTAACGCTATCAGTCTCGATGCAAAAGGCCGTCTCGCCATGCCGAGCCGGTATCGTGACGAGCTCATTTCGCGAAGTTCCGGACAGTTGATCATCACCATTGATGCCGTTGACCCTTGTTTATGTGTTTACCCGCTCGATGAGTGGGAGTTGATTGAAACCAAGTTGCGCGCCCTGCCTTCATTGCGTGAAGAAAACCGCCGCCTGCAGCGTTTGCTGATCGGTAATGCCGTCGACCTCGAGCTCGATGGCAGCGGTCGTTTCCTGGTGCCCCCGCGTTTGCGCGAGTACGCCAAGCTCGACAAGCGCGCAATGCTGGTCGGCCAACTGAACAAGTTCCAATTGTGGGACGAAGATGCCTGGGATGCTGTTTCTGCAGCAGACCTGGCTGCTATTCAACAACCGGGCGCCATGCCTGATGAACTGCGTGATTTGATCCTGTGACTATTGATAGCGGCTTTAACCACATCACCGTACTGCTTGACGAAGCCGTTGAGGCTCTCGCCGTACGCGCGGATGGCTGCTATTTGGATGGCACGTTCGGCAGGGGCGGGCATAGCCGGTTGATACTCAGCCAGCTCGGGTCCGACGGTAAGCTCCTCGGGTTCGACAAAGACCCCCAAGCGATTGCCACCGGGCAAGCGCTAGCGGCCGAAGACGGCCGCTTTGTCGTTGTGCAGCGCAGCTTTGCCGAGCTGGGTGCCGAAGTCGCCGAGCGCGGCATGGCAGGCAAGGTGGCCGGGGTTTTGCTCGATCTGGGCGTGTCTTCGCCACAGCTCGATGACCCTGAGCGCGGCTTCAGTTTCATGAACGATGGTCCGCTCGACATGCGCATGGACCCGACCCGTGGCGTGAGTGCTGCGCAGTTCATCGCCACCGCGCCAGTGGAAGAAATCGCCCGTGTGTTCAAGGAATACGGTGAAGAGCGCTTCGCCGGTCGCATGGCTCGCGCCGTGGTCGAGCGTCGCGAAATCCAGCCGTTTGAACGCACCGCTGACCTGGCCGAAGTGCTGAAGGTCGCCAACCCAGCGTGGGAAAAGGGCAAGAACCCGGCCACCCGTGCGTTCCAGGGCCTGCGCATTCACGTCAACAACGAATTGGGCGACCTGGAGGCCGGCCTCGAGGCTGCCCTCGAGGCCCTGGAGGTGGGGGGGCGCCTGGTGGTGATCAGCTTCCACTCCCTGGAAGACCGTATCGTCAAATTGTTCATGCGCCGCCTGGTCAAGGGCGAGTCCGACAACCTGCCGCGCAACCTGCCGGTGCGTTTCGAAGCTTTTGTGCCGAAAATCAAAATCCATGGCAAAGCGCAGTTCGCTTCCGAAGCCGAACTCAAGGCCAACCCACGTTCCCGTAGCGCTGTCATGCGTGTTGCGGAGAAGTTGCGGTGAGCAAGCTTTTCGCCAAGCCCCTCCCGGGCGGCAGCTTCTTTATGTTGCTGTTGTTTGTCGGCGTGCTGGTTTCCGCGATTGCGGTGTCCTACAGCGCCCACTACAACCGTCAACTGCTCAACACCCTGTACGGGGAATTGAGCGTGCGTGACAAGGCGCAAGCGGAATGGGGTCGTTTGATCCTGGAGCAAAGCACCTGGACGGCCCATAGCCGCATCGAAGTGCTGGCCACCGAACAGCTGAAAATGCACATTCCGGGCGCGGCTGACGTTCGCATGGTGGCGCCATGATGAAACTCGAGGGCGCACTCTACCCATGGCGTTTCCGCCTGATGCTCGGCTTGCTGGCATTGATGGTGGGTGCGATCGCCTGGCGGATCATCGACCTGCAAGTGGTCGACCGCGACTTCCTGATCGGCCAGGGCGACGCCCGCAGCCTGCGGCATATTCCGATTCCTGCGCACCGCGGCCTGATCACCGACCGTAATGGCGAGCCCCTGGCCGTCAGTACACCGGTGACTACCCTGTGGGCCAACGCCAAAGAATTGCAGGTCGCCAAAGACCGCTGGCCGCAACTCGCTGCCGCCCTGGGCCAGGACCCGAAAGCCTTGGCTGAACGCCTTGAGGCCCAGGCCAACAAAGAATTCATCTACCTGGTGCGCGGCTTGACCCCCGAGCAAGGCCAGCAAGTGCTCGACCTTAAAGTCCCTGGTGTCTACGGCATCGAGGAATTCCGTCGTTTCTACCCAGCCGGTGAAACCACCGCGCATATGGTTGGCTTTACCGACATCGATGACCACGGCCGCGAAGGTGTGGAACTGGCCTACGATGAATGGCTGGCCGGGGTTCCCGGCAAACGACAAGTCATCAAGGATCGGCGCGGTAGGCTGATCAAGGATGTCCAAGTCACCAAAAACGCCAAGGCCGGTAAGCCCTTGGCGTTGTCGATTGACCTGCGCCTGCAATACCTGGCCAACCGCGAGCTGCGTAACGCGATCATCGAGAACGGCGCGAAGGCCGGCAGCCTGGTGATCATGGACGTCAAGACCGGCGAGATCCTCGCCATGGTCAACCAGCCGACCTACAACCCGAATAACCGTCGCAACCTGCAACCGGCGATGATGCGCAACCGCGCCATGATCGACGTGTTCGAGCCGGGTTCGACCATGAAAGCCATCTCCATGAGTGCCGCCCTCGAAACCGGGCGCTGGAAACCCAGTGACAAGGTCGAGGTGTATCCGGGCACGTTGCAGTTAGGCAAATACACCATTCGTGACGTATCGCGCACCGAAGGTCCGGTGCTGGATTTGACAGGTATCCTGATCAACTCCAGTAACGTGGGCATGAGTAAGGTCGCCTTCGATATTGGCGGCGAAACCATCTACCACCTCGCACAGAAGATCGGTTTGGGCCAACCCACCGGCCTGGATTTCCCCGGCGAGCGCGTGGGTAACCTGCCGAACTACCGCGACTGGAAAAAGGCCGAGACCGCCACGCTTTCCTATGGTTACGGCCTGTCGGTGACGGCGATCCAATTGGCTCATGCTTTCTCTGTATTGGCGAATAATGGCCGAATGGTTCCACTGAGCCTGATCCACGTCGACGAGGCACCGAAAGCCACCCAGGTGATCCCTGAAAACGTCGCCAAGACCATGCAAGGCATGCTGCAACAAGTGATCGAAGCACCTCGTGGCGTGTTCCGTGCCCAGGTGCCGGCGTACCACGTGGCCGGCAAGTCGGGTACGGCGCGTAAGACATCGGTTGGCACCAAGGGCTACGCCGAAAACTCCTACCGCTCGCTGTTCGCCGGTTTCGGCCCGATGAGCGACCCACGCTACGCCATCGTCGTGGTGATCGATGAACCGAGCAAAGCCGGTTACTTCGGTGGCCTGGTCTCGGCGCCGGTGTTCAGCAAAGTGATGTCCGGCACCCTGCGCCTGATGAACATCACGCCGGACAACCTGCCGCCGACCCAACAAGCGAGCGCCGGACCACCGGCCGCTGCTGTAAAAGCCAATGGAGGGCGCGGCTGATGTCTCTTAGCCTGAACAAGATTTTTGCCCACGCCGGTCGTGATCTGTTGATTCGCGAGTTGACGCTGGACAGCCGTAACGTACGCGCCGGTGACCTGTTCCTGGCGGTGCCGGGCGGTAAGTACGATGGCCGTGCGCATATCGCCGATGCGTTGCAGCGCGGTGCAGCGGCAGTGGCTTATGAAGTGGAAGGCGCCACCGTGCTGCCGATCACCGATGTGCCGTTGATTCCGGTTAAAGGGTTGGCAAAACAGTTGTCGGATATTGCCGGTCGCTTCTATGGCGACCCGAGCCGTCACCTCAACCTGGTGGGCGTCACCGGTACCAACGGCAAGACCAGCGTGACCCAGCTGGTCGCGCAAGCGCTTGACCTGTTGGGGCAGCACTGCGGCATCGTCGGCACCTTGGGCACCGGCTTTTATGGCGCGCTGCAAAGCGGCCTGCACACCACGCCGAACCCCATCGCCGTGCAAGCGACCCTGGCCGACCTGAAAAAGGCCGGTGCCAAGGCGGTCGCCATGGAAGTTTCGTCCCACGGCCTGGATCAGGGCCGCGTTACCGCCCTGGCTTTTGACGTGGCGGTGATGACCAACTTGTCCCGCGATCACCTGGACTACCACGGCACCATGGAGGCGTACGCCGCCGCCAAGGCCAAGCTGTTTGCCTGGAATGACCTGAAGTGCCGGGTGGTCAACCTGGATGACGCATTTGGCCGCCAACTGGCCGCCGAAGACAGCGAAGCGCGCCTGATCAGCTACAGCCTGGAAGATTCCAGCGCGTACCTGTTCTGCCGTGAAGCCCAATTTAATGACGAAGGCGTGCGCGCCACGTTGGTCACGCCTCAGGGCGAACACCATTTGCGCAGCACGTTGCTCGGGCGCTTCAACCTGAGCAACGTCCTCGCCGCCATCGGTGCGCTGCTCGGCCTGGATTACGCCCTGGATGAAATCCTGCGCGTGCTGCCCAAGCTTGAGGGCCCGGCCGGTCGCATGCAGCGCCTCGGTGGCGGCAAGCAGCCGCTGGTGGTGGTCGATTACGCCCACACCCCCGACGCCCTGGAAAAAGTCCTGGAAGCCCTGCGCCCACACGCCAAGGGCAAATTGCTGTGCCTGTTCGGTTGTGGCGGTGATCGCGATCGCGGCAAGCGTCCGTTGATGGCCGAGATCGTCGAGCGCTTGGCCGATGGCGTGCTCGTCACCGACGACAACCCGCGCAGCGAAGACCCGAGCCAGATTTTCGACGACATCCGCGCGGGCTTCAACGACGTGTCCAAGGCCGCTTTCGTCGCCGGTCGCGGTGCGGCCATTGCCCAATTGATCGCCAGCGCCAGCGCTGACGACGTGGTGGTACTGGCCGGTAAAGGTCACGAGGACTATCAGGAAATCAACGGCGAACGCCATGCCTTCTCCGATCTGGTCGAGGCCGATCACGCCTTGACGGCCTGGGAGGTCGCCCATGCTTAAAGCGATGACATTCAACGAGCTGGCCCAGGCCCTGTCGGCCCGAGTGCTGTCGAGCGATTGCAGCTTCGACGGCGTCAGTATCGACAGTCGCAACATCAAGCCGGGGCAACTGTTTGTCGCGCTCGCCGGCCCGCGCTTCGATGGTCACGACTACCTGAATGACGTCGCCGCCAAAGGGGCTGTAGGTGCCTTGGTGCAGCGTGAAGTGGCGGACGCTGCATTGCCGCAACTGCTGGTCGCCGACACGCGCCTGGCGCTCGGCCAGCTGGGGGCGTTGAACCGTGCCGCATTCACTAATCCCGTTGCGGCCATCACCGGCTCCAGCGGCAAGACCACGGTCAAGGAACTGCTCGCCGGTGTGCTGCGCACGCGCGGCCCGGTGCTCGCTACCCGTGGCAACCTCAACAATGATTTCGGCGCACCCCTGACCCTGCTCGAACTGGCCCCGGAACACACGGCGGCGGTGATCGAACTGGGGGCTTCGCGCATCGGCGAAATCGCCTACACCGTGGCGCTGACCAAGCCCCACGTCGCGATCATCAACAACGCCGGTACCGCCCATGTCGGTGAGTTCGGTGGCCCGGAAAAAATCGTCGAAGCCAAGGGTGAAATCCTCGAAGGCCTCGACGCTTCGGGCACAGCGGTATTGAATCTGGACGATAAGGCCTTCGAAACCTGGCGTGTACGCGCCGCCGGTCGCAAGGTCCTGACGTTTGCAGTGCTCAACGCTGCGGCCGATTTCCACGCCTCGAACATCACTGTCGATGCCCGTGGTTGCCCGTCCTTTACCTTGCACTCCCCGCAAGGCAGCGAACAGGTGCAGTTGAACCTGCTGGGTAACCATAACGTCGCCAACGCCTTGGCCGCTGCCGCTGCGGCCTATGCCTTGGGCGTGTCGTTGTTTGGTATCGCCACTGGCCTGGGCGCAGTGCAGCCGGTCAAGGGCCGCACCGTCGCGCAACTGGCAACTAACGGCATGCGCGTGATCGACGACACCTACAACGCGAACCAGTCCTCGGTCTGCGCCGCTATCGACCTGCTCAAAGGCTTCGACACTCGCAAGGTGCTGGTACTGGGCGATATCGCCGAACTGGGCGACTGGGCCGAGCAGTCCCACCGCGAAGTCGGCGCTTACGCCAGCGGCAAAGTCGATGCGCTCTACGCCGTCGGCCCGAACATGGCGCATGCCGTCAACGCGTTCGGGCCCGGTGCGCGGCATTTCGCGACCCAGGCCGAGCTGATCCAGGCGCTGACGGCGGCTGAACACGACACGCACACAACCATTTTGATCAAGGGATCGCGCAGCGCGGTGATGGAAAACGTCGTCGCGGCCTTGTGTGGCTCAAGTACGGAGAAACATTAATGCTGCTGCTGCTGGCTGAGTATCTGCAACAGTTCCACAAAGGCTTCGCGGTCTTTCAGTACCTGACCCTGCGCGGGATTCTGGGTGTGCTGACTGCGCTGTGTTTGTCGCTGTTCCTGGGGCCGTGGATGATCCGCACCCTGCAGAACCTGCAAATTGGTCAATCGGTCCGTAATGACGGCCCGCAGTCGCACCTGTCCAAATCCGGCACCCCGACCATGGGCGGCGCGCTGATCCTGTCGTCCATCGGCATCAGCACCCTGCTGTGGGCCGACCTGCACAACCGCTACGTATGGGTGGTGCTGTTGGTGACCTTGCTGTTCGGTGCCATCGGTTGGGTGGATGACTACCGCAAAGTGATCGAGAAAAACTCCAAGGGGCTGCCTAGCCGCTGGAAGTATTTCTGGCAGTCGGTGTTTGGCCTCGGCGCCGCGATTTTCCTCTACACGACAGCGCCAAGCGCGGTCGAAACCACCTTGATCATCCCGATGCTCAAGGACGCCAGCATTCCACTGGGCATCGGCTTCGTGGTGCTGACCTACTTCGTGATCGTCGGCTCCAGCAACGCGGTCAACCTGACCGACGGCCTCGACGGCCTGGCGATCATGCCGACGGTGATGGTGGGCGGCGCGCTCGGCATCTTCTGCTACCTGTCGGGTAACGTGAAATTCGCTGAATACCTGCTGATCCCTTATGTACCGGGCGCAGGTGAATTGATCGTGTTCTGCGGCGCGCTGATCGGTGCCGGCCTGGGGTTCCTGTGGTTCAACACCTACCCCGCACAAGTCTTCATGGGCGACGTCGGCGCACTGGCGCTGGGCGCAGCCCTCGGCACCATTGCAGTGATCGTGCGCCAGGAAATCGTGCTGTTCATCATGGGCGGTGTGTTCGTGATGGAAACCCTGTCGGTGGTCATCCAGGTGGCGTCCTTCAAGTTGACCGGGCGCCGCGTGTTCCGCATGGCGCCGATTCACCACCACTTTGAACTCAAGGGCTGGCCTGAGCCACGCGTGATTGTCCGTTTCTGGATCATCACAGTGATTCTGGTACTGGTCGGCCTTGCCACCCTGAAACTGAGGTAGAAACGAGTGTCCCTGATCGCTTCAGACCACTTCCGCATCGTTGTCGGCCTCGGCAAGAGCGGCATGTCCCTGGTTCGCTTCCTGGCGAACCGGGGCAAGCCGTTTGCTGTGGCCGATACGCGGGAAAATCCACCGGAGCTGGTCACGCTGCGCCGTGACTACCCGCACGTGGAAGTGCGTTGTGGCGAGCTGGATGTCGAGTTTCTGTGCCGCGCCGATGAGCTCTACGTGAGCCCCGGCCTGGCGTTGGCGACACCGGCCCTGCAAGCCGCAGCGGCGCGTGGCGTGAAACTGTCCGGCGATATCGACCTGTTCGCGCGTCACGCGAAGGCGCCGATCGTTGCGATCAGCGGTTCCAACGCAAAAAGCACCGTCACCACCTTGGTCGGCGAGATGGCTGTGGCGGCCGGTAAGCGTGTCGCCGTGGGCGGCAACCTCGGTACGCCGGCGCTGGACCTGCTCAGCGACGACATCGAGTTGTACGTGATGGAGCTGTCGAGCTTCCAGCTGGAAACGACTCACGACCTTGGCGCCGAAGTCGCCACCGTCTTGAACGTCAGCGAAGATCACATGGACCGCTACAGCGGCCTGCCGGCCTATCACCTGGCCAAGCACCGAATCTTCCGCGGCGCCAAGCAAGTGGTGGTCAACCGCCAGGATGCGCTGAGCCGTCCGCTGATGGGCGAGGGCCTGCCGTGCTGGACCTTCGGCCTGAGCAAACCCGATTTCAAAGCCTTCGGCATCCGCGAAGAGCACGGCGAGAAGTACCTGGCCTTCGAATTCCAGAACCTGATGCCGGTGCGCGAGCTGAAAATTCGTGGCGCGCATAACCAGTCCAACGCCCTTGCGGCCTTGGCGCTCGGGCATGCCGTGGGCTTGCCGTTCGACGCCATGCTCTCGAGCCTGCGCACCTTCGGCGGCCTCGAGCATCGCTGCCAGTGGGTGCGTGACCTCGACGGCGTCAGCTATTACAACGATTCCAAGGCCACCAACGTCGGTGCGGCCCTGGCTGCCATCGAAGGCCTTGGCGCCGATATTGAAGGCAAGCTGGTGCTGATCGCCGGTGGCGACGGCAAGGGCGCCGACTTCAAGGACCTTAAAGGCCCGGTGGCCACGCATTGCCGTGCCGTGGTGCTGATCGGGCGCGATTCTGACTTGATCGCCGCCGCCCTGGGCGATGCCGTGCCGCAAGTCCGCGCCACGTCGCTGGACGACGCCATCGCCCACTGCAAAGCCCTGGCCCAGCCGGGCGATGCGGTGCTGCTGTCGCCGGCGTGCGCCAGCTTCGACATGTTCAAGAACTACGAAGAGCGCGGCCAGCTGTTCGCCCGCGCCGTGGAGGCCTTGGCATGAGTATCGACTTCAGAAACATCATCAAGCCGTACCCGTCGCCGATCATTACCGGGCGCGGTATCGACCTGGATTTCCCGATGCTCGCCGGTTGCCTGGCGTTGCTGGGCCTGGGGTTGGTGATGATCACTTCGGCGTCCTCTGAAGTGGCTGCCGTACAGTCGGGCAACACGCTCTACATGATGATCCGGCACTTGGTTTACCTGGTGATCGGCCTCGGTGCCTGCATCGTTACCATGATGATTCCCATCGCTACCTGGCAACGCCTGGGCTGGCTGATGCTGATCGGGGCGTTCGGCTTGCTGATCATGGTGATCCTGCCCGGCATCGGCCGGGAGGTGAACGGTTCGATGCGTTGGATCGGCTTCGGCGCGTTCAACGTGCAGCCGTCGGAAATCGCCAAAGTATTCGTGGTGATTTACCTCGCCGGCTACCTGGTACGTCGCCAGAAAGAAGTGCGCGAGAGTTGGATGGGCTTTTTCAAGCCGTTCATCGTGCTGTTGCCCATGGCTGGCCTGCTGCTGATGGAGCCCGACTTCGGGGCCACCGTCGTGATGATGGGGGCGGCGGCGGCGATGTTGTTCCTCGGCGGCGTGGGCCTGTTCCGCTTCACCTTGATGGTGGTGCTGGCGGTGGCGGCGGTGACGGTGCTCGTGCAAGCGCAACCCTATCGGATGGCGCGTCTGATCACCTTTACCGACCCCTGGTCCGATCAGTTCGGCTCCGGTTACCAATTGACCCAGGCGTTGATCGCCTTCGGTCGTGGCGAGTGGCTGGGCGTCGGCCTGGGCAACAGCGTGCAAAAACAGTTCTACCTGCCGGAAGCGCACACCGACTTCGTGTTCTCGGTGTTGGCCGAAGAATTGGGCGTGGTGGGTTCGCTGTGCACCGTCGCGTTGTTCGTGTTCGTGTGTGTGCGCGGCATGTACATCGGCATGTGGGCCGAGAAGGCCAAACAGTATTTCGCTGCTTACGTGGCGTACGGCTTGTCGTTCCTGTGGATCGGCCAGTTCCTGATCAATATCGGCGTGAACGTCGGCCTGCTGCCGACCAAGGGCCTGACGTTGCCGTTCCTCAGCTACGGCGGCAGTTCGTTGGTGATCTGCTGCGCCTGTCTTGGCTTGTTGCTGCGCATTGAGTGGGAGAGTCGTACCCACCTGGGCAGCGAAGAGATGGAGTTCAGCGAAAGCGACTTCGCCGAGGAGCCGACCCATGGGCGCTAACGTGCTGATCATGGCTGGCGGCACCGGGGGCCATGTGTTCCCGGCACTGGCCTGCGCACGGGAATTCCAGAACCGTGGCTACACCGTGCACTGGTTGGGTACACCGCGTGGCATCGAAAATGAACTGGTGCCCAATGCTGGCTTGCCGCTGCACCTGATCAACGTCACCGGCCTGCGCGGCAAGGGCAAACTGTCCCTGCTCAAGGCGCCGTTCGTGTTGCTCAAGGCAGTGTGGCAGGCGCGCAAAGTAATTCGCGCAGTGCAGCCGGTGTGTGTGCTCGGGTTTGGCGGTTATGTGACCGGTCCTGGTGGTGTGGCGGCGAAGCTCGCCGGCGTGCCGGTGATCGTGCACGAACAGAACGCCGTCGCCGGCACCGCCAACCGTTTGCTGGTGCCCTTGGCCGCACGTGTGTGTGAAGCGTTCCCGAATACGTTCAGTGCGTCGGACAAGCGCCGCACCACCGGCAACCCGGTGCGCATCGAACTGTTCATGGACATCGCCCGCCAGGCGTTGGCCGGGCGCAAGGCGCACCTGCTGATCCTGGGCGGAAGCCTGGGCGCCGAGCCGCTGAACAAATTGCTGCCGGAAGCGGTGGCGCAACTCCCTGTGGAATTGCGCCCGGAGATCTTCCACCAGGCCGGCAAGAACCACGATGAAGTCACCGCCGCGCGTTACCGCGAAGCCGGTGTGGAGGCGAACGTACAGCCTTTCATCAAAGACATGGCCCATGCCTATGGCTGGGCCGACCTGGTGGTCTGTCGCGCTGGTGCGCTGACCGTCAGTGAACTGGCCGCCGCCGGTCTGCCGTCCTTGCTGGTGCCTTTGCCCCATGCGATTGACGATCATCAGACCCGCAACGCCGAATATTTGGCCGGGGAGGGCGCTGCCTTCCTGCTGCCGCAAAGAACGACTGGCGCCGCCGATTTGGCCGCACGCCTGACCGAGGTTTTGATGCAACCGGAACGACTCAACAGCATGGCGAGCACCGCAAGCCGCCTGGCCAAACCTGACGCAACCCGCACCGTGGTCGATATCTGCCTGGAGGTGGCCCATGGTTGAGAATCAGAAAGCCATGCCACAACCTGAGATGCGCCGCATCCGTCGCATCCATTTCGTTGGTATCGGCGGCGTGGGCATGTGCGGCATTGCCGAAGTGCTGCTGAACCTGGGTTATCAGGTATCCGGCTCCGACTTGAAAGAGTCGCCGGTCACCGATCGCCTGAAATCCTTTGGCGCACAGATCTTTATCGGCCACCGTGCCGAGAACGCCGCTGAGGCTGACGTGCTGGTGGTTTCCAGCGCCGTGAACACCTCCAACCCGGAAGTGGCGACGGCCCTTGAACGCCGCATTCCCGTGGTGCCACGCGCCGAGATGCTGGCCGAGCTGATGCGCTACCGCCACGGCATTGCCGTCGCCGGTACCCATGGCAAGACCACCACCACCAGCCTGATCGCCTCGGTGTTCGCCGCCGGTGGCCTGGACCCGACGTTTGTCATCGGTGGCCGCCTGAATGCAGCCGGTACCAATGCCCAGCTCGGCACCAGCCGTTACCTGATCGCCGAAGCCGACGAAAGTGATGCCAGCTTCCTGCACCTGCAACCGCTGGTGGCCGTGGTCACCAACATCGACGCCGACCACATGGCGACCTACGACGGTGACTTCAACAAGTTGAAGAAAACCTTCGTCGAGTTCCTGCACAACCTGCCGTTCTACGGTCTGGCCGTGGTGTGCCTGGATGATCCGGTGGTGCGTGAAATCCTGCCGCAGGTCAAGCGCCCGACCGTGACCTACGGCTTCAGCGAAGACGCCGACGTGCGCGCGATCAATGTGCGCCAGGAAGGCATGCAAACCTACTTCACCGTGCTGCGTCCCGACCGTGAGCCGCTGGACGTCTCGGTGAACATGCCGGGCAACCACAACGTGTTGAATTCCCTGGCGACCATTTGCATCGCCACCGATGAAGGCGTCAGCGATGAAGCCATCGTCGAAGGCCTGTCGCGCTTTGCCGGTGTTGGCCGTCGCTTCCAGGTCTACGGCCAACTGCCGGTAGAAGGCGGCGATGTGATGCTGGTGGACGATTACGGTCACCACCCGACCGAAGTCGCCGCCGTGATCAAGGCTGTGCGGGGTGGCTGGCCGGAGCGCCGCCTGGTGATGGTGTACCAGCCGCACCGCTACAGCCGTACCCGCGACCTGTATGACGACTTCGTCAATGTACTGGCCGATGCCAACGTGCTGCTGCTGATGGAAGTCTACCCGGCCGGTGAAGAGCCGATCCCGGGCGCCGACAGCCGCAAGCTGTGCAACAGCATCCGCCAGCGTGGCCAGTTGGACCCGATCTACATCGAGCGCGGTGTGGACCTGGCGCCGATCGTCAAGCCGCTACTGCGTGCCGGCGATATCCTGCTGTGCCAGGGCGCTGGTGATATCGGTGGTCTAGCACCTAAGTTGCTCGCCAGTCCGCTGTTTGCAGCCGCCCAGGGGAAGTCGAAATGACCACTGACTACGGCTCCCTGTTCTCGACCATCACGCCTGCCGACTTCGGCCGCGTGGCGGTGCTGTTCGGCGGCAAGAGCGCCGAGCGCGAAGTGTCGCTAAAGTCCGGCAACGCCGTGCTCGAAGCCCTGCAAAGCGCCGGTGTGAACGCGTTCGGCATCGATGTGGGCGATGATTTCCTCGCTCGCCTGCAGGCCGAGAAGATCGACCGTGCCTTCATCATCCTGCACGGCCGTGGCGGTGAAGACGGCAGCATGCAAGGCCTGCTGGAGTGCGCCGGCATTCCTTATACCGGCAGCGGCATCCTCGCCTCGGCGCTGGCCATGGACAAGCTGCGCACCAAGCAGGTGTGGCACAGCCTGGGTATTCCAACACCGCGTCACAGTGTGCTGTGCAGCGAAGACGATTGTATTTCTGCAGCCAAGGAACTGGGCCTGCCTTTGATCGTCAAACCAGCCCATGAAGGCTCCAGTATCGGCATGGCTAAAGTGAACTCGGCCGCCGAATTGATCGACGCATGGAAAGCGGCAAGTACCTACGATTCGCAAGTGTTGGTGGAACAGTGGATCCAAGGTCCCGAGTACACCATCGCCACCCTGCGTGGCCAGGTATTGCCGCCTATCGCATTGGGCACGCCCCACACCTTTTACGACTACGACGCCAAGTACGTGGCTTCCGATACCCAGTACCGGATCCCGTGCGGCCTCGACGCAACCAAGGAACAGGAATTGATGGACCTCACGGCGAAAGCCTGTGAGGCGCTGGGTATCGCCGGTTGGGCGCGGGCAGACGTGATGCAGGATGACCAAGGGAATTTCTGGTTCCTGGAAGTCAACACTGCACCGGGCATGACCGATCACAGCCTGGTACCTATGGCCGCCCGTGCCGCCGGTCTGGACTTCCAGCAGTTGGTGCTGGCGATCCTGGCCGCAAGCATTGAGCCCAGAGGCTAAGACATGAAAGGCGCATCGCTTCGTCATCAGCCCCCACAAGCACCGAGCCGCAAGCCGGTGCCACGGGGTGCCAGCCGAATGGTGGCTAAAGAGCCGATGTCGGCGCGCCTGCCGAAAGCCAATTTTGGTTTCCTCAAGGCGCTGTTCTGGCCGGTGCTGCTGGTGGTGTTGGGCTTCGGCACTTACGAGGGCGCACAGCGTCTATTGCCGTACGCCGACCGGCCGATCACCAAGATCAGCGTACAGGGCGACCTGAGTTACATCAGTCAGCAAGCGGTACAGCAGCGCATCGGCCCGTACCTGGCGGCGAGCTTCTTTACCATCGACCTGGCGGGTATGCGCGCCGAGTTGGAACAGATGCCGTGGATCGCCCACGCCGAAGTCCGCCGCGTGTGGCCGGACCAGGTGACGATCCGCCTGGAAGAACAACTGCCCGTGGCCCGTTGGGGTGACGAGGCGCTGTTGAACAACCAGGGCCAGGCATTCACCCCGCGTGAGCTGGCCAATTACGAGCACCTGCCGCAGCTGTTCGGGCCGCAGCGGGCGCAGCAGCAAGTGATGCAGCAGTACCAGGCCTTGAGCCAGATGCTGCGGCCACTGGGCTTCTCCATTGCACGCCTGGAACTGCGTGAACGGGGCAGCTGGTTTTTGACGACCGGGGCAGGCAGTTCCGGCCCGGGCATCCAGTTGTTGCTGGGACGCGACCGCTTGGTGGAAAAGATGCGCCGCTTCATTGCCATCTATGACAAGACCTTGAAAGAACAGATTACGAACATTGCGAGCGTCGACCTGCGTTACGCCAACGGCCTTGCCGTCGGCTGGCGTGAACCGGCTGCGCCCACGGCAGCGCAACCCGCTGTCGCGAAGAATTAAGAAGAGGCAGGACCCATGGCAAACGTGCAAAGCGGCAAAATGATCGTCGGTCTCGATATCGGCACCTCCAAGGTGGTGGCGCTGGTGGGCGAGGTCGGGGAAGACGGCGTCATCGAAATCGTCGGTATTGGCACGCATCCGTCCCGGGGCCTGAAGAAGGGCGTGGTGGTGAACATCGAGTCCACCGTGCAATCGATCCAGCGCGCCATCGAAGAAGCGCAGCTGATGGCGGGTTGCCGGATTCACTCGGCGTTCGTCGGCGTGGCCGGCAATCATATCCGTAGCCTGAACTCCCACGGCATCGTGGCGATCCGCGACCGCGAAGTCAGCTCGGCCGACCTTGAGCGCGTCCTCGACGCTGCCCAGGCCGTGGCGATCCCGGCTGACCAGCGCGTGCTGCACACCCTGCCGCAGGACTACGTGATCGATAACCAGGAAGGCGTTCGCGAGCCCCTGGGCATGTCGGGCGTACGTCTGGAAGCCAAGGTTCACGTGGTGACCTGCGCCGTCAATGCTGCACAGAACATTGAAAAATGCGTGCGCCGCTGCGGCCTGGAAATCGACGACATCATTCTTGAGCAGTTGGCCTCGGCTTACTCGGTACTGACCGACGACGAAAAAGAGCTGGGCGTCTGCCTGGTCGACATCGGCGGCGGCACCACCGACATCGCGATCTTCACCGAGGGTGCGATCCGTCACACCGCCGTGATCCCGATTGCCGGCGACCAGGTCACCAACGACATCGCCATGGCGCTGCGTACGCCGACCCAGTACGCCGAAGAAATCAAGATCCGCTACGCCTGCGCCCTGGCCAAGCTGGCCGGTGCCGGCGAGACCATCAAGGTCCCAAGCGTGGGCGACCGTCCACCGCGCGAATTGTCGCGCCAGGCCCTGGCCGAAGTGGTCGAGCCGCGTTACGACGAGCTGTTCACCCTGATCCAGGCTGAACTGCGCCGCAGCGGCTACGAAGATTTGATCCCGGCCGGCATCGTGCTGACCGGTGGCACCTCGAAGATGGAAGGCGCGGTCGAACTGGCCGAGGAAATCTTCCACATGCCGGTTCGCCTGGGCGTACCCCATGGCGTCAAAGGCCTGGGCGACGTGGTGCGCAACCCGATTTATTCCACCGGTGTGGGCTTGCTGTTGTACGGGCTGCAAAAGCAGACCGACGGCATTTCCCTGTCGGGCCCCAGCAACCGTGACAGCTACCGCAGCGACGACGAGGCGAAAGCGCCGTTGTTCGAGCGGCTGCAGGCTTGGGTCAAGGGCAATTTCTAACGATTTACCGCAACACCGCAGTAAGCAGTAGGCGAAAAAACTAGAGAAAACGAAAGGAGAGGGAACATGTTCGAACTCGTAGACAACATCCCCGCCAGCCCGGTCATCAAAGTGATTGGTGTTGGTGGTGGCGGCGGCAACGCTGTCAACCATATGGTCAAGAGCAACATTGAAGGCGTTGAATTCATCTGCGCCAACACTGATGCCCAGGCGCTGAAAAGCATCGGCGCGCGGACCATCCTGCAATTGGGCACAGCCGTGACCAAGGGCCTCGGCGCTGGCGCCAATCCGGAAGTCGGCCGTCAAGCCGCCCTGGAAGACCGTGAGCGTATTGCCGAAGTGCTGCAAGGCACCAACATGGTGTTCATCACCACGGGCATGGGCGGCGGTACCGGTACCGGTGCGGCGCCGATCATTGCTGAAGTGGCCAAGGAAATGGGCATCCTGACGGTCGCTGTGGTGACTCGTCCGTTCCCGTTCGAAGGTCGCAAGCGCATGCAGATCGCCGACGAAGGCATCCGTCTGCTGTCTGAAAGCGTCGACTCGTTGATCACCATTCCTAACGAGAAGCTGCTGACTATCCTGGGCAAGGACGCAAGCCTGCTGTCCGCGTTCGCCAAGGCTGACGATGTACTGGCCGGTGCCGTTCGCGGTATCTCCGACATCATCAAGCGCCCAGGCATGATCAACGTCGACTTTGCCGACGTACGTACCGTGATGAGCGAAATGGGCATGGCGATGATGGGCACTGGCTGCGCCAGCGGTCCGAACCGTGCACGTGAAGCCACTGAAGCGGCTATCCGCAACCCGTTGCTGGAAGACGTGAACCTGCAAGGTGCACGCGGCATCCTGGTGAATATCACCGCCGGTCCTGACCTGTCCCTGGGTGAGTACTCCGACGTGGGTAGCATCATCGAAGCCTTCGCTTCCGAGCACGCGATGGTCAAAGTCGGTACCGTGATCGATCCGGACATGCGCGATGAGCTGCACGTGACTGTGGTTGCGACCGGCCTGGGTGCCAAAATCGAGAAGCCTGTGAAGGTTATCGACAACACCCTGCATAACAGCCAAGCCAGCCACGCCAGCCAATCGGCTGCCGCTCCAGCGCCTTCGCGCCAGGAACTGCCGTCGGTGAACTACCGTGACCTGGACCGTCCGACCGTGATGCGCAACCAGGCTCAGGCCGGTGCTGCGGCGTCCCGTAGCCCGAATCCGCAAGATGATCTGGACTACCTGGACATCCCGGCATTCCTGCGTCGTCAGGCCGATTAATGGAATGTATCAGGGCTATGAAGGTGATTGGTGTTCAGCAAAGGTCTGGTCTGCTATTATCGCCAGCCTTTGTTGATACCAGTTCGCAATTTGCGCTGAAGCGGTCCAAGCCATGATTAAACAACGCACTCTGAAGAATATTATTCGTGCCACAGGTGTAGGTCTGCACTCCGGGGAGAAGGTATACCTGACCCTCAAGCCTGCACCTGTCGACACCGGCATCGTGTTTGTGCGTGCCGACCTGGACCCTGTGGTGCAGATACCTGCTCGCGCGGAAAACGTTGGCGAAACCACGATGTCGACCACATTGGTCAACGGTGACGTCAAGGTGGACACGGTGGAGCACTTGCTCTCGGCCATGGCCGGTTTGGGCATCGATAACGCCTACGTCGAGCTCTCCGCGTCCGAAGTCCCGATCATGGATGGCAGCGCTGGACCCTTCGTATTCTTGATTCAATCTGCCGGCCTGGAAGAACAGGACGCAGCCAAGAAGTTCATTCGCATTCTGCGGGAAGTGACAGTAGAGGACGGCGACAAGCGCGCCACCTTCGTCCCGTTCGAAGGCTTTAAAGTGAGCTTTGAGATCGATTTCGATCACCCGGTATTCCGTGACCGCACCCAAAGTGCAAGCGTGGATTTTTCCAGCACTTCGTTCGTAAAAGAAGTCAGCCGCGCCCGTACCTTTGGTTTCATGAGTGACATCGAGTACCTGCGCAAGCACAACCTCGCACTCGGCGGCAGCGTTGAAAACGCCATTGTGGTCGACGCGGATGGTGTACTGAACGAAGACGGCCTTCGCTACGAAGACGAGTTCGTGAAGCACAAGATCCTCGATGCAATCGGTGACCTCTACCTGCTGGGCAATAGCCTGATAGGCGAGTTCAAAGGCTTCAAGTCGGGCCACGCCCTTAACAACCAGCTGCTGCGCAAGTTGATTGAGCAGACAGACGCTTGGGAAGTCGTGACCTTCGAAGATGCCAGCACCGCACCGATCTCTTACATGCGTCCCGTTGCGGCGGTGTAAGTAACAACTCTCTTTCTTTAGTTTTGAAAGGCCACCTTCGGGTGGCCTTTTTTTTTGCTTGAATTTCAGTGCCTTGTATTTATCCGGGCGGCGATGGAGCGTCGAGGTGGAAATGTATTTGTGGTCGGGTAGGGGTTTATGTTCCGGTCGCCAGGTGTTGAATTTTTTTGCAATAGTTAGCTGGTTTTCTTTATTCAAGCTGTCTGAGTAATGTAGTGCTGTCGTACTGTTTTTCGATGTGAAGCATGGATGCTCTGAATTGTGGTTTCCACGAATTTCGGAGTGATTTTTATGTTTATGATTTTAGAGCTTGGCAGATTGTTCGATATGAACTTCGTCGGTTATGCCGGGAGTGTTCGAACATGAGTAAAGAAGACGCTATCTTGCACTCGTTCGGTCTGAAGCTCGGTCTACCCGGGCTGAAGTTTGATGCTTCTCGCGCGTGCCAGTTGAGAGTTGAGGGGCTCAAGCTGGCAATTTATGATAATCGAGCCAGAAAGAGTATGACAATTCTTTGTGAACTCTCGGATCACTCGATGAGTGACACAGAGGTCCTCGATTGGCATAAGTTTCTGTTTGAATCTCAATTTGAGTACTTGAATAAGGATACGGCTGTCGTCGGGCTAAATTATCTGTCAGGTGCAATGGTCGCGATGAGTCATATCGCTGATCACGATCTGTCTCTCTCACAGCTCATTGCGAAACTAAATGAGCTGATTGAATGGGTGTTGGAGTGTTCCCACCGGTTTGCCACCCGATCACGTCAGGTGCTTATCGGCCTGTCGCCTCCCACTTATCAGTGTGCGAAGAGCCTGAGCAGAGGTCATTATGCCTAGTATCAGCCCGACCAATTCCCATGACACCCTTCCCACCTTCCCTGATGCATCGGCAGTCGGTGTTTTGGAAAGTAATGGTGTAAAGCGCCGAGTAACTATTGATGATGCCACTGGCCGATTGGGTGGTTCACTACCTGATTCATCAGGTAGCGGTTCCACGGTAGACAAGGATGTTGCTGCTCGACAGATTGTGAAGGCGATTCGGGGATTCATCAGTGGAAAGTCTCATGAGCGGATGATTCACAACGGTTCGCTATGGAGGGGCGCGCCGGCCAGTGCTGAGAAAGACCACATTGATAAACTTTCAAGAAATAACCTCAAAACACTTTATAACGAACTGGGGGTGCTGTCCGCACAGGAAAGTAAATTTCTCACCGAGTTTTTTAATGTGCCTCTGTATGCGACCCATAGTACGGCCGCTCCGGTAAAACGTGAGGATGGCAACATTGCATTGTTTTCGCGTCAAAAGCTGATTGATCGAAGTATTATTTTTAATACTGATAATTCACCTCAGGAAGATATAAAGCTATTGGGTAATGATGACTTTGTATTTTTTGCCTTGGAGGCAGGCGTCGAACCCAAGAAGCCAAGTAGCCGTTTTGGTGGTACCACGTTTCGTTTCGGATTTGACGCGCCTGCGTTCAAGGATTCAGCGTGGTTAAGTTTGGTTGAAATGCGTTTTGCACAGACGCCAAATTTGGATCGACATATAGACGGCTTGAGCGGTGACGAATACGCCCGGATCTCAAAGCGAAAAATTAATCCATTTGAGACTGTTTTTTCAAGGGGGGACATGAGCGCGGGTATTGGCTTATCGCTTGTTCAGGATTTTCGGAAGCTTTCACCGGCATCAAACCATCGTATGCTTGAATGTACGGGAGAAGTGGAAATGAATAAGCTTGTTAATGGCTTCTATCGTCCAGAGATAAAAGTCGCCAGGCATTTTTTCTCGGACAACTATATGGAAGCGGCCGTCAGAAAGGATGATAAGACATAGGCCAACAGTTGACGGCGTGCGGGGCGCGGCGTTCGTGATGCGATGCACTTACCTGGCAGGCGCAGGTGTTACAGGGTGCTCGCATCCACAATCCGATTACGCCCTGTGTGCTTGGCCTCGTACAACGCCTGGTCCGCACTCAACAGTAACGCCTCCAGCGATAGGCGACTGCGTTTATCCCAGGTGCTCATGCCGATGCTCACCGTAATCGGCCGCTCGCTCCCCGTTACCCGCGGCAAGTGTTCGACAGCGCTGCGGATATGTTCGGCAATCACCCATGCGCCCCGGGTATCGGTCAAGGGAAGCACCACCGCAAACTCCTCACCGCCATAGCGTGCCGCCAGGTCGGCAGGGCGGCGGATGTTGGCGCCGATGACCTGCGCCACCGTACGCAGCGCCTCATCACCGCCCTGATGGCCATGGCGGTCGTTGAAGGCCTTGAAGTGGTCCACGTCGATCATCAACACCGTCAGGGGGTCAGTTGAGCGCTGAGCGCGGTCCCACTCCAGGCGTAGGCGTTCATCCAGCACGCGCCGGTTGGCCAGGCCGGTCAGCGCGTCGGTGGCTGCCAGTTCTGACAGGACGCGTTCAGCGCGAAAACGACGCCGCAGTTCCCGGCGCAGCATCCAGGTCAACCACAACAAACCCATACACAGAAAGCCGGTGGCGCCACTGGTCAGCAGTGCGGCGCGTTTCCAGGGAGCGAACACGTCCTCGCTGGACAGTGCCACTACCACGATCAGCGGCAGTTCTCCGACAGTGGTGAAGGTGTACAAGCGCTCCTTGCCGCTGATGGCTGAGATGGCCTGGAAGCTGCCGATGCCCTCATGCAGCATTCTCTTGAAATTGGGCCGCGTGCTCAGGTCCTTGTCGATCATGTCGCGTTCAAGCAGTGGCTGCTGCGCCAGCAGAATGCCTTTTTTGTTCAGCAGGTTAACGCTGCTGCCGTTGCCGATCGTGAGGGTGTTGAAGAGCTGGTCGAAATACGCCAGGCGCATCGTCGCGACCGCGACCCCGGCGAATTCGCCATTGGGTCCCGACACCCGGCGACTGAATGCCATGCGCCAGACCTGGTCGCAGTCGCAATGGATCTTGAACGGGCGGCTGATAAACAGGCCGACGTTCGCGTCCTGGGTATGCGCCTGGAAATAATCGCGATTGGAAAAATTACGGGCTGAAGGCCGCAGCGTGGAGGAGTCCGCGATCACATTGCCATTGGCGTCCAGCAACAGGACTTCGCCCTTGAAGGGCGCCGCTGTGGATAAGTCAAACTGGACCAAGTGCTGGATATTGGCGGCGACTTGCGATAAGTCCTCGCGCTGGGTGGCTGCAATCAATCCATTGAGCGCCAAGTCGTACAGCTCGACGTTACGCAGCACATCGGCATTGATCAGTTGGGCAATGTTGGTGGTTGAACGGGTAGCGGCCTGCAGGGTGCTGGCGTGTTCGCGGATCAGTAACGCCGCGACAATGATCACAATCAGAACAACAGTGAGGCCACTGCCCAGAATCAACAGGAGCTCGGGGTGTGCAGGTGCGGTACGAACACGGCGTTGACTCATCGGGCAGACTTCAGCGGTGTGGATGCTGGCAGTTTAGTTCTACCCGATGAAAATTAAATGGGTGGTTAAAAAGAAAGATTGCGCCTTAAAACACGTTGATCGGATAGTCGACGATCACCCGGTACTCATCCACGTCCCGATCCACCGCCGAGTAGCCGTTGCTGCCGCGGTTGACCGCCCATTGCAGGCGCACCGCCAGGTCTTTGGCCTTGCCCCCCTGTACCACGTATTTCAGGTCGATATCCCGCTCCCAATGCTTGGCGTCCTTGCCGTCGGCGCTGTACCAGGCGCTGTAGCCACGGCTTTGCGGGTCGACCTTGGTCAGGTCGGTCTTGCCGCTGATATAGGACACCGCCGAGGTCAGGCCGGGCAGGCCTAAACCGCCGAAGTTATAGGCGTACTTGAGTTTCCACGAACGCTCATTGGGGCCGTTGAAGTCCGAATATTGCTGGGAGTTGTCCAGGTACACGCTGTCACCTTGCGCGATGTAGTCGAACGGCGTGTTGCCGTTGACCCGTTGGTACGCGGCGGTGACGCTGTGGTGGCCGACGTCCACGGTGAAGTGCAGGCTGTAGGTGTTGTTGTCGATATCACCCAGCAGCGACTGCCCGGTGTCCTGGGTGTGGTAGTAGTGCAGACCGGGGTTGAGACTGATCATCTCGTTGACCACATAGGTGTAGTCCAAGTCGTAGTAGTACTGGTTCCACACGTCCTTGAGCTCGGAGGCATAGAGGTTGCTGGTCAACCCGTCGATACCGCTGAACGACACACCGGCCCAGTTCATATGCTGGCTGTCAGCCGTGTTGGGCAGCGCGCCGTAGCTGGTGCCGATACGACGGTGGCCGCTCTGGTTGTAGAGCTTGGTGAAGCTGGCTTGGCCGCCTTCGAACATCCAGCCGTCGAGGCTGTGGTTGGTCAGGCTCACGCCACGGAAGGTCTGCGGCAACATGCGGGTCGCGCCGCCGGCGATCACCGGGTTATTGAGGAACAGGTCGCCGGCCCTCAACTCGGTATCGAACGCGCGCATTTTCAAGGTGCCGCCCGCCGTCGAGAACGAGCCGGGCGCCTTACCGTTGCCGCTGCCGTACGGAAGGATGCTGGAGCCGTCCGTGCCGCCACCGCCATCGAGCTTGAGGCCGAGCATGGCATGGGCGTCCAGGCCGAAACCGACGGTGCCCTGGGTGTAGCCGGATTCGAAGAGGCCGATGAAACCCTGGCCCCATTCCTTGCTGTCATCGGTGTGGATGTCGCGACGGTCGCGGTTCATGTAGTAGTTACGGGTGTTGATGTTGAGGTGGGCGCCTTCGACGAAACCGTCGGCGGGGGTGGTGTCTGCCGCGTGGGCAAGAGGGACGATCGTTGCTGCAATCGCGAGGAATAACGGGGTGAACGTCAGCGAGTTCTTCACCGGTGTAGCTCCTTTGGTCAAACGGAAACGGCCAATGTCGTGGGGGGATGCCTGGCCTTTTTTACGGCAAAAAAAAGCCGCTGAAGTCAGCGGCTTTAAGACAGATTCCCAGTGTAGAGCCCTGGAAATAAGTCGAGGGAAATTCGGGTAAGCGGGAGGCTGCCTTTGCCGTCGCGCTCATCGATGCGTCAACTTAACGCAGGCGAGCGGTACGGTACAGAGTGTAACAAGATAATGACTGTTGCCCAAACCGCAACAGTTGGGACGGCGGCCTCGATGACGGGTGCACTGCGATCCCAGTGTGGGCGGGGGCTTGCTCCCGATGACGGTGTGTCAGTCACCGATGTTCTGGCTGATCTATCGCTATCGGGAGCAAGCCACCTCCCACAGTGGGTCGTGGTGGTTTCAGGAATTAGGTTGGCAGGGTGATGCCAAAGGTATTGCCACGACTGTCGCTGCGCACGAACACATCACCGCCGTGCATCAAGGCAATTGCCTTGACGATGGCCAGCCCCAGGCCATGGTTGGCGCCGCTGTTGCTGCGTGACGCGTCCACCCGATAAAAGCGCTCGAACAGGCGCGGCAGGTGTTCGCTGGCAATCACATCGCCGGGGTTGGTCACACCGATTGCCACCTGATGTTCCTGCACTTCGATATTCACCACGATGACTTGCCCCGGCTCGGTGTGCTGCACCGCGTTGCTCAGCAGGTTGATCAGCGCACGGCGCAGGTGGGCCTTTTCGATCTGCACCTGGGCATCGCCATGCACCTGTACCTGCACCTGGGCGTCTTCGAGGATGAAGTCCAGGTAGTCGAGGGTGGTCGCCACTTCGTCGGCCAGGGAGCTTTCGATCAGTTTGGTGGCCTTGCTGCCCTGGTCGGCGCTGGCGAGGAACAGCATATCGTTGATGATCGAACGCAGGCGCTCCAGCTCTTCGAGGTTCGATTGCAGCACCTCGAAGTAATGCTCGGCCGAGCGCCCGCGGGTCAGCGCGACCTGGGTCTGGCCGATGAGATTGGTCAGCGGCGAACGCAGTTCGTGGGCCACGTCGGCGTTGAAGGATTCCAGGCGCGAATAGGCCTGCTCCACGCGGTCGAGGGTGGCGTTGAACGAGTTGACGAACTGGTTCAACTCCGGTGGCAGCGGCGACAGCTGCAGGCGCCCGGAGAGTTTCGGCGGGGCGAGTTTGCGGGCTTCCTCCGACAGCTTGATCAGCGGCTTGAGACCGATGCGCGCCACCCAGAACCCCAGCAGCGAGGCCAGCACCACGCCCACCAGTGCCAGGCTGATCAACGCCACCAGCAGATGGTGCTGGGTGGCGCGGAAGTTCTCGGTGTCGATGGCGATCATAAAGCGCAGCGGCGGGCGTTGATCCTTGGCCGGGAACTGGCTCACCAGTGCCTTGAAGGGATGTTTGTAGCCCGGCAGATGCAAGTCGCGCTTGCCGGTTTGTCCTTCGGCGAAGGCGCGGATCTGCGCATCGGGCTCTCCGTATTCGTAGGTCGGATCGCTGCTCACCACCCAGAAACGAATGCGCTTGTCTTCCTCACCCAACAGCTTGAGCTTGGCCTTGATCTTCTGCCAATGGTCCGGTGTGCCGAAGCGATTCACCGAGGATTCGAGCACGCTGTAACGGGCATCCAACTCGGCCCCCGGCAACAAGCCCAGGCCCCGGTCCACCTGCTGATACAACACGCCGCCGATCAATAGGAAGATCAGCAGCGCCACCAGGGTGAACATGCCGCTCAGGCGCAGCGCAATTGAGTTAGCCACCACTTGGGGTCTCCACCAGGCGACTCTCCAGCACATACCCCATGCCACGGATGGTGTGCAGCAGTTTCTGTTCGAATGGCCCGTCGAGCTTGGCGCGCAGGCGCTTGATCGCGACTTCCACCACGTTGGCGTCGCTGTCGAAATTGATGTCCCAGACCATTTCCGCAATCGCGGTCTTGGACAGGATCTCGCCCTGGCGCCGCGCCAACACGCTGAGCAGCGAGAACTCCTTGGCGGTGAGGTCCAGGCGCACGCCGTTACGGCTGGCCTTGCGGCTGATCAGGTCGATCCACAAATCGGCGACCGTCACCTGCACCGGCTCATGACCGCCGCTGCGGCGGGTCAGGGCCTGCAGGCGTGCCACCAGTTCCAGGAAGGAAAACGGCTTGCCCAGGTAATCGTCGGCGCCTTCGCGCAAACCACGGATGCGGTCTTCCACGCGCTCGCGGGCGGTGAGCATGATCACCGGCGTCTGCTTGCGCGCACGCAAGGCGCGCAGTACGCCAAAGCCATCAAGGCCTGGCAGCATCACGTCGAGCACGATCACCGCGTAATCGTTTTCCAGGGCCAGGTGCAGGCCTTCGACGCCTTCACGAGCCACGTCGACGGTATAGCCTTGCTCCGTCAGGCCGCGGTGCAGGTAGTCTGCGGTTTTTTCTTCATCTTCAATAATCAGGACGCGCATGAGCCTTTTTGCTCCAGGGCCGGGCCTCAATCTGTGGTTGCCAACGCAGGCGTCGGTGTGGGCCGGTGGAAAAACTTCTCCAGGTACAAGTATATGACCGGCGTAGTGAACAGCGTCAGCGCCTGGCTCACCAGCAGTCCGCCGACGACCGCGATACCCAGCGGCTGGCGCATTTCCGCGCCGGGGCCGGCGCCGAGCATCAGCGGCACGGCGCCGAGCAGGGCGGCGAGGGTGGTCATGATGATCGGCCGGAACCGCGTGACGCAGGCTTCATAGATCGCATCCTCCGGCGACAGGCCCCTGACGCGCTGGGCATCCAGGGCAAAGTCGATCATCAGGATGCCGTTCTTCTTGACGATCCCGATCAGCAGCACCAGGCCGATCAGCGCCATGATTGAAAAGTCCTGGCCCATCAGCGACAGCATGATCAGTGCGCCCAACCCAGCAGATGGCAAGGTGGAGATGATCGTCAGCGGGTGCACAAAACTCTCATACAGCACACCGAGGATGATGTAGACCGCCACCAGCGCCGCCAGGATCAGCCACGGCTGGCTGGCCAACGAACTCTGGAACGCCTGGGCCGCGCCTTGGAAGTTGCCGATGATGGTGGTGGGCATGCCGATTTCGTTCTTGGCCTGGTTGAGCATGATCACCGCATCGCCCAGCGCCACGCCGGGCGCCAGGTTGAACGACAGGTTGGCCGCCGGGAACATGCCGTCATGGCTGATGGACAAGGGCCCTACCGTCGGTGGATCGACCTTGGCCAGTGCCGACAGCGGCACCATCTCGTTGGTCAGCGGCGAACGCAGGTAGAAGTAATTCAGGCTTTCGGCTTTGCCGCGTTGTTGAGTGTCCAGTTCCAGCACCACCTGGTACTGGTTGATCTCGGTCTGGAATTCGTTGATCTGCCGTTGGCCGAAGGCGTCGTACAGCGCCTGGTCGACATCGGTGGCGGTCAGGCCGAAACGTGCGGCGGCCTGACGGTCGATGCTGATGTGGGTGATGCTGCCGCCCAGTTGCAGGTCGTTGGACAGGTCACGAAACGCCGGGTTGGCGCGCAGTTTTTCGGTGAGGCGCTGGGTCCAGGTGTTCAGCGTCGGGCCGTCATTGCTCTTGAGCACGTATTGGTACTGGGCGCGGCTGGGGCCCGAACTCAAGTTGATGTCCTGGCCGGCGCGCAGGTACAGCACGATGCCCGGCACCTTGGCCAGTTTCGGCCGGATGCGGTCGATAAACTGGCTGGCGGACACATCGCGATCACCGCGATCCTTCAGCGCGATCCAGAAGCGGCCGTTGGCGATGGTCTGGTTGCTGCCGGTCACGCCTACCGAGTGAGAAAACGCTTGCACCGCCGGGTCGTCCTTGACGATCTCGGCCAGCGCCTTGTGCTTGGCGACCATGTCGGGGTACGACACATCGGCCGCCGCTTCGCTGGTGCCGAGCACAAAACCGGTGTCTTGCACCGGGAAGAAACCCTTGGGGATGAACACGTAGCCAACCACGGCCAGGGCCAGGGTCACCAGGAAGATCGCCGCCATGCTGCGTTGATGGGCCAGGGCACGGCGCAGGTTGCGCGCGTAACCGGCCAGCAGGCGCTCGCTGAAGCCGGGTTTGTCATGGGCGGGGTGGGTCGGCGCACGCATGAACAGCGCGGCCAATGTCGGTGCCAGCGTCAGCGAGACCACCACCGAAATCAGGATGGTCGAGGTGGCGGTCAGCGCAAATTCCTTGAACAACCGCCCGACCACTCCCCCCATGAACAGCAGCGGGATAAACGCCGCCACCAGCGAGAAGCTGATGGACACCACGGTAAAACCAATCTCGCCGGCGCCCTTGATCGCCGCTTCGCGTTGGCCCAGCCCGGCTTCCAAGTGACGGTGAATGTTCTCCACCACAACGATCGCATCGTCCACCACAAACCCTACGGAGATCACGATCGCCACCAGGGTCAGGTTGTTCAGGCTGAAACCCATCAGGTACATCAGGGCAAAGCTGGCCACCAGTGACACACCGAGCACGCTGGACACAATCAGCGTCGCCGACAACTGGCGCAGGAACAGCGCCATCACCGCCACCACCAGCAGGATCGCGATCAGCAGGGTCACTTCGACTTCATGCAGCGATGCGCGAATGGTCTTGGTGCGGTCGGTCAACACGCTGACCTGCACCGAGGCCGGCAGCATGCCTTGCAGGCGCGGCAGCTCGGCTTGAATACGGTCCACGGTCTCGACGATATTCGCGCCGGGCTGGCGCGAAATCACCAGGTTGACCCCCGGCGTGTCGCCGGACCAAGCCTGCACATAGGCGTTTTCCGAACCGTTGATGACCTTGGCGATATCGCGCAGTTGAACCGGCGCGCCATCCTTGTAGGACACAATTAACTGCGCGTAATCCTCGGGGAGGAACAACTGGTCGTTGGTCGACAGGGTCGACACGCTGTTTTCGCCGTAGATCGCGCCCTTGGCCAGGTTGAGGCTCGATTGCTGGATGGCCAGGCGGATATCGGCCAGGGTCAAGCCGATGGCAGCCAGTTTGTCGGGGGAGGCCTGTACGCGGATCGCCGGGCGTTGTTGGCCGGTGATGTTGATCTGGCCGACGCCGTCGATCTGGCTGATCTGCCGGGCCAGCAGGGTTTCCACGTAGTCGCTCAGCTCGGTACTGGGCATGCTGTCGGAACTGACGCTGAGGATCAGCACCGGGCTGTCCGCCGGGTTGACCTTCTTCCAGGTCGGCAGGCTCGGCATATCGCTGGGCAGCTTGCCGGACGCAGTATTGATCGCCGCCTGCACTTCTTGCGCGGCGGTGTCGATGCTCTTGTTGAGGGTAAATTGCAGGGTCAGGAGGCTGGAGCCCAAGGCGCTGCTGGAGGTCATCTGGGTCATGCCGGGGATGGCGCTGAATTGCACCTCCAACGGCGTGGCCACGGATGAGGCCATGGTGTCCGGGCTGGCGCCGGGCAGGGTGGCGCTGACCTGGATCGTCGGAAATTCCGCTTCCGGCAGTGGGGCGATGGCCAGGCGCGGGAAGGCAATCATCCCGAGCAGCACCAGGGCGAAGGTCAGCAGCAGGGTGGCGACCGGGTGGTCGACGCACCAGGCCGACGGCGAGCGGCTGCCGCTCATGGCTGCACCTTGGCGTCGACGGTCTGGATCACCTGCGGCGGCTCCTTGAGCACCTCCACCTGGGCCCCGGCCTTGAGCCGCGACTGGCCGTCACTGACCAGCACATCGCCGGCCTGCACACCCTTAATGATGTTCACGTCGCTGTCTTGGTAGGTGACCTGCACCGGCACCACGTCGACCTTGTCACCGTTGACCCGGTACACAAAGTGCGAATCCAGGCCGCGTTGCACCACCGTCGACGGCACCACCAGCGCGTTTTTGTCGAGGGCGGTCTGAATCTTGATGGTCACCAATTGCCCCGGCCACAGGCGTTGCGAGGCGTTGCTGAATTCAGCCTTGGCACGCAGGGTGCCGGTGGTGGAACTGATCTGGTTGTCGATCAGGCTCAAGTGGCCTTCGCCGAGCAGGTCGCCGGTCTGGCCGTCGGTGTCGGCGCCCATATAGGCATCGACGCTGGCCTTTGTGGGCGCCGCGATCAGGCCTTGCAGGGTGGGCAGCATCTGCTGCGGCAGGGAGAATTCGACGGCAATCGGGTCGATCTGGGTGACCGAGAACAGGCCCTGGGTATCGCTGGTGCGCAGGAAGTTACCTTCGTCCACGGTGCGAATACCCACGCGACCGCTGACCGGCGAGCGAATCTGGGTGTAGGACAGTTGCACTTGAGCCGAATCGATCGCGGCCTGGTTGCCTTGGACGGTGGCCTTGAGCTGGTTGACCAGGGCTTGTTGCTGGTCATAGGTCTGCTTGGACACGCCATCGTCGACGCTCAACGCCTTGTAGCGCTTGAGGTTGACCAGCGCCACCTGCAACTGGGCCTGGCTCTCGCCCAGTTGCGCCTTGGCCTGGTCGAGGCTGGCACGGATCGAACGGTCATCGATGCTCGCCAGCAGGTCGCCGGCCTTGACCCGTTGGCCTTCCTTGACCAGCAATTGGGTGAGAATACCGTCCACTTGCGGGCGTATGACCACGCTGTGCAAGGACAACACGGTGCCGATCCCACTGACAAAACGCGGAACATCCTGCTGCGCCACGCTCACCACCCGCACCGGAATCGCAGTGGGCGCCGCCAGTTTGCTCTTGGCCGGGCGGGTCAATGCCCAGGCTGCAATCGCCAACACCACGAGGACACCCACGATCAGGGCGGTTTTTCGTTGAATTTGCATGGGGTGAGGCGCCAGGGCAAAGGATTGGAGGAAAGTGGAGCCTTTATAGCCCGTCAACCCGGTCAGCAAAGTGACTGCTAACTGACAGCGCTGTCAGTAAAGGTCGACCATTCGTACAGGCGGTGGTTAAAGATCCAAGGCGGGCAGGTATACTGCGCGCCAGCGAGGCCCGCAAGCCGGTCCCGCGTCATTTTTTGCACGCTCCGGAGCTTTCATGACTTCCCCGACACAACCCCCTGTTGAAGCGACCGACCTCGTCGATCCGGCCAGCGCCGACGGCGTTGAAAAAACCGAGATCCCGGCGTTCAAGTTTCCCTTCAAGCCGGGTGAACTGGCCGGGGCCAAAAATGCCGCCCAGCCCTGGTACAAGAACGGCGCCAAGAACGGCCATACCAAGAGCCCGGGCATGGCGCCACCGGGAACTCGCCGTTCCATGGGTAAACGTTAAGAATAATCAGCTGTAATATTTGCAGGATGTTGCCTACAGCGTCCGTTGATATTTCTGCTTGTGGGCCTGCGATCGTTTCTTGAAAGCTTGCACAGCTTGCGCTCTGCTCCGATTTTTTACCGGGGCGGAGTCAAGGGCGCTCTTTCCGGAAAAGGACGTTTCCTGTGGCCCCGATACACCTCTGTGTAGCGCTTGTCCTGTTGCTCGCGGTCGATGCCGTTGCTGGCATTGATCAACCTCGGCGCGAAATCCGCTTTGCCGTTGCCGCGCACTTTCCCCCCTTCCAGAGCCGCAACCCGCAAGGGCAGTTGGTCGGTCTGAATATCGAGCTGGGCAACGCCCTTTGCCAGCAACTGAATGTGCGCTGTACCTGGGTCGACCAGGTGCTGGTCGAAAACTTCAAAGACCTTGATGCCCTGCAATTCGATGCAATCATCGGCATTGCCCCCACGCCTCAGCGTCAGCGCTGGGTGAGCTTCACCGATAACCTCTATCCCTTCACCACGCGCCTGGTCGCGCGCCGATCCTCCGGGCTGATGCCGACGCCAGCGTCGCTCAAGGGCAAGCGCGTCGGCGTATTGCTGGGGAGTAATCGCGAAGCCTTTGCCCGGTCGCAATGGGCGCCCAAGGGCGTGATCATCAAGCGCTTCTGGCTCAACGACGAACTGGTCCGCAGCCTGGTGGCAGGCGACATCGATGCGACCCTGCAGGGCACCGTGGAAATCCGCGACGCGTTGCTCGACACCCCGGCGGGCCAGGATTTCGACTTCCTCGGCCCCGCCGTTTCCGCCGAGTTGCTGGGCCACGGCGTGGCAATCGGGCTGCGCACCACCGATACGGCGTTGCGTGCCGAACTTAACCGCGCCCTCGAACAGCTTAAACACAATGGTGAGTACCAGCGGATCCTTGCGCCTTATCGTCTGGAGGTGCCGTGATGGCTCGATGTGCTCGCGAAGCGGCCAGTCAGCCCTACGCCGCCCGCAGAGGGATAAACGCATAGTTGGCAGGCACCTCGGTCGCAATCTGCGCCCCGGCATCCAGCACCTGTTCGGCAATGTCCATCCCCGATACATGGAACACCCACTCATTGGCCACGGACGGTTGAGCCAGCGCCAGCTCAATCGCCTGGGCAAACAGGCCCATGTCCGGCAGGTAAGCGGTAAACCCATCACCCTTGAGCGCCGTGGTGCGAATGCCCAGCAGGGCGCACACCGCCTCTTTGGTCTGCACGTCATCGCGGTCGGCCTGGCGTGAGCGTTGGATCAACTGCGCCAATTCCTGGTCCATCAACTCACCGCCGACGATCAGCGCCGGGCCCTGCTCCCAGGATTCCGGCGGGCAATCCTTGGCGGCGGGGTTCAGCGGGATATGCGGGTTGATCTCCATCGGGTAGATGCGGCACACCAACGGCCGACGCTCATAGATGCGGCACAGGTTGTCTTCGTCAAGATTCCGGCAGCGTCCGGCGTTGTAGGCGGCAAAGGTGATTGCCACAAACGCTTCGGTAGTGCCACTGGGCACGACCACTGAGCGGCGTTCGGCATGTTCGCGTTGCTGCTCGGGCAGGCCCAGGCCATTGCCCAGGAAACCCTCCGCCAGAACGATGACATTGCCGCCGTCCGCCGCCCACTGGCGGGCCTCGTCGAGGGTCAGGGGCACGTGATGGTCGGTGCAGCATTTGCCGCAACCGACGCAGGAAAATCGAGTATTCATGGCGGATCTGTCACCAGGCTAGGTCAGAGGGCACGCAGGAACAGTGACGGGTTTTTACCTCTGTTCACCGTTTCAGCTCTCTGGAAGCAAGTTATACGCCAGTGCCTGTCAGCCCTCGGGCACTGCATCGCGCAGGACAAATCGCATGCCCGCGCTTTCATACAACTGCCGGGCACGCAGGTTGCTCTCCCGCACCTTAAGGTCCACATAGGGCTCGCCGCGCTGCTTGAACGCCTGGAAGCTGTGCAGCAGCAACGCGCGGCCCAATCCCTGGCCCTGGGCGCAGGGGTGAACGCAGAGGTGCTTGATAAAGGCGCTGGTCCAGCACTGCGCCACGGCGAGAACGCCTTCGTCGTTGCTCGCTACCAGGCACAGTGTGGGGTCGAACTCGGCATCGGTGGTGAACCGCTGCTGCCAGGTTTCCAGGTTGGGCACACGACCGCCGCCCTGGTCCTGAGCGAGGCGCAACACAGCATGAATCGCCGGGGCCAGGTCGTCGCGGTAATGATCCAACTGCGTACCGGCCGGCCACTGGGGGGCGGGCAGGCTGCCGGTGAGGTCGCGGCGCAACAGCTGGTAATACTCGGTCACCGGTTACAGGCCTTTCTGTGCCACGGTCTGGGCGGCGATCACCAGGCACTTGGTCAGCTCAGGCGACGAGAATTTGGTCAGTACCGAGTCCGCACCCGCCAGTCGTGCCTTTTCGCTGTTCATCGCGCTGTCCAAGGAGGTGTGCAGCAACACATAAAGGTGCTGGAAGTCGGGGGTTTCGCGCAAGGTGCGGGTGAGGGCGTAGCCGTCCATTTCCGACATCTCGATGTCCGACACCACCACGTTGATCTGCTCGGCGGTGCCTTGCAGTTCCAGCAGCACGTCGATGGCTTCCTTGGCGCTGCGCGCGGTGTGGCAGGTGAGGCCGAGGTTGCGCAGGGTGTGCACGGACTGTTGCAGGGCGACCTGGCTGTCGTCCACCACCAGGATGCGCGCGTTGCCGAGCACTTCGGCCTCTTCCATGGTCAGGTCGGTCGGCGCCGCTTCAATCGGTGCCGGCGCGATGCCGTGGATGACTTTTTCGATATCCAGCACCTGCACCAGGCCGCCTTCTACCTGGGTGACCCCGGTAATAAACGCGCGGTTACCGCCGGAGCCATAGGGCGGCGGGCGGATGTCGGTGGTCAGGCAATGCACGATCTTGCTCACCGCCTGCACATGCAAACCCTGCTTGGAGCGGCTCACATCGGTGACGATCAGGCAGCCGCCGTCCGGGTCTGCCAGCGGCATTTCCCCCAAGGCGCGGCTCAGGTCGATCACCGCCAGCGAGTTACCGCGCAGGGTGGCGATGCCTTTGACGTGCGGGTGGGACTCCGGCAGCTTGGTCAGCGGCGGGCATGGGATGATTTCGCTGACTTTCAGCAGGTTGATCGCCATCAGCTTGCCACTGCGCAAGGTAAAGAGCAGAAGCGAGAGTGAGTCTGCGCGGGCTTTGGTGGTGGACATAAAAACCTTCTGTGGATCAGGGATGACGATCTATAGAGGGTTATCGACTTGGGGAGGCCAGGCTTTAACCGGATTTTGTGTCGGGATGGGTGTGTGTGGGAGCTGGCTTGCCTGCGATGCAGGCACCTCGGTCTTTCAGTTGCACCGGGGTGATGCTATCGCAGGCAAGCCGGCTCCCACACAAGCCCCATTCCAAAAGGGGTATGGGTCAGCCCTTCCACACCTGCGGGTTTACCAGGTCCTGCGGACGCTGGCCCAGCAGCGCGCTGCGCAGGTTGTCGAGGGCGCGGTTGGCCATGGCTTCACGGGTTTCGTGGGTGGCCGAGCCGATGTGCGGCAGGGTCACGGCGTTGCTCAGCTGGAACAGCGGTGACTCGGCCAGCGGCTCCTGTTCATACACATCCAGCCCCGCGCCACGGATGCGCTGGCTTTGCAGGGCGTCGATCAGCGCCGGTTCGTCGACCACCGGGCCACGAGAAATGTTGATCAGGATCGCGCTGGACTTCATCAGCCCCAGCTCGCGGGTGCTGATCAGGTGACGGGTCTTGTCGCTCAACGGCACCACCAGGCAGACGAAATCCGCCTCGGCCAGCAGTTCATCCAGGCTACGCAATTGCGCGCCCAGTTCCTGCTCCAGTGCCGGCTTGCGGCTGTTACCGCTGTAGAGGATCGGCATATTGAAACCCAACCGTCCACGCCGGGCCACGGCCGCACCGATGTTGCCCATGCCGACGATGCCCAGCGTCTTGCCATGCACATCGCAACCGAACAACGGCGCGCCGACGCTGGCTTTCCACTGGCCGGCTTTGGTCCAGGCGTCCAGCTCGGCCACACGGCGTGCGCTGCTCATCAGCAGGGCAAAGGCCAGGTCGGCGGTGCTCTCGGTGAGGACGTCGGGGGTGTTGGTGAGCATGATCCCGCGTTCGTTGAAGTACGCCACGTCATAGTTGTCGTAGCCCACCGACACGCTGGACACCACTTCCAGCTTGCTCGCGCCTTGCAACTGCTCGCGGCCCAGCTTGCGACCCACGCCGATCAGGCCGTGCGCGTGGGGCAGGGCTTCATTGAATTGCGCGTTGATGTCGCCCAGCTTGGGATTGGGCGCGATCACCTCGAAATCCTGTTGCAGGCGTTCGATCATTTCCGGGGTGACGCGGCTGAAAGCGAGGACAGTCTTTTTCATTGCAGGCGGGCTCATCGACTACGGAAGAATGCCAAGCACGCTAACATTCCTGCCGACAATTGTCAGGACGCCTCAGGCCTAAAGTGGGCAGGGGACAAATGTGGGAGGGGGCTTGCTCCCGATAGCGGTGGATCAGTCAATTCATTGGGTGACTGACCTATTGCTATCGGGAGCAAGCCCCCTCCCACCGTTGACCTGACTCGTCTGGTAGCACTCAGTTCGCCAGGCGCGCGCCGCTGAGGCTGCCGCTCAACTCATACGCCACCAGCTCCGCCTGGTGCGCCGCCAGGATCTCCGGCAGCGAGCCACGCAGGTATTCCACCCACGTCTTGATCTTCGCATCCAGGTACTGGCGCGACGGGTAGATGGCGTACAGGTTCAACTCCTGGGAGCGGTAGTTGGGCATCACCCGCACCAGGGTGCCGTTGCGCAGGCCTTCGATCGCGGCGTACACCGGCAGCAGGCCGATGCCCATGCCGCTGGTGATCGCGGTTTTCATCGCATCGGCCGAGTTCACCAGGAAGGGCGAGGTGTTGATCGCCACGCTTTCCTGGCCTTCGGGGCCGTTGAAGGTCCACTTGTCGAGCTGGATCACTGGGCTGACCAGGCGCAGGCAGGCGTGGTTGAGCAAGTCATTGGGGCGATGGGCGCAGCCTTTGGCCTTGACGTAGTCCGGCGAGGCACAGGCAATGCTGTAGGTGATGCCCAGGCGCTGGGACACGAAGCCCGAGTCCGGCAGTTCGCTGGCCAGCACGATGGACACGTCGTAGCCCTCATCGAGCAAGTCCGGCACACGGTTGGCCAGGGTCAGGTCGAAGGTGACGTCCGGGTGGGTGCGGCGATAGCGGGCGATGGCGTCGATGACGAAATGCTGGCCGATACCGGTCATGGTGTGCACTTTCAGCTGCCCGGCAGGGCGTGCATGGGCATCGCTGGCCTCCGCCTCGGCTTCCTCGACGTAGGCGAGGATCTGCTCACAGCGCAGCAAATAGCGTTTGCCGGCTTCGGTCAGCGCGATGCGTCGTGTCGTTCGGTTCAACAAGCGGGTTTGCAGATGGGCCTCAAGGTTGGAGACCGCGCGCGAGACGTTGGCAGTGGTGGTATCCAGTTGCACGGCGGCGGCGGTGAAGCTGCCTGCCTCGGCCACGCAACTGAAGGCGCGCATGTTTTGCAAAGTGTCCATGGAGTGTTCTCAGGGGAGATAGCAAATTGTGACAGAAAGTTACGCCGTCCAGTGATCCCTACCAACGGATTATCGCCTGAACGGTAACAAAGATTCACAGGAATGCCAGCTTATCGTTCCCCATGTCGCCCCCTAGAATTGCGCCACCTCTCCCCGCACCACCACCTCAGGAATTCGCAGCAGTGCCGCGTCGCATCAACAGAGAGTTGAAGGCTCTCAGTGTCTGGGCTTTATCGTTAGCAATCAGCGGCTGCATCGGAACCGGAGGAATCGCCCCCCAAGGCCAGTCCCTCAACGCCAGCACACTGGCCACCGACGAAGCGATCCAGAGCGCCGCCCAGGACGCCCACTGGCCCGCCGCGCACTGGTGGCAAGCCTACGGCGACCCGCAATTGAACCGCTGGGTCGACCTCGCGACCCAACACAGCCCAAGCATGGCCATGGCCACCGCTCGGGTGCGGGAGGCGCGGGCCATGGCCGGGATCGCCGAGTCGGCCGAGTCGTTGCAGATCAACAGCGACACCACCCTCAAGCGCCACAACTGGCCCAAGGATCAGTTCTATGGCCCCGGCGAACTGAGCGGTGCCAACACCTGGGACAACAATGCTTCCCTGGGCCTGAGCTATGCCCTCGACCTGTGGGGTCGTGAAAGCAATGCCACCGAACGTGCCGTCGACCTGGCGCACATGAGCGCCGCCGAAGCGCGCCAGGCCCAGCTCGAATTGCAGAACAACGTGGTCCGCGCCTATATCCAGCTGTCGTTGCACTACGCCAACCGCGATATCGTCGCGGCTACGCTGGCGCAGCAACAGCAGATCCTCGACCTGGCCCATAAGCGCCTGAACGCCGGGCTGGGCACCCATTTTGACGTCAGCCAGGCCGAAACGCCGCTGCCGGAAACCCATCGTCAACTGGACGCCCTGGACGAAGAAATCGCCCTGAGCCGTAACCAACTGGCAGCGTTGGCGGGCAAAGGTCCGGGGGCGGGGGCGCAATTGCAACGTCCTACGCTGTCGTTGGCCGCACCGTTGAAATTGCCGTCGAGCCTGCCCGCGCAATTGCTCGGCCAACGCCCGGATGTGGTCGCCAGCCGCTGGCAAGTCGCGGCCCAGGCCCGTGGCATCGATGTCGTCCACGCCGGTTTCTACCCCAACGTCGACCTGGTCGGCAGCCTCGGCTACATGGCCACCGGCGGCGGTATGCTGGCGTTCCTGGCGGGCAAGAAATTCAACTATAACGTCGGTCCGGCGATCACCTTGCCGATCTTCGACGGTGGCCGCCTGCGTGCGGAGCTGGGCGAAGCCAGCGCCGGTTATGACATCGCCGTCGGCCGGTACAACCAGACCCTGGTCAATGCCCTCAAGGGCATCAGCGATCAGTTGATCCGCCGCGAATCGATGGACAAGCAATCTGTCTTCGCCGCGCAGTCGGTGGCCTCGGCGCAAAAGACCTACGACATCGCGATGATCGCCTACCAGCGCGGCCTCACGGATTACCTCAATGTGCTGAACGCCCAGACCTTGCTGTTCCGCCAGCAGCAGGTGGAGCAACAGGTACAGGCCGCTCGCTTGAGCGCCCACGCTGAACTGGTCACGGCCTTGGGCGGGGGGCTCGATGCCGGCAACGATGTACCGCCACCCGCCCAGATCCTCCCGAGCAAGACCCCGGCGGCACTTGCCGTATTCGATCACTGAGTAGGATTTGATGACTTCCTTGCCTGCACCGCTGCGCTGGCTGCATTCCCTTGAGTGGCGCCGTGGTTTTTTCGACTGGGCACGCAGCGACGGCGTGACCTGGGTGTATATCTTCAAGGTGCTGGTCGCTGCCTTCCTCACGCTGTGGTTGGCCATGCGCCTGGAACTGCCGCAGCCGCGCACGGCGATGATCACGGTGTTTATCGTGATGCAACCGCAGAGTGGCCAGGTGTTTGCCAAGAGCTTCTATCGTTTCCTCGGCACCCTGGCGGGGTCGGCGGTGATGGTGCTGTTGATTGCCTTGTTTGCGCAGAACACCGAGTTGTTCCTTGGCGCGCTGGCGATCTGGGTCGGCATCTGCACCGCCGGCGCGACGCGCAACCGCAACTTCCGCGCCTATGGCTTCGTGCTGGCCGGCTATACCGCGGCGATGGTCGGCCTGCCGGCCCTGGCGCATCCGGATGGCGCCTTTATGGCGGCGGTGTGGCGGGTGCTGGAAATCTCCTTGGGGATTCTGTGCGCCACCCTGGTCAGCGCCGCGATCCTGCCGCAAACCAGCAGCGCTGCGATGCGCAACGCCTTGTACCAACGCTTTGGCGTGTTCGCGCTGTTCGTCACCGATGGCCTGCGCGGGCGCAGCCAGCGTGAAGGGTTCGAGGCGAGCAACGTGCGCTTTATCGCCGAAGCCGTGGGACTGGAAGGGCTGCGCAGTGTCACGGTGTTTGAAGACCCGCATATGCGTCGGCGCAATGGTCGGCTCAGTCGCCTCAACAGCGAATTCATGAGCATCACCACGCGCTTCAATGCCTTGCACCAGTTGCTTGAACGGCTGCGCACGGACGAGGCGGACCATGTGGTGGCGGCGATCAAACCCGGCCTGCAAGACCTTGCCGAAGTGCTCGACGGCTTTTCCGGTCGCGCGCTCACCAGCCCCGACGCGGCGCGCCTGGTCAACGCGCTGAGCGCCTACAAGGATGGTCTGCCGGCCAAGGTCCGCAGCCTGCGTGCGGCCTTCCAGGAAGCAGATCCCACCGAAGCCGAGCAACTGGATTTCCACACGGCCTACGAACTGCTGTATCGCTTCGTCGATGACCTGCACAACTACGCGCAAACCCACGCTTCCCTGGCCGACCACAGCCATGCGCGCGAGCAGTGGGACGAAACCTTTATCCCCAAAACCAACTGGCTGGCCTGCGCCGCCTCGGGGATTCGCGCGTCTTTCATCCTGATCGTGCTCGGCAGTTATTGGGTGGCCACCGCCTGGCCCAGCGGCGCGACCATGACCTTGATCGCCGCCGCGACTGTCGGCCTGTCCGCTGCGACGCCCAACCCCAAGCGCATGGCCTTCCAGATGGCCTGTGGCACCTTGATCGGCGCGCTGGTGGGCTTTATCGAAATGTTCTTCGTGTTCCCCTGGATCGACGGCTTCCCGCTGCTGTGCGTGATGCTCGCCCCGGTGATCATCTGTGGCGCGTTCCTCGCCTCGCGGCCGCAATACGCGGGTGTCGGCGTCGGCCTGCTGATCTTTTTCAGCACCGGTTCGGTGCCGGACAACCTCACGGTCTACAACCCCTACACCTTTATCAACGACTACATCGCCATGGTCATCGGCATGCTGGTGTGCGCGGCGGCGGGTGCGATCATCCTGCCGCCCAACAGCCGTTGGCTGTGGCGCCGGTTGGAGCAGGACCTGCGTGAGCAGGTGGTGTATGCGATCAGCGGCAAGCTCAAGGGCCTGGCTTCAAGTTTTGAAAGCCGCACCCGCGACCTGCTGCACCAGGCCTACGGCCTCGCGGTCGGCCAGCCGCAGGTACAGCGCGACTTGCTGCGCTGGATGTTTGTGGTGCTGGAAGTCGGCCACGCGATCATCGAGCTGCGCAAGGAGCAGGCGATTTTGCCGGTGCACCCGGCGTACGCCGAATCCCAGCCCTGGCGCCAGGCGATCCGGGTGATGGGCCGTTCGCTGGTGCGGCTATTCCTGCAACCCAACGCCAGCAACCTGGAGCGTGGCTTGATTGCCGTCGACCATGCGATCAGCCGTGTGCAGGCCACCGACGAACCTTTCGCCCCGCACTTCGACACCTCGGCGCTGCGCCGGGTGAAGAGTTACCTGCACTTTATCCGCACCTCGTTGCTCGACCCGCAATCACCCCTGGCGGCCCTCAAAGGAGCCACGCATGCCTCGTGAAATCGCCTTCCACGGCGTCTACATGCCGACCATGACGCTGATGTTTTTGATCGCCGCAGTGTTGGCCTGGGCCCTGGACCGCTTCCTGGCCGGGTTCGACCTGTACCGTTTTTTCTGGCACCCGGCGTTGCTGCGCCTGAGCCTGTTCGTTTGCCTGTTCGGCGCCCTGGCGCTGACCGTTTACCGTTGAGAATGCCCCGATGAAAAAGTTTTTCAGCCTGCTCGCGACCTTACTGGTACTGGCCTTGGCGATCTGGATTGGCCGGACGTTGTGGGTGCACTACATGGAAACGCCCTGGACCCGCGACGGCCGCGTACGCGCCGACATCATCAACGTAGCCGCCGACGTCACCGGCGAAGTGGTCGACGTGCCGGTACGCGACAACCAACGGGTGAAAAAGGGCGACCTGCTGATGCAGATCGACCCTGAGCACTACCGCATTGCCGTCAAGCAGGCGCAATCCCTCGTGGCCTCCCGCAAAGCCACCTGGGAAATGCGCAAGGTCAACGCCCATCGACGTGCTGACCTCGATGCGCTGGTGATCTCCAAGGAAAACCGCGACGACGCCAGCAATATCGCCGACTCGGCGCTGGCGGATTATCAGCACGCGCTGGCGCAATTGGAGGCGGCCGAACTCAACTTGAAACGCACGCAGGTGGTGGCAGCGGTGGATGGTTATGTCACCAACCTCAACGTGCATCGAGGCGACTACGCACGTATCGGCGAAGCCAAGATGGCGGTGGTGGACATGAACTCATTCTGGGTTTACGGCTTTTTCGAAGAAACCAAATTGCCCCATGTGAAAGTCGGTGACCCAGCCGATATGCAGTTGATGAGCGGCGAGACGCTGAAGGGCCACGTAGAAAGCATCGCGCGCGGTATCTACGACCGCGACAACCCCGAGAGCCGCGAGCTGATCGCCGATGTGAACCCGACCTTCAACTGGGTGCGCCTGGCCCAGCGGGTGCCGGTGCGGATTCACATTGATGCGGTGCCGGAGGGTGTGTTGTTGGCGGCGGGCATTACCTGCACCGTCATTGTGCGGGAGTTGTCGGAAGATTGAGGTCGGTTACTGGAATAGCGTTTTGGCTCTGGCTTTGCGACGGCGTTTGACCTGCAAGATACTGACGTATCGGCCCCGCCATCTCCCGCAGAATCACCCGCTTGGGCTTGATGCTGCACAGCGGCACGAACTCGCGTAGCACCGTCACCTGATAATCACTGCCGATGTGCACCACACCGGCCCCGACGATGGCCGGGTCGGCGTCAATGGTTCGATAGAGCTTGGGCAGGTCCAGCAGACGGGTCAGTCGCTGGCGAGTCGTGGTGTGCGCATCTGGCACACCGCTTCGCAGGAAATCGCTTGGCATCCTTTCACCTGTGAGTAGACAGAGGTGAAAGAGCCTGCGGATAGTTTCCTTGGCGTGATGTCAGGCTGTTCGCTGTTTTAGGTAGGAACCGGCCTGATGGTTATTTCATGGCGCGATAAACGTCTCATGCAGGTGGCGCCACAGCAGTGCGCCGCTGGCCTGCTTCTCAAAGATCACCGTGGCGCGGCGGTCCGTCCGGGTGCCGCTGTCGTCGATCTGATGCTCGCGGTAAGTCACCGTGGCGCCACGCGCATGTCGGTCAATTCCCGTCATTTCGCTCAAGGTGATTTTCAACCCCGGGCGCATGCCACCCAAACGCGTGAACAGCGCATTCACCCAGGCCGCATTGACCCGTGTGCCGGTAGCGGGAGCGATCATGCTGAACGCCGGCGAGAAACGCGCAAGCAGGTTTTGCAAGGTGCCTTCGGGTGCAACGCCGGCAAACCATTGCTCGATCTCGACGTGGGTCTGGATCACTTCTTCAAAAAAATCGCTGTAGTCAATCATCAGTGAGGCTCGCTGGCAGGGGTATGGCAGAGGCTTGGTATTTGCCGCTGAAAGTGCAGGGGGGTTATTGACTGGAATGAAGGGTTAGAGCGAACCGGTCAGCCCAAAGCGTTTCTTCAACACCTTCTCCAACAACCCCTTGGGCAACAATGCCGCCATCAATGGCAACGCCCGACTGCCATTGCCCGAACGTAGCAGGCGCGGCGCCTGAGGTTGCTGGACGGCCTTGAGCACATCCGCTGCAAACACGCTGGCCGGGGTCGGCTTGTCTTGAGAGGCCTGGCTGCGCGCACGAATGCCGTCGCGCAACGGCCACCACGGCGATTGTTCATTGATCAACAGTTCGGCCTGGGCGCCGGCGTTTTTGGCGAAGTGGGTGTTGATGGCGCCGGGTTGCACTTCCATGACGCTCACGCCAAAGGGCGCCAGTTCCATGCGCAATGCATCGCTCAACGCATGCACAGCGGCTTTGGAGGCGCAGTACGCGCCAGCAAATGGCGTAACCAGCACGCCGGAAACGCTGCCGATGTTGACCACCAACCCTTTGTTGCGACGCAGGGCAGGGAACAGCGCCTGGGTCACGCCGACGATGGAAAACACATTGGTCTCGAATTGGCGCTGCATCGCCTCGGTGCCGCCGTCCAGCAACGGCCCCATGGCGCCATAGCCGGCGTTGTTGACCAGCACATCCAGTTCGCCCAGTTGTTCGGCGAGCCGTTGCAGGGCGGCGCTGTCGTTGACGTCCAATTGCACGGCGTTAAAGCCTGCGGCGGACAAACCGGCGACATCTTCCGCGCGGCGAGCGCTGGCCCACACGTCGTAGCCGGCGGTCTTGAAGGCATCGGCGAGGGCGCGGCCGATACCGCTGGAGCAACCGGTGATGAGTACGTTGGGCATGGGTCAGTCCTTTGTCAGTCCGAGAAACTGCCTTGCAGGTGCTCGGCACGAAATTCCAGGGTTTGCGGGCGGTAGCCGGGGCGTAAAGGCGGTGTGGGCAGGCAATCGTCCCAGGTGGCGCCGGCCTGCAACTCACCTGGGCCGCGGTAGCGTGGGGCAGCGTAGACGTTGTCGGCGAGGTTGACTGTGTCGCCCGGCGCATAGGCGGCGACGCGCCAACGCAGCTCGGTGAGGGGCACGTCGTTGCCGTTGTTCAGGGTCAGTTTGAGTGGGCGGTCGGCCGGGCATTCTTCTGGGGCGTAGGTGATGCGCAGTTCCAGGCGGGCCAGTTGTGAGGCTTCGCGGTTATCCAGCCACACCACCCAGATCGCTATGAGCCCGAGGCCGACAGCGGCGGCCAGCGACACGGGTAAGGCTCTGGCCGGGTAGCGCAGTAGCAGGATCAGCCAAGTGATGATCAGTAGAACGCCAAAGAACATGGTGACAGTCTCATATGCGGATAAAACATCCTACTCGCGCGATGGCCTGGATGCCTATCGCAGGATCGGTTTTCCTTTACGAGGAACCTAACAACGCGTTTTTTCCACAGAGCCAACATAGGGAAATACGGTTTATCCAGGACGATATCAACGCAGTCTGATCAAGTGAGATGAATAATGACTATCGCAGCCCTTCTTGCGCCCGCGGTCACCTCAGCCCTCGCCTCGGTGGTGACCTCTCTCATCACTGCTCAGCGAGCACCAACGCCGAACGATGCTGGCGCGTCCACACACAAGAACGTAGAACCGAGTTCACGTCCGCCTGGCCGGATGCAGAATCACAAGCTTACAAACCTGGGGCAGACCCTGTTGCAAGCGCCTTCAACGGAACTACGCGATAGCGGTATGACTGCCAAGCATGCCAAGGGGTTTGGTATTGCCATGGGCGGCATGGCAGCCCAGGAGGCTGGGCAAAAAATGGCTTCCGGTGGTGGCTCTCTTTCTAAAGCCTTGGGCATAGCCATGGTGGTGGGGGGTAAAGTTGCCCAGTCGTACGGTGCGGATAAATTTGATAAAGCCGGAGCTCATTAACGGTGCTTCATAAAGCCTGCAAGGTCATCCCGTGAAAAGGACAGGTCTGCGGTGTTGCTGTGCAATGTTCTCCAACGGGATGTTGCCTGAATTGCGCAGAGAATGCCGCCGAACCTGATCCTGCAGGGCAGGTGTTTATTTCCTTCATACAGGAACCGGTTTGGAATATTTTCCCACAGAGTTTGAGCATGGAAACGCACGCTGAACTATGAAGGAATCCGACCGTATTCTTATGAAGTGAGATGCCCTATGACGGTTTCAAATACCCTTGCCCCTACGCAGACTGCTTTCGTAGCACCCGCCTCCGCACCTGCGCCTACCGCGCAAGTATCCATCAACCCAGCGCAATACGAAGGAGGCGCCGCGTCGTCTTTGCCCCGCATGCAAGGTATGGGGCTCACGAACTTGCGGCAAACGCTGATGCAGGGTGTCAGCAACCACGTCAGTGCGCGCATGCCTACCGCGCTTAATATCAAACCTGAGGACAAGGAAAAGACGAAAGGGGCTGTTATCACCCTGGGCGGTTCAATGGCGCAGGGCATCGGAAAGAGGCTGGTCAACAGCGGTGGCGTTACCGGGAAGCTATTGGGCGGGGCCTTGGTCTGGGGAGGCAGGGCGGCTGAGGAGATTGGCAAGGACAGATACAGTAGCGCGGGCTCAAGCAGCAACAGTAGCGGTACTTATAACGCCTACTCCCCGTCGGCCTGGGGGGCCCCGTCGACGTCAAAGTAAGCGGGCGTTGAACTAAAAAAGCCCCCACCCAACCCACTGCGGATAGGGGACGCAATGGGCTGGGTGAGGGCTTCTTGTACGACTGTTTTACTGCGCGATAGTTTTCACCGAAACGCCACGTTCAACCGGTGTCGAGCGACCGTAGATATCTTCAAAGCGTTCGATATCGTCTTCGCCCAAATAACTACCCGATTGCACTTCGATGATCTCCAACGGGATCTTGCCCGGGTTGCGCAAGCGATGCACCGAGGCGATCGGGATGTAGGTGGACTGGTTCTCCGTGAGCAGGAACACGTTCTCGTCACAGGTGACTTCGGCCGTGCCGCTGACCACGATCCAGTGTTCGGCGCGGTGGTGGTGCATCTGCAGAGACAAGCAGGCGCCCGGCTTGACCGAGATGTGCTTGACCTGGAAACGCCCGCCCATGTCCACCGAGTCGTAGGAGCCCCACGGACGATAGACTTCACAGTGGTTCTGGGTTTCGCTGCGGCCCTGGTCGTTGAGGGTCGAGACCATCTGCTTGACGCCCTGGACCTTGTCCTTGTGGGCAATCATCATCGCGTCTTTGGTTTCCACCACCACGATGTTGTCCAGGCCGATCACCGACACCAGTTTGCCGTTGCCGTGGATCATGCAGTTGCGGCTGTCCTGGATGACCACGTCCCCTTTGCTGACGTTACCGTGGATGTCCTTGTCGTTGACGGCCCACAGCGAGGCCCAGCAACCCACGTCGCTCCAACCGGCACTCAGCGGCACCACGCAGGCACGCTGGGTTTTTTCCATCACGGCGTAGTCGATGGAGTTGTCCGGGCAGCAAGCGAAGGTGGCATCGTCCAACGTCACGGTGTCGGCGGTCTGTTCACTGCGCTCCAGGGTCAGCACGCAGGTGTCGTAGATGTCCGGATCGTGCTTTTTCAGCTCTTCAAGGAAGCGGCTGGCGCGGAACAGGAACATGCCGCTGTTCCAGAAATAACCGCCGCTTTTGACGAACTCGACGGCGCGTTTTTCATCCGGCTTTTCCACGAACTGCTGCACGCGGCTCACGCCTTCCGGCAGCAGCGAATCGTTGGTGGACTTGATGTAGCCATAACCGGTTTCCGGACGAGTCGCCGGCACGCCGAACAACACCATCTCGCCGCGTTCAGCGGCCACGGTGGCCAGGGCCAGGGCGCGTTGCAGGGCTTTCTGGTCGTCGATCACGTGGTCGGCCGGCAGCACCAGCATCAGCTCGTCGCGGCCTTCATTGACCAGCATCATTGCCGTCAGGGCCACGGCCGGCGCGGTGTTGCGCCCGAAAGGTTCCATGAGGATGCGTTGGCATTCCAGTTTACGGTTGGCCAATTGCTCGTTGACGATAAAACGGTGGTCCTTGTTGCAGACCACGATCGGGGTGTCCATGCCTTCGAACACCAGACGTTCCAGGGTTTGCTGGAACAGCGTGTGCTCGCCGGTCAGGGCCAGGAATTGTTTCGGGAACTGTTTACGCGAAAGCGGCCAAAGACGTGAGCCGCTACCACCGGAGAGGATTACTGGGATCATGTGTTTCTCCTTGAATCAATTTGGGTCAGAGCTACGAAGGTTTGTCGTTTCACTCTTGTTTTTGTCTCGGTCCTTGTGGGAGCCGGCTTGCCTGCGATGCAGGCGACTCGGTCTGTCAGTGACACCGAGGTGATGCCATCGCGGGCAAGCCCGGCTCCCACAGGAAAATAGTTAGCGGGTCGATACCGGGCGTTTTACCCAGACTGGCGAAATGCTCGAACCCGAACCGGTCACGTACAGCACCGCGGCCTCACCGCGTTCCAGGGCCACCGGCTTCACGTCGCCGACTTTTTTGTCGCCGTCATACAGCGCCAGGCTCACCTTCACCGGGTTGATCTCGCGCTCGCCACGGCCTTTGGCAGCCACCGACTTGACCACGTCGGTCTTGCCGTCAGCGGTTTTCAGGGTCAGGGCCTTGTCGCTGAGGTTCTGCACGCGCACCAGGGATTTCTGCTTGTTCTTGAACGGTGGTTCTTCGATCAGCTGAGGCTGGCCGCTGCTGTTGTTGACCAAGGTGTAGTAGTGATCGGCGGCGAGTTTGACCGGCACGGTCTGGCTGCCGATCTTGGCGCTGTAGTCACCACCCGGCATGAAGCTGAAGTCGCTGCTGGCCAGCGGGGCCACTTCACTGAGGTTGGTGCTGCCAACCGTCGCGCTGACTTCCTGGTTGGAGGCGTTGTAGACGCGCACGAAGCTTGAGCCTTTCGGTGCGACAGGGCCGTACAAGGCAGCGTCACCGGCGAAGGCGGACAGGGATACCACGCTCATACCGGCAGCCAGGGCCAGAGTCTTAGCGAGACGACGCGGAGTAGTAGTGAAAGTCATGTGAGTTACCTCTCTTTCAGTTTTGCGCCCGGTCGGGCGTCTCGGATTTTTGATGGTTAACGGGTGTATTCAGTGCCATGTTCTGTTGGCGCGAACCGGCTTGTTTAAGCTGCGCAACCCACGAGGGGTCGGCATCACCGATTTCGTTGTTCACGGGCAGATAACGTTCAGGAAACTCCCAGATCAGCACCTGAGGCGGGTTGTTCTTGAAGTCATCGCTTTTGAGGTAGCTGAGCATCGGCAGGATCGGGCCATGGCCGTCTTCGGCGTAGCTGATCACGTCGCTGCCCAGGGCTTGCTTGAGGGCGCCGACGAAGTTCCAGTTAGGGTTGGCGCTGTAGCTGGTGCCCACCAGTGCCACTGGGGTTTCGCTGTCGCTGAACAGCGCGTCGTCGCCTTTGGTTTCGGCCAGGTGCGTCACGCGTTTTTCCAGCGGCTCTTTAGGCGGCATCAGGTTTTCGAACAGCGGGTCCAGCGGCAGGAATAGACGCAGGTCGCCTTTGTGCGGTTCGGTCTTCTCCGCTTCGGTGACAAAGCGCTGTGGCTCACCGTTGAGCGGCGTCTTGTCGGCGATGGTCTTGGCCAACTGCTTGGCGGCGATTTCAGCACCGTCCGGGGTCCAGTGAGTGTCGGTACGCAGGAACACTTGCTTGCCGCCGAGCTTGGCCTGTTGCAGCGGGCCGAGCAGGTCCGGGGCGATGATCTTGTCGGCAGCGACACGGGCATGGAAGTCCTGGTACAGGTTGGCGTGGATGCTGGCCGGTTTGACCTCACCCAAGTGTTCCGGGTACAGGCGCACCTTGGCCGGCACGATTGCCATCACCAGCTGAATGCCTTGGGCCTTGAGCTTCTGGCGTACGCCTTCGACCAGCGCGTAGTTGCCTTCAAGGTTCTGGTCTTCGTTGACGGCAGGGTTGAACTCCTCGTCGCTGTAGAGCCAGTGATCGCGGCCCAGCACCACGCCAGGGCGGCCTTCGTTGAACAGCTTGTAGTCCAGTGCCGCCCAGAGGTTGGTGCCCAATCGCTTGATCGGGAACTCCTCGTCGTAGTGGGTTTCGACGGCCTTGGTCCAGCGACCGTTGAGCACGGTCGCGTCGGCATTGGTGCTGAAGCCGAAGAAACTGCGCAGCGACCAGGCGCCCAGGGCTAGCAGCAGCACCAGGAACAGGCCGATATAGAGGACGCGCAATGATCGGGTCATGGTCGGCTCCCTCAAAATTGGAAGTAAAGGAACGGCGAGAAACTCTGCGCCGACAGTTTGAGAATCGACGCCACGAACAGCAGCAGCACTGCAGCGCGCATGGCGTAGCGTGGCCAGTCAGCGGTCCAGTAGGCCGGTTGCACGGCGGCATCCTGGCCAACGGTGAAGCCTGGCTCGTGGATGCTGCCGGGGTTGTCGCCCGGTACGGCCTTGATCAGGCTCGGATCGGCTGGTTTGGTTTTCTCGGCAGGGCGGTTGGTGTAGAAGTCGCGCAGGCCAAAGAACGCCAATGTTGCGTACGCCACCACCAGGGTTGCCACTTGCAGGCCGGTGAGGTTGGCGCGGTTGAGTTCCGAGAGCGACCACTCGCCAAAGCTGAACATTGCACCGTACATACGGCCGGCGACGTGCAGGTTTTCGGCGCGGAAGATCACCCAGCCCATCACCACCAGCAGGAAGGTAAAGGCCCAACGCACGGGGTTGAAGCTGCGCGGCGAGGTGTTGAGGCCGATGGCTTTTTCAATCGCCAGCCACATGCCATGCCAGGCGCCCCACACGATGTAAGTGATGTTCGCACCGTGCCACAGGCCACCGAGCAGCATGGTCAGGAACAGGTTGCGGTAAGTGGTCAGCGTGCCTTTACGGTTGCCGCCCAGGGTGATGTACAGGTAGTCACGCAGCCAGGTGGAAAGGCTGATGTGCCAGCGACGCCAGAACTCGGTGATCGACTGGCTGATGTACGGCTGCTTGAAGTTTTCCATGAAGCGGAAACCCATCATCAAGCCCAGGCCGATGGCCATGTCGCTGTAGCCGGAGAAGTCGAAGTACAACTGCGCGGTATAGGCCAGCGCGCCCAACCAGGCATCGCCGGTCGTCGGGTTTTGCAGGGCGAAGCAATGGTCGGCCACCACCGCCAGGGTGTCGGCGATGAAGACCTTCTTGATGAAACCCTGCATGAACCGCGTGCAGCCCTCGGAGAACTTGTCGAGGGTGTGGGTACGGTTGTTGAACTGGTCGGCCAGGTCGCGGAAACGCAACACCGGGCCGGCAATCAGGTGCGGGAAAATCGCCACGAACGCCGCAAAGTCGATCAGGTTGCGGGTCGCCGGGGTATCGCCACGGTACACGTCGATGATGTAGCTGATGGACTCGAAGATGTAGAACGAGATGCCGATCGGCAACAGCACGTGGGTCAGTATGAACGGCTCAAGGCCCGCCGACTTCATCATCACGTTGATGCTGTCGACGCCGAAGTTGGCGTACTTGAAGTAGCCGAGGATGCACAGGTCGACCACCACGCCCAACAGCAGCCAGCGTTGAGCCGGCTTGGTGCGCACGCCGGCTGCACCGACTTTAAGGCCGATCCAGTAGTTCCACAGCGTCACAGCGGCGAACAGCGCCAGGAAGTCCACTCGCCACCAGGCGTAGAACACGTAGCTGGCCAACAGCAGCAGCAGGTTGCGATAGCGTTGCCCGCTCAAATAGTACAAGCCGAGAAAGATCGGCAAGAACAGAAACAGGAACACATTGGACGAGAAAACCATCCCGATCTCTCCATGTTTAACCAACAGTCAAGGGCCAGAGCCCCCCCAAACCCCCCACGAAAAGACGGGGAGGGCGGTACTACATTCCTACTGACGAAACCGACTCAAACTGTGGGAGGGGGCAAGCCCCCTCCCACATTTTTTACCGTGTTTCGTCAGGAACCTTTGTTGCCTTTCTCATGCGTCGGGTCGTAGACCTTGGTCAGGTCACCCCCGAGGCGGAAGGTCTTGAACGGCTGCATCCCGTGCTTGCGCTCGATCACATCCGGGGCGCAGGTGTAGAGGGTGCAGAAGGGCTCAAGCCAGGCGTATTTCATGTCTTCCTTGAGGTCTTTCATGTCCTGCTCTTTGCCGTTCTTCTTCTCGAAGATCTCCGGGTCTTTCACCCCGGCCAGCACTTTGTCGCCCAGGCGTTTGAGCGCGCTGTTGTTTTCCTGGCGCAGGTCCACACCGTTGACCAGGGCAAAACTGGCGATCATCGACAGCGGCGGCAGGGCGTAGTTGTGGTACGACAGCGCCCGTTGCTGACGCTTCAGCTCGTTCGGCAAGAAGCCCTGGTCATCGACCTGGTTCACGCCGACCTTGTATTCCTTGACGGCCCAATCAAACAGGTCGCGGCGGTTGGTGGCGACGGACGTTGCCATCACCGACCAGGCGGCCCAGTAGGAGTGGTTGTTGGTTTTTTCCAGCGGCAGGTTGTCCCAATCGCTCACCACCTGATCGGCCAGTTTGTTGAACCAGGCTTCGATCAGCTGCGATTCCTGCTGGTGGTTGGCCAGCGGGTGCGAGTCGGAGAACTTCAGGCGCACATAGGCCGAAGCCATGCTGCCCAATGCCCATTTGCGCATGGATTTGCCGGTGTGGTTGAAGTCCTTGGACATCAACGCGTCGGCCTTGGCCCAGCTCGTAAGCCAGTTCAAGGTGCACTCCAGCTGCTCCGGACGACCGTCGCGCATGAACTGCATCACGCGCTTGCTGGTGTCTTTTTCCAGCTTGGTGATGTCGGCGGTGCTGTCACGAAAGGCTTTTTCGGATTGCACGTTCAGCGTGGAACGGGCCTTGTCCGAGCCTTCGTACTTGCTGCGAAATTGCAGCGAGCCGGTGTACGGCGGCGGCATGGCGTCGCAGTCATTCTTGAAGTCGCCGGTCTTGAACGCTTCCACCGGGGCGAAATACCCCTGGGGTGGACGCAGGGGCGCGGCGGCGTTGACTGAGCCGGCGAACATCGCCAGGCCCAGCAGCGTTGGAATCAATAACTTCTGCATAGGTAACCTCATTGCCCGGCAGCAGCGGTCTGTTGACCGCCCGCCGGGAATACGTTGCGTGTGCAAATTTTCGCTTCGACTTTCTGCGCGGCAGCGCCCGCTTCGGGGCCCTGCACTTCCACGGCCAGCAAGTTCTGCGAGGCCCAGTCTTCATCGGTGCGCAGTTCAAAGGCGAAACGCCCGTCTGTATCGGATGTTTCGGGTTTCTCGATCTTGATGTCCTCGTGGCGCCCGTTCATGTACCAGAGGGTGGCTTGCAAGGTTTTCACCGACGGATCGGCGAAGCGGATATCAACCTGATGGTTGGCGTTGCGCAGGTCTTTGTTCGAACTGTTAACCAGCAATTCGTTCTTGCCGGGTTTCAATGTGGTGCTGGCGCTCATCTGCGCGGTCTTGCCTTCGCAGCCGTTGTCCAGCAGCGCCATCATCTGGCGGTAGATGGTTTCCTGGTCAAGGCGATACAGCGGCGAGAATTCCCAGATGAGAATTTTCGGCGGGCTCTTCTGGAATTCGTCGCTGCCCAGGTACTGGATCATCGAACCTTCCAGGCCGCCGCCAGGGAAGGCGACGTTGAGGATGTCGGCACCGATTTCCTCTTCCAGGAAGCCGGCGAAGTTGTAGTTCTTGCCACTGTGGCTGGTGCCGACCAAGGTGATCTGCGGGTTGCCCGAATCGCTGAACAGGTCGCCGTCGCCCGCTTCGCCCTTGGGCTCGGTGGTGAACTGATCCATGTACTGGATCGCGTAGCTGGTACCGCAGAGTTGCCCGGCCATGTTGTGCAAGGTGCCGGTCTTGCCCATGCGCCCGGAGCGCTTGGTCTCGAATTCGCGCTCGGGAATCTCGGCGTACTCAGGCATTTGCTTAACCTTGGCCGCGACGATTTTCGCGGTGCGCTGGGCGCCGTACGGGGTCCAGTGCTGGTCGCCGCGGAAGTAGAAATCGTGGGCTGGCAATTCGTCCGGAAGCTGCTCGTTGGTCAACGGCGACAGGTCCGGCACCACGTAGCCCATCTTGGCGAAACGGCCAAGCATGGTCTTGTAGTTGCCCAACGCCTTGTCGAAATCGAACTTGGCCTTTTCTTCCGGGTTGAGTTTGTTGCGGTTCACCAGGCCACGGGTCGGCTGGTAGACCACCACCAGTTCCACGCCCTTGGCCTTGAACGCATCGTGCAACTGCTGCATGCGCTTGTAGCCGGACGGGGTGGTGTCGAATTCGGTGCGCAGGTCTTCCTGGGTACGGAACAGCCAGTCGCCCTGGGCCTGTACCAGGGTGGTGAAGTTCTGCTGGTAACGCGTGGTGTAGTTCTTCGCGTCGTGGGCGGCCGGGCACAGGCTGCAGCATGGCTCGGCGGTGAAGGTCGGCGCCTTGATTTCGTCGGCGCGCACGCCCTGGCTGGCCGCGAGCAGGCCGAGGGTCAGACCCGAGAGGCTCAGCAATTTGATCATGTGTGGGTGCATAAGGGTCATCCTCAGTCCTGCAATTCGGTCTGGCGTTCGACAGGGTCGATCAGCACGGCTTTCTGCTGGCGCACCAACAGGTCGAGAATCTCTTCCTGGCGATCGCCCAGCACGCCGTTGAAGCTGATGCCGCTGGATTTGGTCGGCGCCAGCATCGACACGCGGTACAACTCGACACTCAACGGCGAGTCGATGGACAGCGGCCCGCTGCCGTTACCCGCCAGTTCACCGCCGACCACGATCAGCGAGACCTTGGCGTCGAACGGGTCGAGGGCGATGTCGCGGTCGGTGTCGGTCAAGTCCTTGATGTGGCCGTAGAGCCCGGTCAGGCCGTTGGCCATCGAGGTGTTTTCGTACAGCTTGATGTTGACGCTGTTACGCACACGGATACCGTGGCGACGGTTGGCAATCACCTTGTTGCCCCACAGCAGGTTATCGCCGCTCTCATAGAGCGTGATGCCGTCGGTGTGGTTACGGTAGAACTCGTTGTCGGCGACGAAGTTGTTGACGCTGTTACGGTCGAGTACCAGGCCCGACAGCTTGTTGTCGTAGCTGCGGTTATTGAAGATGAAGCTGTCGTTCACTTCCCGGGAAATGATGATGCCGTGCTTCTTCTTGGTGCCGTAGACGGTGTTGTCCGCGATGATCAGGCCGTGGGAACGGTCGTGGGGGTCAATGCCGTAGACGATGTTGTCTTTGTAGGTATTGCCCTTGATCACAAAGCCTGTGGTCTCGTAGCAGTAGAAGCCGTACCACATGTCCGAGAACTCGGAGTCGATGATCCAGCCCGTCGGCTCAGGGCGCTTGAGCACCTTGGCCATGTTCGGCGTGTACTGGGAAATACTCACCCCGTACGACTTACTGTTGGCGTAGCCGAAACTGGCCATCTTGGTGTTGGAGATGTAGGTCTCGGTACCGCCCCAGGCCAGCAGGAACGGGCGGAATTCCTTGGGTGACTTGTACAGCGCGGGGCCGTTGGCCTTTTCGCTCCAGCCGGTGACTTTGGTGTCACGCACAAACAGCTGGCCGTCGTTGATCAGGAACGAACCGGCTTCCTGGGACAGGCGCAGCTCTTGGGTTTTCTTGTCGATTTCCAGGATGCCCTTGCGTCCGACCACGATCGGCAGCTTGGCCAGGAACACACCCGGCGAGGTTTCGCTCAGGTACTGCTTAGGCACTTTGCCGAGCAAGTCCTTGAGGTTCATGTAGCCGTCGTCGATGAAGATCGCCTGGGGAATGCCGTGCTGGCGCACCACCCATTCAGCCATCTTGTTGTCACCGCCGATGAAGTCCTTGAGGGCGTCTTCCTGCATCATGCGGCGGATGCTGATTTTGCCCGGCTTGGCGCGCACGATTTTCTTTTCCATCGCCGCGTCGGTGTAGCCCGACAGGTCGGGCAGGGCCGGCTTGGCCATTTCCAGCGGCGCGGTCGGCGGGCTGGAGATGGTGTAGGTCTTGGCCTGTTGCAGTTCTTTGGCGATGGTCGGCGCTTTAGCCTGCGGCGCGACATCGGCCATGGCAGCACCGCTTGCCAGCAGCATCGCTGCCGCCAGCATGGCCGAGCCTTTGAGGGCTTGAGGGTTCATTGCGCAGGCTCCCATCAGAATTTCCAGATCACGTCGACAAACGCGCGGTGCATGTACGAGTCGACCTGGCTGCCATAGGCATCACCCGGCTTGAACACACCCGCCCGGAAGCGCACCAGGGCCGACGGTTCGTCGATCGACTGGCTGAGCGCGGCCGGCAGCAGGCCTTTCTTGAAGTACTTGGTGACCACCAGGTCCATCTCCTGGCCCAGGTCTTTCTTGCCGTCTTCAAGCGGCAGGGAAGTGCTGGACAGGATCGCGCCGGTCACGTCGTCGGTGTTGTTCTGCACGGCGTCGATACCGTTGCTGCCCACCGGCTTGTTGCCGTCGACACGCCAGAACTTGTGGTACACCAGGCTGGCGTCGTAGTCCTCGCGCAGCTGCCAGGAACCGAACAGGCTCATGGACTGCATGTTGTTCATCTCGCCGCGAAACGCTTCGCCGAAACGGTGCAGGCGGGATTGGGTGCCGGTGAAGTTCGAACGGTTGCTTTGCAGGCCGTTCTGCTCGTATTCGGCACTGGCGCGGGCGTAGGCCGCACCCACTTGCCATTGAGGGTCCAGACGCAAGCGGATACCCAGGTCGGTAGCCCAGCCACTGACGTCATCGCTGCGCTTGGCCTCTGTCGGGCGGGTACCGTCGGCGTTCAAGGCATTGACCGAATCGCGGTCGCCTCTCATGCCGGTGACGCTGGCCCAGTAATTGACCGTGTTGGTGTTGCGCCAGTTGTAGGCGTCGCTGTTGGCTTCGATGCCGAGCCAGGTCAGGTCGCCGTTCTCGCGTTTGTCCAGCGAGTCGGTGGGCACGCCGGGTTCCGGGAAGTCGAGCTTGCCGTTGTCATGGGTGTGGTGACCACGCAGGCCGATCCACTGGCCTGGCGTCCACTGGTAGGCGGCGTCAGCGTAGAGGTGCTGGCGATCCTTGTCCTTGGGCGACAGTTCCTTGAGGTCGGTGCGGTATTCGCTGAAGCGTTCAGCGACGCCGACATTGGCCTTGAGCAGGGTGGTGTCGAAGGTCCAGTTCAGCGCCTCAATGTTGGTGTCGCGCCATTGGCCGTCGTCATTGCGCAGGCGTTGGCGACCCAGCTTGAGGATCTCGCCGGGGTAGGGCGTGAAGCCGCTGTAGCCGACCCAGAATTCGCGCATGGCCAAGTAGTTTTTCTTGGTCTTGCGGTCGTCGTTGGTGGTCTGCTGGTTTTCGTCATCCGCCGATTGTTGCAGGGTGTCGGTCTCGATGATGTCGCTCGACACCACTGCCTGGCCCATGGCGTAGGCGCTCCACGCGCCGCTTTCGCCGTAGATCCACGGGCGCAGGTCGAGGCCGATGCCGTTGACGTCGCCGCCTTTCTGCGTGCCGAGGTCACGGTCATCTTCGGACTGTGCGGTGGCTTTGACTTCCAGGCCGAAGTTCTTCGCTTCGGTCAGTGCGGCCAGGGTCGGGCACGACCACAGCAAGGCGAAGGTCAGGCCGATGCCGGCTTTGACGAATGGGTTGAGCTTCATAGGGATTCCTCGCCGTCTTCTTCTTCCAGGGCGTGCAGTTGCAGCGTGCTCTGGGCCAGGGTGCCGCGGGTGGCCAGTTCCTGTTGCACCAGGCGTTGGCCTTGAGCGCGTTGTTCCGGCGTCAGCGGGGCTTCGAGCTGCGTGGCCAAGTCATTGGCCTCTGGCGTGTCCTGGGCTTTAGCCAATTGGCTGAAGACATAGGCATTCAATGGGTCGGGCTTGGTGCCCTTGCCTTGGGAAAACAACTGGGCGATGGCGAAGTCGGCGCTGTTCTGGCCGTTGCGCGCAGCGGTCAGCAAGTGATCCAGGGCTTTTTGCGAGTAGACCTGGCCCAAGTAGCCACGGCGGTAGATCTGGCCGAGGTAGTAATCGGCGGCCACTTCGCGGCCCACGGCTTTCTGGAAATGCGCTTCGGCCGCCTTGGCGTCCGCCGGCACCCACTTGCCTTCGTAGTAAAGCTTGCCCAGCAACAGCTCGGCGCGCGGCTGGTCGGCGGCGCGGCCGTTGTCCAGGTACTTCATCATCTGGTCGACGTCGCCCAGTTCAGGGAAGTCGTAGAGCAGTTGCGCCAGGCTGACCCAGGAAGCCGGGTAGCCAGGGGCGATTTTTTCCAGCAGGGCCTGGGCGGTTTTCTCGTCAGGCTTGCCCAGGGAGGCGTCGCCCAACACACGTGCCACGCTGTCCACGCGTTGTGCGGTGACGGTGCCACGGCTGTAACCGGCTTCCATCTGCTTGAGCAGTTCGGCCTGTTTTTCGGGCTCGGCTTTTTTCTGGTAGACGGTGGCCAGCTCGACGTAGCAGATGTCGGTGGTGTTCAGCGCGGCTTTACAGATGCGCTCGACATCATCCAGATGCTGGTCGTAGGTGTCCTGGGTGCGATACAGCAGCACCTGCGCCAGGCCGGCTTCCGGGTAACCCGCGGCCTGCCATTTGCTGATCTGTTGCTGGGCATTCACGTTCGGAAAGCTGTGCGGGTATTGCAGGTACAGCATCGCCAGCGGGATTAGCGTGTTGCCTTCGCCATTGGCGAAGGCTTTTTTCAGCAGGCCTTCGGCTTCATGGTGTTCGGCTTCGGTGCTGCCTGGCTTGGCCACCAGAAGGCGACCGAGACGTGCCTGGGCGCGGGGCGAGGTGTCCGCCGCCGCACGGTAAGTGGCTTCAGCCTGTTTGATTTGCGCCGGATCGCGGGTGCCGACCTGGATATCGGCCAGGCCCACTTGGGCCTCGCTGTAACCCAGGTCTGCCAGTTGCTGGTAATTCTGCTGCGCGGTGACGGTGTCGCCACGCTTGAGCGCTTCATTGGCCAGGCGTTGGTCGGGCAGGCCGGCGCAACCGGCGAGGCTGACTGCGAGTGCCAGCAACGCTACTGAACCCAAGTGGCAACTGCTTTTGTGGCGAGGGAGCTTGCTCCCGCTGGGGTGCGTAGCGCCCCCAAAAGCCGGCTCCAGCTGCGCTGTCGAACGGGAGCAAGCGCCCTCGCCACAGCAAGCTCGCTCCCGCAGGGATTGCGGCGTGTTTGGGATAGTCATCACAGGCATGTCCTCGCTTACAGACCGTGGGCCATGGCTTTATCGATCAGCCAGTTCAGCGATGGGCCACGGTCGCTGATCACTTCGACTGGGCGGCCGGCGTAGGTGCTGTCCAGCGGTGCGTCAGGTTTGATCTGTACGCGGATGTCGGAGGACAGGTCGGCGCTGTTCAGGCTGGTGCTGCTGACGATGGTGCCGGTGCGCAGCTGTTCTTCGTCGGCCACCTGGAAGCTCACGGGTGTACCTGGGCGAACGTCAGCGAACTGACGGTAGGTGAAGCGTGCTTCAACATTGGCCTGGGCGCCGCGCGGCACCAGTTGGAAGATCACGTCGCCTTTGCTGGCGTACTGACCGTCGGCGACCAGTTGCTGGGCAACGATGCAGTCGCACGGCGACGTCAGGGTGCCAGTCATTTGCTTGCCGAACAGTTCTTCAACCTTGGCCGGTTGCAGTTGGTCTTCGTCCAAGTGGCCCTTGAGCACATCGAGCATGCTGGTGCTGAAGGTCGCCAGCGGCGCGCCTTTGGCGGCGATCGCGTCACCTTTGAGCAAGCTTTGCACGGTGCCGTCGCGCGGCATCGTTACGTTCATGCCGGGCACGCTCACCAGGCCAGCCTGTGCGTGGCTGACGAAATACATGCCATACACCGACTTGAAGACAAAGCCGAACGCCGCCAGGCCCACCAGGAAGATCGCCAGGCTGAACGTCACGGCGCGCAGGCGGCCGAAGGCGCTCATGTTGCTGCCGCTGTCCTTGACCTTGCGCGCCTTGGTGAAGTTGTCGCGCTGCAGGGTCGCCAGCACGTCGCCCATGGTCACGATGTCACCGGACAGGTGCGAAGTGATCAGGTGGCGCAGGGTGGAAATATCCTGGGCGTCGAGGTTCTGGAACTGGCAACCGGTGCGGCCGGTCTGGCGATCGTAGGAGCGAATCTGCAGCTCCACGTCCATCGCCAGGCCGAGGTTATCGATGACGAACTGCAGACGACCCTTGTGCACTTCACCGATGGTCAGCGGTTGGGTGGCGGTGAACGCCAGGCCGCCGGCGGAGAGGTCGATCACCCGTGCTTCGGTCTGGGTGCGGTCAGTGTTGAAGAAGCGCAGCTTGGCCGGGATTTTGACACGGGCGTGCTGGCGCTGGGCTTCGGATTCGTGGACTACGTTGGCGTTTACTGGACTGTTCATCAGGGCATTTCCTAGAGTTAATTCAGGCTTGGCAGGGTCAGACCATCATCAGCAACACGGCAACGAAGATGCTGCCGGCGGAGAAGGTCATGGTCCGAGACGACCAGGTGTTGAACCAACGTTGAAAGCTGGCCAAATCGCGGGTCAGTTTGGTGTCCTGGCGGGTCCAGGACTGTTGATCAAGGCGGAAGAACACGTAGATCTTCACCAGCGCGCCCATGATCTGGTTGTAATAGAGAATCATCGGGTACGCCGGGCCGATCGTGTGGCCGGAGCACGACAGCAGCAGGGTCAGGATCAGGCGAGTGATGCCGATCCACAGCAGGTAGGCGAGGATGAACGCGCCGCCGTACTTGAAGGTGGCGATGATCGCCACGGTCAGGCCGAGCAGGGAGGTCCACATCGACACGCGCTGGTCGAACAGCACCACGCTGGTGAACAGGCCGAGGCGGCGTACACCCAGGCCCAGGGCGCGTGAGTTCTGGCGCAGGTTGTTGCCGTACCAGCGGAACATCAGCTTGCGGCTGGCTTTGATAAAGCTCTTTTCCGGTGGGTGTTCCACGGTGTTGATCGCCGCATCCGGCACGTAGAAGGTGTCGTAGCCCAGGCGCATCAAGCTGAACCAGCTGGATTTGTCATCACCGGTGAGGAATTTGAAGCGGCCCAGGCGCCAGTGTTGCAGCGAGTCGCTTTCCACGTCGGCGATAAAGCCTGGGTCGGTGACGACGCTGGCACGGAACACCGACATACGACCGGTCATGGTCAGTACGCGCTTGGACAGGGCCATGGAGCACATGTTGATGTGGCGTTGGGCGAAGCGCAGTTTGTGCCACTCGCTCATGATGTAGCCGCCGCGTACTTCGCAGAACTCGTTGGTGGTCAGGCCACCGACATTGCCGAACAGCTGGAACCACGGCACGGTCTTGCGCACGACGCCTTCGGCGAGCACGGTGTCGCCGTCGATCACCGCAACCACGGCACGGTCGTCCGGCAGGTGGCGGGAGATGGCGCGGAAACCGAATGCCAGGCCATCGCGCTTGCCGGTGCCGGCGATACGCACGAAGTCGAGCTTCACATGCTCCGGCGGGTTCATGCGTTCCCACAGGCTCTTCACCAGCAGCTCATCGGACATTTCCACCAGCGAGCAGACCACGGTGGTGGGGAAGCCGCATTCGATGGCTTCACGGATCACCGAGCTGTAGACCTGCGCGGTGGTCAGCGCATCGATACGGAAACTGGTGACCATCAGGAACACATGGGACGGGTCGGCAGCCTTGCCCAGCTTGCGCACTTTACGGCGCAGGTGCGGGTAGACCACGTACAGGAACAGCATGCCGCGAAAGAAATGCGTTGCACCCATCGAGTAGCGCCAGATACCGACGGCGCCAATCAGGAAAATAAAATTCTTCGACTCGGAGTCGAACGTACTCGCCGGTAACAACGCGGCGAGACCCATCAGCAGGCTCAGAAAGAACAGCCAGCCGGCGGATTGGAGCAGTACGTGTTTTAACTTGGACATAAGCGTCATCCGAAGGTGAAGAAGGCTCCAGGCTGCAAGCGCTGGGGATTGTTACGCTTGCAGCCCGAAACTTGCCGTTGCTGTTACCAGCAAATGCCTTCGGTGCGGCCGCTGACGCTGGTGGCTGCGGACATGAAGCCCACCAGGTCGACGACTTGCTTGCCGTGCGGTGCGTTATGCGCCAGGGCACGGAACTTCTCATCGCGGTTGCCCAGGATGATCACGTCGGAGTTGTTGATCACTTCATCGAAGTCCGAATTGAGCAGGGACGACACGTGCGGGATCTTGCCTTCGATGTAGTCTTTGTTTGCACCGTGGACACGGGCGTACTCAACGTTGCTGTCGTAGATGCTCAGGTCGTAACCCTTGCCGATCAGCATTTCGGCCAACTCGACCAGCGGGCTTTCGCGCAGGTCATCGGTGCCGGCCTTGAAGCTCAGGCCCAGCAAGGCGATGCGGCGTTTGTCGTGGCTGGAGACGATGTCGAAGGCGTTCTGCACCTGGGACTCGTTGCTGCGCATCAGCGAGTTGAGCAGCGGCGCTTCCACGTCCAGGGAACCTGCGCGGTAAGTCAGGGCGCGCACGTCTTTTGGCAGGCACGAGCCGCCGAACGCGAAGCCTGGGCGCATGTAGTACTGGGACAGGTTGAGGGTCTTGTCCTGGCAGACCACTTCCATCACTTCGCGACCGTCGACGCCGACAGCCTTGGCGATGTTGCCGATCTCGTTGGCGAAGGTGACCTTGGTGGCGTGCCACACGTTGCAGGTGTACTTGATCATTTCGGCGACGGCGATGTCCTTGCGGATGATCGGCGCGTCGAGTTCTTCGTACAGCGACTGCAGGACATCGCCGGAGGCTTTGTCGAATTCGCCGATGACGGTCATCGGTGGCAGGTCGTAGTCGGCGATGGCGGTGGATTCACGCAGGAATTCCGGGTTGACCGCGACACCGAAGTCGACGCCGGCTTTTTTGCCCGAGCAGTCTTCAAGGATCGGGATCACCACGTTGGCCACGGTGCCAGGCAGAACGGTGCTGCGCACGACCACGGTGTGGCGAGTGGCTTTGTCACGCAGGACCAGGCCGATTTCGCGGCACACCGCTTCGATGTAATCCAGTTCCAGGTCGCCGTTTTTCTTGCTTGGCGTGCCGACGCAAATCATCGACAAGTCGGTGTCGCGAATGGCTTCGGCGAAATTGGTCGTGCCGCGCAGCCGGCCGGTTTCGATACCCTGGCTCAACAGTTCGCCCAGACCCGGTTCAACGATTGGCGATTTGCCTGCATTGATCAGGTCAATCTTGTCCTTGGAGATGTCTACGCCAACCACTTCGTGGCCACGGGCAGACAGGCAACCGGCACATACTGCGCCAACGTAACCGAGACCAAATATGCTGATGCGCATCGCATTTACCTCTTCGTCATTCAAGACTGTGTTAATCGTGCCTATTAAGGCCGGAGTTCATGTTTGCAAGCGTCACTGATGCCGCGAAAGTTAGGCGAATAGACGCCGACTTACCGCGTACAGGCATGTTAAATAGTGAGTGACTAACTATTGCACTCAAGTTGTGCGCAACTTGGCCTTGTTATTGGGGCTTGCCCTCAAATGCAGCCAGCCTTCCTGGGAGAAGGGCTTGGCGCCAGTGCCGCAGGACCTTGATAGAGGCGTTTAGCCTTTAACTATCAATGCCTTGGGTTTTATCACTGACCCATTAGGGTAAGCACAGCCTTGGCCTATAGTTCGTGGCAATTGATCCTTATCGCCGCTCTCAACTAATCGGTTGGTAATGTGACCACTGAGTCAAAGTTAATGTGACAACTCTGCTACTTCCGTTGGTCCGCCATGTAAGTCATCTCCTACAGGAACAGAGAATTTCGTTACCGGTGGTATGAGCAGTGCTTTAGGACGAAGTTCCAGGCCGCTCATCCTGTTTCCAGAAATTTCTTGAAATATTAGGAAAGATGGCACTGGTAGTATATTGATAGCACTTGCTATTTGGGCCAGTAGTTATAGGGAGTTGGCGCGAAGGGATAGTTTTGTGCCACTAGTGTTTTAAAAAAACGGTGCCACTACGAAAAAAAACGACAAATGTCGAGTGAAAGAATTTTTAGGGAGGCGTCTGAATATTTTTTGACGCCAAAATAATGACGATTTCGGGCGTGGAATGCAGGCAAAAATGTGGGAGGGGGCTTGCCCCTCCCACATTTGATTTTTAGCGTCGATGAGGTTGGAGCAGGGCTTTATTCCGGTGCGTGATCGCGCAAAAACACCAGGTTGTCAGGCTTCGACTGCTCGGCATTGAAGCGATAGCCCTGCACATCGAACTGCTTAAGCTTGGCCGGGTCGTTGATGCGTTCTTCGATCACGAAGCGGCTCATCATGCCCCGGGCCTTCTTGGCGTAGAAACTGATGATCTTGTACTGGCCGTTCTTGAGGTCCTTGAACTCGGTGTTGATGATCCGCGCGTTCAGGGCGGTGCGCTTGACCGCCGAGAAGTACTCGTTGGAGGCCAGGTTGAGCAGCACGTCATCACCTTGTGCGGCCAGTGCTTCATTGAGCCACTCGCTGATGCGGGTGCCCCAGAAGGCGTACAGGTCCTTGCCACGGGCGTTGGGCAGTTTGGTGCCCATCTCCAGGCGGTACGGCATCATCAGGTCCAGCGGGCGCAGCAGGCCGTACAGGCCGGAGAGCATGCGCAGGTGGTCCTGGGCGTAGGTGAAATCGGCGTCGCTGAAGGTGTCGGCATTCAGGCCGGTGTAGACGTCACCCTTGAACGCCAGCAACGCCTGCTTGGCATTGGCCTGGGTGAAGGCGGGCGTCCAACTGCCGAAGCGGGCAGCGTTGAGGCCGCCGATCTTGTCGGATACGTGCATCAATTCGCTGATTTGCGCCGGGCTCAGTTCGCGCAATTGTTCGATCAACTCCTGGGAGTGGTCGAGGTATTGCGGCTGGGTGAAGCGCGGGGTTACCGGCGTTGACTCGAAATCGAGGGTCTTGGCGGGGGAAATCACCATCAGCATGAAGTCGTCTCCTGTAAACGTGGAGGGATTCTAGGGGGTTGGGCGTTTTGACTCCACCTATGATGGCGATAGGCGCGATCCGCTATGATGGCCGGTGACTCTGGAGAGGGAGACCCTGTGTGCGAATAGCGCTTTTGTTGTCGGCTTGCCTGCTTTGCCTGAATGCCCAGGCGGCACCGGTGGATGTAGCCAGCCTGGACCGTGGCACCTGGCCCGAGAAGCTCAGCAGCCCGGCGCTGTTCGATGTGGCTTCACGCGCCGAAATCCTGATGTTCGCTCACAGCCTACTGGCCAGCGAGCGCCAGGATGAAGCCGCGCTCAAGCAGCGCCTGGGCCTGAAGATCATCAACATGGCCGCCATCGACGACCTGCGCCGCCAACTCTGGCAGCGCCTGCTGGAGAACTACACGTTCGCCCAGCAGAGTTGCGAAGTCGACGCCTCGTTCTGCTATCTGGTAGAGAACATGGACGATCTGCTCGAGCAGGCCGGCAAGTTTGAGGTAAGCGAAGACTCCTTCTATATAGGCTGGGCCAATCCCAGCCATGTGTTCCATGAGCGCTACCTGGACGAGTTGTTGCGCAAGGCTGCGCTGTTCCCACAGATCAGCAGCGAGGTCGCACTGTTCGGCGACCATGAGCGCAATGGCAACGAATTCAACGACCGCCTGTTCCTGCTGACCTTCGACGGCGGCCCGGCCCCGGTCAGTGGCAATACCGACTGGCTCACCGATTACCTGCGCAAACAGAAGATGAATGCGACCTTCTTCGCCCTTGGCAGCAGCCTGCAAAACCGTGTGGAACGTAGTTCCGTCGCCGATGTAGAGGCGCTCTATCAAGGTCAGTGCGTTGGCACCCAGGGGTGGCAGTACCGTTCGCACAGTCATTGGTTGGACTGGCAGAGTTCCATCACCCGCAGCGCATCGCTGGCCCAAAACCTGATGCCGGAAAACTACGTGCCGCTGTTCCGGCCGCCCTATGGCCAGCGTCGTGCGGACAGCCAGGGCTTCTTTCAAGCCCAGGGCTTGCAGGTGGCGTTGTGGGACATCGATTCCCAGGACGAACCAGGCAAGCTCAAGGCCGATGAGTCGGCGCAGCGGGTGCTGACGCTGATGTTGCTGTGGCGCAAAGGGGTCATCGTGTTTCACGACACCCAGGACAAGGCGCAGGTGGCTTTGCCGATCTTGTTGCAGGCAACGGCGCAGAGTGGTTTGGGGTGGCAGGACTGCCGGGAGGCTTTTCGCTGAAATGCCCGGCCCTGTTGGGGATGAGGCATTTGTGGGGTGATTTTGTGCGACATTTCGATGCAGGCGGACTTCCGACTTTAACGGGGACCATGGTGCTCGGCTAGTGCTATTCGTCATCCTGAAAAATAAACTTCAAAAAAACGTCAAAGTGCTTTTTTCTGTCATGGGTTTTGCGGTATTACGAAGTCAGATCGCCGAAACCTGCAGCACAGGTGGCGTCTTCCAAGACTCCTCATGTGGGCACTGCGCTTGACGTCACTCAGGTGCAGTCGGTGGTCGAATCGAGGCGCAGCACCGCCCAGGTATTGCGTCGACTGGCTCCCACAAAGGTGACCGAGTATGGATGATCATGGACGTAACCCTTCTTCCGACCAGCCAATCCTTTATGTGCTTGATACCAACGTATTGATCCACGATCCAAACGCACTGCTTAACTTCGAAGAACACCACGTCGCCATTCCGATGATCGTGCTTGAGGAGCTCGACAAACTCAAAAGCGGGCACCACAGCGTGGCTGCCGAGTGCCGCCAGGCCATCCGCTTGATCGACAAGACATTGGGCGAAGCCTCGCCGGAAGACGTCGAGGTCGGCGTCCCGATCCAGCGCGGTAAAAGCGGGCCCAAAGGCTTGCTGTCGATCCTGATGAGCAAGCGCAGCGAGCCCAACAGCCTGCTGCCGGAAAACCTGAACGACAACAAAATCATCAACCAATTGATCGACCTGCACGCACGCGACAAGGACCTGCGCCTGGTGCTGGTGACCAAAGACATCAATATGCGCCTCAAGGCACGAGCGTGTGGGATCGCTGCCGAGGACTACAGTACCGACCAACTGGTCGACGATGTGTCGATGCTCTCCCGCGGTTATCACACCGTAACCGGCTCGTTCTGGGACCTTGTCAGCAAGGTCGAAACCCGTCAGGACCATGGCCGCACCTGGCACCAGGTGCAGCTGATCGACAACCTGCCGGCCGTGCATATCAATGAATTCATCATCGACGAACAAGGCTTCGTGGGTTGGATCAAAGAGATCCAGGTCGACAAGCTGTTGATCCTCGACCTGCATCAGGAACCCCTGTTGCACCAGGAAGCCTGGGGCCTGAAACCGCGTGATATCTACCAGAGCCTAGCGCTGTATGCGCTGCTCGACCCGGACATCCACCTGGTCAACCTGACCGGCGCCGCAGGCTCCGGGAAAACCATCCTCGCCCTGGCTGCCGCTATCGAGCAGACCATGGTGACCAAGCGCTATCGCCGCATCATCGCCACCCGCAGCGTGCAGGGCCTGGACCAGGAAATCGGTTTCCTGCCCGGCACCGAAGCGGAAAAAATGGAGCCGTGGCTGGGGGCGATCACCGACAACCTCGAAGCCTTGCACATGGATGACGAAAACACCCATGGCAGCGTCGACTACATCCTCAGCAAAGTGCCGTTGCAGTTCAAATCCCTCAACTACATCCGAGGTCGCAGCTTCCAGCAAAGCCTGATTTTGATCGATGAATGCCAGAACCTCACGCCGCACCAGATGAAAACCATCATCACCCGTGCCGGCGCCGGTTCCAAAGTGGTGTGCCTGGGCAATCTGGCACAGATCGACACCCCTTACCTGTCCGCGACCAGCTCCGGGCTGACTTACCTGACGGAACGCTTCAAAGACTTCCCCAACGGCGTGCACATCGCGCTGCAAGGGGTGCCTCGTTCGATTCTGGCCGAATACGCCGAATCTCACTTGTAAATACGGTCAGTGTGGGAGGGCACTTGCCCCTCCCACATTTTGATCGGCGATAGGTTTACAATCGGTGCTCCTGATCAGGAGTATCCCTGTGCTGACTCATCTCGATTCCCAAGGTCGCGCCCACATGGTCGACGTCACCGACAAGTCCGTGACGTTCCGTGAGGCGGTGGCCGAAGCGCGCGTGCGCATGTTGCCCGAGACCCTGAAAATGATTGTCGACGGCGCCCACCCCAAGGGCGACGTGTTTGCCGTGGCCCGCATTGCCGGGATCCAGGCCGCGAAAAAAACCAGTGACTTGATTCCCCTCTGCCACCCGCTGATGTTGACCGGCGTCAAGGTCGAACTGAGCGCCGACGGCGCAGACTCGGTGCATATCGTGGCGCGCTGCAAGCTCTCCGGCCAGACCGGCGTGGAAATGGAGGCGTTGACCGCTGCCAGCGTCGCCGCGCTGACCCTCTATGACATGTGCAAGGCTGTAGACCGTGGCATGACCATCGAAAGTATCCGCCTGCTGGAAAAACTCGGCGGTAAAAGCGGGCACTTCAAGGCGGACCAGGCATGAGCATCAACGTATTGTTTTTTGCGCGTTACGCAGAGGCTGTGGGCCTTGATTCGCTGGAGATGGAGGGCGAGTTCGCCACCGTCGATGCTGTGCGCCTCGCGCTGGCCAGTGACCCGGAGTTTGCAGTGCTCAACGAGACCAGCCTGATGTGCGCGCGCAACGAAGAGTTGTGCGGCCTCGATGAGCCGGTGCAGGCGGGTGACGAAGTGGCGTTCTTCCCCCCCGTGACTGGAGGCTGACCATGGCCATTCGTGTGCAAGCCCAGGCGTTTGATCCGGGCGTCGAGGTGAATGCCATGCACGCGGCCAATGTCGGCGTGGGCGCGGTGGTGAGCTTTGTCGGCTATGTGCGCGACTTCAATGACGGCCGCGACGTGTCGGGGATGTTCCTGGAGCACTACCCCGGCATGACCGAAAAGGCGTTGGCCAAGATCGCCGTGGAGGCCGAGCAGCGTTGGCCGCTGCTCAAGTTGGAAGTGCTGCACCGCATCGGCGCGCTGGAGCCGGGTGAGCCGATTGTGTTCGTTGCCGCCGCCAGTGCCCATCGCCAGGCCGCGTTTGATGCCTGTGCGTTTGTGATGGACTACCTGAAGACCCGGGCGCCGTTCTGGAAGAAGGAAAACACACCTGAGGGCGCGCGCTGGGTAGAGGGGCGCCACAGCGATCACGCAGCGGCGGATCGCTGGAAATAACCAGCCGAACACCTATCTCAACATCAGCTGAAATCAAATGTGGGAGGGGGCTTGCCCCCGATAACTGTGGCACATTCAACACCTCTGTTGACTGATACACTGCTATCGGGGGCAAGCCCCCTCCCACATTTTTTATCGCATTTCAGCTTACGGACGCTTGCGTTCCACGGCGCGCAACAGGTGCGTCGGCGGCGTCTCACAGCTGATCTTGCGACCCAGCAGCGTCTCGATTGACGGCAACTGATACGAGTCATCTTCCCCGGCAAAGCTGATCGACACACCCGCCGCCCCGGCCCGCCCTGTACGGCCAATGCGGTGCACGTAGTCGTCCGGCACTTCCGGCAGGGTGAAGTTGATCACGTGGCTGATGCCGTCGATGTGAATGCCGCGACCCGCTACGTCGGTGGCCACCAGCACACGAATCTTGCCTTCGCGGAAACCTTCCAGGGTCTTGATGCGCTTGTGTTGCGGCACATCGCCGGACAGTTGCGCGGCGTTCACACCATCACGCACCAGGCGCTCCTCGATACGCCGCACTTCGTCCTTGCGGTTGGCGAACACCATCACGCGCTCCCAACCGTTGTCGTTGACCAGGTTGTAGAGCAGCTTGTACTTGTCGGCACCGGCCACGGCGTAGATATGTTGCTCGACGTTCTCGCTGGCGACGTTGAGCGCTTCGATCTCGACGATGGACGGGTCGGTGGTCCACTGCTTGGCGAGGTTCATCACGTCTTCGGTGAAGGTCGCGGAGAACAGCAGGGTCTGGCGCTCGGCCTTCGGTGGGGTCTGGCGAATGATCTGGCGCACTTGCGGGATAAAGCCCATGTCGAGCATGCGATCGGCTTCGTCCAGCACCATCACTTCGACCATATCCAAGTGCACGTCGCCGCGCTGGTTGAAGTCCAGCAGGCGGCCCGGCGTGGCCACCAGAATGTCGCAGTGACGGGCTTCAAGGTGCTTGAGCTGCTTGTCGAAGTCCATGCCGCCGACGAACGTCATGACGTTGAGGCCGGTGTACTTGGTGAGGTCGGCGGCGTCCTTGGCGATCTGCACCACCAGCTCGCGGGTCGGGGCGATGATCAGTGCGCGCGGCTCACCCATGTAGCGTTCTTTCGGCGGTGGCGTCTGCAGTAGCTGGGTGATGATCGAGATCAGGAAGGCGGCGGTCTTGCCGGTACCGGTCTGGGCGCGACCGATGGCGTCTTTGCCGGCGAGGGTAAAGCCCAGCACCTGCGCCTGGATCGGCGTGCAGTACGGGAAACCCAGGTCCTGGATGGCGTGCATCAGTTCGGGGGCCAGTTTGAAATCGTGGAAGCGGGTCTTGCCTTCCTGGGGCTCGACGACGAAGTCTTCGAGTTTCCATGGGATCACGGGCGGTTTTGGTGCACGTTCACGGCGCGGCTTGGGCGCGACTGGCGCGGGAGCGGCCTCAACCAGCTCTGCCTGTTCAGGCGGCTTCACGGTCGGCTTCTTCGGCGGGGTGACAGGTGCGGTCCGACCTGGCTGCTGACCGTCATTGCGGCTGCCGGGCGTGGGGGTTGGAGCACTGGAATCAGGCGCGAGCGGCTCAGCCTCGCTTTTGCCGAACATCTTCTTAAGTGCTTTGAGCACGGTGATCTCATTAATTGGTTAAGGAATGTACGCCGGCCAGTGTAATGCAAGAATCGGGCGCGGCGTAGTGCGTCTGTCATACGGCTACATAAACGCCGGGTTTCAGCCCAGGCGCGCGGTCAGCCAGGCGCCGATATCGTGTATCTCCTGGGGTAACACTTCGTGGCCCATTGGGTATTCCTGCCATGTCACGGTGACACCACGGCTCTTCAGGTGCTCATACGCCGTGCGACCCATGGCGTTCTGTACCACTTCATCGTACTGGCCGTGCAGACACAGCGTTGGAATGCGCTGCTGGCTGGCAGATAACTCCAGCTCATTATCGAAGGTGGGCGCGTAGGTGGAGAGGGCAATGACGCCACCCAGGGGGCCTTCCCAATTAAGAAACGCCGTGTGGAATACCACCGCACCGCCTTGGGAAAAGCCTGCGAGAAAAATCCGCGAAGCGTCTATTCCGGTTCTCTTCTGTGCCTCGATCAAATCCGTGACCATTTTGGCCGACACTTCCAGCTCTTCCAGGCTGATCGACCGCGCCGGGCTCATGGCCTTGATGTCGTACCAACTGGGCATCTCGTAGCCGCCATTGATTGTCACCGGGCGGGTCGGTGCCTGGGGCAAAACGAAGCGGGTGGTCAGCAAGCTTTCCTGCAACGCTTCGGCCACCGGCAGGAAGTCGTAGCGATCGGCACCCAGGCCATGCAACCAGATTACGCAGGCGTCTGCGGGCTTGGCGGGCTGAAGAATCAAGGGTTCGGTCATGTCTGCTCCATTAATGTGCGTGCGCTCCGATTGGGTGCGTCGGAACGGTGCGCGATGGGTTGATCTGTTAAGAAGATGTCGCACGGTTGAATCTTTTTCTATTGACCGTGGGCTGAATCGACTCAGCCGGCACTCTGGTACGGGCCTTGCTATGTGTTGAACGATGTCAGCGCTATCTCAGGACGGTAACACTATCAGTGACTGCCGCTTGTGGGATAGCAACTGGATTGATCGCAACAACCTCATGCCGCTTGACCCCAAAAAAGCCAACACGGGTCGATATCGCCTCATAAGGGTGCGCTGAGGTTCGAGCTCCGACACAACAAGAGCAACTGGAGGTTTGAATGAAGGTATTGAAATCCACCCTGGCCATCGTTTCCGCGGCGGCTGTACTGGGTGTCAGTGGTTTCGCCCAAGCTGGCGCCACGCTGGACGCCGTGCAGAAGAAAGGCTTTGTGCAATGTGGCGTGAGTGACGGCCTGCCGGGTTTCTCGGTACCGGATGCCAGCGGCAAGATCCTGGGGATCGACGCTGATGTTTGCCGCGCTGTGGCGGCTGCCGTTTTCGGCGACGCGACCAAGGTCAAATTCAGCCAGTTGAACGCCAAGGAGCGTTTCACCGCGCTTCAATCCGGCGAAGTCGACATTCTGTCCCGTAACACCACCATGACCAGCTCCCGCGATGCCGGCATGGGCCTGAAATTCCCAGGCTTCATCACTTACTACGACGGCATTGGCTTTCTGGTAAACAACAAGCTGGGCGTGAAAAGTGCCAAGGAACTGGACGGTGCAACCATCTGCATCCAGGCCGGTACCACCACTGAGCTGAACGTTTCCGACTACTTCCGTGGCAACAACCTGAAGTACACCCCGATCACCTTCGACACCTCCGATGAAAGCGCCAAGTCGCTGGAATCCGGTCGTTGCGACGTACTGACTTCCGACAAGTCCCAATTGTTCGCCCAGCGCAGCAAGCTGGCCGCGCCGAAAGACTACGTGGTTCTGCCGGAAACCATTTCCAAGGAGCCTCTGGGCCCGGTCGTGCGTAACGGCGATGACGAGTGGCTGGCCATCGTGCGCTGGGTTGGCTACGCCATGCTCAACGCTGAAGAGGCCGGTATCACCTCGAAAAACGTTGAGGCTGAAGCCAAATCCACCAAGAACCCGGACGTTGCACGTCTGCTCGGTGCTGACGGTGAATACGGCAAAGACCTGAAAGTGAAGAAAGATTGGGTCGTACAGATCGTCAAGCAAGTCGGTAACTACGGTGAAGTGTTCGAGCGCAACCTGGGCAAGAGCACCCCGCTGGAAATCGACCGTGGCCTGAACGCGCTGTGGAACAACGGCGGCATTCAATACGCACCACCTGTGCGCTGATCGCTGATGGTTCTGTCACCCGGTGGGCCAACCGCCGGGTGATGTTCTGTTCCATTATTTCCGGGGCACTTCATGCAAAATCAAATCGGCGCACCAAAGCAGAAGCTCAGCTTCAGCGATCCCAAAGTGCGTGCGTGGCTCTTCCAGATCATCACGATTGTGGCGGTGGTCTCGCTGGGCTGGTACCTCTTCAATAACACCCAGACCAACCTGCAACACCGAGGCATTACCTCGGGTTTCGACTTCCTTGAGCGCAGTGCCGGCTTCGGTATCGCGCAGCACCTGATCGACTACACCGAATCGGACAGTTATGCCCGGGTGTTTGTGATCGGTTTGCTCAACACCTTGCTGGTGACCTTTATCGGCGTGATCCTGGCGACACTGCTCGGGTTCGTGATCGGCGTGGCGCGGCTGTCGCCGAACTGGATGATCAACAAACTGGCGACGGTGTATGTGGAGGTCTTCCGCAACATTCCGCCACTGCTGCAAATCCTGTTCTGGTACTTCGCGGTGTTCCTGACCATGCCGGGGCCGCGTAACAGCCACAACTTCGGCGATACCTTCTTTGTCAGCAGCCGTGGCCTGAACATGCCGGCAGCGCTTGCCGCTGACGGTTTCTGGCCGTTTGTGGCCAGCATCGTCGTCGCCATCGTGGCAATCGTGCTGATGGCGCGTTGGGCCAACAAACGCTTCGAAGCAACCGGCGTACCCTTCCACAAATTCTGGGCGGGCCTGGCGCTGTTCATCCTGATCCCGGCGCTGTGCGCCTTGATCTTCGGTGCACCGCTGCACTGGGAAATGCCCAAGCTGCAAGGTTTCAACTTTGTCGGCGGCTGGGTACTCATCCCGGAACTGCTGGCACTGACCCTGGCGCTGACTGTCTACACGGCAGCATTTATTGCCGAGATCGTGCGGTCGGGCATCAAGTCCGTCAGCCACGGCCAGACCGAAGCCGCGCGCTCCCTGGGCCTGCGCCCTGGGCCGACGCTGCGCAAGGTCATCATCCCGCAGGCCCTGCGGGTGATCATTCCGCCGCTGACCAGCCAATACCTGAACCTGGCGAAGAACTCCTCGCTGGCGGCCGGTATCGGTTACCCGGAGATGGTTTCGCTGTTTGCCGGCACGGTACTCAACCAGACCGGCCAGGCCATCGAAGTCATTGCCATCACCATGAGCGTGTACCTGGCGATCAGCATCAGCATTTCCCTGCTGATGAACTGGTACAACAAGCGCATTGCGCTGATCGAGCGGTGAGGAAACGCCCATGAGTACGCATACTTTCAAACCTGATATGCCGCCGCCGAACAAAGTGTTCGGGCCGATGGCATGGATGCGCGCCAACCTGTTCTCTAGCTGGCTCAACACGCTGCTGACATTACTGGCGTTCTACCTGATCTACCTGGTGGTCCCGCCGATCCTGAGCTGGGCGATCATCGACGCCAACTGGGTCGGCACCACACGCGCCGATTGCACGAAGGAGGGCGCCTGCTGGGTGTTTATCCAACAGCGCTTCGGGCAGTTCATGTACGGCTACTACCCCGGCGACCTGCGCTGGCGCGTAGACCTGACCGTGTGGCTGGCCATCGTCGGCGTGGCGCCGTTGTTCGTCTCGCGCTTTCAACGCAAGGCGATCTACGGGCTGAGCTTTTTGGTGCTGTACCCGATCATCGCCTTCTTCCTGCTGCACGGTGGGATCTTCGGCCTGGCCAACGTGGCGACCAGCCAATGGGGCGGCCTGATGCTGACCCTGGTGATCGCCACCGTTGGCATCGCCGGCGCCTTGCCACTGGGCATTATGCTGGCGTTGGGGCGGCGCTCGAATATGCCGGCGATTCGTGTGGTCTGCGTGACCTTCATCGAATTCTGGCGCGGCGTGCCGTTGATCACCGTGTTGTTCATGTCGTCGGTGATGCTGCCGCTGTTCCTGCCGGAAGGCATGGGCATCGACAAGCTGCTGCGCGCACTGATTGGCGTGATCCTGTTCCAGTCGGCCTACGTGGCCGAGGTGGTACGCGGGGGCTTGCAGGCGATTCCCAAAGGGCAGTACGAAGCGGCCGCAGCAATGGGCTTGGGTTACTGGCGCAGCATGGGCCTGGTGATTCTGCCGCAGGCCCTGAAGATGGTCATTCCCGGCATCGTCAACACGTTTATCGCGCTGTTCAAGGACACGAGCCTGGTGATCATCATCGGCCTGTTCGACCTGCTCAACAGCGTCAAGCAAGCCGCCGCCGACCCGAAATGGTTGGGCATGGCCACTGAAGGCTACGTGTTCGCCGCCTTGGTGTTCTGGATTTTCTGTTTTGGTATGTCGCGCTATTCCATTCATTTGGAACACAAGCTCGACACAGGCCACAAGCGTTAGGAGTTGTTGTTATGAGCGAAGCGATCAAACAGCCTGTGAGCCCTGAAGGCATTATCCAGATGCAGGGCGTCAACAAGTGGTACGGCCAGTTCCACGTGTTGAAAGACATCAACCTCAACGTCAAGCAGGGCGAGCGTATCGTGCTGTGTGGCCCGTCGGGTTCGGGCAAGTCCACCACCATCCGCTGCCTCAACCGTCTGGAAGAGCACCAGCAGGGCCGCATCGTGGTCGACGGCGTGGAACTGACCAACGACCTCAAGCAGATCGAAGCGATCCGCCGTGAAGTCGGCATGGTGTTCCAGCACTTCAACCTGTTCCCACACCTGACCATCCTGCAGAACTGCACGCTGGCGCCGATGTGGGTGCGCAAGATGCCCAAGCGCAAGGCCGAAGAAATTGCCATGCATTACCTGGAGCGCGTGCGCATCCCGGAGCAGGCCCACAAGTTTCCGGGGCAACTGTCCGGTGGCCAGCAGCAGCGTGTGGCGATTGCCCGCGCCTTGTGCATGAAGCCGAAAATCATGCTGTTCGACGAGCCGACCTCGGCACTCGACCCGGAAATGGTCAAAGAGGTATTGGACACCATGATCGGCCTGGCCGAAGACGGCATGACCATGTTGTGCGTGACCCACGAAATGGGCTTTGCCCGCACCGTGGCCAACCGCGTGATCTTCATGGACAAGGGCGAGATCGTGGAACAGGCGGCACCGAATGACTTCTTCGACAACCCGCAGAATGACCGGACCAAGTTGTTCTTGAGCCAGATTTTGCATTGATCGATGCTTGAAACGATAAACCCGGCCTGGTGCCTAATGCCAGTCAGTTAAGGGTGAGCACCGTACCTGTGGCGAGGGAGCTTGCTCCCGCTGGACTGCGCAGCAGCCCCATTTTTGGGGCCGCTTCGCGACCCAGCGGGAGCAAGCTCCCTCGCCACGGGTTACTTTTCGCTCATGCTGCTTCTTAACTGACTGGCATTAGGCCTGGTGCCGGGTTTATTTTTTGGGGTTAGGACACCTTGAGTGCTTGTGCTTCGTCGTTCACGGTGTAGGTGAAGGCGCCACGCAAATCAGCGCCTTCTGCCAGGATTTTCGCATCCGCAAGCAAATGTGGGTGACGATCCAAAAGCCGCATCAGCAGCACCAACGGTTTAGGGGCAAGCAACTCGCCACGTTCGTAGCGAGAGAATGCGTTGTGGCCGCCACCGGACAGTAATTCCACGGCTTCCTTTTGGGTAAGGTGCAGTTTGCGACGGGTACGTTTCATTTCGGTGCCGATCATTTTTCGGGCGGCGAGTGTCAGTGCATCTTTTGCTGCATCGTAGCGGTCGGTACTGTCGTTGTCTGGGTCCCAGAAACCATCACCGCATACTTTGCACTCCCACCCTGAAAGTTCGTCGACCCGGCGGTCCATACCTTTAATGCTGATGGTTTCGCTGCGGCCCTCGAAATAGGTCAATCCTCTGGGAGCGCCACAAATGTAGCAATCTTTTACCTTCATACGTTTTTCTCCTTGAAGGAGATCACCGGAGGGGCACCGTCTAAGGAGTAAGTGACCTTGATGTAAATCTCCCGATCTTTCACTTGCGTGTGGTACACGTCCTGCCACATTCGATGATTGCCGTAGGCAGTCATCGACTTGTACAACATCCTGTTTTGTAACTCGTAAATCACGATCTGCATTCCCTCGATACTAAAGCCGAGTTTCTCGCCGGACTCCTTTGCTGTCCTCGTGAACGCCCTGCTGCCAAGCCGCCTCACATCCGCCTTTATCACCGCCAAATCGTAATGAGGTGTGTACTTTTCCATAAGACACCTGAGTCCATAATTACCCTCAAAGGGTAATTTTACCAATCGAAAATACTGCTCCTTTACCCACCCAAGAACCCTAGTGCGTTGCCTTTGTAGGCAACTCCGAATAGCCTGTAGGAAAATTCATCCTATGATTGGACGAAAGCGCTGAACCCATGACAGACATCGCCCCGCTGATCAAACGCTCCCTGGTCGACCAGGCCCTTGAGCAGTTACGCCTGCGCATCACTGAAGGCCGATGGGCCATCGGTGAACGCCTGCCCACCGAGCCGGAGCTGTCCGCTGAGTTAGGTATCAGCCGCAACACCGTGCGCGAGGCCATGCGCGTGTTGGCGTTTTCCGGCTTGATCGAGATCCGCCAGGGCGACGGCAGTTATTTGCGTTCCATGACCGACCCGCTGGGCGCCATGCGTGCGTTATCCCACTGCACCCTGGAGCAAGCGCAGGAGACGCGGCAGATTCTCGAAGTAGAGGCCGTCGGGCTTGCGGCGTTGCGCCGTACCGAGGATGACCTCAACGCGTTGCGCGAGGCGCTCGAAACCAGCGGCGAGCTTTATCACGGTGATCTGGAGGCCTACATCAGTGCTGACCTGGTGTTTCACAAACACCTGGTAGACGCGGCGCACAACCCCGCGTTGAGCGAGCTGTACCAGTATTTCTCCCGCATCGTCGCTGCCCAGTTGCGCCAGACCCTGAACATTTCACCGCGTCGCCAGGCCGTATTCGACCTGCACATTGCCCTGCTCGACGCCGTGGAAAACCAAGACCCGGAACGCGCCAAATCCCTCTGCCGGCAGTTGATCAATGAACCTTGAAGCCAAGCGCACACCTGAACTCGACGAACTCTTGATCGACGCCGAAGCGGACGATGAGGTTGTCCAGCACAGCCAGCCGTTGGTGCGCCGCCCATGGTTGTTGTTGCTCGGCCTGATCCTGGTGGCGCTGAACCTGCGCCCGGCGCTGTCGAGCCTGGCGCCGCTGCTGGCTGACGTCTCACAGAGCCTGGGGTTGTCAGCGGCCAAAGCCGGCTTGCTGACGACCTTGCCGGTGCTGTGCCTGGGCCTGTTCGCGCCGCTGGCGCCGGTCCTGGCCCGGCGCTTTGGCGCTGAGCGCGTGGTGCTGGGGATCTTGTTGACGTTGGCTGCCGGGATCATCCTGCGCAGTTTGGTCGGTGAAGTCGGGCTGTTTGCCGGCAGCCTGCTCGCCGGTGCGAGCATCGGCGTCATCGGTGTGTTGCTGCCGGGTATCGTCAAGCGCGATTTCCCCAAGAAGGCGGGCGCCATGATGGGCGTCTACACCATGGCGTTGTGCCTGGGCGCTGCGTTGGCCGCCGGTGCCACGGTGCCGCTGAGCAAGGCCTTCGGCGACAGCTGGAACATCGGCCTTGGCTTTTGGGCGCTGCCGGCCCTGGTGGCGATGCTGTTCTGGTTGCCGCAAGTCGGGCAAAAGCACGGTGCCCATCACGTCGCTTACCGCGTGAAGGGGTTGCTGCGTGACCCGCTGGCCTGGCAGGTGACCTTGTACATGGGCCTGCAATCATCCTTGTCGTACATCGTGTTTGGCTGGTTGCCGTCGATCCTGATCGGCCGCGGCTTGAGTGCCACTGAAGCCGGGTTGGCGCTATCGGGCTCCATCATCGTGCAATTGTTCAGCTCCCTGGCCGCACCGTGGCTAGCCACCCGAGGCAAGGACCAGCGCCTGGCAATTGTGGTGGTCATGCTGCTGACCCTTGGCGGGCTGTTCGGTTGCCTGTACGCACCCCTCGACGGCTTGTGGGGCTGGGCGATTTTGCTCGGCCTGGGTCAGGGCGGCACCTTCAGCCTGGCGCTGACCTTGATCGTGCTGCGTTCGCGCGACGCCCATGTGGCCGCCAACCTGTCGAGCATGGCCCAGGGCTTTGGCTACACACTGGCGTCCCTTGGGCCGTTTGCAGTCGGGCTGGTCCATGACTGGACCGGCGGCTGGAACGCAGTGGGCTGGATCTTTGCGGTGCTCGGCCTGGGGGCGATTATTGCGGGTCTGGGAGCGGGGCGAGCGCGGTACGTCGCCGTCAGCAGCGAAAGCGTTTGAAGCCTGGCGTGGAAGAGGTGCATCACAGGTACACCACTTCCAGCGTCGCCGAACCATCCAGAGGTGTCTCCTCGCTGAGGTCAAGATTTTGCCGGGCGTTGAGGGTGGCTTCCAGTTTGACCGTGGTGCTCAGATTCTGCATCGATGAAGGCCCGGCCGTGCTGCCCTCCAGGTCGGTAAATCCCAGGTAGCTCCTGGAACCGATATCGATGGGATTGCTGTTGGAGGTGCGCCAGGCCACGCCGCCGGTGGTGGACTCGGTCCCGTAGATCACCGGCAAACCATCGGCGGCGGTCTGTTTGGGGTCGAAGCTCAATGAATACACCCCCAGCTTGTTGCCGCTTCTATCCAGCCCCAGCCCATAGAAAATCTCGCTGTTTACGTGGGCAGTGCCGTCGCGGTTGTCACGCATGCGCAACGCATAGCGTGTCGCGTTGTTGCAACCGACGGTCAGGCTCAGGTACCGCAGCGGCAGGCGTGTGCCTTTCGTCAGGTTGAGGTCATTACGTGAGATCTTGCCGAAGTCCACCAGCCCACCGCCGACAAACACCGGCGTGCAGGCCGTGGGCGTGATCAAGCCACTCACGCTCAGGTCGATGATGGAGGCGGCCTGTGCGGTGAGGCTGGTGCAGAGCACGGCCAGGGCGCTCAGGGGGATCAGAATCGCGTTCACTATGATGCTCCTACACAATGAGATGATTTCGGCGGTGTCACCCGCCTTACAGGTACTTCATGGACAGGGTCACGGAACCGTCGATGGGCACTTCATTTTCCAGGGACAGCGTGTTTGTCGGAGCGATGGTCGGCGCGATATTCAGCTCTGCATTGAGCACCTGTACCGGCGTTGGGACCAAGGTGCCGATAGCGGCGAATGACGTGAGGAAGTCGGGCGACAGGAGGGCGCTCGGAGCCCAGGTAAAGGGATCAGTCTGGCCGATCTGCCGCAGGGCGATGCCATCGGCAACCAGCGCTTGGAGGCGCAATACCATGTAACCGAGTTTCTGCTGGTCGTTGACCAGCCCCAGGCCGAATTTAAACGGTTTATCACTATCGTAGTTGGAGCCCAGGCGATTATCCCGAGGCTCCAGGGCCAGCAGGGTCAACGCCTCACAGGTGATCGCCATTTGTAGGCTGTAGGTGGGTAACGGTGTGGTCTGGTCGGCATTCAGGTCCCGCGCGGCGATTTTTCCCAAATCATGCATGCCGCCATTGGACAGGCTGGGTTCACAGGCGCTGGGGGTGATCAGACCGTAGACACTCAAGTCCGTGGTGGACGCAGCCTGGGCCGGCAGGAGACTGCCCAGCCATGCCAATGCGATCAAAGGGGTTAACACTGTTCTGTTCATCGGTGAGTCTCTAGAGATAGATGATTTCCAAGGTGGCCGAACCGTCGAGCACTACATCGGTGCTCAGGTCCAGGGTGTTGGTCGGGGCGATGACCGCCTCCACGGTCACCCGACTCGACAGGTGTTGAATGGCGACCGGGCCCGCCTGGCTGCCGCCGATCGGGCTGAAACCCAGGTAACTGTTGGCACCTACCGGCAAGGGGCTGGCGTTGCTGAGGCTCCAGGCCACCCCGGCGGTGGTGGAGTCGGTGCGATACAGGCGCGGGAAACTGTCGGCTGAGGCGTCGGTGGGGTCGAAGACCAATGAGTAAAGGCCGATGCGGTTGGCGCTCTGGTCCAGGCCCAGGCCGTAGTAAATCTCGCTGTTGACCGTGGCGCTGCCGTCGCGATTGTCTTGCATGCGCAAGGCGAACCGCGTCGGGGCATCGCAACCCAGGTTGAGCATCAGTGACTTGGACGGCAGGCGCGTCGATTGCCCGCTGTTCAAGTCGTTGCGTGAAATCCGGCCAAAGTCCACCACCCCCCCGCCTGACAGGCTCAGTTCACAGGCGGTCGGGGCGAAGGTGGCGCGCAGTTGCAATTCGCGGCTGGCGGCCCCGGCCGAGGCTTCGAACACCCCGGAGGTTTCCCAGACGAGCGCGTCGCGGACCCGCAGTGCCGGTTCCTCGGCCCAGGCACTGATGTCCAGTTGCACCGAGAAGGTCTTACCCTGCACCGGCGCACCTGCGCGCACCGGCACCACACCCACGGTAGGGCGCCAAGCCAACTCTGCCGCGGTTTCGCCGGGCGGCTGGCCCTGACCGGCGATCACGCCCAGCTCCACCGTTTGCCCGTCCAACACGCCATTGCGCAGTCGCAAGGCATATTCGCCGTGCTCGGCAAAACGAAAGCGTTCGGCCCCGTTGCTCACGGCGTTGTAGAACAGGCTCATGTCCGTGACGTGATCGCAGGCGAGGGTCAGGCTCAGGTGTTGCTCCCCCACCGGGTATTGCGTTGCCGGGGTGCTTTGCACGCTTCGATTGAACTGGCCGAAATCCGTGGACGACTGGCTCAGGCTCAACCGGCATTCATCGCCCAACGCCGGGGTGCCGAGGGCTACCCCGGCCAGCCATACAAGCCCGGCCAGCGGGCGACACAAACGGGAAATCACAGGCATTGCTCCTCAAGGGGTACGGCACTGGGCCGCAGCGGTTTCGTAGTACGACTGGGTGTCAGGCTTGGCCTGCAATTGGTAGTGCACTTCGCACGGTGGCTGCCCTGGCGCCTTGACCCACAGTGACGGTTGTTCCAGCGCGTTGGTCAGGAATACCTGGCCACCGTCCTGGACCAGGGTGATGAACTCACCGTCGGCACTGCTGACGGAGGCGCCCCTGGGCAGTGGTTTGCCGTCCACGGTGGTGACGCAGAGCAGGGCGCGGCGTGTCAGGCTGACGCCGAAGTCGACGCGGTCGACGGCACCGCGTCCGGCCGTGATCTGTGCCAGACCGTTGTTGATGTCGGCATTGCGCGGCAGGGTGCGGGTTTCAACTTCCACGGCGGTGCGGCTATAGGCCGACACCTGCGGCACGACGGCCTGGCCTTGCCAGTCGGTCCACACCGGGCCGCTGGGGGTGTTGACCTTGATCCCGGAAATGTCCGCCACCGACAGCACGGCAAACGTGTCGCGCACCGGGTACGGTGACAATGTCACACCGTCGCCATGCATCACTACCGCACCGCGGGCGTTGCCTTGATAGCTGTCGCGCTCGGCGTCATCGCGGCTGTAGTTCAGGTCCAGCTGGGTATAGCGCGGCAGCGCCGAAACCCCGAGGCTCGATTGCACTTGCCGGTCACGGGAGTCGCGCTCGACGCCGGCGCGGTAGCTCAGTTGATCATTGAGCTGCTCGTTGAGCCCGACACCGATGCGGTGTTCGCCACCGGAGTTGCGCAGCCAAGTGCGGGCGCGACGGCTTTCGCCCAGGGGAATACTCAGGTTCAGGTAGAGGCTGTCGTCGCGACCCTGGCTGCCGCTGACTTGCCATTCGGCGCTGGCCGACACCGAGACAGTGCCGACCCGCGTGCCCCAGGTGGCCAGCGCACGGCTGCTGTTGCGTCCGTCGAACAAGGTCGAGCGCGAGTAGCCGGTGCTGAAGGCGCCCATCCAGGGGTGGGACCAGGCCACGCCGGCGCTTTGCTGGTCGCGATAACGCTGATTGCGCTCGTCGGCGTAGCGCTCGGCGATGCTTTCTTGTAACTCGCGATAGCCCTCGGTGCGCTGGGATGTGCCGAGGTAGAACGACCAGCGATCGTTCAGCTGTTGCGACAGCAATAGATCGGTTTGTATGCCTCGTCGTTGTGTGTGGCGGCGCGCGTCGGTAGCGGTCAATGAGGCCTGCACGTCGGTGTTGGTCCACAGTTGGGTACCCAGGCTGATGCCGGCGGCCTGATAGCTGTCGGCGAGCAAGCTGCCACCGGCCAGGTTCACGCCCGGCAGCACGCCGCCGCTCCAGCCGGCGCTGACCACCCAGGGCTCGGCGCTTTGGTCGTGGCTGATATCGCGCACCCGGCCCGCCGCTACGGAATACCCGGGCGCGGGCAGGCCCACGCCGAGCATGGCCGCCGGCACAGTGAAACGGCGCTCGCTGCCGTCTATCTCCTTGACGGTGACTTCGACGTCCGAACGGCTGTCCAGGCGCCTGACATCACTGAGGGAAAACGGCCCGGCCGGCACCACCGTGGAGTGGATCAGCGCACCGTTCTGCCGCACCTCCACCTGGGCCTGGCTGTAGGCGATGCCGTCAATGGTCGAGCCCTGGTTTTCTTCTTGCAGCGCCTGCTCGGTGAGTACCTGCACGCCGGTGATCTGCGCGCCCGCCAGCACCGGGTTGTAGAGGTTGATCTGGCCGGCTTGCAGGACCAGTTGCTGCTGGGCAAAGGTGCGCTGGGCGTAGGCCTCCAGGTGGGTAGTGCGCGAGTCGTCGTCCTGCCAGGTTTGTACTTGGCGGCTGCGCACGATCCAGTCACCGGCGTTGAAGCCGACTTCGGTATTGGCCGAGCCGTAGCGACTGGTTTGATCGCCGTAGTGACTGTACAGCCCGGTCAGGTCGTAGTTGATCAAGCCGGCGAAGCCACCGGTTTCATAGCCTGAAAAATCCCGCACCACGGGGCGCAAGGCATCGGTGGGTACGATCAGCGAGAGGCCGAGGTTGGCGGTGTCCTGTTCGATCTGGGTGGTGGGCCAGCGCGTCATGAAATCATGGCAGCGCAGTGTTTCGTCGCTGTCGGGCACTGTGCCGAGCAGGTTGGCTTTATCCAGCAGCGACTGGTCGAAGCACAGTTCGCCGTCCGCGGTGAAGTGGGCGTTTACCCGTCCTTTCGGGCGGCCGTTGACACTTAACGTGACGGGATGACTGCCGCCGCCGAAACGCGGGGCCTGGACCAACAGCATGGCCAGTCCCGGGTCGATACCTCGTTGTTGCAGTGTGGTGGCGTCGAAGGTAGCTGCCGCTGGCTGGGCCACGGCCTCTGCCAGCCACAGGACGCCGGCCAGCGGGATGACGGACCGGGTTGCCGGGTGGATCAGGCCACGGCGCAGGGCGCGCGGCCGAATGACGGGCAAGGCTTCGCCGTCATGGCAAATCATGACTGTGTTCACAGAACTCACTCGGGTGTGGGCGCTGGTGGCCCAGGTTAGTGCTTGAGGAGGCTAAGGCCGGGCAGGTGTCAGGGGCGCGTCATAGGCGCTGACCGCGAAGCCGTACACGGTGGCGGGTTGAAACCGTACGGTGGTGGCGCCCGCGGCGTTTGCCTGGATCGGGATGTTTTCCCCAGGCAGCACATAGGCTCGCGGCAGCAGTGCCCTGTTGTCGCCGGGCAACAGTTGCAGCTCCTGAGCCAGGCGCACGACGTAGGGTGTGTCGTTGTGCACCCACAGTTGCTCACCTTGCAGCGACCATTTCAGGTCGGTCCAGGGTGTGCGGTTGGTGGCCAGGCCTTTGGGGTGCAGGATCACCGGCAAATTCTGGCGCACCGTGACACCTACACGTGCATGCCCGGCCTTGGCGGGTTTACGGTTGGCAGGTATGCCTTCAAACACCACCCGTTTCAGGCGTTGGGTGGTCAACGGTTGTTTGGTTTGCAGGATGAACCGCACCAGTTGACTCTTGCCGGGCTCCACCCTGGTCAAGGGCGGGGTCACGAACAGCAAGGGTTCAATGTCCTGGGGAATGTCCTCGAGGGTGACGTGCAGCAGGGCCAGGTCGGGGTCGGTGTTGGTGACGGCTACCGAGGTTTCACCGGCCTCCTCGTGCACGATCACCACCGAGGTGTCCGGCACCATGCCGTCAGCGGCAGCCGGCAGCGTCTGGAAACAGGCCAGCAGCGTGCAGCTTGCGGCGCTTAAGCGACGCAGGGTAGTGAATAAAAGGGTCATGCAGGCGTTCTCCAAATAGTCAGTAGCACGGATTACAGGTAACGCAACTCCAGGGTGATCAAGCCGTCCAGGGGCACTTCTTCCTTCAATGTCAGGTTGTTGGCCGGACTGATCGAGGTGTCCACTCGCAGATTGACCACCAGGTTCCTGAGGGGCACGGGTATCAGGCTGCCCGGTACGGCGAAGGCCATGAATCTGTTCGGGTAGGCGTTGGGCTCCACGTGGCAGGTGGCGCCTTGGTCGGATGAGGTCAAGGTTTGCATCGGTTGTGCGTCGGCTACAGGGCCGCGCAGCGACAGGGCCACCGAGCCCAGCCGCTCGGTGGGTGCCTGATGGTTCATGCCCAGCCCGTAGAAAAAATCAGGTGCCAGGGACGAGTCGGCTTGATTGTCGACGCCCACGAGGGCGAACAGCACCGCTGCGTTGCAACTCACGCCCAGCGCCATGGGGAAACTCGGCAACACGGTGAACTCATCGAGGTTGAGTCGGCGTGCCGGAATCTTGCCGTGGTCCACCATGCCATCGTCCGACAGCGACACCAGACAGGCGTTGGGGGTAATCAGGCCTTCAACCTGCAGATCGACGCCCGAGGCGGCAAAGGTCAACGGCACACCCACGAGCAAAAACGCGAGTACCAGCGAGCGGAGAAGCATATTCATGACGATCAGTTACCTGGCGTGATTCGGGCTGGGCGGTCGAGGGGTTACAGGTAGCGCACGGTCAGTGTGGCGGAGCCGTCGATCGGGATTTCCGTGCCGCCGGGCAGGGCGTCACTGCGATTGATGATGGTGTAGACGGTCAGCATCGCGGACAGGTTTTGCACCGGAATGGGGGCGGCAAAGGTGGTCAGGCTGGGAGCGATCATGTAATTGGCAACCCATGCATCGTTGATGTCTTGCCAGAACCAACGGTCGCCATCCAGGGAGTAGACGAAGTCAGCGGCCACGGTATCGGCTACGGCCTTGGCGATGGTCAGGTTGAAGTAACCCAGTTTCTGGTTGCCGTTGACCAGGCCAATGCCGTAGCCGCCATGGATGCCTGAGTCGGCACGGTTGTCAGTGGTTTGCAGAGCCATCAGGGTTTGGGCGTCGCATGCCACGGCCAGGTCGATGGTTTGTGCTTTCAGGTTGGTCGGGGTGGTCGGGTTGAGGTCTTTGAACGAGATCTTGCCGTGGTCGATGGTGCCGGCGTTGGACAATGTGGGCGTGCAGGCCGAGGGCACGATCAGCCCCTTGACGGTCAGGTCGACGGTAGACGCGGCAGCCGCCCATGGGCTGGCGATAGCCAGCAGAACAGTAGCGAGGACGCGGGGGGACAGGTTCATTTCAGTGGGTCTCCAGGGATACAGGGGGTTGGGTGAAACGCTTGCGAGCTCGGGCTCAGAGGTAATGCACGGCGATGGTGGCGCTGCCGTCGATGATCATCTCTTGAGCCACGGGCAGGTTCTGGGTGGGGTGGATATAGGTGCGGATCGACAGGTCCATGCTCAGGTTTTGGACCGGGACCGGAATGCGTGGGCCAGCCACGTCGCCGACCGACAGGAAGAAGTCCCACATATCGCTGTCGTCCGCGCTTTGCCAGGTTGTGCCGCTGTCCCAGGACATCAGCATTCTGGGCGTCTCACCATCGGCGAGGACGTTGTCGTAGACCAGCGAATAGGCGCCCAGCTTTTTACCGTCGACCAGGCCGATGCCATAGTTGTAGGGACCGATTCCGGACGCCTTGCGATTGTCGGTAGGCATCAGCGCAAGCAGGGTTTTTGCTTCGCAATCCACTGACAGCTGCACGGAGACGGGCGGCAGGTAGGTGATGGCGGTGGGTTTGAGGTCACCCACCGAAATCTTGCCGTGGTCGACAAGGCCTGCGCTCGACAAGGAGGGGGTGCAGGCCGACGGCACGATCAGCCCCTTGACCGTCAGGTCGGTGGTGGAGGCAGCGAGTGCCGGTGCGGCGAAGCCGATCATCAGGCAAGAGCTGAGCAGGCGCGATAGAGGTTTCATGGTGAGCAGGGTCCAGGGTAGGGAGAACGGATCAGGGATTACAGGTAACGCAATTGAACAGTCACGTGACCGTCCAGGGGCACCTCGTCGACCAGGGTCAGGCTGTCGGAACGCGCGATCATGGTGTTGAGGCGCACGTCGGCATCCAGCTCCTGCACGGCGATCGGGGTGAGGCTGCCGGTGGCCGAGGCCACGGCGGTCATCGCGGTGTGACCCAAATAGGTGCCTTCGATCCAGGTGGCGCCGCCATCGGTAGACACGATGGTGCGCACCGCTTCGGTGTCGGCCACCGCTGTAGAAAGCCTCAGGGAGGCGCTGCCGAGTTTTTCGTCGTTGGCCGTCATACCCAGGCCATGAAACCGGTCCTGAATGGCCGAGGTGCCTTCGCGGTTATCCAGGGTGCTCAGGCTGAAAAGTGTCGGCCCGTCACAGCGCACATTCAGGCGCATCACCTGACGCTGCAGGGACGTGTGAGTGTCTGGGTTGAGGTCGCGGGCGGCCACTTTGCCGTGGTCGATCACGCCGCCGCCGGACAGGCTGGGGCTGCAAGCGCTCGGAATAATCAGGCCGGTCACGGCCAAGTCGGTGCTGCTGGCGGCCTCGGTTTGCGACGTCACGCCAATCAGCAAGGTGACCACTAGGGTCGAAGTACGAACATCCATATTCGGTGATGCCTCGGGTTGAGGAAAAAGGGCTTAGAGGTACTTCACTTCAAGGGTGGCGCTGCCATCGATCGGTACTTCGTTGGTCAGGTCCAGTCCTGAGGCGGGCGCGATAAGCGTCGAGACCTTGAGGTCGGCGGTCAGGTCTTTGATCGGGATCGGCGCCCAGTTGCCGCCGGACTGATTGCCAAAGCTGGCCAGGTTCAGGGTCGACCAGACATCGCCGCCCATGGCGTCCCAGGTTTTACCGTCGTCGACGGACTTGAGCGTGGTGGCGGCGGCGGTGTCGGCCGAAGCGTTCAGCAGCTCCAAGGTGTAATGGCCCAGCGGCTGATTACCGTTGATCAGGCCCAGGCCAAAGCCGTTCGGATTCGTGCTGCCGACGCTGTTTTCGATGCCCTTCAAGGCAAACAGGGTTTGCGCGTCACAGTTCACAACCATCTGCAGCGTGCTGGCGGGGAGCAGGGTCTGGTCGGTGGCACTCAGGTCCTTGGCCGAGATTTTTCCATGGTCCACCACGCCACCGCCGGACAGGCCGGGCGTGCAGGCGCTGGGTGTGATCAGCCCGGTGACGGTGAGGTCCACGCTGCTTGCCGCAAAGGTATGCCAAGGGGACGAGGCCATTAAGGTGGCGGCAACTACGGTCAGGGTCTTTCTCATTTTTTGATGATTTCCGGTGCAAGGCCGTGGGCATTTCCCCAGGCGATAACGTTCGCGTTCACTGGGAGGCGGGTGTCCGTCCAAGAGGCCTCAAACACCAAGAGAGCGAGGGCCCTCGAAGGACGCCGGGGAATTTATCGGGTGCCTGCAATAGGGGAAATACAACAAATACGACAATGGTTCGTGGCGACTCCGGCTGTCAGATAAAGACGTATTTATGCGTAAGGAGGGAATATTTCGTAGTTGTTGCATGGTTAAAAAATAATCCAAAAGAATATTATTTGACTAAATATGTAATCCATTTGAGTTGTTTTTTCGGGTTGTCGCGGCGGCACAGTGCACCTGCGTAATGGCTCATTCCTGGCCGGTCCATTCCGTAACGAGGTCATCATGCAGCCAGGTAGCCCACCCGGTGGGAACGCAGGGTCTGCGTCACTGCCGCTCGGCCCAATGACCTCGGGGCGCAAGGGATTGAGCGTGTTGGTGGTGGAAGATCATCCGGCCTATCGGATGCTGTTGGGGGGGATGCTGCATAAGCTGGGGTTCGACAGGGAAGTGGTGAACGACGGGCAGGCCGCTTTGACGGCGATGACCGACAGGCACTTCGACCTGATCCTCACGGACTGCCAGATGCCGGTCATGGACGGCTATGCCCTGGCCCGTGAGGTACGCCGTCGTGAGCGCCTGGCCCACACCGCGCCAGTGCCGATCATTGCCCTGACCTCGACCCTTGAGGCTGCCCAGATTCATCGCTGCCTGGAGGCCGGCATCAATGCCTGGCTGGTCAAGCCGCTGACCTTGATACAACTGCGCGAAATCCTGACGTTATGGGTGCCCCAGGCGGACACCCAGCGACCCGAGCCGGTTGCTCAAGACGTGCCCATCACCTGGCCCGCCCGCGCGACCCTGATAGAAACCTTTGGCTGTGCGGCATTGGTAGAGCGCATGGTGGGGTGCTTGTTGGAGGAGGCGCAGGCGGATCTGGCAGCCTTGGACGACGCCCTCCTTAAACAGGATGCGACGGCGACGAGCCGGCACTTGCATCGGTTGGTGGGCGGTCTTGCCTTTTTGGGGGCCGGGCAATTGGAGGACCGCGGCGCCCACTTGATCACTGCGGTGGCGTGTGAGGGCGTCGCGGCGAACTCGCGCTCACTTGGGCTTTTATACGCCGACTTGCGGCGTTACCTGCTGCGCCTGGCCGAGCTATGGCCTCAGGTTTAGTGAAGGAAGTTTCCCTCATCTTTGTAGTTCTATTCTGTAGGTGGCGTCTGTTTTTTCTGTGGGCCTAAAGTCGGGTTTCACTGATTGCTGGCTGAGGCCCGGAAACCGCCAATTTCGGCGGTTGTGGCTGAAAGCCATCAGCGCTATTTTGCCCGGACTCAATTGGCGATCCTGGTGGTGCCCATGCTTCGCGTAATTATTGCTGACGATCATCCCATCGTACGTATTGGTCAAAAAGTGGTCATTGAGGCCAACGGAAAGTGCAAAGTCGTGGGGGAGGCCGATGGACCCGATCAGTTGCTGGCGCTGGTCCAGCGCACACCCTGCGACGTCTTGGTGACGGATTTTGCCATGCCGGGTAATCAACAGGCGGATGGCTACGGGTTGTTGGGCTTGCTGCATCGACAACACCCCGATTTGCCGGTGATTCTGGTCACCATGTTCGCCAACGTTGCCACGCTGAGGTCCTCGTTCTCCCATGGCGCGCGCGCCATCGTTGCCAAGAGTGCATCGGCCAGGGAACTGCCGCTGGCGATCAAGGCCGTGTGTGAAGGGCACACCTTTGTCAGCGAATGCCTGCGATTGCAACTTGAGGAGGCGGGCGTCGGTGACCAGCAGGGTATGCCGCAGTTGTCCGGCAAGGAGCGCGAGGTGGTACGCATGCTCGCCAGTGGCATGACCGTCAGCCAGATCGCGGCGCGGGTCAACCGCAGTATCTCGACCATCAGCAAGCAGAAAAGCACCGCGATGAGCAGGCTGTGCATTTCCACCGATGTCGATTTGTTCGCTTATGCGCGCAGCAGTGGCATGGTGCCCTGAGGCGGGCTATTTACCCGGCGAATGTCAGTAGCCTTGGCGGCGTTGACGGCTTATCGTGCGCCTACTCTTTTTCCTCACGCGGAGCCTGCCCATGAGTGATGCCCATAACGCCTTGATCAGCGAGTTTTACACGGCCTTTCAGCGCCTGGATGCCGAAGCCATGGCCGCCTGCTACACCGATGATGTGGTGTTCAGCGACCCGGCGTTTGGCGAGCTGCGTGGCCGTGATGCCGGTGATATGTGGCGCATGCTCACCACGCGGGCCAAGGACTTTTCCCTGACGTTCGACCACGTGCGCAGCGACGAGACCACCGGCAGCGCGCACTGGGTGGCGACTTACCTGTTCAGCGCCACCGGCAATACGGTGGTCAACGATATCGGCGCGCGGTTTGTGTTTCGCGACGGCAAGATCTGCGAGCACCACGACCACTTCGACCTGTGGCGTTGGTCGCGCCAGGCGTTGGGTGTGAAGGGGCTGTTGCTGGGCTGGTCACCTGCGCTGAAAAACGCCGTGCGCGCGCAGGCGCTCAAAGGGCTGAGGGCATTCCAGGCCAGTCGTTGATAAGATTGGCACTCTTCTGGTTTGCCGACATTGACCCGTGACTGATATTCCTGAACCCAAGCCCTGGTTCGTCTACCTGGTGCGTGCCGCCAATGGTTCGCTGTATTGCGGCATCAGCAACGACCCGGTACGCCGTTTTGCCTCGCACCAGAGCGGCAAGGGCGCGCGGTTCTTTTTATCCAGCCCTGCCGTGGCGCTGGTGTACACCGAGCAATGCGCGAGCAAGGGCGAGGCGCTGCGCCAGGAACGCTTGATCAAAAAGCTGAAAAAGAGCGCCAAGGAGTGCCTGGCGGCCAGCGGCTCATTGATTTGACTGATGGGTTCCCATCGCCCCCATGCGCGGTTTCGCAGGCTAAGCTAGCGGCTCATCTATTGAGCGGAGCCTGGCATGTCTGAGTTGATCCTGCACCACTACCCGCAGTCCCCCTTCGCTGAAAAAGCCCGCCTGCTGCTGGGCTTCAAAGGCTTGTCCTGGCGCTCGGTGTTTATTCCACCGGTGATGCCCAAGCCTGATCTGACCGCCTTGACCGGTGGCTATCGCAAGACACCGGTGTTGCAGGTCGGCGCCGATATCTACTGCGACACCGCGTTGATCGCCCGGCGCCTGGAGCAGGAGAAGTCCGGGCCGGCGCTGTTTCCGCAGGGTTTGGAATTGGTGACCCAGGGCTTCGCCGCCTGGGCCGATTCGGTGGTGTTTTCCCATGCCGTGGCGCTGGTGTTCCAGCCGGATTCCCTGGCGGTCAAGTTCGCCAAGGTGCCGCCGCACATGCTGCAGGTGCTGGTGGCCGACCGTACCCAACTGTTCAGTGGCGGCACCGCGACCCGGGTGCAATTGGAGGTGGCCAAGCATCAATGGCCGGCGATTGTCGGCCGAATCGACCAGCAGTTGCAGCACCAATCGGGGGATTTCCTGTTCGGCGAGCCGTCGATTGCCGACTTTGCCCTGGCCCATCCGTTGTGGTTCCTCAAAGGCTCTTCGGTGACCGCGCCGCTGGTGGACGCGTATCCCGCCGTCGCCGCCTGGCTCGACCGGGTACTGAGTTTTGGTCATGGCACCGCCAGTGAGATGAGCGCCGAGCACGCCTTGGACGTGGCGCGCAACGCCACCCCAGCGGCGTTGCCCGATGAAGTGTTCGAGGACTTGAATGGCTTCAAGGCCGGCCAGCTGGTGACCCTTTCGGCCACCGACTACGGCACTGACCCCGTGGCCGGTGAGCTGCTGTTTGTCGGGCGTGAAACCCTGATCCTGCGCCGTAGCGATGAGCGCGCGGGCACCGTGCATGTGCATTTCCCACGCATGGGCTTTCGCATTCAGGCGCACTAACGAAAAATATTTGCAAATAAAGGTGAGGTAAATCCACCGCTCAACCGTGTAGTGCTTGAAACTGCGATCTATTCGCATTAACAGCGTTTTCTACACGGGTTCTCACAGCATGAAGTCGACGGCGGGCGGTTGGATAAAACAGTGGCTGGGAGCCTCGGCATTGGCAGTCTCGGGGCTGGCGTTGTTGCCCCTGAGCGTGGCGCAGGCGCAGGAGCAGCAAAGCGCCCAGTTCAACTTTGCCCTGGCAGCCAAGCCGCTGCCCCAGGCCCTGAGCGATTTTAGCCGGGTCACTGGAATCAGCGTGATCTACACCGATGAAGCGCCCTACGGCCTGAGCGCCCCGGCGGTCAGCGGCCAGATGAGCGCAAACCAGGCCCTGCAACGGTTGCTGAGCAACACCGGCTTTACCTTCCGCCAGATCGACGCCCGTACCCTGGCCCTTGAGCCGGTGCCCACCGACGGCGCGGTGAACCTCGGCGCCACCACGATCAGCGGCGTTGGCCAGCAGGCCCAGGACAGCACCAGCTACCAGCCACCGCCCACCAGTTCGGTGATGCGCTCGGGTGGCTTGCTGCTGGAAACCCCGCAGACTGTCAACGTCGTGCCCGCCCAAGTGCTGCGCGACCAGACCCCGCGCAACCTGGATGACGCCCTGGGCAACATCAGTGGCATCACCCAGGCCAACACCCTGGCCAGTACCCAGGACGCGGTGATGCTGCGTGGCTTTGGCGACAACCGCAACGGTTCGATCATGCGCGATGGCATGCCGATCGTGCAGGGGCGTGCGTTGAACGCTACGGCGGAGCGGGTCGAAGTCCTCAAGGGGCCAGCATCCTTGCTGTACGGCATCCAGGACCCGGGCGGCGTGGTGAATATCGTCAGCAAAAAGCCTGAGCTGGTCCAGTCCACCGCCCTGACCGTGCGCGGCTCCACCTTCGGTGATGGCAAGAACGGTAGCGGCGGCAGCCTAGACACCACCGGCCCGATTGGCGACAGCGGCCTGGCCTATCGGCTGATCGTCGACCATGAAGACGAGGATTACTGGCGCAACTTCGGCACCCACCGCGAGAGCCTGATCGCGCCGTCGCTGGCCTGGTATGGCGACACCACCAAGCTGTTGTTCGCCTACGAGCACCGCGAGTTTCTCACGCCGTTCGACCGTGGCACCGCCATCGACAAGTCCAACCACCCGTTGGACATCCCGGCCACCCGTCGGCTGGATGAACCCTTCAACAACATGGAAGGGCGGTCCGACCTGTACCGCTTTGAAGCCGATCACGACCTCAACGATGACTGGAAGGCCCATTTCGGCTACAGCTGGAACCGCGAAACCTACGACGCCAGCCAAGTGCGTGTGAGTGCGGTGAATGACAACGGCACCCTGACCCGCAGAATGGACGGCACCCAGGGCGCGATCACCACCGACCGTTTCACCACGGCCAGCCTGGAAGGCAAGGTCAAGCTGCTGGGCATGCAACATGACCTGGTGTTCGGCCTGGATGACGAATACCGCAAGATCTACCGCGCCGACCTGATTCGCCAGGGCTCGCGGGGCACCTTCAACTACAACAACCCGGTGTACGGCAATGAAGTGGCGGGCACTACCGTCAGCGCCGTCGACAGCGCCCAGACCGACCTGCTGCGCAGCGACTCGCTGTTCTTCCAGGATGCCATCCACCTCAACGACCAGTGGATTTTTGTCGCCGGTGCGCGCTATCAGATGTACGACCAATACGCCGGCAAGGGCGTACCGTTCAAGGCCAACACCAACGGCAACGGCCAGGCCTGGGTGCCGCGTGCGGGCCTGGTGTATCGCTACACCGATGAATTGTCGTTCTATGGCAGCTACACCGAGTCGTTCAAACCCAACTCCACCATCGCCGCCTTGAACGATGGCAGCACCTTGACCGGCGACCTCACGCCTGAGGAGTCCAAGTCCTGGGAACTGGGGGCCAAGCTCGACATCCCTGGGCGCATCACCGCCAGCGCGGCGCTGTTCACCATCGATAAGCGTAATGTGCTGGTGTCGGTCGGTTCCGGCGCGAATACGATCTACAGCATTGCCGGCCAGGTGCGCTCACGCGGCCTTGAACTGGACGCCACCGGCCAATTGACCGACAAGTGGAGCGTGATCGGCAGTTATGCCTACACCGACGCCGAAGACATCAAGGACAACGACCCGACGCTGGAAGGCAACCGCCTGCAGAACGTGGCCAAGCACACCGGCTCGCTGTCGGTGGCCTACGATTTTGGCAACATCTTTGGTGGCGACCAGCTGCGCGTGGGGACCGGCGCACGGTATGTCGGCGAGCGTGCCGGCGATGCGGCCAACGACTTCAACTTGCCGGGTTATACCGTGGCGGACGCATTTGCTACCTACGACACTAAAATTGATGGGCAGAAGGTCAAGTTCCAACTCAACGTGAAGAACATGTTTGATCGCGTCTACTACACCTCGGCAGCCAGCCGACTGTTTGTGTCCATGGGCGATGCGCGGCAGGTATCGGTGTCGAGCACCCTGGAATTCTAAAGTAGGACATGACGCCTTGTGGCAAGCCCGCTCGCCACAGGGGGAGGGAGCTGGTAGCGTTGCCGCCACTGACAGCTTTGCGGACAACGCTACTGATGTACTTTGGAAAATGCTTACACACCCGCGGCATGCTGGTTGGCTTGAGCCTTTTGCTGGGGGGCTGCGCGAGTGTTTCCCAGACCTCCACCCCAGCCACCCTCGATCACCTGATGGCCGACCCGGCGCTCAACGGCGCCACTGTCTCCCTGATGGTGCGTGACGCCCGCAGCGGCAGCACGCTCTACCAACACAACCCGCGAACACGGGTCATTCCTGCGTCCAACCTCAAATTGCTCACCACTGCGGCGGCGATGGATGTGCTGGGGCCGCAATACCGGTTTTCCACTCAACTGCTGGGTAACGGCACCCAGCAGGGCGAGCGCCTCAGCGGCAACCTCTATTTGCGCGGCTTGGGCGACCCGACCACGCAATTCGCCGACTACCAGGCATTGGCGGCACAACTGGCGGGGCAGGGTGTGCGCCAGGTCCAAGGCGATCTTGTCTTCGACGACACTTGGTTCGACGCCGAACGGCTGGGCGTGGACTGGGCCCAGGACGATGAAAGCACCTACTACGGCGCGCAGATTTCGGCGCTGACCGTGTCGCCCAATGCGGATTTTGATGCGGGCACGTTGCTCGTCACGGCGAAGGCGCCCGTCGCGGTTGGCCAGCCGGTGAGCGTGGTGGTGAGCCCGTCCACCGATTATGTGCAACTGAACAACCGCGCGGTCAGCGGTCCCGGTAACACCTACGGCATCACCCGCCAGCACGGCACCAACCTGCTGCAACTCACGGGTGCGCTGGCGCCAGGCAAACAAAGCCGGCAGTGGGTGAGCGTGTGGGAGCCGACGCAACTGGTGGCCAATCTGTTTGAGCAGGCGTTGGCGCAGCAGGGCATCCAGGTACTGGGCCGACGCGTGATCGGTGGTACAAGCCCAGCGACGGCCAGGGTGCTGGCCGAGCATCAATCGGCACCGCTGCAGGAACTGATCACGCCGCTGCTCAAACTGTCGAACAACAACATGTCCGAGGCGTTTCTCAAGGCCATGGGGCGCAAGACAGCCAACGCGGGTACGGCGCAGGCCGGTGTCGCGGCAGTCGCGGATTTCATGCGGCGCCAGGGTTTGGACCCGATGACGCTGAGCCAGGTGGACGGTTCAGGTCTGTCGCGGCGTAACTGGGTGTCGTCGCAGAACCTGACCGACCTGCTGCTGGCCGCAGCCAAGCAGCCCTGGTTCGAAGCCTGGTACAACGCCTTGCCGATCGCCGGTGACCCCGACCGCATGACCGGCGGCAGCCTGCGCTACCGCCTGCGCGGCACGGCGGCGCAAAACAACCTGCACGCCAAGACCGGCTCCATGGCCGGGGTTTCCTCGTTGAGCGGCTACATCACCGACGCCGATGGCCGACGCCTTGTGTTTTCAATGATCAGCAATAACTACGTGAGTGACGCCACGCCCATCCGTGCGCTGGAAAACCGCGTGGCACTGGCCCTGAGCCAATGGCACGACTAGCTCAGGGCTGATAACCCATCCGCCAACTCACGGCCTGGGTCGCCGCCAGCAAGCGCTGCGCCGCCGGGCCGTCTTCATCGGCGTGGAACAACGAGGTGGGGCCGACCACGGTCATCACCGCCGCCACTTGGCCGACAGCGTTGAACACCGGCGCCGACAACGCATCGACGCCGGGCATCAGCAAACCATGCACAAAGTGCAGGCCACGGCGGCGGATCTGTTCGCAGGCGGTCGCGTAAGCCTGGTCGTCCGCCAGGGCATGGGCGGTGCCGGCCTGGATCTCGCGTTCACGCAGCTCTACGGTTTCCCGCAACGGCAGGAACGCACTGAACACCAGCCCGGTGGACGAACTGAGCAGCGGCAACACCGAACCCAACTGCGTGACCACCGTCACCGCACGCACCGCCGGTTCGATCTGCACCACGGTCGCGCCCTGGTTACCCCACACCGCCAGGAAGCAGGTTTCATTCAATTCATCGCGCAACTCCGCCAGGGGCATCGCGCCGACCTTGAGCACGTCCATGCTGCCCAGCGCCGCCAGGCCCACACGCAAGGCTTCGCGGCCCAGGCCATAGTGATTGGTGGCGGTGTTCTGTTCGGCGAAACCTGAGGCGATCAGCGCCTGCAGGTAGCGGTGCACCTTGCTGGCCGGCATTTGCACGTGCTCGGCCAGGCGTGAAAGCGAGGTCGCCGGTGACAGTTCGGCCAGGGCCTTGAGGATGTCGGTGCCCACTTCGGCCGAGCGGACTTTCTGTTTACCGGTGTCGCGGGGCTTTTCCATGGAGGGGCGAGAATCCGAGAGATGAATGGGCGTCTTTATAGCTTGACGGTCGTTAGTGATCAAATTACGTTATGCGTAACTGGATTACGATAAAAACAACTTCCGTACAGAGGATGCTCCATGAACCTCGAATACCTGTCGGGCTTCGGCAATGAGTTCGCCAGCGAAGCCTTGGTCGGCGCACTGCCGGTCGGCCAGAACTCCCCACAAAAAGCGCCCTATGGGCTGTACACCGAACTGTTCTCCGGCACGGCGTTCACCATGGCGCGCAGTGAAGCCCGGCGCACCTGGCTGTACCGCATTCAGCCGTCGGCCAATCACCCAGCGTTTATCAAGCTTGAACGGCAGTTGGTCGGTGGGCCGTTGGGGGCGGTGACGCCGAATCGCTTGCGCTGGAACCCGTTGGATATTCCAAGTGAGCCGACTGACTTTGTCGATGGGCTTGTAGGGATGGTCGCTAATTCCGGGTCGGAAAAACCCTCGGGCATCAGCATCTACAACTACCGCGCCAATCGTTCGATGGAGCGGGTGTTCTTCAATGCCGATGGCGAATGGTTGATCGTTCCCGAACAGGGCCGTCTGCGTATCGCGACTGAATTGGGCGTGCTGGAAGTCGAGCCGCTGGAAATCGTCGTGCTGCCGCGCGGCCTCAAATTCCGCGTCGAACTGCTGGATGCGCAAGCGCGCGGCTACGTCGCCGAGAACCACGGTGCCCCACTGCGCCTGCCGGACCTGGGGCCCATCGGCAGCAACGGCCTGGCCAACCCGCGCGACTTCCTGACCCCGGTCGCCCACTACGAAGACCTGAAACAACCGACAACGCTGGTACAGAAATTCCTCGGCGAACTCTGGGCTTGCGAGCTGGATCATTCCCCGCTCAATGTGGTCGCCTGGCACGGCAACAACGTGCCGTACAAATACGACCTGCGCCGCTTCAACACGATAGGCACCGTGAGCTTCGACCACCCGGACCCGTCGATCTTCACGGTATTGACCTCGCCCACCAGCACCCACGGCCTGGCCAACCTCGACTTCGTGATCTTTCCGCCGCGCTGGATGGTGGCCGAGAGCACCTTCCGTCCGCCGTGGTTCCATCGCAACCTGATGAACGAATACATGGGCCTGATCCAAGGAGCCTACGACGCCAAGGCCGAAGGCTTCGTGCCCGGCGGCGCGTCGCTGCACAGCTGCATGAGCGCCCACGGCCCGGACGGCGAAACTTGCACCAAGGCCATCAACGTGGCGCTGGCGCCGCACAAGATCGATAACACCATGGCCTTTATGTTCGAGACCAGCCAAGTGCTGCGCCCGACCCAGTTCGCCTTGGACTGCCCGCAGCTGCAAAACACTTACGACGCGTGCTGGGCCTCGCTGCCCGCCACCTTCAACCCGAACCGGAGATAAACCCATGACGCAGCCAACACTCACCCGCAGCTGGGTGGCCTCCGCGAATGGTCACACCGATTTTCCGCTGCAGAACCTGCCGTTGGGCGTGTTCAGCGTCAACGGCTCCGCACCGCGCGCTGGCGTGGCGATTGGCGACTCGATCCTGGACCTGCACGCCGCGATCGATGCGTTCGACGGTGACGCCCGTCGCGCCGTCGAGGCGACCGCCGGTGGCCAACTGAACGCCTTCTTCGAACTGGGCCGTGGCCCGCGCGTGGCCTTGCGCGAGCGCTTGCTGACGTTGTTGGCCGAAGGCAGCACACTGCAGGCGCGTGAAGCGCACGTGTTGCACCGTGCTGCCGATTGCCAGATGCACGTACCGGCGCGGATCAATGACTACACCGACTTCTACGTCGGTATCGAGCACGCGCAGAACGTCGGCAAACTGTTCCGCCCAGACAACCCTCTGCTGCCCAACTACAAGTACGTGCCGATTGGCTACCACGGTCGCGCGTCGACCATCCGTCCCTCGGGCACCGATGTGCGCCGCCCCAAGGGCCAGACCTTGCCCGCCGGCCAGGCCGAACCGATCTTCGGTCCGTGTGCACGCCTGGACTACGAGTTGGAACTGGGCGTCTGGATCGGCCAGGGCAATGAGATGGGCGATTCGATTGCCATTGGTGACGCGGCTGAACATATCGCCGGTTTCTGCCTGCTCAATGACTGGTCGGCACGGGATATCCAGGCCTGGGAGTACCAGCCGCTGGGGCCGTTCCTGTCGAAAAGCTTTATCACCACCATTTCACCGTGGGTGGTGACGGTCGAGGCACTTGAACCGTTCCGCACAGCGCAACCGGCGCGGCCTGAAGGTGACCCGCAGCCGCTGTCGTACCTGCTGGACCAACGCGACCAGGCAGCGGGTGCCCTGGATATCGAATTGGAAGTCCTGCTGACCACGGCCGCCATGCGTGAGCAAAACCTGCCGGCCTATCGCCTGGCCTTGAGCAACAGCCTGCATATGTACTGGACCGCCGCGCAATTGGTCGCGCACCACAGCGTCAACGGTTGCCAGCTGCAGGCCGGTGACCTGTTTGGCACGGGGACCTTGTCGGGGCCGCAAGCCGGTCAGTTCGGCAGCCTGTTGGAAATGACCGAAGGCGGCAAAAAGGCCGTCGAATTGCCCTCCGGCGAGGTGCGCAAGTTCCTCGAAGACGGCGATGAAGTCATCCTGCGCGCTCGCTGCAGTCGTGAAGGATTTGCCTCTATCGGCTTCGGCGAATGCCGCGGCACTGTGGTCGCGGCGCGCTAGAAGGAGAGGGGGATGGAACTCTATACCTACTACCGTTCCACCGCGTCGTACCGGGTTCGCATCGCCTTGGCGCTCAAGGGCCTGGATTTCACTGCCGTGCCGGTCAACCTGCTGGTGCCGGCGGGCGGTGCCAATCGCCAACCCGAGTATTTGGCGATCAACCCGCAAGGACGTGTGCCTGCCTTGCGCACCGATGAGGGTGAGCTGTTGATCCAGTCGCTGGCGATCATCGAATACCTGGAGGAGTGTTATCCACAGGTGCCGTTGCTCTCCAACGACCTTGCGGCCCGTGCCCATGCGCGTGCGGTGGCGTCGATCATCGGCTGCGATATTCACCCGCTGCACAACTCCAGTACCCAGAACCTGCTGCGTCAGTGGGGGCATGACGAGGCAAAGGTGCTGGAATGGATTGGCCATTGGATCAGCCAGGGATTGGGCGCGGTGGAACAATTGATCGGCGATCAGAGGTATTGCTTCGGCGACCAGCCGGGGCTGGCCGACGCGTTCCTGATTCCGCAGCTGTATGCGGCCGAGCGCTTCAAGGTGCCATTGGCGGCGTACCCGCGCATCGGACGGGTGGCGGCGTTGGCGGCACAGCATCCAGCATTTGTGCAGGCACACCCCGCCAATCAACCTGACACGCCTTAGGACCCAATGTGGGAGGGGGCAAAAAATAACCTGTGGCGAGGGAGCTTGCTCCCGTTGGGCCGCGAAGCGGCCCCAGCTCTTTGTTTCAAAAGACTGGGACTGCTGCGCAGTCCAACGGGAGCAGCTCCCTCGCCACAGGTACAGTGTTTGCCCTTAACTGACTGGCATTAGGGCTTGCCCCCTCCCACATTTTGACCTGCGCCACCCTTATAAAAATAATAGGTACTTTGCGATGCACAATCAGCTTGCCAGCTTTCGCGCGGCACTCGACGCTCGTCCGGTCTCGCGCTACCAGTGGTTGATTCTTCTGTTGCTGGCACTGTTGCTGGTGACGGATGGCTATGACGCCCAGGTGTTGGGGTATGTAGTTCCAGCGTTGGCTCAAGATTGGGGGCTGGAAAAGGCCGCATTTGGGCCGGTGTTCAGCGCCAACCTGCTTGGGCTGACCTTGGGTTCGCTACTGGTCACGCCATTGGCGGATCGCTTTGGCGTACGACGCATCCTGCTTGGCTGCGTGCTGATCTACGCCAGCCTCACGGTGCTGATGGTGTTCGCCCACTCACTGACCACCTTGATGGCCGCCAGGTTTATCTGCGGTATCGGCATGGGGGGCGCCATGCCCAGTGCCATGGCGTTGATGTCGGACTACTCCCCACCGCGCCTGCGCACGTTGATGGTGACCCTGGCGGCCTGTGGCTTCTCGTTTGGTGGGGCAGCGGGTGGGTTTGTGGCGGCGGGGTTTATCGAAGGCTTCGGGTGGCAGGCAGTGTTTCTGGCGGGTGGCGTAACGCCGCTGCTGTTGTTCCCGTTTCTTGTGCGGTGGTTGCCGGAATCCTTGCCGCGCTTGCTGCGAGATGCGCCGCCGTATGCGCGGCTGCAGGCCGTGACGTCACGCATGTTGCCCGGCTGGCAAGCGCCGCCTGCGAGCGAGGCCGAGAACCAGCAGGAGCAGGGCAGCAAACTGACCGTCGTGGAGTTGTTCCGCAATGGCTATGCGCGTCCGACGCTGCTGATCTGGGCGACCTTTTTTGTCAGCTTGATCCTGCTGTATTTCATGATCAGTTGGTTGCCGTCGCTGCTGTTGGAAAGCGGGCTGGCGTTGAAAGAAGCCAACCTGGTGACGTCGATGTTCCTGTTCGCCGGCACCTTGGGGGCCATCGGCATGGCCTGGTTCGCCGACCGCTTGCAAAGCAAAGTGCGCCTCCTGTCCGGCGTGATGGCGACGGCGGCGGTGTGCACCATTCTGCTCGGTCTCAACCATGACAACCCGCGCTACCTGGTGGCCTGCGTGTTTGCGGCAGGGTTTTGCATCATCGGTGGCCAGCTGACCCTCAACGCCTTTGCCAGCAATTTCTACCCGGCGCACGTACGCGCTACCGGAACGGGCTGGGCGTTGGGCGTGGGGCGGTTTGGCTCGATCCTGGGGCCGCTGTTTGGCAGCATACTGCTGGCGATGCATATCCCGGTGGAGCAGATTTTTTTCTTTTGCGCGATACCGGCGGTGATCGCGGCGTTGTTGATTATCCAGGTGCGTTCGCCTGGCGGTGTGAGGCTGAACGCCTCGCTGCCGGGCGACATTTTCAAAGCGCCGGGCAAGCACTGAGCCACCATCAATCAGCGTGGAAGCGCTCGAGAATCGGGCGTCAGTGCACCACTGAATTGGGCGGCAAATGCCCCAGGCGCTCGGTCAGGCGCAGGCGTTGGATCGGGTCTTCGCTGAGCATCAGCGCGTGTTCCAAGTCAAAACGCTCGGCGTTGGGGCAGTCCAGGCGCTGGTACAGGCTGGCCCGTGCCAGGTAATCGGCGGCACTGGCATTGCCCAGCTCCAGCACGCGCTCGGCGTCGACCAAGGCTTCAAGCGGGGCGTCGTTGGCCAGGTGCAATTGCCGCAGGTTGCGTGACAACCGCTGCAGGATCGAACGTGGATCGGCGGTGTGCAGGTGGTCGGCCTGCAACTTGAGGTTGGGGCCGTATTGGCGTTGCAGCAGGTCACGGCAATCATTGGGGTACAGGCGTCGGCCGCCGCACGGGTCCAGAAGGTGATCGGCGCCGGGGACCCGCAGTAGAAAGTGGCCGGGGAAATTCACGCCGACCATGAGGATATCCAGGCGTCGTGCCAACTCAAGGGCGATCAGCCCCATGGCCAAGGGTTGTCCGCGTTTGCGCTGCAAGACCTTGTCCAGCAGCGCGGCAGCGGGGCGCAGTGGCGTGAACTCATCCTGGGCAAACCCCAAGTCATTCATGCGCCGCAACAACGTCTGGCCCAGTTCATCCGCCGGCACCATGGGCATGCCGAGGCTCACCTGCTGTTGCAGCAACGTCAGCTCCTGCAGGATCAGCAATGGCTGCACTGCCGGGTCATGCTCGGCGGCTATCCACAGCGCGGCTTCAAACAGCGCAGGGGGGGAGCGTTCCAGGCAGGCAAAAAAGGCTTTGCGGGGGTTCATTGCATTCTCCGGCGGATGCCCCCGTTTTAGCCTTGCTGGGAATTTTCGTCCAGTGGCTTAGGCGATAACCTGTGTGCTTATGTCGCAAGGCCTGCGAAATCGAGCGGCTTATTCCAGCGTATTTCGGCAGGTTTCTGCCGCAAGCCTATACTTGGCCCACTACCAGAAGTGATTCGGGAGCTTGACGATGTTTGCTCTCATGCACAGCACCCGCCTTGAATCGCTGCACTTGAGCGTCGACCCGGCTACCGGGCTGAAGGTGGTCATCGCCATCCATAACAGCCGCCTGGGGCCTGCTCTCGGCGGTTGTCGCTATCTCTCCTACCCCGACGACGAAAGTGCCGTGGCCGACGCTGCGCGCCTGGCCCAAGGCATGAGCTACAAGGCGGCATTGGCCGGTTTGCCGGTGGGCGGCGGTACGGCGGTGATCCTGCGCCCCGGCCATGTGGAAAACCGCGCGGCACTGTTTGAAGCATTCGGCCGTTGTATCGAGCAACTCGACGGCCGCTACATCACCGCCACCGACAGCGGCACCTCGGTGGCCGACATGGACTGCATCGCCCAGCACACCCGCTTCGTCACCAGCACCAGCGCGGCAGGCGACCCTTCACCCCATGCCGCCATGGGCGTTTTCGCCGGCATCCGCACCACCGCCATGGCCCGCCTGGGCAGCGACAACCTCGAAGGTTTGCGCGTCGCCATCCAGGGCCTCGGTAACGTCGGTTACGCCCTGGCCGAACAACTGCACGCCGCGGGTGCCGAACTGCTGGTCAGCGACATCGACCACGGCAAGGTGCAGTTGGCCATGGAGCAACTGGGCGCGCACCCCATCGCCAACGACGCCTTGCTCAGCACCCCGTGCGACATCCTCGCGCCCTGCGGCCTCGGGGCCGTGTTCAACCGCCAGAGCGTCGGCCAACTGCGCTGCGCTGCCGTGGCCGGTTCCGCCAGTGCGCAATTGACCAACCTGCAAGTGGCTGACCAACTGGAAGGGCGCGGCATCCTCTACGCCCCTGACTACGTCATCAACTCGGGCGGCCTGATCTACGTCGCGCTCAAACACAGCGGGGCAGAACTGCCGACCATCACCGCGCACTTATCCAACATCGGCACGCGCCTCACGGAAATCTTCGCCCACGCCCAAGCCGAAAAACGCTCGCCCGCACGGGTCGCGGATGAATTGGCCGAGCGCCTGCTTTACCAATAGCCGGTTATTAAAAAGGCCCTGAATCGATGATTCAGGGCCTGTTCAATTCGGGCTTTATTCCGCCGGTGCGTTCAGCAACTCGGACAACGCGTCCGGCTGACTCTTGAACGCCTTGGCAAATACATCGCGGTTCTTCGCCATGTAGATCCCGGCTTCTTCCACCTGCTGCTCGCTCAGGGACGGCACGGCTTTTTGCAACACTTCTGCCAGCAACTCAGCGAGTTCAAGCATCTTGTCATGACGGTCAGCTTCGGCTTTATCCATGAACAAACGCTCCAGATCTCGGCTGCTGCGGTATACCACTTCGACGGCCATTCACCACCTCACATGCCTTCACGATAGTTGTCTTTCGCTACTACTGTATTCATATACAGTGAAAAGAGTAAGCCAAACCGTGGGGTTTGGGTAGCAGTTTTTTAATGTAGTCGGGAAATAGAGGTTTGCTACAACGGAAATTTCTGACAACACGGCGAGGTTGCCGGGTAATCCTACGGTGACACCCTCTTCAATGTGACCCCAACGGGAGCAAGCTCCCTCGCCACAGGTTATGTGCCACTTAATGAATCTGTGTCTCATGTCATGCTGCCACCATCTCATTTCCCAGCCCTGGCCTTTTTTCTGCATGCAGAACAACCGTCACGTCCAACCCGCATTATCCGGTCGAGTCGACCTAAGGAAGCATCATCGTGAAAATCAACTGGGCCGAAAGGCTGCGCCAGCAAGTACATGGTCTGGCCGAGTCCCTGGGCAATCTGTTTGTCGAGTCGTTCCACTACCTGGCGCTGTTCGCCATTGGTGCGGTGACCGCGTGGGCGGCGGTGATGGAGTTTCTGGGGATGCTCGAGAATGGGCATATCAAGATCGATGACATCTTGCTGCTGTTCATCTACCTGGAATTGGGCGCGATGGTCGGGATTTATTTCAAGACCAACCACATGCCGGTGCGCTTTCTGATCTACGTGGCAATCACCGCGCTGACGCGTCTGCTGATTTCCAACGTGTCCCACCACAATCCACCCGACATTGGCATCATCTACCTGTGCGGCGGGATTCTGCTCTTGGCGTTTGCGATCCTGGTGGTGCGCTATGCGTCGTCGTCGTTCCCCTCCGTGAAGGTAGAAGGCCCGCGCCGCAAGGGCGAAGCGAGCCTGGAAACCGAGAAAGGTGAGCTTTAAAGCCCGACACTGAAGGGCAGGGGGCGGTTGGGCGGACGCTGTAGTACTTTGTGATCGCCATCCGTCATCACCGCCAGGATTTCCATGGCGCTGTGACCCTGCTCGATGGCGATGCCGAATTGGATACTCTGCACCAGACGCTTCAGCCGCTTTGGATCATTGCGTTGTTCGGCGCTGATCATGCGTTTGGCTACCACCCCTTGCTCGTTGGAGAGGGTCAGCATGATGCTGCCGTCCAGCCGTTGGATGCTCAAGTTGACACGGTATTCTGGCGTGAACGTGTCGGTGATGATCTGAAAAGGATTGTCCATGGTGCGTTACCGCCTGATAAGAACATGCAGTCATTGACGACCGGTGTCGGGTTTAGTTCGCGTCTCCTGACCACCGGCCACTCCGTCGCTGAAGCTTCACAAGATCCGTTTGCTTCAATGCTGTACAGCAAGGGGCGTGCCGTACAGAGATCTTTCAGACAGTGCGATTCCAATGTGGGAGGGGGCTTGCCCCCGATAGCAGTCTTTCAGCCGAGCATTCATTGGCTGACACACCGCCATCGGGAACAAGCCCCCTCCCACCGTTGTTTTGGGTTGCGTTTGAGATCGGTGACCTGTTTCAGGGCAGTACCGAGAAAACGATCGCAGACAGCGCAATCAACCCAATCACCACCACAAACACATTCGACAGCTGACCCGAATACTGGCGCAGAGAGGGCACGCGGCGGATCGCGTACATCGGCATCAAGAACAGCAGGCACGCGATGATCGGCCCGCCCATGGTCTCGATCATGCCCAAGATACTCGGGTTGAAAGTCGCCACGGCCCAGCAGGTCAGCACCATAAACAGCGCGGTGCAGCGTTCCAGCCATTTGGACGACATCGAACGGTTACGCCCGCGCAGGGATTTGACGATCAGGCCTTGGAAGCCTTCGCTCGCGCCGATGTAGTGACCGAGGAAGGATTTGGTGATGGCCACCAGCGCAATCAACGGCGCGGCGTAGGCGATCACCGGGGTCTGGAAGTGGTTGGCCAGGTACGACAGGATCGAGATGTTCTGGGCCTTGGCCGCTGCCAGGTCGGCCGGCGACAACGCCAGTACACAACTGAAGCAGAAGAACATCACGGTCACCACCATCATGCCGTGGGCGGTGGCGAGGATGCCGCTGCTTTTGCGCTCGGCCTGCGGGCCGTACACGCGTTTCTGGTCGACGGCGAACGCGGAGATGATCGGCGAATGGTTGAACGAAAACACCATGACCGGGATCGCCAGCCACAAGGTTTTGAAGAACATCGGCAGCGGCATGCCCTCGCTGGCAGAGGCGAAGAACGCACCGTTCCAGTTGGGGACCAGGCTCACGGCCAGCAGCAACAGGGCGGCAACGAACGGGTACACCAGTACGCTCATGGCCTTGACGATCACGCCCTGGCCGCAGCGCACAATGGCCATCAGTCCGAGGATCAGCACCAGCGACAGGATCGCCCGAGGCGGTGGGGCCATGTGCAGTTGGTGTTCCATGAAACTGCCGAGGGTGTTGGTCAGCGCCACGCTGTACACCAACAGGATCGGGAAGATCGCAAAGAAATACAGCAGGGTGATCAGCTTGCCGGCGCCGACGCCGAAGTGTTCTTCGACCACTTCGGTGATGTCGCCGGATTTGCCCGACAGCACAAAACGCGTCAGCCCACGGTGGGCGAAGAAGGTCATGGGGAAGGCCAGCAGTGCCAGCACGATCAGCGGCCAGAAACCGCCGACGCCGGCATTGATCGGCAAGAACAGGGTGCCGGCACCGATGGCGGTGCCGTAGAGGCCCAACATCCAGGTGGTGTCGTGTTGGGTCCAGCCGGTGGTCACGGTGTTGTCTGAAACAGGATTTTCGGCAGCAGGTGTACGTACATCGGTCATCGTTATTGCCTCGTTATTATTTTTGCGCGGGCTCACGTTTGGGGCGGGTAGCAGTGCTCCGATCAGCACTCCACCCAGCTGACCGCCAGGCCGCCCCGTGAAGTTTCTTTGTATTTGTCATGCATGTCGGCCCCGGTATCGCGCATGGTGCGGATCACCCGGTCGAGGGAAATGAAGTGTTTGCCGTCACCGCGCAGGGCCATTTGCGTGGCGTTGATCGCCTTGACTGCCGCGATGGCGTTGCGCTCGATGCACGGTACTTGCACCAAGCCGCCGACCGGGTCGCAGGTGAGGCCGAGGTTGTGCTCCAGGCCGATTTCGGCGGCGTTTTCCAATTGCTCGGGGGTGGCGCCGAGGATGTCGGCCAACCCCGCAGCGGCCATGGCGCAGGCCGAACCGACCTCGCCCTGGCAGCCGACTTCGGCACCGGAGATCGAGGCATTTTTCTTGCAGAGAATGCCGACGGCAGCAGCGGCCAGGAAGAAATTGACTACGTCGTCGTCAGACGCGTCGGCGTTGAACTTCATGTAGTAATGCAGCACGGCCGGGATGATCCCGGCGGCGCCATTGGTCGGTGCGGTGACCATGCGCCCGCCGGCGGCATTTTCCTCGTTGACGGCGAGGGCGAAGAGGTTGACCCATTCCATCGCCGACAAGGTTGAGGTGATCACATTCGGCTTGCCGATTTCCAGCAGGCTGCGGTGCAGTTTTGCCGCGCGGCGTGGCACGTCCAGGCCACCTGGCAGGATGCCTTCATCGCGCAGGCCTTGCTCCACGCATTCGCGCATCACCGACCAGATATGCAGCAAGCCGCTGCGGATGTCGGCGTCGCTGCGCCAAGCGCGTTCGTTGGCCATCATCAGTTCGGAAACCCGCAAGCCATGCTTGTTGCACAAGGCCAGCAGCTCCACGGCGCTGGAAAAGTCGTAGGGCAAATCAACATCGCTGGTCGGCGCAATGCCGGAGGCGGCTTCTGCCGCTTCGATGATGAAACCGCCGCCCACCGAGTAATAGGTTTGCTCACTCAACAGGCCATTTTCGCCATAGGCGTGCAGGGACATGGCGTTGGGGTGGTAGGGCAGGCTCTCGTCCAGCAGCAGGAGGTCTGTGTGCCAGTTGAAGGCAATGTCTTGTGTGCCTGCGAGTAGCAGACGGCCGGACTCGTGCAATTGCTGGATGCGGGGATTGATTGAGCTCGGATCGACCTGATCCGGCCATTCGCCCATCAGCCCCATCACGCAGGCGCGGTCGGTGGCGTGGCCGACACCGGTGGCGGACAGTGAGCCGTACAGGCGCACTTCCACGCGGCGGGTATCGGTCAGCAATTGTTGGTCGATCAGGGCTTTGGCGAAGGTCGCCGCCGCCCGCATGGGGCCGACGGTGTGGGAGCTGGAGGGGCCAATGCCCACTTTGAATAGATCAAAAACGCTGATAGCCATGCTAAAGCCTTACAAGCAATGGAGTAGAAATCGCTGCCATGTTTTGTAGAGCGAGCGGAATTGGCGCGATACTGAGCCTCTGGATCGGCACTGACCAACGAATTATCCTAAGACACCCTTTAGCAGGACTAAACGCTATGACCCGGCCCCTTCATGGCCAGACGTATGTCTGGCTGCACGTTTTTTCCTGCGCTGCGCGGCATTTGTCGTTTACGCGCTGCGCCGAAGAACTGCACATCACGCCGGGTGCGGTGAGCCAGCAGATCCGCCAGCTGGAGGAGCGATTGGGTTTCCGTTTGTTTCATCGACGCGCGCGTGGGGTAGAGCTGAGTGCCGAGGGGCAGCGTTTGGCGACGACGGTGGGTGAGGCCTACGGCAGCATTGATGCCGAACTGCAGCGCTTGGACGCGGGGATGATCAGCGGCACGTTGCGGCTGCGTTCGATCCCGTCGTTTCTCGGCAAGTGGCTGACCCCGCGTTTGCCGCGCTTGCAGCAACGCTTTCCGGATATCCAATTGCGCATGGTTGCCGAGGACAGCAGCATCGCTCTGCATGAGGGCGATTTCGACCTGGCCATCGACTTGAACGACGGCAGCTACCCCGGCCTGTTATCCACAGCCTTGCTCGACGAGCAGATCTTCCCGGTGTGCGCCCCGAGCCTGCTACGCGGCAGGCCACCGTTGCATGGCCCGGCCGACCTGGTGCATTTCCCGTTGCTGCACGACATTACCGCCTGGCGTGGGAGTTATGAGTACGCAGAGTGGGAGTTCTACCTGAATGCCATCGGCTATCACGACGCCGACGTGCGCCGTGGGCATACGTTCAATCGCAACCACCTGACCATCGAGGCGGCCATTGCCGGCATGGGCGTGGCCATCGCGCGGCGCACCTTGCTCAACGATGAATTGGAGCGCGGCACCTTGATCGTGCCGTTCGGCCTGGCCGTGCCCAATCACAAACGCTACGTGCTGCTCTATGCGCCGGGTGCACTGAGCCATCCGGGCGTGCGCGCGGTGCATGATTGGCTGGTGGAGGAAGCAGGGATTTTCCGCGGGTTGCACCCGTTGGGAGAGGGGCAATTGTAAGGTTGGCTGAGCGTAAGAAGATGTAACCAACTCCCCACCCTAACAGCGTTTTTGCTTGTCGTCAGACTTAATTTGTAATGTGGGATTTATCTTTGCAAAGGGGTTGAATTGTTCTTCGGACTGCTCAATTGTGTAATCAAGAGGTCATGGTTTCACCACCCCGGTGTTGCAGTTTGTGACCTCTCGCGAGCTAGCTGAAATAAGGGAAGAACTATGCAAATCCAAGTCAATAGCGATAACCATATTGAAAGCAGCATCCGACTGGAGGAGTGGGTACGTACTACCATTGAGAGCACGCTCGAACGTTACGAAGAAGACCTGACCCGAGTGGAGGTCTACCTGCGGGATGAGAACGGCGACAAGCCCGGTCCCCACGATTTAAGTTGCCGCCTGGAAGCACGGCCAAAAGGCCATCAACCGCTGTCGGTACTGCACAAGGCCGATACCCTGGAACAGGCGATCGACGGTGCGGCGACCAAGCTGGACCATGCGTTGGAACATCTGTTTGGCAGACTGCAAGGCAAGCCACGCGCTGCCGGGAAAAGTCTGTCGGACACCAAGGTCAATGAAGATGAGCTTGAACAGGAGTTTCTGGAAAAAGAACGTGCTGTGTTTAACAGTTGATCACTGAAAGTTCTTTCATCCCCCACTGAACGGGCCTGCCATTGCAGGCCCGTTTTCGTTTAGTGTCCGCGCCGGAAGAAAGACCTGCTCAACCACGCCAACCCACACGCCCCCCATCCCGCGAAGAGCATGGCCCAGCCGACGCCATGGCGCAGGGCTGCCTGGGCATCGGTGACGCTAAGGTCCATCGATGAAGCCAGTTTGCCCGCCGCAATGTTCTGGCTGATGGCCGCCCAATCCAGCACGGTGCTTTGGGGCAATACAGCAGCCAGTTGATGGCTGATCCCCAGCAACAGCACCAGCCCCATCAACGCGATGTTGAGCGCGAGGGTGATCAGCCGCGCGCTGAGGTCGATGCCCGAGGCCATGCCTGCACGGTCGGCCGAGACTGAACCGGTGGTGGTGTTGGTGGTGGGGGAGTTGGTCAGCGCCAATCCCACACCGGCCGCGATGCAACTGCTCAGCACCAGCACGATGCTTGGCTGCGCGGCAGCGTTTGCAGCGGCCATGCTCAAGAAACCTGCACCCATCAAACCTAACCCAAGAGGGATGATGCGTTCGGCGCCATAGCGCAGGGCCAGGCGTTCGGCCAGTGGCGGCACCAGCAGTGTCGGCAAGGTGTAGGCGAGCAGGGCGCCGCCGGTGGTCAAGGTGTCGTAGCCCAGCCCGGCCTGGAAATACAGTGGCAGGTAGATCATGAACGGCCAGAAGCTGAAGTTCATACCGATCGAGCCCATCAACGCGCCGTTGAAGCGCTGGATACGGAACACCGAGAAATCAAACATCGGGTGGGCGCTGCGCCGTTCAACAACGATGAACAGCAGCAGTGCGGCCACTGCCAGGCCCGCCCAGCCGAGCATGGCCGGGGTGCCAAAGCCGTGTTCGGTGCCTTGGGTGATGAAGTAGACCAGCGCGAACACCGACAGCGTCAAGGTGAGCATGCCGGCGATGTCCAGGCGATTGCCCGCCGGGTCGCGGGATTCCTGCACGCTGACGTGCAGCAGCACCAGGGTGAACACCGTGAGTGGCACGTGCACGAGAAACACCCAGCGCCAATCCGCCACCGCCAGGATCAACGCGCCCACCATCGGCCCGAAGCCCAGGCCCACGCCGGCAATCACGCCCCAGATCGCGAATGCTCGCGCCCGCGCTGCCGGTTCGCGGAACAAGTGCGACAAAATCGCGAACTGGCAAATCATCATCGCCCCGGCGCCGATGCCTTGGACGAAACGCGCGGCGATCAGCGTCGAAGCATGCTCCGCCAGGCCACAGGCCAGGGACGCTAGCCCGAACAGCCACAGGCACAGCACCAGCATGCGTCGGCGGCCAAAGCGATCGGCCAGGGTGCCGGCCGCCATCAACACGCTGGTGCAGGCCAGGGTGTAGGCATTCATGATCCATTGGGCGTCCTGGAAGCCGGTGCCCAGTTCCCTTTCAAGGGTGGGCAGGATGACCGGCACGCTGGAGATTTCCAGGCCGAACATCAGGGCGACCAGGCACACGGCGGTCAGCGCGAGACCATTTTTGGCGGTGCGCGGTGGGCTGGCGACCGATAACGTGGCAGCGGGTGGCATGGGGACTCTCCTGTCGTTGGGGGATCGGGCTATTTTCAGGGGAATCTGGTTCTTTATTCGTGATAAGTTTTCCAGTAATAAGGGAATCAAGAGCGACAATCGAGCCTATGACCACTCCACGTTTTGATGGCGTTGAACTCTTTCTGCAGATCGTCGAGAGCGGCAACCTGACCGAAGCCGCCGAGCGGCTGAATGTGACGCGCTCGGCAGTCGGCAAGGGCTTGGCGCGACTTGAGGCCCGCCTGGGCACGTGCCTGTTACAGCGCTCTACCCGTCGCCAACGGTTGACCGAGGACGGGCAGGCCTATTACGAGCATTGCCTGCGGGCGCTGGCGGAACTTGAGGCCGCCGAGTCCGTGCTGGAAAGCGGACGGCAACAACCTCGTGGGCGGTTGCGGGCCAGTCTGCCATTAGCGTTCGGGCACCACTATGCGGCGCCTGCGCTATGGGGGTTGATGGATAGATTTGCCGAATTGGAGATCGAGATTTCTTTCTCTGACCGGCTGATCGACGTTGCCCAGGAAGGCTTCGACCTGGCGGTACGCATTGGCGCGCTGCCCGACACCGACCGCTTGAGCGCCCGTCGCCTGGGCGAGCAGGCGATTGGCCTGGCGGCGTCACCGGCGTACTTGCAGCGCGTGGGTCAAATAGAGCGTATCGAGGACCTGGCCGGGCATCGCGGCATTGCTTATCGCTGCAGTGCCCCGCGCCTGGAGTGGGCGCTCAATGACGAGCAGGGCCGCCCACACCGTGCGCGGGTGGCCTCGCCGCTGATGATGGATGACCTCCAGGCCGTGGCCGATGCCGCCATCGCGGGCGTGGGCCTGGCCTGGTTGCCCAGTTGGCTGATCGCCCACTATGCGCTGCGTGGTCAGTTGCAAGCGGTACTGCCTGGTTACTGCGAGCAGCCCTCGCCGATCCACGTGATCTGGCCCACGGCGGCGCACATGCCGGCCAAGACGCGCTGTGCCATCGACGCGTTGGTGGCCGGCACGCCGTCGTGCCTGGCGGGCAGTTAGAACTCAGGATGAACATAGGCATTGTGGTGAGCGGGCTTGTTGTGGTGAGCGGGCCTGCCCCGCGCTGGACTGCGTAGCAGGCCCATTTTTCAGGGTCGCTGCGCAACCCGGCGCGGGGCAAGCCCGCTCACCACAGGTTATTTGTTGCTCGAGCCGTTAGAACGCGATGGAGGTCTGCACATACACCGTGCGTGGCTCACCGACGTATTTGCCTTTGTTGTTGTCGTCGAATGAACGGGTGTAGTACTGCTTGTTGAAGATGTTTTTCACTCCCACCGCCACGTTCAAATCCGACAGCTGCGGGCCGAAGTCGTAGGCGGCGCGGCTGCTGAACAACAGGTAGCCGGGGATGCGCCCATTTGCACCGTCGGCGCTTTCGGCCTGGGTGTTGGCGTTGTCGGCGAACTGGCTGCTCTGGTAGCTGCTGTCCAGGTTGAGCTTCCAGCGGCCTTCGGTGTAGCCCACGCCGAAGGTGCCCTTGTGTTTTGACGAGAAGGGCACGCGGTTGCCTTTGTTCGGGCCGTCTTCGCGGATGGTGGCGTCCACGTAAGCGTAGCTGGCATACACATCGAACCCTGCCAGCGCCGGGCTCAAGCCGTCGAGGGCGTAGTTGATGCTGGATTCGATGCCCTGGTGACGGGTCTCACCACGGGCAATCACCGAATCATTGGTCTGGTTGCTTTCGTACTGGTTGTCGAAGTTGATCAGGAACGCGCCGATTTCCGCGCGCAGGCTGCCGTTGTCGTAGCGTGTGCCGAGTTCCCAGGTCCGCGCTTTTTCCGGTTTGACTTCGCCGCTGGTCACACGGTTGGGCATCTGGCTGTACTGCACGCTACCGAACGAACCTTCGGTGTTCGCGTAGAGGTTCCAGTCGTCGGTGAGGTGATAAAGCACGTTCAGTGCCGGCAGCGCGGTGTTGTAGTCACCCTTGTATTTAACGTTGCTCAGGTTGTTGGTTTGCTGGGACTCGATCATCTCGTAGCGAATGCCCGGGGTGATGGTCCACTTGCCGATATCAATCCGGTCATCGATGAAGAAAGCATTGGCCTCGGTGCCGCCACGGGTGTCGCGGTCATTGCGGCTGTCGGTGGTGGGGATTTGCTGGTTGGCGGCAATCGGCGTGCGGTAGCGCAGTTCGTGGCCGGCCTCGTTGATATAACGGTAGCCGACGCCCACTTCGTGGCTGGTCGGGCCCAGGTCAAAGCCTTGGGCGAAGCGCGTTTCCACGCCGCGCACCCAGTACTCGCGCGGGGACAGCGACAGGAACGTGCCTTGGTCGAGGTAGCCGCTGCGCAGCGTCTTGGTGAAGAAGCTGTTCACGGTGAATTCGCGACGGTCCTGCTCATAGCGATAGCCGACGTTGAACATCGTACGGCGGCCCCAGAACTTGTCGTAGGGACGGGTGGACTGATACGGATCGGCCTTGTAGTCCGCGACGTTCAAACCACCGGGCATATCGGCCTGGCCTTCGTAGTATTGCGCCATGGCGTTGAAGCTGTTGGCATCATCGAGCTGGTATTTACCCTTGAGGATCAAGTCGTCAATGCGCGTGTTGCTGTTCTCGCGCCAGTCGCCGCCTCGGGTGCCGGAGTACAGCAGCGCGCCGCCCAGGCCGTTGTCGGCGGTGCCGCCGGCGAGCAGGTTGCCGGTGGTCTTGAAGCCGTCGTGGCTGGAGGACGGGCTGGTTTCGGTCTGCAGGCCGCCTTTGACCGTGGGCGCATCCGGGATCGCGCGGGTCACGAAGTTGACCACGCCGCCGACGTTCTGCGGGCCGTAGCGCACAGCACCGCCGCCGCGTACGACGTCCACCGCATCCATGTTGCCCATGCTGATCGGCGCGAATGAAAGCTGCGGCTGGCCGTAAGGCGCGAAAGGCACCGGGATGCCGTCCATCAACACCGTGGAGCGCGAGGCCAGGCGCGGGTTGAGGCCGCGAATGCCGAAGTTCAGCGCCATGTCGTGGCTGCCGGTGCCGTTGTTGTCCGGTGCGTTGACGCCGGGGATGCGGTTGAGCACGTCCTTGGCCTGGGTCGCGCCCTGACGCTCGAACTCTTCGCGGCGGATCACATCACGGGCGCCTGGGTGTTCGAATACGTTGGTTTGCGCCGCATCGCCGAGCCAGTCGCCGACCACGCTGGACGTGCCCAATTCGATACTGGCCGGTGCCGTGACCGGTTGCAGGCTGTAGGCATTGTCGCCCTCGGCGCGGGCTTGCAGGCCGGTGCCTTCCAGCAGTTTTTGCAGGCCGTCTGCGGCGCTGTAATTGCCGGACAGGCCACGGCTCTGTCTACCCGCCGTAACTTCGGAGCCGAAGGAAATCAGCACGCCCGCTTCGCGGCCAAACTGGTTCAACGCAGCTTCCAGCGATGTCGGGGCGATGTGATACGGCTTGGCATCGGCCGCCATCACCGGCGGCAGTACGGTAAGACTCAGGCTGGCGCCGAGTAGGAGTTGGCGCAAGGTGCGGGCGAGAAGCGTCGGTTGCTGGGGCATGAACAGCGGTCCTGAGAAGGAAGGATCAAGGTGGCTTTCCTTCTCTGTCACGCGAGGGGTGGAAAACGGCTCATCGGTTTTGAAATTAATCTCAGGCGCGTGCCTGCACGGTCACCCAATACCGCGTAAAACGCCTTACTTTCACCGGCAGGCTCACTTCCAGCAGGTCGAGAATGCGTTCGCTGTCATCCAGCGGGTAGCTGCCGGAGATCAGCAGGTTGGCCACCTGTGGGTCGCAATTGACCTGGCCACGACGATAACGGCCCAGTTCGCCGAGGAAATCTTCCAGGCGCATGTGGGATGCGACCAGCATGCCGTCGGCCCAGGCGCCGCTGTTGGCGTCGGTGGGGCGCGGGGTGTCCCAGCCTTTGCGGGTGAAGTTGACCTGGCGCCCAGCCTCGACCGTCAGCGGCAGGCCGCTGTAGGTGTTGGGCATCACCTCGGCGCGGCCATCGAAGACCGTCAGTTGGGTGTGATCGTTGAACTGGCGCACATTCAAGCGCGCCGCCTGGCTGGTGAGCAGGCCCTGGCCGGTCAGGACATTCAGCGGCGTATTGCCTGCGAGGCTGGTCAGCAGGATCTCGCCTTCAAGCAGGCGGATCAGCCGCTGCCGGCCATCGAAATGCACGTCTACCGCGCTGCCGGTATTGAGCTGCAATTGGCTGCCATCGGCCAATTGCACCTTGCGACGCTGGCCGACGGGGCTGCGATAGTCGGCGGTCAGCGGCGGCAGGATATGTTGCTGGCGCAGGCTCCAGGCGGCGGCCGAACCGGCACCGAGGACCAGCAGTAACTTGAGGGCCTGGCGGCGGCTGGTGGAGGTCGGCGCATTCAATGCGGCATGGGCCAGGGGCGAGGGCATGCCGCGCAGGCGCTGATTCACGCGCTGCATATGGTCCCACGCGCGCTGGTGTTCGCTGTGGGCGTTCAGCCATTGCTGCCAGGCCGCTTGCTGGCGAGGGTTGAGCGCGCCTTGCTGCATTTCCATCAGCCAGTGCACGGCTTGTTCGGCGACTTGAGTGGAAAAACTCATAGGGCGAAATAGCAGCGCATGGCCGCTTTGTTCAGGTGGCGTTTGACGGTGGCGATGGAGATGCCCAGTTCAGCGCCGATTTGTGCGTAGGTCAGGCCATCCAGCTGGGCCAGCAGGAAAGCGCGTTTGACCGGCACGGGCAGGCCGTCGAGCAGCTGATCCAGCTCCACCAGGGTTTGCAGGATGATTGCGCGTTCTTCTTCCGACGGCGCGACGTGCTCGGGCATGTGCGCTAAGGCGTCGAGGTAGGCGCGTTCCAGGTCCTGGCGGCGGTAGAAGTTGAACAGCACGCGCTTGGCGACGGTGGTGAGAAACGCACGGGGCTCGATCAACGGGGGCGTTTCCCGTGCGGTGAGCACGCGAATGAAGGTGTCCTGTGCCAGGTCGGCGGCACTTTCCGGGCAGCCGAGCTTGCGTCGCAACCAGCCGGTGAGCCAGCGGTGGTGGTCGTTGTACAAAACTTCGACGGTGTTGGACGGGCTCAACGGGGACACTCCACAAGCATCGCCATGCTTTAGAGAACAAGAATTGTTCGCATTGTAGGGTGCGTGAGCGGCTTCGGCAATCCACCTGCGCAGGTGATTCATCCGTTCTGTTTTGCTTATGAGAATATTTATCATTAATATTGCGTGCTGATGAACCTGGCGCTTCCCGCATGAAAAGCAAAACCTCGCTGCCTGTCTCCTATCGTCTTGCTGTGACCTCGCGCGTGCTGGCTGCCGTGGTGGGGGGGTACCTGATGGCTTCCCTGGCCAGTATCTGCCTGGCGCTGTGGGTGCCTATTTCCCGTGCTGACGCAGTGATCACCGGGATGATGAGTTCGTTCGTGTTCTATCTGCTGGCCGTGCTCTGGTGTTTCGCCTGCCGCAGTGCCGCGCGCGCCTGGTTGGGTGTGATGCTGCCGAGCGCGGCTTTCGCCACGTTGGCGGGTGTGGGGTTCTGGATGGCACGCACATGAAAGAGGGCTTTCGCCAGGCCATGGCTTGGCTGCACACCTGGGCTGGGCTGATCTTTGGCTGGCTGCTGTTTGCGATTTTCCTGACCGGCACCTTGGCGTATTTCAAGGACGAAATCAGTCATTGGATGCAGCCTGAAGTACAGGCCCATCCGCTCGACGATACGCGCAGCCTCACGGTGGCACAGGCGTATCTGCAGCAGCAGGCACCGAATGCCGCGCGCTGGTTCATCACCTTGCCCGACAGCCGCGACCCTGGCCTTTCGGTGATGTGGCAAGACAAGGTCGACCCCGGCAAGCGCGGTAATTTCATCCAGAAAACCCTCGACCCAGTCAGCGGCCAGGCCGTGCAGGCCCGTGAAAGCATGGGCGGCGAGTTCTTCTATCGCTTCCATTTCCAGCTGCAGATGCCTCACCCGTGGGGCCGTTGGCTGTCGACCATTGCCGCGATGGTGATGTTTGTCGCGCTGATCACCGGCATCATTACCCACAAGAAAATCTTCAAGGACTTCTTCACCTTCCGCCCCCGCAAAGGCCAACGCTCCTGGCTCGACGGGCATAACGCGGTGGGCGTGCTGGTGCTGCCATTCCATTTGATGATTACCTACAGCAGCCTGGTGATCTTCATGAGCATGGTGATGCCCGCGCCGATCCTGGCTTCTTATGGCAACGACACCCGCGCCTTTTTCAGCGAGGTGTTCCCCAACACCAACAACGCGCCGGCCTTGGGCCAGCCAGGCACATTGCGGCCGCTGGTGCCGATGTACGAACAGGCACGGGCGCAGTGGGACGGTGGGCATGTGGGGCGCGTGGCGGTGAATAATCCCAGCGATGTAAACGCCTCGGTCAATGTGTTCCGCGCAGGTTCCGACAGCGTGGTGCACGATTTCGGCAGCACCGTTTCCTTCAACGGCAGCACCGGTGAGCTGTTGCGGGTGAGTGGCGAGCAGTCACTGCCGGCGGCCATCGGCGGCAGTTTCTACGGCCTGCACATGGGCCATTTCGCCGGCCCGGTCCTGCGCTGGTTGTACTTTATCTGTGGCTTGGCGGGCACGGCGATGATCGGCACCGGGCTGGTGATCTGGCTCGGCAAACGCCAGCTCAAACACGCTAAAGCCGCGGTCATGCCGTTTGAATTGCGCTTGGTGGAAGTACTCAACATCGCCAGCATGTCCGGGCTGATGATCGCCATCGCGGTGTTTTTCTGGGCAAACCGTCTGCTACCGGTGAGCTTCGCAGAGCGTTCTGACTGGGAAGTGCAAACCTTCTTTATCGCCTGGGGCCTGAGCCTGTTGCACGCCATCCTGCGGCGCGGGCGACAGGGTTGGGTCGAGCAGTTAAGCGTCGGCGCGCTGCTGTTTATCGCCATTCCGCTGCTCAATGCGTTGACGACCTCGCACCACCTTGGCGTTTCGCTGGCCACCGGCGATTGGGCCATGGCCGGCTTCGACCTGACCTGCCTGGCCAGCGGAGTGTTTCTCGCCTGGGCCGCCTGGAAGATGCAGCATCGCACCGCGCCTGCGCCCAAGGCTGAACGCGCACGCCCGTTGACGCTCAAGCAGGAGACCAACTGAATGCTGCTCGCTCTGCTGATGTGCTACGCCGGGTTCACGGCACTGTGCTTGTCCACTGACCGTCACCACGGCGAACTGCTGCACAGCAAACCCTCGCCCCGGCGGCGCCTGGGGTTGCGTGTGACCGGCTGGTTGCTGCTGACGCTGTCGATCTGGCCGGCGGTGAGTGTCGTCGGTTGGGGGCAGGGCCTGGTGGAGTGGTGCGCCGTGTTGATGCTCAGCGCGCTGCTGTTGGTGCTGTTGTTGCCGTATCGGCCAAGGCTGGCCTTGATCCTGGCAGGCGTCGGCCTGCTGGCCAGCCCGGTTGCGGCGTTTGCCATCCTTTGAGCCCACCTTGATGATCAGCACCCCACCCGAATCCCAGGACAGCCAGCACGCTGACGCGGCCGGTGGGCGTGCGCATTTCCTGCAGGTGTTCTTGTCCCAGCGTTCGCAGATGGAAGCCCTGGTAAGTCGACGCGTGGGGTGCCGCGCCACGGCGGCTGACCTGGTGCAGGACCTGTTCCTGCGCTTCTGGCGCCGGCCGCTGGTGCAGGTTGAAGAACTCAGCACCTACCTGTTGCGCTGCGCCGGCAACATCGCTATCGACCACCTGCGCAGCGAAGGCGCACGGGTGCGCAGCAGCGAAGGCTGGCTGCCCGAACAGCAAGACAACCAGGGCTCCGAACCCCAGGCGGCGCTGGAGGCAGGCAACGATCTGCGCCACGTCGAAGCGGCCCTGCGCAGCTTGCCCGAGCGTACGCGGCAGATTTTCCTGCTCAACCGCATCCACGGCCGCAAGTACGCCGAAATCGCCAAGGCCATGGGCCTGTCCCAAAGTGCCGTGGAAAAACATATGATGCGTGCCCTCGAAGCCTGCAAAGCCAGCCTTCGCGAACCTTCATCCCCCCGCACGCCAGGGAAAGCACCGTGAACGTCACCCCCACGCCCGCCCAGGAGCAAGCCGCACTGGCCTGGCTGAGCCTGCTGCACGACCAGCCCAGCAGCGGCGACCAGGCTACGTTCAGCCAGTGGCTGCGGGCCGACCCTGCGCACGTCGCGGCCTATTCCCAGGCGCAGGTGCTGTGGGAGTTGAGCGAAGTACCGGCGCGCAAGTTGGCGGGCGAGGAAGCGTTGGCATTGCAGGGCTACCTTAACGCCATGCATGCCTCAAAGCGTTCGCGGGTGGTGCGCTGGTCCGGGGCGCTGGCCATGGCCGCGTGCCTGGTGGTGATGATGTCGATGGGCGCCGGTTGGCAGCCGTCGCGCTGGGTCGATGACTTTGGCGCGGACTATGTGACGGCGCCCGGAGAAATCAAAACCGTCACCCTGGCCGACAAGTCCCAAATCACCCTCGATGCCGACAGCGCCATTGCTGTGGATTTCAACCATGGCGAACGGCATATCCAACTGCGTCGGGGCGCGGTTTTTTTCAGCGTGACCCACACCGGTGAGTCCTTCGTCGTGGCGGCGGGCAGTGGCGAAGCGCGGGTGCTGGGCACACAGTTTGAAGTCCGTCTGCAACCGGCTGGCGCTCAGGTAACGGTGTTGTCCGGGCGGGTTGGCGTGACGCCGTCAACGCAGGGCCAGCAGCAGATTCTTACGGCGGGCCAGCAAGTGGCCTACACCGATGGCATTGCTGATCAGATGCACGCGGTCGACAGCGAATCACGCCTGGCCTGGCGCGACGGCTGGCTCAACTACTACAAGGCGCCGCTGGCCGACGTGGTCAAGGACCTGGAGCGTTATTACCCTGGTCGCATCCTGTTGCTCAATGACGAGATGGGCGCCAAGCGCGTCAGCGGCAGCTTCCCGAGCCAGGATCCGCAGGCGGTGCTGAATGCATTGCAGGCGGTACTGGGTTTTGAACAGCACCATGTGCTGGGGCGAATGATCGTGGTGCGCTGATTACTTCAGCGCCGCCATGATTTTCTCCGGGCTGTAGTCGCGAATCAGCGTGCCGTTCACGTCCACGAACGGAATCCCGCCGCCGCCCAGCGCCTCGTACGCCTTGCGCGCCTGGGCGTCCTTCTCGATATCGAACGCCTGGTAGGGAATGCCTTTCTGGTCCAGGAACCGGCGGATCTGTTTGCAGTACCCACACCATTCGGTGGAATAGAGCACCACGCGCGCCGACGTGCGCACGTGCTCCGGCACCCCTTGCGAGGGGTTGAACACCCGCTCGATCTTGCCCCAGTTCTGGATCACCACCACGACCAGCAACACCAGCAAGACTTTCTTGAAAACCCCGCCCAGCATCAGTTGCGGCGCTTGAGCTGATCGGTCAGTTGGGTTGGCAGGCCCTTGATGATCAAGGTGCCGGCGGCTTCGTCGTACTCGATCTTGTCGCCCAGCAGGTGCGCTTCAAAGCTGATGGACAAGCCCTCGGCGCGGCCGGTGAAGCGGCGGAACTGGTTGAGGGTACGCTTATCGGCAGGGATTTCCGGCGACAGGCCGTAGTCCTTGTTGCGGATATGGTCGTAAAAGGCTTTTGGCCGATCTTCATCGATCAATCCGGAGAGCTCTTCCAGGCCCATCGGTTCACCGAGCTTGGCCTGGCTGCTGGCGTAGTCCACCAGGGTCTTGGTTTTCTCGCGGGCGGACTCGTCCGGCAGGTCTTCGCTTTCGACGAAGTCGCTGAAGGCCTTGAGCAGGGTGCGGGTCTCGCCCGGGCCGTCGACGCCTTCCTGGCAGCCGATGAAGTCGCGGAAGTATTCCGAAACCTTCTTGCCGTTCTTGCCCTTGATAAAGGAAATGTACTGCTTGGACTGCTTGTTGTTCTGCCACTCGGACACGTTGATGCGTGCCGCCAGGTGCAGCTGACCGAGGTCCAGATGACGCGAGGGGGTCACATCCAGCTCGTCGGTCACCGCCACGCCTTCGCTGTGGTGCAGCAGGGCGATGGCCAGGTAGTCGGTCATGCCCTGTTGATAGTGGGCAAACAGCACGTGGCCGCCGCTGGAGAGGTTGGACTCTTCCATCAGCTTCTGCAGGTGCTCGACAGCGGTGCGGCTGAAGGTGGTGAAATCCTGCCCACCCTCGAAATACTCCTTCAACCAGCCGCTGAACGGGTGCGCACCGGACTCGGCATGGAAGAAACCCCAGGCCTTGCCTTGTTTGGCGTTGTAGCTCTCGTTGAGGTCGGCAAGCATGTTCTCGATGGCGGCCGACTCGGCAAGCTCGGAGTCGCGGGCATGGAGAACTGCAGGTGTGCCGTCGGGTTTTTTGTCGATCAGGTGGACGATGCAGTGACGGATCGGCATAGGCTTCTCGGCTGGTTGATAGGGGAGCGGTTGGCCTCCCCGAAAAGTCGCCAAGTGTACCGCACCATTGGCCAAGACGTGCTTCGAAGGGTGTTTCGAGCACCTTCCGACGGGCCATATGCCTTTTTTTCACGGTTTAGAGCGATAAAGCTGACCAAATGGGTAGGTAGAAGCGGATATTTCCCCGTCTCTGTGCTAGTTTTGCCCCGTCTTACGCCAAGTCTCGGCGATAAGCGTGCATTCAGCATCTGTCAGGTCGAACCAATCCCCGTTTCAAGCATCTATAACCCCGATCTCCGTGGTTATAGCCGGGGGTGCCAGGCCATGACGGTCGGGCTCGACGGCTGACACTGCACTCTGCAATCCATATGAATTTGATAGGGAAGGAACACCACAATGGCTATTACTAAAGACCAACTGATCGCTGACCTGGCTGAAGCAGTAGACGCACCGAAAACTACCGTGCGCGCTCTGCTGGACCAACTGAGCCAAGTTGTTGCTGACCAGCTGGAAAACGGCGGCGAAATCACTCTGCCAGGCGTTGGCAAACTGAAAGTGACCGAGCGTCCTGCCCGTACTGGCCGTAACCCTTCGACTGGCGCTGCCATCGAAATCGCTGCCAAGAAAGTTATCAAGCTGGTTGTGGCCAAAGGCCTGACCGACGCTGTTAACAAGTAAGACGCAGCAAAAAAAACCGTGCTCCGGAGCGATCCGGGCACGGTTTTTTGTTGCCTGCGATTTACTGGGGTTGCGGGGTTACTGTGGCGAGGGAGCTTGCTCCCGCTGGGCTGCGCAGTGGCCCCAAAAGTCTGGGAGCGCTTCGCACTGGAGCGCCAGCCCGGTCCCGCGGGAGCAAGCTCCCTCGCCACAATGGATCAGTCGCGCACCCAGCGCTGGCGCCAGATCTGCTGCTCGTTCTTGGTCTGGAAGGTCCAGGCCACGAAACGGCTTTGCTTCTGGCCCTGGGACATTTCCACTACTTGGCTTTCCAGCACGCCGGCTTTTTTCAGGGCTGTCTCGATAGCGGGCAAGTTTGACGCTTTTGACACCAAGGTGCTGAACCACAACACCTTGTGGGCAAAATGCGCGCTCTCGGCAATCAGCTGCGTCACAAAGCGCGCTTCGCCGCCTTCACACCACAGTTCAGCTGATTGGCCACCGAAGTTCAGCACCGGCAACTTGCGCTTGGGGTCGGCTTTGCCCAGGGCGCGCCACTTGCGCTCGCTGCCCTTGGTCGCTTCGTCCATGGACGCATGGAACGGCGGATTGCACATGGTCAGGTCAAAGCGCTCACCCGGCTCCAGCAGGCTCAGCAGGATCTGCTTGGGGTTGGTCTGCTGGCGCAGTTGGATGACTTTGCTCAGGTCATTGGACTGCACAATCGCCTTGGCGGCGGCCACGGCGATAGGGTCGACCTCCGAGCCGAGGAAGTTCCAGCGGTACTCCATGTAGCCAATCAGCGGGTAGACGCAGTTGGCGCCCATGCCAATGTCCAGCACCTTGACGATCGAACCGCGTGGGATCTTGCCGTCATTGACGCTGGCCAGCAGGTCGGCGAGGAAGTGCACGTAGTCGGCACGGCCCGGTACCGGTGGGCACAGGTAATCGGCCGGGATGTCCCAATGCTGGATGCCATAGAACGACTTGAGCAACGCTCGGTTGAACACCCGCACCGCGTCCGGGCTGGCGAAGTCGATGCTTTCCTTGCCGTACGGGTTGATGATCACGAATTGCGCCAGTTCCGGCGTGGTCTTGATCAGTGCCTGGAAGTCGTAACGGCCTGTGTGGCGGTTGCGCGGGTGCAGGGTGGCCTCTTTACGCGGCACGACGGGTTTGGCCGTGGTTGCGGTTTTAGGCTTCTTGCGCTGAGGTTTTGGCGTGCTGGGGGCGGTCATGATGATTCTGGTGTTGGCTCAAAGTGGTGGGCATTGTCACACATCCTGAGCCTGTCCCGGTCAAATGTGGGAGGGGGCTTGCTCCCGATTGCGGTGGACCCGCCAGTTCATAGGTCGCTGATACACCGCTATCGGGGGCAAGCCCCCACCCACATTGACTGTATTGTCAGCCTGGCATTGGGAGTCTCCAGGCAAAAAAAGAGGCCCGAAGGCCTAATGCAAGTCAGTTAAGGGCAAACACTGTACCTGTGGCGAGGGAGCTTGCTCCCGTTGGACTGCGCAGCAGTCCCAGTCTTTTGAAACAAAGAGCTGGGGCCGCTTCGCGGCCCAGCGGGAGCAAGCTCCCTCGCCACAGGTTATTTTTTACCCTTTCTACGTCTTAACTGACTGGCATTAGGCCTGAAGGCCTCTTTCTTAAACGCGGTCCACCTTACAGGCTGGAAATCCGCGCATGTTGCTCCGCCAGCTTGCCCAAGGCCTGTTCAGCCTCGGCTAACTTGGCGCGTTCCTTGTCGATCACTTCCGCCGGCGCCTTGTCGACGAACGCCGCGTTGGACAGCTTGCCGCCCACGCGTTGCACTTCGCCTTGCAGGCGGGCGATTTCCTTGTCGAGACGGGCCAGTTCCGCACCCTTGTCGATCAGGCCAGCCATCGGCACCAGCACTTCCATGTCGCCGACCAGTGCGGTGGCAGACAGTGGTGCGTCTTCGCCGGCCGCCAATACGGTGATCGACTCCAGCTTCGCCAGCTTCTTGAGCAGTGCGTCATTCTCGCTGAGACGACGCTGGTCCTCGGCACTGGCGTTCTTCACGAACACCGCCAGTGGCTTGCCCGGCCCGATGTTCATCTCGGCGCGGATGTTGCGCGTACCAAGCATCAGGGTCTTGAGCCATTCGATATCGCTTTCGGCGGCCTCGTCGATGCGCGCTTCGTTGGCCACCGGCCAAGGTTGCAGCATGATGGTCTTGCCTTCGATACCGGCTAGTGGCGCCAGGCGCTGCCAGATTTCTTCGGTGATGAACGGCATGAACGGATGCGCCAGGCGCAGCGCCACTTCGAGCACGCGTACCAGGGTACGGCGAGTGCCGCGCTGGCGTTCAATCGGCGCGTTTTCGTCCCACAGCACGGGCTTGGACAGTTCCAGGTACCAGTCGCAATACTGGTTCCAGATGAACTCGTACAAGGCCTGTGCAGCCAGGTCGAAACGGAACTGGTCGAGCTGGCGGGTCACTTCGGCTTCGGTGCGTTGCAGCTGCGAGATGATCCAGCGGTCGGCCAGGCTCAACTCATAGGCTTCGCCGTTCTGGCCGCAGTCTTCGCCTTTATCCAGCACGTAGCGCGCGGCGTTCCAGATCTTGTTGCAGAAGTTGCGATAGCCTTCGACGCGGCCCATGTCGAACTTGATGTCGCGACCGGTGGACGCCAGCGAGCAGAAGGTAAAGCGCAGGGCGTCGGTGCCATAGCTGGCGATACCGTCGGCGAACTCGTCGCGGGTCTGCTTCTCGATCTTCTTCGCCAGTTTCGGCTGCATCAGGCCCGAGGTGCGTTTCTGCACCAGGGTTTCCAGGTCGATGCCGTCGATGATGTCCAGCGGGTCCAGGACGTTGCCCTTGGACTTGGACATCTTCTGGCCCTGGCCATCACGCACCAGGCCGTGCACGTACACGGTCTTGAACGGTACTTGCGGGGTGCCGTCCTCGTTCTTCACCAAGTGCATGGTCAGCATGATCATCCGGGCAACCCAGAAGAAAATGATGTCGAAGCCGGTGACCAGCACGTCGGTGGAGTGGAATTTCTTCAGGAATTCGGTCTGCTGCGGCCAGCCCAGGGTGGAGAAGGTCCAGAGGCCCGAACTGAACCAGGTGTCCAGTACGTCGTTGTCCTGTTGCAGCGCAACGTCCGCCCCCAGGTTGTGCTTGGCGCGCACTTCGGCTTCGTCGCGGCCGACGTAGACCTTGCCCGACTCGTCGTACCAGGCCGGAATGCGATGGCCCCACCACAACTGACGGCTGATGCACCAATCCTGGATGTCGCGCATCCACGAGAAATACATGTTTTCGTACTGCTTGGGCACGAACTGGATACGGCCGTCTTCCACGGCGGCAATGGCAGGTTCTGCCAGCGGCTTGGTAGACACGTACCACTGGTCGGTCAGCCACGGCTCGATCACGGTGCCGGAGCGGTCGCCCTTCGGCACTTTCAGGCCGTGGTCGTCAACGCTGACCAGTAAGCCGACGGCGTCGAAGGCGGCAACGATCTGCTTGCGCGCTTCAAAGCGGTCAAGGCCGGCGTATTCAGCCGGGATCTTGCCGTCGATGCTGTCGTTCAGCGTGCCGTCCAGGTTGAACACCTGGCAGGCCGGCAGAACGGCGGCATTCTTGTCGAAGATGTTCAGCAGCGGCAGGTTGTGGCGCTTGCCGACTTCGTAGTCGTTGAAATCGTGGGCCGGTGTGATTTTCACGCAGCCGGTGCCGAATTCAGGGTCGCAGTAGTCGTCCGCGATAATCGGGATGCGGCGGCCCACCAGCGGCAGCTCGACAAACTTTCCGATCAGCGCCTGGTAGCGTTCGTCGTTCGGGTTAACGGCTACGGCGGCGTCGCCGAGCATGGTTTCCGGGCGCGTGGTGGCGACGATCAGGTAGTCGTTGCCTTCAGCGGTCTTGGCGCCGTCGGCCAGCGGGTACTTGAGGTTCCACAGGAAGCCTTTCTCGTCGTGGTTTTCCACTTCGAGGTCGGAAATCGCCGTGTGCAACTTGGTGTCCCAGTTGACCAGGCGCTTGCCGCGATAGATCAGGCCGTCTTCATGCAGGCGCACGAAGGCCTCTTTCACGGCTTCCGACAAGCCGTCGTCCATGGTGAAGCGCTCGCGGCTCCAGTCCACGGACGAGCCCAGGCGGCGGATCTGACGGCTGATATTGCCGCCGGACTGGTCTTTCCATTCCCAGATCTTTTCCAGGAACTTCTCGCGACCCAGATCATGACGGCTCTGGCCGGTGGCTTCGAGTTGGCGTTCCACGAGCATCTGGGTGGCGATGCCAGCGTGGTCGGTGCCCGGCTGCCACAGGGTGTTGCGGCCCTGCATGCGGCGGAAACGGATCAACGCATCCATGATCGCATTGTTGAAGCCGTGGCCCATGTGCAGGCTGCCAGTGACGTTCGGTGGCGGAATCATGATGGTGTAGGAATCGCCCGCGCCTTGCGGGGCGAAATAATTCTCGGATTCCCAGGTGTTGTACCAGGAAGTTTCGATAGCGTGCGGCTGGTAGGTCTTATCCATGCGCGGCGGGACCCTAGTTGGCATTTATTCAGGAAAGCCGGCAAGTATAACGGGGGCGGACGAGGAGGGCGAGTTGAAGACGGGCTTAAGGCTGATGCAAGACTAATGGGGGAGGGGGCTTGTGGTGGTGAGGGGGGTTGTCCCCCCGACGGGCTTACCGAAAAAACCAAGGGGACTGCTTCGCAGTCCAGCGCGGGGCAAGCCCGCTCACCACAGCAAGCCCGCTCACCACAGCAAGCCCGTTTACCACACAGCAAGCCTGCTCATCACAGCAAGCCCCACAGGGGATTTTGGTGTGGTTTAAGACTGGTACTGGCTCAGCAACCGCTCCATCCGCGCATCCAACCGACGCTTGATCTCGGTTTCGATATGCGGGGCAAAGTCGTCGATCACGTCTTGCATGATCAGTTGCGCGGCGGCGCGCAGTTCGTTGTCCAGGTGCAGCAGCAGGGCGTCGGGGCCTTTTTCGGCCGCTGCGGGGGCGGCGGCCTTGACCACCGGCGCCGGCTCGACCGGCTTGCCACCGACCATATCGAATAACAGCGGAATCTGCGGCTCGCCCTCGGCGGGCTCGGTCAACAGCGGCGGCTGCACGTTGTCATCACCCAGCAACTGACGGATCGACTCCAGGTCGTCCAACAGGTGGTCGTCTTTTTTTAGAGGGTTTGGCGTGTCCATCATTTACTCAAAGTCGTTGTAGCCGGTGATCCTGCAGAGGATAGCCCTGTTCGCGGTAGAAACGGAAACTCTCCCGCGCGGCCTGACGAATAGCCGGATCTTCCACCACCACTTCCGCCACACGGGCGAATGCCTTGGCGAACGGCGGCACTTTCAGGTCCAGGTTGACCAGCAGGTCGTGGTGATCGCCGCAACTGTCGCCTAAACCCAGCACTACCAGGCCTTCAGGTTCAGACTCGGCGGGGCCGTGGGGCACGAAGCTTTCGCCCTTGAAGCGCCACAGGCGGGCATCCAGCTCGTCGCGCTGGGCGGCATCGCTGCAATGCAGGTAGATGCGGTGGCCCATGCGCCAGGCTTTTTCGGTGAGTTTGCAGGCAAAGTCCAGGCGCGCGAGCGGGTCGGCGCTGGGCAATATATAGAAGTCGACTTGGGTCATTGCGGTTCCTGGGCGGCCTCAACAAGGGTAAAAGGCAGCTTGTTGTGGCGAGCAAGCGTGCTTGCGCTGGGGTGCGAAGCGCCCCCAAAAAGCTGGGGACTGCTGCGCGGTCCAGCGGGAGCAGGCTCCCTCGCCACATCAAGCCCGCTCAGACCGGGTTAGGCCTTGGCGCGATCCAGCAGGTATTGGGTCAGCAGGGGAACCGGGCGGCCAGTGGCGCCCTTGTCCTTGCCGCCGCTGGTCCAGGCCGTGCCAGCGATGTCCAGGTGCGCCCAGTTGAAGTTCTTGGCAAAGCGCGACAGGAAGCAGGCAGCGGTGATGGTGCCGGCTTTCGGGCCACCGATGTTGGCGATGTCGGCGAACGGGCTGTCCAGCTGTTCCTGGTACTCATCGAACAGCGGCAGTTGCCAGGCGCGGTCGTCGGCGGCCTTGCCGGCGCTGAGCAGTTGCTCGATCAGCTCATCGCTGTTGCCCAGCAGGCCCGACGTGTGGGAGCCCAGGGCAACGATGCAGGCACCGGTCAGGGTGGCGATGTCGATCACGGCCTGCGGCTTGAAGCGCTCGGCGTAGGTCAGGGCATCGCACAGCACCAGACGGCCTTCGGCGTCAGTGTTGAGGATTTCGACGGTCTGGCCGCTCAGGGTGGTGACGATGTCGCCTGGACGGGTCGCGCCGCCGCTCGGCATGTTCTCGGCGCAGGCCAGGATGCACACCAGGTTGATCGGCAGCTTGAGTTCCAGCACGGCGCGCAGGGTGCCGAACACACTGGCGGCGCCGCCCATGTCGTACTTCATTTCGTCCATGCCCAGGCCCGGCTTGAGGCTGATGCCGCCGGTGTCGAAGGTGATGCCTTTGCCGACCAGGGCGTAAGGCTTCTCGGACTTCTTACCGCCGTTGTATTGCATCACGATCAGGCGTGGCGGCTGGTCGCTGCCTTGGCCCACGGCATAGAACGAGCCCATGCCCAGTTCCTTGATCTTCTTTTCGTCCAGCACTTCGACTTTCAGGCCCTTGAACTCTTTGCCCAGCGCCTTGGCCTGTTCGCCCAGGAACGTCGGGTGGCAGATGTTCGGTGGCAGGTTGCCCAGGTCGCGGGTAAAGGACATGCCGTTGGCGATGGCCTGCGCGTGGGTCACGGCGCGCTCGACTTCAGCCTGGGCAGCCTTGATGGTCAGCAGGGTGATTTTCTTCAGCGCACGCGGTTCGGCTTTCTGGCTCTTGAACTCGTCGAAAATATAGCCGCCGTCCACCAGGGTTTCGGCCAGCAGGCGGGTCTTGCCGTAGCTGTCACGGCCTTTTACAACGATTTCATCGAGGGCCAGCGTCGCATCGCTGCCGCCCAGGCCCTTGAGGGTCGTGAGGATACCGCTGATGATCTTACGGAACGGGCGGTCGCCCAGTTCGGCCTCTTTGCCCACGCCGACCAGCAACACGCGCTCGGCCTTGAGGTTGGGCAGGCTTTGCAGCAGCAGGCTCTGGCCGACTTTGCCGGCCAGGTCGCCGCGCTTGAGCACCGCGCTGATGGCGCCGCCGCTGAGTTCGTCGAGTTGCTTGGCGGCAACGCCGAGCTTGCGGCCTTCGCCGATGGCGACCACGAGGGTGGCGGTTTTCAACGTTTCGGGGCTAACGCTTTTTACAACCAATTCCATTTTCGGGTCCCTTATAAAGGTCTGTTAGCCAAGAGTCTGTACTCCGGCTTTAATACCAGGCAGCTGTGTAAACCGCCGGTGACAAAGGCCGCAGTTTGAACCTCGCCGACGGAGCCTGACAACCCTTGCCACCTGCTTTGTGCATGTGCATGAGGTTGCGCAGTGACAGGCGCGGTCAATCACAGGATAATGCGCCATCTTTTTAGCCGGCCCTGTGTCAATGGGCTGACTCGGTATGCTTGCTTGTTTGGCCGCCTTAGCCTGACAACCCTGGAGTGTCTGGTTTGATCGTCTTCCGTTATCTGTCCCGCGAAGTCCTGTTGACCCTGAGTGCCGTGAGTGCGGTATTGCTGGTCATCATCATGAGTGGTCGTTTCGTCAAATACCTGGCCCAGGCTGCCTCCGGCGCCCTCGATCCGGGCTCGCTGTTCCTGATCATGGGCTTTCGCCTGCCGGGTTTCCTGCAGCTGATCCTGCCGTTGGGCCTGTTCCTCGGGATCCTGCTGGCCTACGGCCGGCTGTACCTCGAAAGCGAAATGACCGTGCTCTCGGCCACCGGCATGAGCCAGCAGCGTCTGCTGGGCATGACCATGATCCCGGCCGCCGGCGTCGCGCTGATCGTGGCCTGGCTGAGCCTGAGCCTGGCCCCTCAGGGCGCCATGCAGTTCCAGTTGGTGCTGAACAAACAGGACGCGATGACTGAGTTCGACACCCTCGAACCCGGCCGCTTCCAGGCACTCAATGACGGTTCACGTGTGACCTACACCGAAACGCTGACCGACGACCGCGCCAACCTGGGCGGTGTGTTCATCTCCGAGAAGCGTCTGGGCCAAGACAAGAAAGACCGTGGTATTTCCGTGCTGGTGGCTGATTCAGGTCGCCAGGAAGTGCGTCCTGACGGCAGCCGCTACCTGATCCTAGAAAATGGCTATCGCTATGATGGCAGCCCAGGCATGGCGGATTATCGCGCGATCAAGTACGACACCTATGGCGTGATGCTGGCTCGCCCGGACATCAGCGATGAAGTCACCGACCGCGACGCCATTCCCACGACCGACCTGTTCGGCAGCAAGGAACTGCGCTCCATTGCCGAGTTGCAATGGCGGATTTCCCTGCCGCTGCTGGTGTTCATCGTGACGTTGATGGCCGTGCCGCTGTCGCGCGTCAACCCGCGCCAGGGCCGCTTCCTCAAGCTGTTGCCGGCAATCCTGCTGTATATGGCTTACCTCACCATCCTGATTTCCGCCCGTGGCTCCCTGGAAAAAGGCAAGTTGTCGCCGACGCTGGGCCTGTGGTGGGTGCACGGGATCTTCCTGGTGATTGGCCTGGGGTTGCTCTACTGGGAACCGATCCGTTTGAAAATGAAGAGCCGTCGTGGCCAGAAGGAGTTGGCTCGTGGCTAAGCTCGATCGCTACATTGGTAGCAGCGTACTGATCGCCATCCTGGCGGTACTGGGCATCATCCTGGGCTTGGCCTCGTTGTTCGCCTTCATCGATGAAGTCGGCAACGTCAGCGACACCTACACGGTGTGGGATGTGCTGAGCTACGTGGCCCTTACCGCGCCGCGCCGCCTCTACGACATGATGCCGATGGCTGCGCTGATCGGTTGCCTGATTGGCCTGGGCAGCCTGGCCAGCAACAGTGAACTGACCATCATGCGCGCTGCGGGTGTGTCCATTGGGCGCATCGTCTGGGCCGTGATGAAACCCATGCTGCTGCTGATGGCCTGCAGCGTGCTGATCGGCGAATACGTGGCGCCACCGGCCGAAACCACCGCCCAGGCCAACCGCGCCCTGGCGCAGGGGTCGGGCGATGCGCAAAGTTCCAAGCACGGCCTGTGGCACCGTCAGGGTGAAGAGTTCATCCACATCAACGCCGTGCAGCCAGGCGGCCTGTTGATTGGTGTGACGCGCTACACCTTTGACAAAGAACGTCACTTGCTGGAGTCGAGCTTCGCCAAACGTGCGCAATACAGTGGCGAAAAATGGCAACTGAGCGACGTCACCACCACGTACTTCCGCAATATTGGCCAAGGCACCAACGCCCGTACCGAAGTGATCAACGTGCCGAGCGAAGAGTGGGATATCGCCCTCAAGCCGGAACTCTTGAATACCGTGGTGATGATCCCGGAAAGCCTGCCGATCTCGGGGCTGTGGAGCTATATCCACTACCTCAAGGACCAGGGCCTGAACAACGGCCGCTACTGGCTGGCATTTTGGGTCAAGGTGTTGCAACCGGTGGTCACCGCGGCGCTGGTGCTGATGGCGATTTCGTTCATCTTCGGCCCGTTGCGTTCGGTAACCCTGGGCCAACGCGTGTTTACCGGCGTGCTGGTGGGCTTCACCTTCCGCATCGCCCAGGACCTGCTGGGCCCGTCGAGCCTGGTGTTTGGTTTCTCGCCGCTGTTTGCGGTGCTGGTGCCGACCGCTATCTGCGCCCTGGCCGGGTTCTGGCTGCTGCGCCGGGCGGGCTAGCCGCGCGCTTATGAACAAAAAATGCCCCGGTCGAGAGATCGGGGCATTTTTGTTCTGGTCAGCAAAGATGACGCCTGGCCTGAGCATCAGGTACAATTCCCGGCTATTTTTCAGCGGGCAATCTGCCTGCAGCCTTTTTGAGTGTTGATCCGTGAGTGATTTGAGTCATATCCGCAATTTCTCCATCATCGCCCACATTGACCATGGTAAGTCGACGCTGGCCGATCGATTCATCCAGATGTGCGGCGGCCTTGCCGAGCGTGAAATGGAAGCCCAGGTACTGGATTCCATGGACCTCGAACGCGAGCGCGGGATCACCATCAAGGCCCACAGCGTGACCCTGTACTACACCGCCAAAGACGGTATCAAGTACCAACTGAACTTCATTGACACCCCGGGCCACGTCGACTTCACCTACGAAGTCAGCCGTTCCCTGGCGGCCTGCGAAGGTGCGCTGCTGGTGGTGGACGCGGGCCAGGGCGTTGAAGCCCAGTCCGTGGCCAACTGCTACACCGCCATCGAGCAAGGCCTGGAAGTGATGCCGGTGCTGAACAAGATCGACCTGCCACAGGCCGATCCGGACCGCGTCAAAGAAGAAATCGAAAAAATCATCGGCATTGACGCCACCGACGCCGTCGAGTGCAGCGCCAAGACCGGCCTGGGCGTCGACGAAGTGCTCGAGCGCCTGGTCAAGACCATTCCCGCCCCCACCGGCAACTACGAAGATCCGCTGCAAGCGTTGATCATCGACTCCTGGTTCGACAACTACCTGGGCGTTGTTTCCCTGGTACGCGTGCGCCATGGCCGTGTGAAAAAAGGCGACAAGATCCTGGTCAAGTCCACCGGCAAGATTCACCTGGTGGACAGCGTCGGTGTGTTCAACCCCAAACACACGGCTACCACTGATCTGAAAGCCGGTGAAGTAGGCTTCATCATCGCCGGTATCAAGGACATTCACGGTGCGCCGGTCGGTGACACCCTGACCTTGAGTTCCACCCCTGACGTCGACGTGCTGCCGGGCTTCAAACGCATCCAGCCGCAGGTCTACGCCGGCCTGTTTCCGGTCAGCTCCGACGACTTCGAAGATTTCCGCGAAGCCCTGCAAAAGCTCACCCTCAACGACTCGTCGTTGCAGTACACCCCGGAAAGCTCCGACGCCCTGGGCTTCGGCTTCCGTTGCGGCTTCCTCGGCATGCTGCACATGGAGATCATCCAGGAGCGTCTTGAGCGCGAGTACGACCTGGACCTGATCACCACCGCGCCGACGGTTATTTTTGAGCTGGCGCTGAAAACCGGTGAAACGATTTACGTCGACAACCCGTCCAAGCTTCCAGACCTGTCTTCCATCGAAGACATGCGCGAACCGATCGTGCGCGCCAATATTCTTGTGCCGCAGGAACACCTGGGCAACGTCATTACCCTGTGTATTGAAAAGCGTGGCGTACAGCACGACATGCTGTTCCTCGGTACCCAGGTGCAAGTGACCTACGATTTGCCGATGAACGAAGTGGTCCTGGACTTCTTTGACCGTCTCAAATCCACCAGCCGCGGCTATGCTTCGCTGGACTACCATTTCGACCGGTACCAATCGGCTAATCTGGTGAAACTGGATGTGCTGATTAACGGCGACAAGGTCGATGCCCTGGCACTGATCGTGCACAAGGACAACGCGCACTACAAAGGTCGCCAGTTGACCGAGAAGATGAAAGAACTGATCCCGCGCCAGATGTTCGACGTTGCGATCCAGGCCGCCATCGGCGGGCAGATCATTGCGCGGACCTCGGTCAAGGCCCTCAGAAAGAACGTACTGGCCAAATGCTACGGCGGTGACGTAAGCCGTAAGCGCAAGCTGCTTGAGAAGCAAAAGGCCGGTAAAAAACGCATGAAGCAAGTGGGTAACGTGGAAATTCCACAAGAAGCCTTCCTTGCGGTGCTCAGGTTGGATAGTTAGGTCCTATGTCGCTAAATTTCCCGCTGTTGCTGGTCATCGCCGTTGCCGTTTGCGGTCTGTTGGCATTGCTCGATCTGGTCTTCTTCGCCCCGCGTCGTCGGGCGGCTATCGCGTCCTATCAGGGCAGCGTCAGCCAGCCCGATGGCGTGGTCATCGAGAAGCTGAACAAAGAGCCTTTGCTGGTTGAATACGGCAAGTCGTTCTTCCCGGTGTTGTTCATCGTGCTGGTGCTGCGCTCGTTCCTGGTGGAGCCGTTTCAGATCCCGTCGGGCTCGATGAAACCGACCCTGGACGTGGGCGACTTCATCCTGGTGAACAAGTTTTCCTATGGGATCCGCTTGCCGGTGATCGACAAGAAGGTCATCGAAGTCGGTGACCCGCAGCGCGGCGATGTGATGGTGTTCCGCTACCCGAGCGACCCGAACGTCAACTACATCAAGCGTGTGGTGGGCCTGCCGGGCGACGTGATTCGCTACACCAGCGACAAACGCCTGTTCATCAACGGTGAATCGGTGGCCGAGAAACTGATCGGTTCCGAACCGAACAGCCTGGGCAGCGCCGAGCTGTACCAGGAAAAACTCGGTGCGGTCGAGCACGAAATCCGCAAGGAAATGAGCCGCTACCGCGCGACGCCTGATGGTGAATGGAAAGTGCCGGCCGGGCACTACTTCATGATGGGCGACAACCGTGACAACTCCAATGACAGCCGCTACTGGGATGATCCCAATATTCCCAAGGACCTGCTGGGCATGGTTCCCGACCAGAATATCGTCGGCAAGGCCTTTGCGGTCTGGATGAGCTGGCCGGAACCCAAACTCAGCCACCTGCCGAACTTCTCGCGAGTCGGGCTGATCAAGTAATACAAGCGGCGCTGTGAACACAGCGCCGAATGCTTTTCTGGGGCTCGGACATTTCCGGCCTCATGCAGCACCAACCAGGATTTGAATTTGAACACTGCGTCAATCGTCGATGGCCGCCGGTGCCACCAACTAGATATGGATAAACCGTGACCGTTTCTCTAGCACGTCTCGAGCGCCAGCTCGGCTACACCTTCAAGGACCAGGAGTTGATGGTCCTTGCCCTCACACACCGCAGCTTTGCAGGGCGCAACAACGAGCGCCTGGAATTCCTCGGTGATGCCATCCTCAATTTTGTCGCCGGTGAAGCGCTGTTCGAGCGCTTCCCCCAAGCCCGTGAAGGCCAGCTGTCGCGCCTGCGCGCACGCCTGGTGAAGGGCGAGACCCTGGCCGTACTGGCCCGTGGCTTTGGCCTGGGCGAATACCTGCGGCTGGGTTCCGGTGAGTTGAAGAGCGGCGGTTTCCGGCGTGAATCGATCCTGGCCGATGCCCTCGAGGCGTTGATCGGTGCGATCTACCTCGATGCAGGCATGGAAGCGGCCAAGGAGCGCGTCACTGCGTGGCTGACTTCCGAGATCGAAAGCCTCACGCTGGTCGACACCAACAAAGATCCCAAGACCCGCCTGCAGGAATTCCTGCAGTCCCGCGGTTGCGAACTGCCACGCTACGAAGTGGTGGATATCCAGGGTGAGCCCCATTGCCGCGTATTCTTCGTGGAATGTGAAATCACCTTACTGAACGAAAAAAGCCGAGGTCAGGGTGTGAGCCGTCGTATTGCCGAACAGGTAGCGGCCGCTGCAGCACTGATTGCCCTGGGCGTGGAGAATGGCCATGACTGATTCAACCGCAACACGCTGTGGCTATGTTGCCATTGTTGGCCGCCCCAACGTGGGCAAGTCCACGCTGCTCAACCACATCCTCGGCCAGAAGCTTGCGATCACCTCGCGCAAGCCGCAGACCACCCGCCACAACATGCTGGGCATCAAGACCGAAGGCACCGTGCAAGCGGTCTACGTCGATACCCCGGGCATGCACAAAGGCGGCGAGAAAGCCCTTAACCGCTACATGAACAAGACCGCTTCGGCGGCGTTGAAAGACGTCGACGTGGTGATCTTCGTGGTCGATCGCACCAAGTGGACCGACGAAGACCAGATGGTCCTCGAGCGTGTGCAGTACGTCACCGGCCCGCTGATCGTCGCGCTGAACAAGACCGACCGCATCGAAGACAAAGCCGAGCTGATGCCGCACCTGACCTGGCTGCAGGAACAACTGCCGAACGCCCAGATCATGCCGATCTCGGCCCAGCACGGTCACAACCTCGAAGCCCTGGAACGCGTGATTGCCGGCTACCTGCCGGAGAACGAACACTTCTTCCCCGAAGACCAGATCACCGACCGCAGCAGCCGTTTCCTTGCCGCCGAACTGGTGCGCGAGAAAATCATGCGCCAGATGGGCGCCGAGCTGCCGTACCAGATCACCGTCGAAATCGAAGAGTTCAAGCAGCAGGGCAAGACCTTGCACATCCATGCGCTGATCCTCGTCGAACGTGACGGCCAGAAGAAAATCATCATTGGCGACAAGGGCGAGCGCATCAAGCGCATCGGTACCGAAGCGCGCAAGGACATGGAATTGCTCTTCGATTCCAAGATCATGCTCAACCTGTGGGTGAAGGTTAAGGGTGGCTGGTCCGATGATGAGCGTGCATTGCGCTCCTTGGGCTACGGCGACTTGTAAAACACCGCACGATGATGGGCGGGCTTGTTGTGGCGAGGGAGCTTGCTCCCGCTGGGCCGCGAAGCGGCCCCAAAAAGGCCACCGAGGTTTTACTGATAAAGCTCGGTGGCTGATACAGGGGCTGCTTCGCAGCCCAGCGGGAGCAAGCTCCCTCGCCACAAAGGCGCTTTCCCTCTTCAGAGATTCCCCGTCTCATGTCCCAATCCCCACCCCCCAGCCAACTCGCCTATGTCCTGCACAGCCGCGCCTATCGCGAGACCAGCGCCCTGGTGGATTTCCTCACGCCACAAGGCCGCTTGCGCGCAGTCTTGCGCAGCGCGCGGGGCAAGGCGGGCACGTTGGCCCGGCCGTTCGTGGCCCTGGACGTGGAGTTTCGCGGCAAGGGCGAGCTCAAAAACGTCGGCCGCCTGGAAAGCGTTGGTACCTCCGCCTGGCTGAATGGCGAGGCCCTGTTCAGTGGCCTCTACCTCAATGAGTTGCTGATCCGTCTGCTTCCCGCGGAAGACCCGCACCCGGCGGTCTTCGATCACTACGCCGCCACCCTGATCGCCTTGGCCGAAGGCCGGCCCCTGGAACCGTTGCTGCGCGCGTTTGAATGGCGCCTGCTCGACGACCTGGGCTATGGCTTTGAATTAAACAACGACCTGCACGGCGACCCCATCGCTGCCGACGGCATGTACCGACTGCAAGTCGACGCGGGTCTGGAGCGTGTGTACCTGCTGCAACCCGGCTTGTTCCAGGGCACCGAGCTGTTGGCCATGAGCGAAGCCGACTGGACTGCCCCCGGCGCCTTGTCCGCCGCCAAGCGCCTGATGCGCCAGGCCCTGGCCGTGCACTTGGGCGGACGGCCGCTGGTCAGTCGCGAGTTGTTTCGAAAGCCCTGACATCCCCGTGTATGCTGTGCAGCGTTTCTTTCCCCTTTTCAGGAGCGCTTCCGTGAGCACCAGCAATCGCATTCTTCTTGGCGTCAATATCGACCACGTCGCTACCCTGCGTCAGGCCCGGGGCACCCGTTACCCTGACCCGGTCAAGGCCGCGCTGGACGCCGAAGAAGCGGGCGCCGACGGCATCACCGTGCACCTGCGCGAAGACCGCCGCCACATCCAGGAACGCGACGTGCTGTTGCTCAAGGATGTGCTGCAAACGCGCATGAACTTCGAAATGGGCGTCACCGAAGAAATGATGGCCTTCGCCGAGCGCATCCGCCCGGCGCACATCTGCCTGGTCCCGGAAACCCGCCAGGAACTGACCACCGAAGGCGGCCTGGATGTGGCTGGCCAGGAAGCGCGAATCAAGGCGGCGGTAGAGCGCCTGTCGAAGATCGGCAGTGAAGTGTCGCTGTTCATCGACGCCGACGAGCGCCAGATCGAAGCCTCGCGCCGTGTCGGTGCCCCCGCCATCGAACTGCACACCGGCCGTTACGCCGACGCCACCACGCCCACCGAAGTGGCTGACGAGCTGCAGCGCATCATCGACGGTGTGAACTGCGGCCTCAACGAAGGCCTGATCGTCAACGCCGGCCATGGCCTGCACTACCACAACGTCGAAGCCGTGGCCGCGATCAAGGGCATCAACGAGCTGAACATCGGCCATGCACTGGTCGCGCACGCGCTGTTCGTCGGCTTCAAAGGCGCCGTGGCCGAGATGAAGGCGCTGATCCTGGCTGCTGCCAAGGCTTAAAAAACGCCGAAAATCCAATGTGGGAGGGGGCTTGCCCCCGATAGCGGTGTGTCAGTCAGCCTATCTGTAGCTGACCCACTGCAATCGGGGGCAAGCCCCCTCCCACAGTGATTTTCGGTGCATCCAAAGTTGTCGTCATCCAGCCAACCCCTTTGAAATCAGCCATGCGGCAATGCGAAGCCTTACTGTTTAGCCAGTGCAGGTGTATCGTATCTGCCCTTTGCAGGCCCCGAGCCTGCGGCAGATACGTGAGGTTGTTGTGTCCCGATCCTTTTCTCGTCGACAAATCCTGGGTGGTCTTGCAGGCCTGGCCGTAGTGGGGGTGGGGGCCGGTGGCGCCTATCGCTACTGGCTGGGGAAAGTCGCCGAGGCCGAGGCGGGACACGATTACGAACTGATTGCGGCACCGCTGAATGTGGAACTGGTGCCGGGGCACAAGACCGAAGCCTGGGCGTTCGGCCCGTCGGCGCCGGGCACCGAATTGCGCGTGCGCCAGGGCGAATGGCTGCGCGTACGGTTTATCAACCACCTGCCGGTCGCCACCACCATTCACTGGCATGGCATCCGCCTGCCGCTGGAAATGGACGGCGTGCCCTACGTCTCGCAATTGCCGGTGCTGCCCGGCGAATACTTCGACTACAAATTCCGCGTGCCCGACGCCGGCAGCTACTGGTATCACCCGCATGTGAACAGCAGCGAAGAACTTGGCCGCGGCCTGGTCGGCCCGCTGATCATCGAGGAGCGCGAACCTACCGGTTTCAAGCACGAGCGCACCCTCAGCCTGAAAAGCTGGCATGTGGACGAAGAGGGCGCTTTCGTGGCGTTCAGCGTTCCCCGTGAAGCGGCGCGTGGCGGCACCGCCGGGCGCTTGTCGACGATCAATGGCGTGTCCCAGGCGGTGATCGATCTCCCCGCCGGGCAGATTACGCGCGTGCGTCTGCTCAACCTCGACAACACCTTGACCTATCGCCTCAACATCCCGGACGTTGAAGCGCAGATCTATGCGCTGGATGGCAACCCCATCGAACCTCGCCCGTTGGGCAAGGAATATTGGCTGGGCCCGGGCATGCGTATCTGCCTGGCGATCAAGGCACCGCCGGCCGGCGAAGAGCTGTCGATCCGCAACGGCCCGGTGCGCCTGGGCACCTTCCGTTCGGTGGTCAATACCGACGCGCCGACCGACTGGCCACCGGCATTGCCCGCCAACCCGATCAGCGAGCCGGACCTGGCCAATGCCGAGAAACTCAACTTCAATTTCGAGTGGGTGGGTTCGGTGTCGGTGGATGACGGCAAGCCGCCGAGCCTGTGGCAGATCAACGGCAAGGCCTGGGACATCACCGACAAGACCTGCGCCGACCGCCCGATTGCCAGGCTTGAGAAGGGCAAGAGCTACATCTTCGAATTGAAAAACATGACCCAGTACCAGCACCCGATCCACCTGCACGGCATGAGTTTCAAGGTGATCGCTTCGAACCGCCACAAGGTGATCCCGTACTTCACCGACACTTACCTGCTGGGCAAGAACGAACGCGCACGCGTGGCGTTGGTGGCGGATAACCCAGGGGTGTGGATGTTCCACTGCCATGTGATCGACCACATGGAAACCGGCCTGATGGCCGCCATCGAGGTGGCGTGATGCGCCAGTTTCGCCCTACGGCGATCATCGACCGCAGTCGCGACCAGGACTTCATGCGCGAGGCCCTGGTGCTCGCCGCCCAAGGTGCCGCGTTGGGTGAAGTGCCCGTGGGCGCGGTACTGGTGCAGGACGGTGAAATCATCGGCCGTGGCTTCAACTGCCCGATCAGCGGCAACGACCCCAGCGCCCATGCCGAAATGGTCGCTATCCGCGCCGCTGCGCAAGCCATCAGCAACTACCGCCTGGTGGGCAGTACGCTGTATGTGACGTTGGAACCGTGCAGCATGTGCGCCGGTTTGATCGTGCACTCACGGATTGCGCGGGTGGTGTACGGCGCGCTGGAGCCTAAGGCCGGGATTGTGCAGAGCCAGGGGCAGTTTTTTACCCAGGGCTTTTTGAATCATCGGGTGGTGTTTGAAGGTGGGGTGTTGGCGGAGGAGTGTGGGACGGTGCTGAGTGAGTTCTTCAGGGCCAGACGCGCCAAGCCTCAGGCCTAGCCAACACCGTATAGCCAATGTAGGGGGAGCAAGCCCCCTCCCACATTGTGATCTCCCTTTATTCAAGGGGGATCGGGGGGTTATTTCTTGGCGATGATCACCGCCCGCATCGGCGCCGGCAGCCCTTCAAGGGTCTTGCTGTGATCCTCCGGATCGAGGAAGTCACTTAACGACTGATACTTCATCCACTCCGTGCCGCGCTGTTCCTCCACGGTGGTCACGCTCACATCCACGCAACGCACGTCACTGAACCCGGCACGGCGTAGCCACAGCATCAACGCCGGCACCGAAGGCAGGAACCACACGTTACGCATCTGTGCGTAGCGATCTTCCGGCACCAGCACTTGCTGCTGATCGCCCTCGACCACCAATGTTTCCAGCACCAGCTCGCCGCCCTTGACCAGGGTGTCCTTCAGCGCCAGCAAATGCTCGATCGGCGAACGGCGGTGGTAGAAAACACCCATCGAAAATACCGTGTCAAAGCCTTCCAGGTTCGCCGGCAAATCTTCAAATGGGAACGGCAGGTGCCAAGCCTTGGGCTCGGACAGGTAGCGCTGCACCGCCTGGAACTGGCAGAAGAACAGCCAATTCGGGTCCACGCCAATCACACTGTCGGCACCGGCGCCGAGCATGCGCCACATGTAATAGCCGTTGCCGCAACCTACATCCAGGATGCGTTTGCCTTTGAGGTCCAGGTGCGGCGCGACCCGTGACCATTTCCAATCCGAGCGCCATTCGGTGTCCACATGGACGCCGAACAGGTGGAACGGCCCCTTGCGCCACGGGCACAGCCCCATCAGTGCCGTGCGCATTTGCGCGCGGGTAGCGTCGTCGCAGTCGGTGTCCAGCGCCAGGTCGTTGAGCAAATCGACTTCGCTGGGTTGGATGTTCGGCAGTGCATCCAACGCACTCTGCCAACGGTCCAGGTCGCCATGACCCTTTTCCATCTTGCTATCGAGTTGTGCTTGCAGGCCTTGGGCCCACACGGCCAGGGGAGTGCCGACCAAATGGCGGGCGAGGGGGGACAGATCAATCATGGCAAGGCAATCAACGAGGCAAAGTTAAGACACTGGAACCACGGCACGACTTTTGAGAACCCCGCCGCCAGCAGGCGTTCACGGTGTTCTTCGAGGCTGTCGGGCTTCATGACGTTTTCGATGGCGCTGCGCTTCTGGGCGATTTCCAGTTCGCTGTAGCCGTTGGCGCGTTTGAACGCGATGTGCAGGTCGGTGAGCAGCGCGTGTTCTTCAGGATCGTTGAAACGCAGCTTCTCCGAAAGAATCAACGCGCCGCCCGGCAACAGCGACTGGCGGATGCGCGAGAGCAAGGCCAGGCGTTCATCGGGGGCAATGAACTGCAGGGTGAAATTCAGCGCCACCACCGAGGCCGGCGCAAATTGCAGCGCGAGGATATCGCCCTCGATCACCTCGACCGGCAGCAACTCCTGGAACATCGAGTCCTGGCCATTGAGGTATTCGCGGCAGCGCTCGACCATCGCCGCCGAGTTATCCACCGCAATCACCCGACAACCGTCGGTGCGCACATGGCGACGCAAGGCCTGGGTCACCGCGCCGAGCGACGAGCCCAGGTCATACAGCACGCTATGGGGCTGGGCAAACTGCGCCGCGAGCACACCGAGGTTCTCGACGATGGTCGGGTAACCCGGCACTGAGCGCTTGATCATGTCCGGGAACACCCGCACCACGTCTTCGTTGAAGGCGAAGTCCGGCACCTGGGGCAGGGGCTGGGCGAATAGGCGATCGGGTTCTTTGCTCACGGTTGTTCCGGCGACGAAGGGGGAAAGGCCGGCATTTTAGCCAAGTTGGCCCTCGGATGCGCGCGTTGTCTGATTTGTGGTCAGCAGGCTTACTGTGGTGGGCGGGCCTGCTGTGGTGAGCGGGCTTGCTGTGGTGAGCAGGCTTGCTGTGGTGAGCGGGCTTGCCCCGCGCTGGGCTGCGCAGCAGCCCCAAACTATTAAGGTCAGCGCTGCTTCCGGATAAATGCTGATGCAGTGATGCCCCACTGTCCCAGCCAGTAAGTGACGATCAGCAAATACGGCGCCGCCTCGAACGCCACCACAAACCGATTGATACCGATCAGCGTGTCGGAAAACACAAACGACCCCGCACCCGCCGCCGCCAGCAGTGCCGAGCGTTTCGGCACATCACTGCCCAATCGCGCCAGTGCGCGCCAGAGCATGGCGCTGATCACCAGCGCGTACACCACGACGGGGATCAGCAAATCGCCAAGCCCGTGGGAAATCAAAATGCTCAGCAGCACCGCGCCCACGGCCAGCGCGAGCACCAACGGCAGCAGTGCCAAACGCCGACAGTCGCTGTAATAGGCTTTCAGATAGGCCAGGTGCGCAAACAGGAACGCACCGAGGCCAAAGATAAACAGGTCGCCCGGCCAGGCGAGCAGCACATCGCCGACCAGGGAGAAAATCAGCCCCAGGCTGATCCAGCGTCGATAGTCGGTGGGCGGTGCATCATGCAGCCAGCCCAGCAGCGCCAGTACCGGCAGCGGCTTGACCAGCAGGCACAGCAACGCCGCATGGGTGGTCAAGCCGTAGATAAAGGTGCCGGCGCCCATCAGCGCAAGAATCAGCCATGGCATATCAGTTCACCGTGACGGCGCAGTCAAAGGTTTCGACGGGTTCGGCTTCCGGTTCCCAGGGTTGCTGGGAGGTCAGGCGCAAACGGCCCTGGCCGGCCGCGAAGGCCTGGAAGCGCCAGGTGGACTGGCCGCCGCCTCCGATCACGCCGGATTCCGTGCTGCTATAGACCTCGGGGCTCAACGCACGCAGCACACCGCCGGCGGAGTCCTGGATGGCCCAGCGGTAACCGGTGGTGGGGTTGCTGGGCAGGGTTAGGATCAGGTTTTGCCCGGTTTTAAGCTGAAGCGGGCAGGCGCTTTGGTTGTCCACGCTGACGTTTTGCTTGGGGGCACTGGCGCAGGCGGCCAGCAGGGCAAGGCTCAAGGGGAGAAGCAGGCGGGCTGCGGTCATGGGGGCTCCGTTGATTCACGACGAAGGGCGAGCATAACTGAAGATGAGGCAAGGTGTAGTGAGCGGGCTTGCCCCGCGCTGGGTGGCGAAGCCGCCCCTGTTAAGCACACCGCATTCTTTCAGGCAGAACGCGGTGTCTGGTTCAGGGCGGCTTCGCCACCCAGCGCGGGGCAAGCCCGCTCACTACAGGGCCGGGCACTACCTGGTGATTAGAACAGCACCTTCGCCACGTCCGCAAAGCGCTTGGCAAAGTGCACGGTCATGCCTTCCTTCAGGTATTCCGGCAACTCCTCGAAGCTACCGCGATTCGGCTCCGGCAGAATCAGCTCATGAATCTTCTGGCGCCGCGCCGCAATCACCTTTTCGCGCACCCCGCCAATCGGCAGTACATGCCCGGTCAACGTCAGCTCGCCGGTCATGGCCACGCCTTTTTTCGGCGGCTGGTTACGCGCCAGGGACAACAGCGCACTGGCCATGGTCACCCCCGCACTCGGGCCATCTTTGGGCGTGGCACCTTCCGGCACGTGCAAGTGCACGAAGGCTTCGTCGAAGAACTTCGGATCACCACCAAACGACTTCAAGTTGGAGCTAATGTAGCTGTAGGCGATTTCGGCGGATTCTTTCATCACTTCACCCAACTGCCCGGTGAGCTTGAAGCCGCGATTGAGCGTATGGATGCGCGTCGCCTCGATCGGCAACGTCGCGCCGCCCATACTCGTCCAGGCCAGGCCGGTGATCACACCGGTGCCGGACAGCACTTGCTCATTGCGGAACACCGGCATGCCCAGCGAGCTTTCCAGGTCCTTGTTGCCGATCTTGATCACCGAGTCCGGCTCATCCAGCAGCTTGACCACGGCCTTGCGCACCAGTTTGCCCAGCTGTTTCTCCAACTGGCGCACCCCGGCTTCGCGGGCGTAGCCGTCGATCAATGCGCGCAGGGCGCCGTCGCTGATGCTCAGGCTGTTTTTAGACACGCCGGCTTTTTCCAGCTGTTTCGGCCACAGGTGACGCTTGGCGATGGCAACTTTTTCTTCGGTGATGTAGCCCGACAGGCGAATCACTTCCATACGGTCGAGCAGCGGGCCGGGGATGGAGTCCAGGGTGTTGGCGGTGCACACGAACAGCACCTTGGACAGGTCCAGGCGCAGGTCCAGGTAATGATCGAGGAATTCGACGTTCTGCTCCGGGTCGAGGGTCTCCAGCAACGCCGACGCCGGGTCGCCCTGGAAGCTCTGGCCCATCTTGTCGATCTCGTCGAGCATGATCACTGGGTTCATCACTTCCACATCCTTGAGCGCCTGCACCAGCTTGCCCGGCAGCGCGCCGATGTAGGTGCGGCGATGGCCCTTGATCTCGGCCTCGTCGCGCATGCCACCCACACTGAACCGGTAGAACGGCCGCCCCAGGGATTCGGCGATGGATTTGCCGACGCTGGTCTTGCCCACGCCCGGCGGGCCCACCAGCAGCACGATGGAACCGGCGACTTCGCCTTTATAAGCGCCCACCGCGAGGAATTCGAGGATGCGACTCTTGATGTCATCCAGCCCCGCGTGGTGTTTATCCAGCACCTTGCGCGCGTGTTTGAGGTCAAGTTTGTCCTCGCCGTACACGCCCCACGGCACCGCGGTGGCCCAGTCGAGGTAGTTGCGCGTCACCGCGTATTCCGGCGAACCGGTTTCGAGGATCGACAGTTTGTTCAGTTCTTCATCAATACGTTTTTTCGCCTGGGCCGGCAGCACTTTGCCTTCCAGGCGTTGCTCGAACTGTTCGACATCCGCGCTGCGGTCGTCCTTGGTCAAGCCCAGCTCTTGCTGGATGACCTTGAGCTGTTCCTTGAGGAAGAACTCGCGCTGGTGCTCGCCGATCTTGCGGTTCACCTCGGCGGAGAGTTCTTTTTGCAGGCGCGCCACTTCCACCTCTTTGCGCAGCATCGGCAGGACTTTTTCCATGCGCTTGAGCATGGGCACGCAGTCCAGCACTTCCTGCAACTCGTTACCGGTGGCCGAGGTCAGCGCGGCGGCGAAGTCGGTCAGCGGCGACGGGTCGTTGGGGCTGAAGCGGTTGAGGTAGTTCTTCAGCTCTTCGCTGTACAGCGGGTTGAGCGGCAGCAGTTCCTTGATCGCATTGATCAGCGCCATGCCGTAGGCCTTGACCTCGTCGGTCGGCTCGCTCGGCTGGTGCGGGTATTCGACTTCCACCAGGTACGGCGGGCGGTGGTGCTTGAGCCAAGTCTTGATGCGCACGCGGGTCAGGCCCTGGGCCACGAACTGCAGCTTGCCGTTCTCGCGGCTGGCGTGGTGCACCTTCACCAGGGTGCCGTACAGCGGCAGGCTGGAGGTGTCGAAGTGGCGCGGATCTTCCGGCGGGGTGTCCATGAAGAACAGGGCCAGGGAGTGGTGGTCGGATTTGCTTACCAGCTCCAGGGTCTCGGCCCACGGCTCTTCATTGACGATCACCGGCAGCACTTGCGCCGGAAAGAAGGGCCGGTTGTGGATCGGGATGATATAGACCTTGTCCGGCAGGTTTTGCCCAGGCAGGGCCAGGCCGGTGTTGGACGAAGGGGTTTCAGCGTTTTCGGGGTCGGCGTAGTCGTTGAGGTCGTAATCAGGGAAATCTTGCTGGTCGCTCATGGGGCACCTGCATAAGGAAGTATGGTGCTTAGATGGGGCGGGGCAGTGGTGGTTTCAATGGGGGGGTGGAGTTAGCAACAAATTGCATGAAATAACGGGAGAGACTCGCTCAGTGTGGGAGGGGGCTTGCTCCCGATAGCGGTTATTCAGATAAAAATTGATGTCTGGCACACCGCCATCGGGAGCAAGCCCCCTCCCACATTTTTTATCGCGTGGCGTCAGCTGATTTTGTGCAGGTAGGCGGGCAAGGGCTGCTCCGGTAACACTGAGAGCACCTTCAAACGCTGCAACATACGTTGCCGTGCCCGCTGTAAATGCTCACGCAGGTTCAGCGCCGCTGCATCAAACGCGCCGTGCAGCAGCAACTCCAGAATCAAACGATGTTCGGCCAGCATGGCGGGATCGGCGCCGATCCCCAGCAAACGGTAGAAAATCCGGCTGATGATCATCGGGCTCTGGCCCTGGCGGATCAGGGCGGCGATCTTGCGGTTTTGCAGGCCGGCCAGGCAGCGTTGGTGCAAGTCCTCTTCAATCTGCTCAATGGCTTCCAGGCTGCATTGGGGGCTGTCTTGCGCTTCCAGCACGCGCTGCAACATCGCTTCAAGCAGCTCGCGGTCGAGGTGGGGCGCGCTCTGGCGCAGGGCTTCAGGCTCCAGGCAGGCACGCAGTTCGTAATCTTCGGTGACTTCCCGCGCCGTCAAAGGCCCCGCCAGCCATTGGGAGTAGGGCTCCTTTTCGACCAGGCCACGATCGCGCAGGCGCATCAGCGCTTCGCGCACTACCGCGCGGCTGACGCCATAGTGGTCGGCAGCAGCTTGCTCGTCGAGTCGGTAGTGGCCGAAGGCAATGCAGGTGGACAGCGCCGCGCCGATTTCCTCAACGATGCGCTCGCCCAGCGGCCGCGTGTCCACCAGCTCATCTTCTCCGTTAAGCCCCAGATGCGCATGGCTCAAGGGCAAGCGCAGCGGCTCCATGGCCAAGCCTTCGGGGTTGATCAGGTAACCCCGGCCGTTGAAGCGGCAGATCAGGCCTTCGTCATGCAGCAGGTCCAGCGCCTTGCGCACCGGTACGCGACTGGTGCCGAACAATTCGGCCAGCGGCGCTTCCAGCAACACCAGGCCGTGACGCGCGGTACCGTTGACGATCGCGTCACGCAACACCTGGTGAATCATCGCGTAACGGGAGGCCGAGGCGGACACTGCTTTCATCGCTTTCTCTAGAGGCTGTAGGACGGTGGCCGGGGATTCTCTCATACCTTGCGCCTGTCACTCTGCGCCACGTCGGTGGCACTTTTTTGGGGCCCGAAAGGTGGGACTGTTACTTTTCTGCACCAAAATGTACTTATTAATAAAAGATACATTATTTCATTGAAGGCGCTTTCCCACGCCCTGGCAAGATTTTATTCCACCGTTTAAAACCATCTATCCCGTAGCTCTGGGCAAAATTCACGCATCGCGCCCCTACGGCCTGACGAAGACTGGCACGAAAGCTGCCTTTGTAAAATGTACATTTTATTAATATGTACGTTTTGTGAGGGTCATCCTGATGTCAGACGCCACTTCAATGGCCGAGGATTTTGCCAGCGGTCGCAGCGACCCGGTGCAAGCCCTCGAACAGGCACTCGAAAAGGCCAGCCAAGCGCCGGCCGTTTTTATCAGCCTGACTGCCGAACGTGCCCGCCGTGAAGCCGAGGCCTCTGCCGCCCGTTGGCGCGCCGGCCAGCCATTGAGCATGTTCGATGGCGTGCCGCTGGCCTGGAAGGACCTGTTCGATGTGGCCGGCAGTATCACCACGGCGGGCGCCGCCTACCGTCGAAACGCGTCCGCCGCGTTGCTTGATGCCCCCATCGTCGGCCTGCTGTGCCGCGCCGGGATGGTCAGTGTCGGCAAGACCAACCTCAGCGAACTGGCCTATTCCGGCCTGGGGCTGAACCCGCATTTCGGCACGCCGCACAACCCTCATGGCACCGACCAACCGCGCATTCCCGGTGGCTCGTCGTCCGGCTCGGCAGTGGCCGTCGCCGCCGCAATTGTGCCGATCGCCATGGGCACCGACACGGCCGGTTCCATCCGTATCCCGTCGGCGTTCAACGGCCTGGTGGGTTACCGCAGCAGCAGCCGACGCTATAGCCGCGACGGTGTCTTCCCCCTGGCCCATACCCTTGACAGCCTCGGCCCGCTGACCCGCAGCGTGCGCGATGCGCTGGCCATCGACGATCTGCTGCACGGTCGTAGCCAAACCCACAGCGCCCGCAGCCTCAAGGGCCAGCGCTTTGTGCTGGCGCAACAGGACGTCGAACCCGCTGTGCGCAACAACCTGTTGCGCGCCGTGGAGCAACTCAAGGCCCAGGGTGCGTTGATCGAAGAACTCGAATGCCCGACCTTCCAGGCGACCCTGGACCTGATCAAACACCACGGCTGGCTCGGCGCCTTTGAAGCCTTCGCCCTGCACGAAGCGTTGCTCGACAGCCCCGACGCCGAACAACTCGACCCCCGCGTGCGTCGCCGCCTCGAAGCCGCGCGTTCACTGCCGGCCAGCCAGCTTATCCACCTGACCGAAGCACGCCGCCGCCTGCAACAACACTTGGTTGAAGACCTCGACGGCGCCATCCTCATCACCCCCACCGTTGCCCACGTTGCACCGGCGTTGGCGCCCCTTGAGGCCGACGACGACCTGTTTGTCAGCACCAACCTCGCCACCCTGCGCCTGACCATGCCCGGCAGTTTGCTCGACATGCCTGGCGTAAACCTGCCCAGCGGCCGCGATGCCCAGGGCCTGCCCACCGGGCTGCTGCTCAGCGCCCCGACGGGAGAAGACGCACGCCTGCTGCGCGCGGCGTTGTCCGTCGAAACCGTACTTAACGTTTAAGGAGACACACCATGGCTAAAGACATCCTCTGTGCATTTGGCGTCGACGTTGACGCCGTCGCCGGCTGGCTCGGTTCCTACGGCGGCGAAGATTCGCCCGACGACATTTCCCGTGGCCTGTTCGCCGGTGAGATCGGTGCGCCGCGCCTGCTCAAATTGTTCGAACGCTACGGCCTGCGTACCACGTGGTTTATCCCCGGCCACTCGATGGAAACCTTCCCCGAGCAGATGAAGGCCGTGGCCGATGCCGGTCATGAAATCGGCGTGCATGGCTACAGCCATGAAAACCCCATCGCGATGACCGCCGAGCAGGAAGAAATCGTCCTCGATAAATCCATCGAACTGATTACCCAAGTCACCGGCAAACGCCCCACCGGCTATGTCGCGCCGTGGTGGGAATTCAGCAAGGTCACCAACGAGCTGCTGCTGAAAAAAGGCATCAAGTACGACCACAGCCTGATGCACAACGACTTCCACCCCTACTACGTGCGCAAGGGCGACAGCTGGACCAAGATCGACTACAGCCAGCACCCCGACACCTGGATGAAACCCTTGGTGCGCGGCGAAGAAACCGACCTGGTGGAGATCCCGGCCAACTGGTACCTCGACGACCTGCCGCCAATGATGTTCATCAAGAAAGCCCCCAACAGCCACGGCTTCGTCAACCCGCGTCACCTCGAAGAAATGTGGCGCGACCAGTTCGACTGGGTCTACCGCGAACACGAACACGCGGTGTTCACCATGACCATCCACCCCGATGTGTCCGGCCGCCCGCAAGTGCTGCTGATGCTGGAGCGCCTGATCGAACACATCCAGAGCCATGCCGGCGTGCGCTTTGTCACGTTCGACGAAATCGCCGACGACTTTATCCGCCGTCAACCGCGTACCTGAACCTTTGCCCCCCACCCCTGAGGCGCGACCCATGTCCATCTACAACAAGCTTGACCTGACTGGCTGGAAACCCCGGCAACTGACTTCCAAGGAGGTGCGTTTCGCCACCTGGATCGCGTTTTTCGCCTGGGTGTTTGCGGTGTATGACTTCATCCTCTTCGGCACCTTGCTGCCGGAAATCGGCCGGCACTTTGGCTGGGGTGAAGTGGAGCAAGCTGAAATCGCGACCTGGGTGGCGGTGGGCACGGCGGTGGTCGCCTTTGCCATTGGCCCCGTCGTCGATAAGTTGGGACGGCGCAAAGGCATTATCTTCACCGTGGCCGGTTCTGCGCTGTGTTCGGCGCTGACCGCGATCGGTGGCGCGTGGGGCAAGTCGCCGCTGATTCTGATCCGGTCGTTGGGTGGCCTGGGCTATGCCGAGGAAACCGTTAACGCCACCTACCTGAGCGAGCTGTATGGCGCCTCGGAAGACCCGCGCTTGACCAAGCGCCGTGGCTTTATCTACAGCCTGGTGCAGGGCGGCTGGCCGGTCGGTGCGTTGATCGCCGCCGGGTTGACCGCGCTGTTGCTGCCGATCATCGGCTGGCAGGGGTGCTTCATCTTCGCCTCGATCCCGGCCGTGGTCATCGCGATCATGGCGCGCAAGCTCAAAGAGAGCCCGCAGTTCCAGATCCACCAGCGCATCAGCCAGCTGCGTAAAAGCGGTGCGGTGAAGGAAGCGCAGAACGTCGCGGTGACCTACGGCGTGGACTACGACGAACACAGCAAGGCCGGCCTCAAGGCGGCCTTCCGTGGCCCGGCGCGCCGCGCCACGTTGGTGATCGGCGCGGCACTGTTGCTCAACTGGGCGGCGATCCAGGTGTTCAGCGTGCTGGGGACTTCGGTGATCGTCAGCGTGCATCACATCTCGTTCGAAAATTCGCTGATCATCCTCGTGCTGTCGAACCTGGTGGGCTACTGCGGTTACCTCAGCCACGGCTGGATGGGCGACAAGATCGGCCGCCGCAACGTGATCGGCCTGGGCTGGATGCTCGGCGGCCTGGCGTTCGCCGGGATGCTGTTTGGCCCGAGCAATATGCCGATGGTGGTCGGGCTGTACAGCCTGGGCCTGTTCTTCCTGATCGGGCCGTACTCGGCGGCGTTGTTCTTTATCAGCGAAAGTTTTCCCACCAGCATCCGCGCCACGGGCGGCGCCATCATCCATGCCATGGGCCCGATTGGGGCGGTGGTCGCAGGCTTTGGTGCCACCCAAGTGTTGTCCGCCGGCAGCGACTGGCAGACCGCCGCGCTGTGGTTCGGCGCACTGCCGTGCTTTTTGTCCGGCGCGCTGATGTTTGCCGCACGCCATGTGCGTCCGGAAACCGTTCAGTAAGGAGTGATCGATGAGTCGTAAAGTTGCCTTGATTACCGGCGCCGCCAGCGGCATCGGCCAAGCCCTCGCCGTGGCCTATGCCCGCAACCGCGTGGCGGTGGTGGGCGGGTATTACCCGGCTGATCCCCATGACCCGCAGACCACCGTCAGCCTGGTGGAAGCCGCCGGCGGCGAATGCCTGATGCTGCCGTTGGACGTGGGCAATACCGCCTCGGTGGATGCGCTGGCCGAGCAAGCCATACAGCATTTTGGGCGACTGGATTACGCCGTGGCCAACGCGGGTTTGCTGCGTCGCGCACCGTTGCTGGAGATGACCGACGCGCTGTGGGACGAGATGCTCAATGTCGACCTCACGGGGGTGATGCGCACCTTCCGCGCGGCGACCCGGCATATGCATGCGGGCGGCGCGTTGGTGGCGATTTCATCGATTGCCGGTGGCGTGTACGGTTGGCAGGAACACAGCCACTACGCGGCGGCCAAGGCCGGTGTGCCGGGTTTGTGCCGGTCGCTGGCGGTGGAATTGGCACCGCTGGGTATCCGTTGCAATGCGGTGATCCCCGGGTTGATCGAGACGCCGCAGTCGCTGGATGCGAAGAATTCGCTGGGGCCGGAAGGCTTGGCGAAGGCGGCGCGGGCGATTCCGTTGGGCCGGGTAGGGCGGGCGGATGAAGTGGCATCGCTGGTGCAGTTCTTGACCAGTGAGGCGTCGAGCTATTTGACCGGGCAGAGCATCGTTATCGACGGTGGGCTGACCGTGCGCTGGCCTGACTGATGTACCCGATCCAAATGTGGGAGGGGGCTTGCCCACGATGACAGTGTGTCAGTCACAGGTGCCCTAACTGACACACCGCCATCGGGGGCAAGCCCCCTCCCACATTGGAATTGTGTTTGTCTCTGGAGAATTGATATGCCCCAACTCACCCATCGCCGCGCCGTCATCACCGGCGCCGGCAGCGGCATCGGTGCCGCCATCGCCCGTGCCTACGCCGCTGAAGGCGCGCGCCTGGTGCTGGCCGACCGCAACGCCGCCAGCCTCGCCGAAACCGCGATCACCTGCCGCAACCTCGGCGCCGAGGTGTTTGAATGCCTGGCCGACGTGGGCAGCGTCGAAGGCGCCCAGGCCAGTGTCGACCGTTGCGTCGAACAGTTCGGCGGTATCGATATCCTGGTCAACAACGCGGGCATGCTCACCCAGGCGCGCTGCGTCGACCTGTCCATCGACATGTGGAACGACATGCTGCGCGTCGACCTCACCAGCGTCTTCGTCGCCAGCCAGCGCGCCTTGCCGCACATGCTCGCGCAGCGCTGGGGGCGGATCATCAACGTGGCCTCGCAACTGGGGATCAAGGGCGGCGCCGAACTGACGCACTACGCCGCCGCCAAGGCCGGTGTGATCGGCTTTACCAAGTCCCTGGCCCTGGAAGTGGCCAAGGACAACGTGCTGGTCAACGCCATCGCCCCCGGCCCGATCGAGACGCCGTTGGTGGGTGGCATCAGCGAAGACTGGAAGCGCGCCAAGGCCAAGGAGCTGCCCCTGGGCCGCTTTGGCTTGGCGGACGAAGTGGCACCGGTTGCAGTGCTGCTGGCCAGCGAGCCGGGGGGCAACCTGTTTGTCGGCCAGACCCTGGGCCCGAACTCCGGCGACGTCATGCCATGACGGAGGTGTAGCGATGTGCGGACTCTGCGGATTGCTCGGCGAAGACCTGCACTGGAGCGACCCCCTGGGCGACGAACTGCCCCGACGCCGCGAACGCCTGCGCCGGATTGCGGCGATCAACCAAGTGCTGGCGGTGTTCCGGCTCAAGGTCGAAGACTTCCAGGGCGCGTCCTACCTGCTGTTGGGCGCCACCGGTAAACAGGCACTCGCCCATGGCCTGGATCAACTCTGGCAGGCCGCCGAAACCCTGCTCGGCCGCCCGTTGGATCCTCTCGATCCGAAACTGCTCGACCATCTTGAACGCTGAACCGCCCTCTGTGGCGAGGGAGCTTGCTCCGGTTTTCTGGGGGCTGCTGCGCAGCCCAACGGGAGCAAGCTCCCTCGCCACAATGGACGGTTTGGAAACGACTATGAGCATTGCCCTTAACGTCATCACCGGCTTCCTCGGCAGCGGCAAGACCACCTTGCTCAAGCGCCTGCTGCAGGGCGAAAGCCTGGGCGACACCGCGCTGCTGATCAATGAATTCGGCGATGTCGGCATCGACCACCTGCTGGTGGAAGAAGTGGCGCCGGACACTGTACTGCTGCCCAGCGGCTGCGTGTGCTGCTCGATCCGTGGCGAGTTGAAAGACGCGCTGCTCGGCCTGTTGCAGCGCCGCGAGCGCGGTGAAATCCCGGCCTTTAAACGGGTGATCCTGGAGACCACTGGCTTGGCCGACCCGGCGCCGATCCTCGCCACCTTGAACAACGATGTGCAACTGCGCGGGCGTTTCCATATCGGCCTGGTGATCACCCTGGTCGACGCCAGCCACGCCACCCTGCAAGAACGCCTGCACCCGGAATGGCTGGCCCAGGTGGCCGCGGCGGACCGCTTGCTGCTGAGCAAGACCGATCTTGCGGGCGAATGCGCGGCACTGCGCGCGCACTTGCAGGCGCTGAATGCGGGTACGCCGATCCTGAATACCCACGACATCCACAGCGGCGATCAACTGTTGCTGGGTGAGGGCCTGCGCAGCGCCGAACCGGCGGTGGAAGTCAGTCGCTGGCAGCTGCATCGGACCACCACAGCTATCCACGGTAGTGCACAAGTGTGCAGCCTGACCTTCGACCAGCCGCTGGATTGGGTGGGGTTCGGGGTCTGGTTGTCGATGCTGTTAAGATGCCACGGCGAACGAATCCTCCGTGTCAAAGGGCTGCTCAACGTGAACGCCAGTAACGCCCCCATCGTCATTCATGGCGTGCAGCATTGCCTGCATGCGCCGGTCCATTTGCCTGCGTGGCCGGGCAGTGACCGCCAATCGCGGCTGGTGTTTATCCTGCGCGGCCTCGACCCCGCGCTGCTGCGGCGCTCGTTCGAGGCGTTCTCGCGGCGGTTCGCGGCATGATCACCCTTCGCGTCCTCGGCACCTCCGTCACCTTGCTCGAATGCCTGCGTGTACGCGCCGAACAGGAACTGGGCATTCGCCTGGTGTACCAGGTGCATGACGTCGAACAGGCCCAGCGTATCGCGGTGATGCAGCCCGAGAGCTATGACCTGTACGACCAATGGTTTCACAACGTCGACTTCGTGTGGCCGGCCCGGGCGATCCAGCCCATCGACACCCGGCGCATTGCGCTGTGGCACGAGATCAATGACCTGCCCAAGCGCGGGCGCCTATCCCCCAATGACCGCCTGGGCAGCGGCAGTGTGCCGAGTGAGCGCCTGTTCGTGCAGCACGACGGCAGCCTCGGCAGCACTGTCACCGAGCGCATCAGCATGCTGCCGCTGACCCACAACGCCGACAGCTTCGCCTACCGCCCCGAGCGGCTGCCCGAAGGTTTTTGCCACGGCAACGAAAGCTGGGGCTGGCTCCTCGACCCCGCGTGGCGTGCGCGTACGGCCTTGCAAAGCGACGCCGCCATCGGCGCCCTGGATGCCGCGCTGGCGGTGCAGGGCGCAGGGCTGGCGACGTTCAAGGACATCGGCAATATGAGCATCGAAGAGATCGACGTGCTTGCCGACATCCTCGTGCGCAAACAGAAAGAAGGACACTTCGCGGCGTTCTGGTCCGATGATGAAGAGGCCGCGCAACTGATGCTCAGCCCGAGTATCGATATCCAGAGCCTGTGGTCACCGACCTTGATGCGCCTGCATCGCGCTGGGGTGAAATACCGCCTGGCGGTGCCGAGCGAAGGGTATCGGGCGTGGTTTGGTGGCGTGTCGTTGTCGCGGCATGCCAAGGGGCCGGTGCTGGATGCGGCGTATGCGTATCTGAATTGGTGGCTGTCCGGGTGGCCCGGGGCGGTGATGGCGCGGCAGGGGTATTACATCGGCAACCCGGCGCGCAGTCGTGATCACCTGAGCAGTGCGGAGTGGGATTACTGGTATGCGGGTAAGCCGGCGCGGGAGGAATTGCTGGGGAGTGATGGGTTGCCGTTGATTGATATCGGTGAAATGCGTGATGGCGGGTCTTATGAGCAGCGGATGGGGCATATTGCGGTGTGGAATTCGGTGATGGATGAGCATAATTATTTGGTGCGGCGGTGGGGGGATTTTATGCGGGCTCGGGGTGGTTGACCGGGTACCTATCCGTTGCTGCGGTAACGGCTAACCCGGCGTCCTGCCGGGTTCTTACTGTCGATCTCGGTTAAATGTGGGAGGGGGCTTGCTCCCGATTGCGGTGTGTCAGCTAATACATCTGCAACTGCCCCACTGCTATCGGGGGCAAGCCCCCTCCCACAGTTTGATCTCCATGTATCAGGTGCTTACTTTTGGGATCTTCCAGAAGTGAGTCTCAACCCCCCCCAAAAATCAGCCAACCCTCTGTCGCCAATAAACCGGCACTAATATCCCCGGTTTTATTGGGTGCACTTACCCCAACTCCCAGCTAATCTCCTCACACCCAACACTCAAACAAAATAGATGTTTTTTTGACGCCAGGTCAGCGGTCGCAAGGGACGCACATGACAAAGGGACGCCGTGGCAGAGAGAGGCGAACGCTGCCAGAGGGCACTGCAATGAGGTGGCGCCACACGTTCCAAACCCGTATCGCGGGGGTGCTCGCGCTATTGCTGCTGGTCGTCGTTGCCGCTACCTACTTTGCCGTAAAGACCGCGACCTCCCGCGCCGTGGAAAACCAGGCGCGAGTCCAATTGAAAACCGGCAGCCAAGTGTTCGAGCGCCTGCTCGACCTGCGTGGGCATCGCCTGCAAAACGGCCTGGACTGGCTGACCGCCGATCTCCCCTTCAAACGGGCTGTGGCCGAAGGCAAGACCGTGCCGATTCTCGCCGCCCTGCGTCGCCACGGCACCGGTATCCGCTCCAGCGAAGTGTTTGTATTGGGCCTGGACGGCAAGGTCATGGTCAGCACCTTGCCGATCCTCACGCGTGGGCAGTTTTTCCCCTATGACGACGCCCTGCGCCACGCGCGGCGCACGGGGCTGCAGATGCTGATTGTGGCGATGGATAGCCGGCCTTATTTGCTGGTGCAGGATGAAGTGCTCGACCCACTGCCCGTCGCCCGCATCGTCATGGGCTTTCCCATGGACACACTGTTCGCTAACGAACTGCGCTCCATGAGCAACCTGGAGGTGTCGTTCCTCAGCGTGCAAAACGGCAAGCCCGGAGCGCTGTTCAGTACGCAGCCGGACGCTTACCACGCCACCACCCTTAGCCTGCTGCGCGAGGGGCACATCAGCCCTGAACCGAAGATCCACCTGTTTTATGGCCGGCGCGTGCTCAGCCAAGTGTTGCCGCTGGCCAACACCGGCGATGGCAACGAAGTGCGCGTGTTGCTGCAAAGCCCGCTCGACCATGCCTTGGAGTCCTTCGCGCCGCTGGACCGGCAGTTCCTTGGAATCGCCCTCGCGGTGCTGCTGGTGTCGTTGGCCGGGGCGTTGTTTTTGGCGCGACGGGTGTCGCGCCCGCTCAATGCCCTGGTGCAGGCGGCCGGGCGGATTGGCGCCGGTGACTATCGCACGCCGGTGCGGGTGCGCAGCCACGATGAGTTCGGGCTGTTGGCCCGTGCCTTCAATGCCATGCAAAGCGGCATCGCCACGCGCGAGCGGCAATTGGCGCACAACGCGCTGCACGACCCGCTCACCGGCCTGCCCAATCGCGCGCTGGCCATGGAGCGACTGGGCAGCGCGATCAGTGCGCGTCGGCCGGTGGTGTTGCTGTACCTAGGGATCGAAAACTACCGGGTGATCAACGAAGGTTTCGGCCCCCAGGGCGTGGAAGAAATGCTGCGCGAAGCCAGCCGCTGCCTGTCCATGAGCCTGTTGGCCAGTGACACGGCGGCACGTATTGCCGGCAGCGAGTTCCTGCTGTTGCTGGAAAACACCGAGGTCGACCGCGCCGTGGCCCGTGCCGACCGCCTCTACGCACTGCTCACCGAACCCCAGCGTATCGGCAACGACGAGCTGCGCCACGAAGTGAGCATCGGCATCGCCGCCTACCCAGCCGATGGCCAGCACGTGGAAGAGTTGATCAGCCGCGCCGCCATCGCCCGGCATGACGCCTCGAGCCTGCCGGGGCATTTGCAAATCTACCAGCAGGACCGCGACTTGGCCCATCAGCGCCAGATCACGCTTATCCGTGACCTGCGGCGTGCGGTCATCGAGGGTGAGTTGTTCCTGTGCTACCAGCCCAAGCTCGACCTCAAGCACGGGCATGTGCGCCAGGCCGAAGCCTTGTTGCGCTGGCAGCATCCGGCCCTGGGCCAGGTGTCCCCGGACGAATTCATCCCCCTGGCCGAACGCACCGGCAGCATGAGCAGCCTGACCCTGTGGGTGATTGAAGAAGCCATCCGCCAGATCGCCGAGTGGGCGCAGCGCGGCATGCTGATCCAGCTCTCGGTGAATATTTCGGTGGATGATCTGGCCGATGATGAGCTGGCTATCCGCGTCACTGCCTTGTTGATGCAGTACCAGGTGGGGGCCGAGCAACTGATCTTCGAGATCACCGAAAGTGCGATCATGCACAACCCGCAACAGGCGCTCAGCGTGTTGGAGCAACTGCGCGGCTGTGGCATCAGCCTGTCGGTGGATGACTTCGGCACCGGCTATTCGTCGCTCGCGCAATTGCAGCGTTTGCCGGTGCAAGAGTTGAAAATCGACCAGTCCTTCGTGCGCAACCTCAACAGCACCAGTGGCGACGGAGTGATCGTGCGCTCGACCATCGAAATGAGCCACAACCTGGGGCTCAAGGTGGTGGCCGAAGGTGTGGAGTTCGAGCCCAGCCTCAAGCTGCTCAAGCTATGGAATTGCGACACCGCACAGGGCTACCTCATCAGTCGGCCATTGAACGCGATGGCGTTCGAGCGTTGGATGCGCCGCGAGCGGGCGCCCATCTAAATAGTCATTCCCGTCGACTACAGATTTTTAGAGCAGGGTCGATAACCTCTACAGAGCTTGACCGATTGCATAGGTTTTCGCCGACCTGCGGTCATGTGTTCCTGTAAGCTGAGTGATGGCAATTAGCCTTATTTGCGTCATCATGCCTGCAGTGCAACGCTTCTGTGCCAAGGCTGGCCGCTCTTTTAGCCCATTTTCTGCGGATCGACCATGGCTCGGATTTTCCACCTGTTATCCCGTGCGGCGCTGTTGCTGGCCGCGGCCGGCCCCGCGTCGGCGGCGACGCTCGAGGTGGCGGCTTACCAGGCCGACGGCCGCCCGGTCGCCGATGCCGTGGTGACCCTCCGAGGCCCGGCCGATGCACCGCAGGGTGTGCTCAAGGCCGATATGGACCAGCGCGGTCAACGCTTCGCGCCCCATGTGCTTGCGGTGCATACCGGCACGCAGGTGCGCTTCCCCAATAGTGACAATATTCGTCATCAGGTCTATTCGTTCTCCGCTGCCAAGCGCTTTGAGCTGCGTCTTTACGAAGGCACGCCTACCGACCCACTGCTGTTCGATAAACCCGGTGTGGTGGTGCTGGGCTGCAACATTCATGACTGGATGCTGGGCTATATCTACGTGACCGACGACCCTCGCTTCGGCGTCAGCAATGCCCAGGGCCGGGTGCACCTGGAACAACTGCCGGCCGGCGACTACCACCTCACCCTATGGCATCCGCAACTGGCGGGTATGCAGCCGCTGGATGGCGGCACCTTGCACATCCCCGCGGCCGGCCTCAGCCACCGCGTTGTGTTGAGCCTGGAACCTGCGCCTGCGGACTTGCCGCCGGCACCCAGCGCCTTTGGCGATGCCTTCAATCGAGCCGCCCATGAAACTGCGCAATAGTTTCCAGGCGCGGGTCGCCAGTGTGCTGATCCTGCTGTCGCTGGTGGTGATCGGCGCGTTGTATTTCAGCGTCAAGGCCGCGACCCGCTCGGCGGTACACGGTCAGGCCCTGGCGCAGTTGGACGTGGGGACGCGGGTGTTCGAACGCTTGCTCGACGCGCGCGGCCGACGCCTGGCCGATGGCGTGCAGTTGTTGGCGGCCGACTTCGGCTTTCGCGACGCTGTCGCCAGTGGCGATTCAGCGACGATGCGTTCGGTGCTGCTCAACCACGGTAAGCGTATCAACGCCAATGACATGATCCTGCTGGGCATGGACGGCAACGTCCTGGCCAGCACCGTGGAGGAAGTCCCCGAAGGCTCGACCTTTCGCTACGACCAGGCCCTGCGGGAAGCTCGGCGCAATCGCCAGGCGACGCTGATCGTGCCGTTGCAAGGCGAACCGCACCTGTTGGTGGAGGCTTCGGTGTTGGCACCGTTGCCGATTGCACGGGTGGTGATGGGGTTCAGCATGGACGGTGCGTTCGCCGATGAGTTGCGTTCGTTGAGCAACCTGGAAGTCTCATTCCTGGCGATTGATCGTGGCCGTCCTGGCGAGCTGGTCAGCACCCAGCCGCAGGTACTGCGCGCGAGCATCAGCGCGCTGATGCAGGGCGATTCGACGCGCCGTGGCGTGTCCACCACCGATCACCTTGAGCACCGTTTCCTCAACCAGTCGCTGGTCCTGGCCAGTGATGAAAACGGTAAAGTCCTGGCCCTGCTGCAAAGCCCGCTGGACGCGGCGATGCAGGCGTTTGGACCGCTGGATGAAAAGATCCTCGGCATTGCCCTGGTCGCGCTGATCGCTTCGCTGATCGGTGCGTTGCTGCTGGCCCGCACGGTATCGCGCCCGGTGCAGGCGCTGGCGCTGGCGGCCGAGCGTATCGGCAGTGGCGACTACCAGACCCCGGTCGTGCTGGCGCGCAGTGATGAACTGGGGCGCCTGGCCCTTGCGGTCAACGCCATGCAGAGTGGCATTGCCGAGCGCGAACAACAGCTGGCGCATAACGCCCTGCATGATCGCCTCACCGGCCTGCCGAACCGTGCGCTGGCCATGGAGCGCCTGGGCAGTGCAATTGCGCTGCAGCGGCCGATGGCGTTGATCTACCTGGGTATCGACAACCTGCGCGTCGCCAGCGAAGCCATCGGGCCGCAAGCCGTAGACCAATTACTCTTGACGGTGAGCCAGCGCCTGCAAGCGGCGTTGCGCCCCGGCGATACCCTGGCGCACCTGATCGCCGATGAATTCCTGCTGCTGCTCGAAGGCGCGGGCAGCGACGAAGCCGTGGGCATGGCCGACAAACTGCAACAACTGTTGCTGCGTCCCCAGCGCATCAATGGCCATGATCTGGCGTTGGACTGCCGCCTGGGCATCGCGGCGTACCCGGCCGACGGCGCAAACCCCATTACTTTGCTGGAGCGGGCGGCGATTGCCATGAAGGACGCCGCACAAATGCCCGGCCGCTTGCAGGTCTACGAGCAGGGGCGCGACCTGGTGCACCGCCGCCAGATCACCCTGATCCGCGACCTGCGCCACGCCCCCAACCTGGGCCAACTGCTGTTGCACTACCAACCCAAGCTGGACATCCGCCAAGGCCATGTGCGCCAGGCTGAAGCGCTGTTGCGCTGGCAGCACCCGCAATTCGGCATGGTCTCGCCGGCGGAATTCATCCCCTTGGCCGAGCGCTCGGGCAGCATCACGTTGCTGACTCAGTGGGTGATCGAGGAGGGCATCCGCCAGTTGTGCGAGTGGAACGGGCGCGGCCTGTCTCTGCAGTTGTCGCTGAACATCTCGGCGGACGACCTGCTTGGCGATGAACTGGCCCATCGGGTCTCGGCATTGCTGCGTCGCTATGGTTTGCCGGCGGAACAACTGCTGTTCGAAATCACCGAAAGCGCGGTGATGCGCGAGCCGGAAAAAGCCCTCAAGGTGCTCAACCTGCTGCGCGACTGCGGCATTGGCCTGTCGGTGGATGACTTCGGCACCGGCTATTCGTCATTGGCGCACCTCAAGCGCCTGCCGGTGCAAGAGTTGAAGATTGACCAGTCTTTTGTGCGCAACCTCGATGAAACCAGCGAAGACGCGGTGATCGTGCGCTCCACCATCGAGATGAGTCACAACCTGGGCCTCAAAGTCGTCGCCGAAGGCGTTGAATACGCCCACAGCCTGCGCCTGCTGGAGCGCTGGCAGTGCGACACGGCACAGGGTTACCTGATCAGCCGGCCCTTGAGTGCCGACGCCTTCGAAGCCTGGGTGGCCTTGCCCCTCAGTGCGCAAACTTCCCTGGTTCATTGAGTGGCATGACGGTGCGTGTTTCTTTTCTGATGGGTTGCCTTTGCGCGCTGACCCTACAAACGGCGCTGGCCGATAATGGCCGGCTGATCGCGACCGGCGGCGCCAGCAGCATTGAAGGCGCGGCGGGGGGTGGTATCACACCGTGGGCCGTGCTGGCCGGGTATGGCGAACAGCACGAGTGGGGCGCCACGGCATTCGCCACCACGGTCAACCTTCCGGATTATCGCTTGGACGTGGCCGGTCTGGCGCTGGCCTATGACAACCGTGTCGAGCTGTCTTTCGCCCGCCAGCGCTTCGACCTCGGCACACTGGTGCACAGGCTCAACCTGCCCGAAGACAACCTCGGGCAGGACGTGCTGGGGCTCAAGGTACGGCTGTTCGGCGACGTGATCTACGACGCGCTGCCCCAGGTTTCGCTGGGGCTGGAATACAAGCACCAGACCCACTTCGATATCCCCAGCCTGGTGGGCGCCAAGCGCGACAGTGACGTCGAGGGCTATCTGGCCGCCAGCCGCTTGTTCATGGGCGCCGCGTTTGGTTACAACGTGCTGGTCAACGGCAGCCTGCGCTACAGCCGGGCCAATGAGACCGGCTTGCTTGGCTTTGGCGGTGACCGCCGCGACAGCCGCAGCCTGCTCAAGGAGGGCTCGCTGGCGCTGCTGCTCAACCCGCGGTGGGCCGTGGGCGTGGAGTACCGCGAGAAGCCCGACAACCTGTCGTTTGCCGGCGAAAGTGACTGGGCGGACGTGTTCGTCGGCTATTTCCCCAACAAGCATGTGTCGTTTGTATTGGCCTACGCACGCCTTGGCGAAATCGCCACGCTGGATAACCAGAATGGCACCTACCTGTCGGTGCAAGGGAGTTTCTGATGCGCGTGTTACCGCTATTCCTCGCGCTGTTGCTCAGTGCCTGCGCCCAGCAGCCGCCGAAGGATGACAGCCTCTATCGCGACCTCGGCGCCCTGCCGGGTATCACGCGTATCGTCGAAGGCATGTTGCTCAACATCGCGCGCGATGAACGCATCGTCGAGCGCTTCCGGCGCATTGATATCCAGCGCCTGCGCAACAAGCTGATCGAACAATTTTGTATGGAGGCGGGTGGGCCGTGCACCTACACCGGCGACAGCATGGCCGAGAGCCACAAGGGCCAGAACGTGAGCCGCAGTGATTTCAATGCGTTGGTGGAAGACTTGATCAAGGCGATGGACAGCGAGGGGATTGCAGTGCCGGTACAGAATCGCCTGATTGCGCGGCTGGCGGTGATGCGCGGGGAAGTGATCGAACACTGATCGCAACTGTGGGAGGGGGCTTGTCCTAATGCCAGTCAGTTAAGAAGCAGCAAGAGCGAAAAGTAACCCGTGGCGAGGGAGCTTGCTCCCGCTGGACTGCGCAGCAGTCCCAGTCTTTTGAAACAAAGAGCTGGGGCCGCTTCGCGACCCAGCGGGAGCAAGCTCCCTCGCCACAGGTACGGTGCTCACCTTTAACTGACTGGCATTAGGGCTTGTCCCCTCCCACAGTCTTGTTGTCGGTGTCGCTTAATCCGGCAGTTTGAACGCCATCACATAGTCACCCTGCTTGGTACCCAGGGAGCCATGACCGCCGGCCATGACCAGCACGTACTGCTTGCCGTCCTTGCCGGTGTAGGTCATCGGTGTGGTTTGCGCGCCTGCAGGCAGGCGGCCTTCCCACAGTTGCTTGCCGTTTTTGACGTCGTAGGCACGCAGGTACTGGTCGAGGGTACCGCTGAGGAACGACACGCCACCGGCGGTGGTGAAGGTGCCGCCCAGGCTAGGTACGCCCATGGTCAGCGGGATTGGAACCGGCGAGCTGTCACGCACGGTGCCGTTCTTGTGCATCCAGAGGGTCTTGTGGGTGGTCAGGTCGACCGCCGCCACATAGCCCCACGCCGGCGCCTGGCACGGCAGGCCCATTGGCGACAGCATGGCTTCGAGGATCACGCCGTACGGCGCGCCTTTGTTCGGCTGCACGCCTTCGGTTTCGCTGACGCGTGGGCCTTGCTTGGCGATCTCGGCGGCCGGGATCAGTTTCGATTTGAACGCCATGTAGCTTGGGTTCACGAAGGCAATCTGGCGAACCGGGTCGACGGAAATGCCACCCCAGTCGAACACGCCGAAGTTACCTGGGTAAACGATCGAGCCTTGCAGCGATGGCGGGGTGAAAGCACCGTCGTAGCGCATGGATTTGAAATCAATCCGGCACAGCATCTGGTCGAACGGCGTCACGCCCCACATGTCGCGCTCTTTGAGCGGCGGCGGCATGAAGTTCAGGTCGGACTTGGGTTGGGTCGGCGACGTGTGATCGCCCGCGACCGCACCTTGCGGTACCGCCACTTCGTGGATCGGCACAACCGGTTGGCCGGTGGCGCGGTCCAGCACGTAGATGCTGCCTTGCTTGGTCGACGCCATCACCGCTTGCTTCACGCCTTCAGCGGTCTTGATGTCGATGAGCGAAGGCTGGCCGCCCACGTCCATGTCCCACAGGTCGTGGTGGGTGAACTGGAAGGTCCACTTCACATGGCCGCTGTCGATGTCCAGGGCGGTCAGGCCGGCGCTGTATTTTTCCGAGTCTTCGGTACGGTCGCCGCCGTATTGGTCGGGCATCTGGTTGCCCATCGGCAGGTACAGCATGCCGAGTTTTTCATCCACGGCGAACATGGACCACATGTTCGGCGAGTTGCGGGTGTAGGTCTTGCCCTCGGCCAACGGCGTGGTGTCGTCCGGGTTGCCGCTGTCCCAGTTCCACACCAGCTTGCCGGTGTGCACGTCGAACGCGCGGATCACGCCGCTTGGCTCGTCGGTGGAAACGTTATCGGTGACGTGGCCGCCGATCACCACCAGGTTCTTGGTCACGGCCGGTGGCGACGTGGAGTAGTAACCGCCTGGGGCGAAGCTGCCGATGTTGGCACGCAGGTCGACCTGGCCTTTGTCGCCGAAGTCTTCGCACATCTTGCCGGTGTCGGCGTTGAGGGCGATCAGACGGGTGTCGGCAGTCGGTACGAAAATACGTTTCGGGCAAGCATTCGGTGCAGCAGCGGGGCTGGCGCTGCCAGTCGGGCTCTGCTCGGAAGCGTAGGCGGCGTCATCGTGATACGACACGCCACGGCAGGTCATGTGCGCCCAACCCTTGAAGTTCTCGGCACCCTGGCTGCTGATCTTCGGATCGAAGCGCCAGATTTCCTTGCCGGTGTCCGGGTCGAGTGCAATCACCTGGCTGTGCGGCGTGCACACGTAGAGCATGCCGTTGACTTTCAGCGGGGTGTTTTCTGCGGTGGTCTCGCCTGGATCATTCGGGCCAGGGATGTCACCGGTGCGGAAGGTCCACGCAGGCACCAGTTTGTGAGCGTTTTCCGGAGTGATCTGCGCCAGCGGCGAGTAGCGATCACCGTAGGCCGAACGGCCGTAGGAGTTCCAGTCGCCATCGGCCTGGGACGGCGCAGCGCTGGCCATGCCCGGCACCGCATCGCGGTCCAGTTGGCCTTTGATCTCACCGGGGTTGGTGAATTGGCTGGCGACGGCAGCCGCACCGGCCAGCACCACGGCCACGCTCAACGCGCCAGTGCCCAGTGGGGCAGGCTGGCCACGCAGCAACGGACGGCGAAACCACGGGAGCAGCATGACGATACCCAGGGCGAACAGCAGCGCCAGGCGCGGCACCAACTGCCACCAGTCCAGGCCGACTTCCCACAAGGCCCACACGGTGCTGGCGAACAGCACCAGTGCGTACAGACCCAACGCGGCGCGGCGGGTGGCCAGCAGCAGGACGCCGGTCAAGGTGATGCCGATACCGGCCAGCAGGTAGTACAGCGACCCACCGAGCATGCTCAGCTTGATACCCCCGGCCAACAAGGCCAGGCCCATGATCAGCAGCAAGACGCCTAGCAGCCTGGGCAGCAGGCTACTTGGGCTTGAGGCACCGTCAGTGCTCATAGTTGTGTTTCTCCGTTACGTTGGAATTATGTATCCCCGTGTGTCTTCACTGTAGATGACGATTCGGCACGGGCTTGGTTCAGCGTTAATTCGGTTTTTCCGGGGATAAACGGGGTTATCCACAGGCGGGCGATTTATCCCCAGGCGCAGAGGGGGGTAAGACAGCGCTGTCTTTGCAGGCGGGAAATGTCAGCAAGATGGGGTCGACCGGGGAGTGAAACGTTTCAGGTTATTGCCGGGAAGGATAAAGGCAGTGGGCGCCGAGAGAAAGCGCAAATCGCAAGATGCATCATTTCCGATTTGGTAACAGTGACTAAATGTCGCTGCAAAAAGAGGGGCAGGGCAGGGTTTTTGTAGTGAGCGAGCTTGCCTCGCGCGGAGCAAGCCCGCTCACTGCAAGTAGTCAGGCGTACGCCTTAGAACGTTGTACGGATACCGAACTGCACGCTTCTGCCCGGTGCCGGCGCGATATCGCGCAGGATCGAGCTGGCATAGCGCACCGTCTGGTTGGTCAGGTTTTCACCGTTCACAAACGCCAGCCACTGGCTGCCCCCCATGTTGAAGCGATAACCCGCGCTCGCGCCCAGGGTGGTATAGCCATCGGTGCCGCTCTCGTTATCCGGCACACGCCCTTGGCCGGCGGCATGTTCCACGTCGATGCGCGCCTGCCAGCGGTCGAGTTCCCACAGCAAGCCGCTGTTCAAGCGTAACGGTGCAATGCGCGGCAGGGCTTCGCCGGTATCGAGGTTGGTGGCGCGGGTGTAGTCGCCCGACAGTTCCAAGGCGAATTTGCCGTAGGCGCCTTCGCCAAGCTTCCAGTGATCCTGGGCTTCGAAGCCGGCGAAACGTGCACGCACGCCGGAGTATTCGTACTCAGGGATACCGGCTGCGTCCTCTTCACCTTCATCGTTCAATGTGCGACCGGTGCCCAGCAAGCCGATGTAATTGGAGAAGCGGCTGTAGAACACGCCGAAGCTGCCCTTGTGGGTGCCGCTGTCAAAGCGCAGTGCCAGGTCGCTGGACACGGCTTTTTCTTTTTTCAGGTTGGCATCGCCCAATTCGTAAGTGCCGGTGGCGACGTGGGCGCCGTTGGCATACAGCTCGTAGAAGGTCGGCGCGCGCTCGGTGTAGCCCAGGGTCGCGGCCAGGGACCAAATTGGCGTGAGGGTGTACACGGCGCCCGATGACAGGCTGCCGGCGGTGAAGGTGTTGGACCGGTCGGCATTGGCGAAACGCGCATTGCCCTTGGCATCCGGGTCGACGCTGGTGTGTTCCAGGCGCCCGCCGAGGCTGAGTTTCAGGCGCTCGGTGGCCTGCATTTCTTCAAGGATAAACAGTGCGCCGGCGTTGGTATCGGTCTGCGGCACAAAGGCTTCTTCGCCGAGGGCCGAGAACTCGTTGCGGGTCACTTGCGCGCCGACCACGCCGTCGAACGGGCCGATCGGCTGGTGGCGCGCTTCAACCCGCGCTTCATAACCTTTGTTTTTGAAGATCGTGCCGGTTTCGCCGCCTTCGATTTCGCGGTGCTCGTAGTCGGTATAGCCCGCGTCGAGTTTCAGCGAGGTAAACGGGCCTTGCAGGTTGCGGATCTCCGACGCGAAAGCGTAGTGATCCTGCTGCATGCGGATGCGTACATCCTGCTCGGCGGGGGAGCCGTAGTTGGCGTCGTAGTTGCTGTAGGACAGCCCGGCATACCCGTCGTCCCAGGTGTAGGAACCGCCCACGGCGCCGCCGTCCTGGCGCCCATCACTGTTGCCCAGGCGGCCATTTTTTCCGGGCGCGTCGTCGGTTGCCGGGGCGTGTCGGCTGCGGGCCTGGCCAGGGATCTTAAGGTCGTTGAATTCCCGCGCATTGGCATCCAGGTGCAAGGCGAACGTGCCGTTACCGGCTTCCAGTCTGCCGGCGCTGCTGCGGGTGGTGTCGGCGCCGCCGTAGCGCAACTCACCGGCACCGTGGATGCCTTCGATGGCCTCGGTCGGGATGCGGTTGTCGAAGGTGTTGACCACCCCACCGATGGCGCTGCCGCCGTACAACAGGGCCGCGGGGCCGCGCACGATTTCGATGCGGTCGACGTTGACCGGGTCCAGCGGCACCGCATGGTCGTAGGACAGCGACGACGCATCCAGCGCACCGACGCCATTGCGCAGGATGCGAATGCGGTCACCATCCTGACCACGAATGATCGGTCGGCTGGCACCTGGGCCGAAGTACGACGACGACACGCCTGGCTGCTTGTTGAGGGTTTCGCCGAGGCTGCCTTTTTGTTGCAGGGTCAGGTCATCGCCTTCGAGCACGGTGGTGGGCGAGGCGAGTTGTTCGCTGCCCAGCGGGTTGCCGGTGATGACTTGGGGTTGCAGTTCAAGGGCCTGGGCTTCGGAGCAGATCAGCAGGGCGGCAGCGAGCGGGGACAAGCGCCACAGAGAAGAGAGGGACATCGGACATTCCTTGGCAAAACGGGGAAAAGATTTGATATTTATAGTTACAATATAACATCTCTTTTTTTGCTGGGAACGGGAACTTTTTATAACCGGGCAGGCGGGTGATAAGGTGTGCACCTTCGTGACCCATTTTTCATAGGCCTGGCATGACCGCGACAAGCAACGACCCCCTCCATGGCGTGACCCTGCAACACGTCCTCACCACGCTGGTGGAACACTACGAATGGGAAGGCCTGGCCGAGCGTATTGATATCCGCTGCTTCAAGAGCGATCCAAGCATCAAATCGAGCCTTACGTTCCTGCGCAAAACCCCATGGGCTCGGGAGAAAGTCGAAGGGTTGTACGTGAAGCTGATGCGCACCAAACGCCCGTTGGATTGATCCCATGAAGCGGTTCGTGGCGGCAGCGGCATTGGCCGGCTGGGCGGGGTTGGCGATTCAGCAATACCTGATTTTCTATTCGCGCTGGACGTCCGGCGCCAGCCTGCTCGGCGGGCTGATCAACTTTTTCAGTTTCTTCACCGTACTCACCAACACCCTGGCGGTGGTGGTGTTGAGCTATGCCTGGGTGAATCGCGACTCAGCGGCGAAGCGGTTTTTTCTCGCGCCAAGGGTCAGCAGTGGCATTGCTGTGAGCATCGTTGTGGTCAGCCTGGCCTACAACCTGCTGCTACGGCATTTGTGGAGCCCTTCAGGCTTTCAATTCATTGCTGATGAATTGCTGCATGACGTGATGCCGGTGCTGTTTTTGATCTACTGGTGGCGGTGTGTGCCCAAGGGCCATTTGCGCTTCAGGCACATCGGCGCCTGGGTGATCTACCCGTTGGTGTACTTCGCCTACGCGCTGCTGCGTGGGGACTTGCTCGGGCAGTATCAGTACCCGTTCATTGATGTGAGCACCCTGGGTTATCCACAGGTGTTTGTGAATGCCGGGGGGATTCTGTTGGGGTTTGTGTTGATCGCGCTGGCGGTGGTGGGGCTGGATAGGCTCATCAAGCCCCGCACCTGACTTACTCTTCTTCGCTGCCCTCGGCCCGCCAGTAACCGACGGCCTTGAGGAATTCCTCGTTGACCTTGTGCGTGTCCAGCAACACACGTCGTACCTGGCGCGACAGCTTGGTTTCGGTTGCGACAAAGCTGTACAGCGAACCGGCCGGCAGGCTCAGGTTGCGCACTGTTTCGAGCAGGTCATCCTGGCCGCGCACCACCCATTTCACCTGCACGTCGGCGGCACTCTGCAGGGCTTGGCGCTCTGCTTCATTGGCGATCTCAATCACCGCCAGCACCGTGCGCCCGGCCGGGAGTTCTTCCAGGCGGCGCGCGATGGCGGGCAGGGCGGTTTCATCGCCGATCAGCAGGTAGCTGTCGAAGATATCCGGCACGATCATCGAGCCCCGTGGCCCGCCGATATACAGGTGTTGGCCGACTTGCACCTGCTCGGCCCAGGTGGACGCAGGGCCATCGCCGTGCAGCACAAAGTCGATATCCAGCTCACCCGCGTCCAGGTCAAAGCGCCGGGGCGTGTAGTCGCGCATGGCCGGTTGCGGGCCTTCGCCTTTGATGCTGAAGGTCGGGCTTTCCAGCGCCGCTTGTTCAGCGGCGTTTTGCGGGAACAGCAGCTTGATGTGATCGTCGCTACCCAGGCTGACAAAGCCCGCCAGCTCAGGGCCGCCGAGCGTGATGCGGCGCATGCGTGGGGTGAGATCAACCACCCGCAGCACTTGCAGGCGGCGACGCTTGATCTCGTGGGTAACGCGATGGATGGCTTGCGTATTCATTGGTCTTTCCCGTCGGCAATGGCTTGAGCGGTGCCGTTGAGCAGCGCCGCGACACGAATGATTTCTTCCGGGCTCCAACGCCCGTGGTGCGAATGCAAGGCGTGACGCAGGTTGTGTACCGCCTCATGGATTTGCGGTGGACGGTCGTGGCCGCGCAGTGAGCGTTTGCTCACATCGATGCGCATGCGGATGCCGTCGAGGGCAACCGCCTGTTCGCTTAAGAAGAGACGACCGGCGTCGGTGATTGTGTAGCGTTTTTTTCCACCAGCGGCATCGCCAGCGATCAATTCACTTTCTTCAAGAAAGGTCAGGGTGGGGTAAATCACGCCGGGGCTGGGGGTGTAGGCGCCGTCGAACAGGCTTTCGATCCGGCGAATCAAGTCGTAGCCGTGGCACGGTTGCTCGGCGATCAGCGCCGGCAACAGCAGTTTCAAATCGCCGGGGGCAAACACCCGGGGGCCGCGACCGCGGCCGCCGCGGGGGTCAAAACTGTCGCGTGGGTGAGGATCGTCTCGCATGGTAGGAGCCTCTGTGTGTGTCTAGATATAACGTAAGATATATCTTAGATTTCACGCAAGGGCGCCCGACGGACGGTCCGCGTGCCGCCACAGTGTTTTGCACTATTTAGTGGGTCTGCCTAAGTAAACAGTGTTGTTTTTTTGAATATGTAATCCTATTCTTACGGACTCTTCGCAACTAAAGAATTCTCGTTTAGTTCAATGTAATCCCTTTCTTACAGTCGTTCTTAAAGTTTTGGCAAATTGCCATAATCTTCCTATGTGTCTTGGTGTAACAAGGCCACGAGATTCAGGGAAAAAGACGGCTTACTTGCTCGTGCTCGCAGCGGAAACTTGTCGGGTGTCGAACGGCTCCTGATTTGCAATGCAAATAGTTGGAAAAAATCGGCGCTTTTAATAGGTCCTCGCACAACTGCGTCAGGATTTCTAACGATGATTATTGATAGGTGAGTACTTGCAAATGAAATCTAAAATGAAAGCTGCGCTGTTCTCTGTCGGGCTGTTGGCTGCTTCGATGTCCGTTGCTAATGCGGCGGATGGAACCATTACCTTTACCGGCTCGGTGCACTCGGGTGCTTGCTCTATCAAGCCTGAATCCGTCGATCAGACTGTTCCCCTGGGTTCGATCGCAAAGCACCAGTTGCAAGATGGCGGTAAGTCCAATGCGCGCCCTGTGACCATCGAACTGGAAGGCTGCGATTTGACCGGCCTCACCGATAACACCGTGACCACCACCTTCACCGGCGCGCCCTCCAGCGCTGTTCCGGGAGCGATCGGTACCGTGGGTGGCGCGGGCGGCGTGGGCGTCATGATGACGCACGGGGGTCGTCCTATTCAGCTGGGTGTCGCGACCACCCCGCAGGCCATTTCCGTCGGTGATAACACGTTGGAATTTGGTGCTTATGTACAAGGCGCCGCCACGGGCACGATCGTCCCGGGTGATTTCAGCGCGGTCACCAACTTTACCTTGGCTTATCAGTAAGTTTTTCCCCCGCCACCCCGGGTGGCGGGGGGACGCTGACGGGAGGTCCAGGTGAAAACATTCATAAGTCTCGCTATTGCCTCTTTATTGACGATCACCAGCGCCCCTGGCGCGCAAGCGTCTTCGCAAGGCGAAGGGGTTGTCACGCTGGGCGGCGTGGTCGTTGACTCAGCCTGCGGGCTGGAAGCGGGCAGTGCCGATCAGACGATCGTGATGCCCCCCGAACCTGTGGGCCGGCTTTTGCGATTGGCAAGGGGCGCACCCCACCCCTTCCAGTTACGTCTCGTCAATTGCTCATTGAGTCGCGAGGACCCCTTGCGCCCAGGTGTACCGCTGCCTGATTGGCAGCATCTGCGGGTGACGTTCGACGGGCCCAGCGATAGGGAAGGGCGCTCCTTTGCCGTGTCGGGTGGCTCACAAGGGGTCGCTTTCCATATTGAGGATGCTGCGGGTCAAGAGAGTGTGCCGGGTCAGCCGATGGCGCTGCTGCCGATAGTGGAAGGCGATATGACACTCCACTACAGGCTTTACCTGGTGGGTAACGGACTACCGCTGGTGGTGGGATCTCACGGTGCCGCAGTGCGATTCAAGTTGGAATACTTCTGAACAGTGATGGGTTGTTTTCATGTTGAATACGTCGAAGGTGAAAAGTGCACTCCGCCCAAGCCTTTTTGGCGGGTTGATGTCACTGGCAGGCACTGTATTGGGTGCCGGAGATATAGAGTTTAATACCGACGTTCTTGATCTTAATGATCGCACGAATATCGACTTGTCTCAGTTTGCGCGCAGCGGCTTTATTCTGCCTGGCACTTACTCGATGGTGGTGCAGATCAATACTCAGGCCATTGCGGAACAATCGGTGGCGTTTTATCCCCCCGATGATGATCCCAAAGGGAGCGAGGCCTGTTTATCACCCGAATTGGTAGAACAGTTGGGCCTGAAAACGTCCGGTGCCGCCAAACTGACTTGGTGGAACGGCGGACGCTGCCTGGATATCACTGGCTTGCCGGGTATGGAGGTGAGTGGAGATTTAGCCACTTCTACGCTGAACATCAGTCTTCCCCAAGCCTACCTTGAGTACAGCGCCATTAATTGGGATCCGCCCTCCCGCTGGGACGAGGGCGTGCCGGGCTTGTTGGTTGACTACAACATGACGGCGCAGTCGAGTTATCAAAAGGATGAGCGCAACCGTAATAACTTCAGTGGGAACGGAACACTCGGTGCCAATGCCGGGGCGTGGCGCCTGAGAGCTGATTGGCAGGGGCGCGTCGAGAGCGGCCGCGAGCGGTCCTACAAGGATCAAAAGCTGGAGTGGAGCCGTTACTACGCTTACCGCGCGGTGCCTGCGTTGAAGGCGCGTTTGGTGGTGGGCGAGGACTATCTGTATTCGGACCTGTTCGACAGTTTCCGTTTTACCGGTGCCTCGCTCAATTCGGATGAAAGCCAGTTGCCGCCTAACTTGCGCGGCTATGCACCTGAAGTGGTCGGGGTGGCCAAGACCAACGCGAAAGTCGTCATCAGCCAGAAGGGACGCGTGTTGTACGAAACCCTGGTGGCGGCAGGGCCGTTTCGCATTCAAGACCTGCGGGATGCAGTATCCGGCACGCTGGATGTGCGGGTGGAGGAGCAGGATGGTTCGGTGCGCAGCTTCCAGATCGACACGGCGGGTGTTCCTTACCTGACGCGCCCCGGGCAAGTGCGTTACAAGCTGGCGACTGGGCGGCCGTCCAACCTTCAGTACGGCGCTGACGGAGATTTTTTCGGCACGGGAGAGTTCTCTTGGGGGGTCAGTAATGGCTGGTCCCTGTTTGGCGGCGGCATGACGGATAACAACTACCGGGCGGTTTCCGTGGGTGCGGGTCGCGACCTGCTGGCATTCGGGGCCATATCGTTGGACGTGACGCAGTCTCGCGCAGAGCTCTGGAACGAGACGCTCTCGGGAAAATCGTACCGCCTTCAATACTCCAAGCACTTTGAACAATACGACAGCCAAGTCACCTTCGCGGGCTATCGGTTTTCCGAGAAGAACTTTTTGAGTATGAGTGAATACCTGGATGCTCGTCATTACGGGTTGAACGGCGAGCTCAGCAGTCGTAGCGAACTCACCGACGGCTGGAAGCCGATTGGCGGCAGCAAGGCGCTGTATACCGCGACGGTTAACAAGCAGTTCCGGGACCTGGGGGCAACTGTCTACGCCAGTTACAGCAAACAAACGTATTGGGAGCGGCCGGCCACTCAGCGCTGGAACATGTCGGTGTCACGCTACTTCAGCGTGGGCTCCGTCAAGAATATGAGCCTGTCCCTGAACCTGTACCGCAGTCAGGAATACAGCCATAAAGATAACGGCGTAGCGCTGACCGTCAGTCTGCCGTTGGGACGCAGCGGCACGCTGTCGCTGGATGCCAATAGAGCCGCGGGTGAGAACAACTTTTCCACCCGTTACAGCGATCGCTTCGATGAGCGCAACAGCTACCAGCTCAGTGCCGGCGACACGTCCGCCAGTGGTTATTTGAGTCATATCGGTGACCAGGCGGACATTGATCTCAGTGTCAGCACCCAAGAGGGCAATTACAGCAGCCTCGGTGTGTCTGCGCGCGGGGGGGGCACGCTCACGCCTTACGGTGGGGCACTGCATCGTTCCAGCAGTACCGGCGGAACCCGTTTGATGGTCGACACCGGCGGTGTGCCCGATGTGCCTGTGCGGGCTTACGGCACTCCGACCCGCACTAACGCCTTCGGCAAGGCAGTCATCTCCGACATCGGCAGTTATCAGCGCACGGCGGCCAGTGTTGACCTGGAGAACTTGCCTGGCAACGTCGAAGCCACTCAATCAGTGACGCAACTGACGCTCACCGAGGGCGCTATTGGTTACCGGTCGCTGGAGGTGATTGCCGGTGAGAAGGCCATGGCTGTTCTTCGCCTGCAGGACGGCAGTTCACCCCCCTTCGGCGCGACGGTGAAGAACCTCAAGCAGCAGGACACCGGCATCGTCAACGACGGCGGCAATGTCTACCTGAGCGGTATACAGGCCGGCAAACAGATGATCGTCAGTTGGGGCGGTAGCGAGCAATGCGTCCTTACGCTCCCGGCCATTTTGCCCGCGGATGCGTTGACCAACGCCCTCGAACTGAGCTGCCAGAGCGTCGCCACTGATCAATCCTTGCCCGAACCAGCAACGCTGACCGGGAAGCCAATTAATACGGAGAACACATCCTCATGACGCTGAATACGCGCCGCCTATTCCAGGCATTCGCTTTACTGGTCCTGGGCATGAGCCAGAGCACTCACGCCGCGGTGGGCCTGGATCGGACCCGAGTGATTTTTGACGGCGGCAAAGAGGCCACCAGTGTGAACATCACCAACAACAATACCCAGCTTCCGTATTTGGCCCAGGGCTGGATCGAGGATGAAGACGGCAAAAAAATCACTACGCCCTTGATCGTACTGCCACCGGTTCAACGCTTGGAGCCTGGCAAGCAAAGCCAGGTGAAGGTTCAGGCATTGCCGGCGGCCAAGATGTTGCCGCAGGACCGGGAGACGGTTTTCTACTTCAACCTGAGGGAAATTCCGCCGCGCAGCGATAAGGCCAACACGCTGCAAATTGCGCTGCAAACCCGGATCAAATTGTTCTACCGACCCCAAGCCATTGCCCCCAGCCAGCAAGACCTGTCCAACCCTTGGCAGGAGAAGCTGACCCTCACCCGCGAAGGCGAGCATTACAAGGTGAATAACCCTACGCCTTACTACGTGACCCTGGTGGATGCGCGCAGCAGCAAGGACGGTAAAACCGTGCCGGGTTTTGAACCCCTCATGGTTCCGCCCAAAGGTGCGCTGGCGTTGGGCCCCACGGCCAAAGCACTCGGTACCACACCCTATTTGTCCTATGTGAATGACTACGGCGGCCGTCCGGTGCTGGCGTTCACCTGCAGTGGCGATACCTGCAAGGTGAACACCCAAGCCTCGCCGCGTAATGAGTAGCACCTGCTGCGGGAGAACATCATGAAGTCGCAACGTATAAGCGCCTGGGCCGGCCTGTTACTGGTCTTGATGGGAAGTGCGCACGCCGAGGATGAGGACATTGAAGGCATGAGCGGGAAGCTGAATATTCTCGGGTCCATGCATGAAGTTCCGTGCAGCCTGGAGATGGCATCAATGGATCAGACGATTGACCTGGGTGCCGTGTCGACGAGCCAGCTCCAGCGGCCCGGCGATCAGGCGACAGCCAAGGCATTCCAACTGCTTTTCAAGGACTGCCAACGCACCGCAGGCAGCATCCGCAATGAGCGCACCGGGAACCTGACATGGAGTGCGCATCAACCGGTGGTGACGGTCATGTTTGTCGGACTTGCCGATGCCGATGATGCACGCCTGCTCAAAGTTCAAGGCATCACCGGGATGGGCTTGCGCATGATCGATGCCCTGGGGCGGGACGTACAGCTGGGCTCAAGGGGCCAACCGTTGTTCTTGCCTGTGGGCAATAGCACGCAGACCTGGAATGTCCAACCCACGCGCACCTCCGCACCTTTGACCAGCGGGGCCTTTCGGGCCGTCGTTGATTTCAGGCTCAAATATGAGTGAGGGCAGAACAATGGCTAAGTCAAAAGGCCCGTGGGCCCTTCTTATCGGCGGCGGCTTACTGTGGGCGGTCAGTCAAGGTGTGCAGGCTGACGTCAATCTGAGCATCCGTGCGGTCATCATTGCGCCTCCGCCGTGCGTCATAAACAACGGCAGTACGCTCGATGTGCCTTTCGGCAATGACCTGCTGACGTCACGGATCGACGGCGTCAACTATCGTCGGGGCGTGCCCTATACCGTCAGCTGTGACTCCCCGTTCAGCAACGCGTTGACACTGGAACTCAGGGGCACGGGGGCTTCGTTTGATGGCCGCGTGCTGTTGACCCGCAAGCCCGACCTTGGGGTAAAGCTGTTCATCAATGGCGCTGACTGGCCTCTGAATACGGCCGTGAATTTTACCTACCCCAACTTCCCGGTCGTGCAGGCGGTACCTGTCAAGCGCGCGGGCAGCACGCTGACGGGAGGTGCATTCGATGCCGCCGCCACCCTTGTGGTCGATTACCAATGAAGAGAAGCGATCCATGACATTTCGGCAGCAGCGAGCGTTGCTCGCCTTGTGCTTCATCGGCTTTTGCAGTGGCGCGTCGGCCAACCTGACGTTCAGCGGAACACTGAATGAGCCGCCCCCTTGCACCATTAATGCGGGAACCACGATTGAAGTCGATTTTGGCGATGTCGGGGTCAAGCAGGTCGATGGTGTGAAATACCGCAGGGCACTCGGTTACCTCATTACTTGCGGCGCCGACACGCTGCCGTGGCAGCTGAAATTGAGCGTTAACGGAACACCAGCGGCTTATGACGCCTCGGCGGTGCAGACCAGCGCCGCTGACCTGGCCATTCGGATTTTTCAGAATAACGCCCCGTTCCTGCTCAATACGCCACTGGATATCGCCCTGTCGTCACCGCCGCTGTTGGAGGCCGTACCCGTCAAACGGCCAGGCGCAATCCTGGCCCCGGCAAGGTTCACGGCGGTGGCCACGCTGTTGGCCGAATACCAGTAGGAGTTGAGTCTATGCACCCTGCAATTGTTCATAAGGCTTGGCCCTGTGCCGGGCTGGCATTACTGCTCACCTTCGGCTTGATCCCCACGGGGCAGGCGGCGGACAACCTGTCCTTCAAGGGCAACCTGGTTGAAGAAGCCTGCACCCTCCGACCGGGTGACGAGGCGATCACCCTGGAGCTCTGGGACGTTACCAGCAAGCACCTCTACATCAACACGCGCACGCAGGGAAAGGGCTTCAAGGTGCACCTGGAAGACTGCGATACCAGTATTGGCAACACCGTCACCATCACGCTCGGGGGGCGAGAAAACATGGCGCTACCCGGCTTGTTCGCGCTGGATGGTGGAAGTATTGCCTCAGGCATCGGCATCGGTCTGGAGACACCGGCCAATAAGCCATTGCCCGTGAATACCGTCAGCGATGAACAGGTGCTGAGTAATGGCAGCAATGTCATTGAACTCAAGGCCTACGTGCAGGGCGAACCGAATGCCATCAAGGATCAAACCATAGGGCACGGCGCCTATAGGGTGACCTCAACGTTCACGTTGGACTACCCGTAACGCGGTACAGCGAAACTCATAGGCTGAAAAAAATAGCCTCAGACAAACTTCAACTCGCTTCTGGGCGGCTTAAACGCACGGGCTGAATGTTCGTCGTGCGGTGCCCGTTAAGTGAGCAATGAGAGATCAACATGAAACGACTATATGGAGTCTTGCTGCTTCTGGTCCTGACAGGTATTACGACGACCGCCAGAGCAACGGATTGCCGTGTGAACGGCGGACCGTGGATATTTGTAGGCGCAGGCGGCACGCTAAACCTGCAAGTCCCCGTCACTGTTCAACTGGGGGCGGACAGAACCCGAATCATGCTGGAAGGGGTGCGGCTAGAGTGCCGGTTTTCCGGCTTTGGGGGGAGCCAACCTTGGTATACGGACTACTGGGCGACGTCGGCCAGAGTAGGACCTGCCTGGGTACCCGGTGCAAAATTTGCCAACCAAGGCACGGGCTTACGGATAAACGGAAGTTACTACAACAACCCCGTTCCGAATGGCATTCGAATGACAACCATGCCGAACAATCTCATCGGCGTCCCGGTCGATGTAACGCCCTATATTCTAGTGCGCAATGATCCTGCCAACCCTATCGACGTTCGCATCGGGGATGTGCTTGGAAGATTGAATCTCGACCAGACAAACAACTACAACTCCGGCAGTTCGGCGCTTGCGGTGACCTACACCGCCGCCAATAACTTCTCCATTTCGCCGTCAACGTGCACGATCAACAATAACAACCCGATTGACATCAACTTCGGCAACGTACACCAGAGAGCGATAGGCACCGACCCGCTGACAACGACCGTGCGCAGCGACCGTCGGCTGACTTACTCATGCCCGGACGGCGGGATTACCACGCCGATCACCATCACTTACAAGGGCGTTCCCTCGACGTTCGACTCACGCCTGTTGGTGATGACCAATCCCGATGTAGGCACGGCGCTTGTCCGTGCAGGGACTGCGGTTCGAGTCGGCAGCTCCTTCCTCACCCAAATCAACAACAGTGTGGGGGGCGATGATGTGACCTTTACGCTGGTCAGGCGTGCGGGCTCCCTACCCACTGCCGGGCCCATCAACGGCAGCGGTGTGCTGGTGATGGGGGTGCCATGACCTAAGGCCCCGCCACACACTGTGAGTGGCTACCCGGTTGCAGGTACGGCGTCAGGATCGGCGCCATGCCCTTGAGCACCTGCACCGGCAGCGCCGAGGTGAACGTGAAGTGCTGCGCCGAGGCACCGGGCACGAAGGCGGTGAGTGTGCCGAAGTGCTGTTCGCCGATGTAGAACACAAAGGTCGCCGTGCGGTTGATCGACTTGGAGCTCAGCACCCGCCCGCCGGCGCCGATGGCTTCAATCCGGTTATCGCCGGTACCGGTCTTGCCCCCCATGGCCAAGGGCGAGCCGTCGGCCAGTTTGAAGCTGCCGGAAACCCGCTTGGCGGTGCCGGCGTCCACCACTTGGGACAAGGCCCCGCGCAATGCGGTGGCCACCTCGGAAGGCATCACCCGTTTGCCGCGGTCGGGGGTGTTGGTCAAGCGGGTTTCGTAGGGCGTGCCTGTGGCGAACTGCAGGCTGTCGATGCGCAGCACCGGCTCGCGCACACCATCGTTAAGAATAATCCCCATCAACTCTGCCAGCGCGGCGGGGCGGTCGCCCGAACTGCCGATGGCGGTGGCCAGGGACGGTACCAGGTGATCAAACGGGTAGCCCACCGCCTGCCAGCGCTGGTGGATATCCAGGAACGCCTCGACCTCCAGCATGGTCCGGATACGGCTGTCCCGGGCGCCTTGATGGCGGCTCTTGAACAGCCAGCTGTACACCTCCTGACGCTCGAATTGACTGGCTTTGACGATCTCGCTGAAGGTCGCTTGCGGGTGGTTCAGCAGGTAGCCCAGCAGCCATAAATCCAAGGGATGGACTTTGGCGATGTAACCTTGGTCGGGCAAGTCGTAGGCGCCGGGGCCGTAACTCTTATAGAGCTTGGCCAGGCGCTCGTCGGTGAGTTTTTCCTGGGGCTTGACGCCGTTCAGGTGCGAGCGCACGAAGCGGTTGAAGGTGTCCTGGTTGGCGTCAGGCAACAGGTAGCGGTGCACCGCCGCCAGGCGAATCGGCGTGGGCCGCAGGCTGTCGAGAAACGTGTCCAGGCGCGCCTGGGTGTCTTTTTTCTGGTATTTCTTCCAGAACTTTTGCAGGAAGGTCGTGCCCTCGCGGTCGGCGAACCGGGCCAGGTATTCCTGGCGACGCGGGTCATCATCGTCCTTGAGCAGCACGGCGCTGTTGTTCGGCCCCGCGTAGGTGCTGTAGCGCACCAGGTCGCGCATCAAGCGGATAAACGGCAGGTTGATCGACTCCCGCAAGGCGTCCCGCAGGGTGGGATTGCGGCCATTGTCTTCGTTGCGAAAGTTATGGAAGTGATGCAGGCCGCCGCCGGTGAAAAAACTTTCGCCGGGGTTGGCCGAATACGTGCGGTCCAGGGCCGCGTCGAGCATCGCGGCAAGCGATGTGCCGGGGTTCTGGACCAGGTAGTCGACGGCCCAGCGGCTGAGACGGTCCTGGTCGTTAATCTCGGCTTTTTTCAGGGCTGCCGGGGTTTGCCCGGCATAGCGTTGATGCAGTTCGGTGATGATTTGCAGGTAAGTCGTGAGTACCCGCAGCTTGGCGGTAGAGCCCAGTTCCAGCTTACTGCCTTCGTTGATGTCGAAGGGTTGGTCGGTGCTGTCGGTCTGGACCCGCACCCGTGAGCTGTCGGGAGTCAGTTCGAACAAGGTGAAGCTGTAGCGCACTTGCGGTGTGCTGTCGGCGGTGAGCAAGCGTGGGCCGATCAGGCCGATCTGACCGGCAAAGGTCGGGTCGGCCAAGTGTTTGAGGTACTCGGTGACCTGGGCTTGCAAGTCACTCTGCAAGGTACTGGTTGCGGACAGATCAAGGCGGTCAAGGTCGTACAGCGGGCGATTGAGCAGGGCGGCCAGACGGCTGCGGGCAACGCTGATGCCTTTGTTGGTTTCAATCGGTTGGATCGTCGGTTGCTGTTGCCAGTCGCGGTACGTGACCTTGGCGGCCAGCGCGGCCGCCGACAACGCCGAGTCGATCACGCCGTTTTGCGTGAGCAGGCGCAGATGGCTGTCGGTCAACTGCGCCAGCTCCTCGCGGCCCTTGCTCAGGTAGTGAGAGGGGCGGCGCTGGGCAATCATCAGCGACAGCACTTCACGCAGCGCCAGGCCACGTTGCTTCAGGCTTTGCGCATCGTGCGCGGTGCTGGCCAGCGCCTGGTTGACCTGGGCGAAATCGGCGCCGTACCACACACGCAATCCTTCGGCCATGCCGTGCACCTCACCGTGCCCGGGTACTGCCGACAACGGCACGCTGTTGAGGTAATCGCGCACCACATTCTGTCGGGCCTGTAACGTGTGTGGGCCGGCCTGATAAGCGCGCACGCTGGCGGAAATCATCTGGCGGATTTTCTCACCGCCGGACAGCGTCAGGCCGTCGGGGGAGTGGCGATACTTTTCCAGCTGCGTGGCCAACGTGCTGCCCCCAGCGGTTTGCCCCGGCAGGTGCAGCAGCTTCGCCACCTGCGACCAGGCTGCCTTGGCAAAACGTGGCCAGTCCACGGCTGGGTTGGCCAGGGGCTGCTCGGGGTCGAGCAGGTCACGGTTCTCGATGAACAACAAGCTGTGCACCATCAACGGCGGTATGGCGTCGAAACGTGCGTACAGTTGCTGCGGGTAGTTGAACTGGTACAACGGCGCCGCCCGGCAATCGGTGATGGACAGCCCCGCCTGGGTTTTTTCGGCATAGGGCACAAAAAAACCGTGGTTGTTGTACTCCATCAACGCGCCAGAGAACCGGGTTTGCGCCTGCACCCGATAATCGCGTTTAAGCAGCCGGGGCAAAAACTCTCCGAGGGCGCTGTAGCCCAGGCGCTTGTCGAATGGCCCGGCACCGGGGTAAACGATGGCCTCGCTGGGGCCGGGCTCAAGCGTATACGTGAGGCTGGCGGCCAGGCGGCTGAGCTCGCGGGCTTGCAGGGCCGAGGTGCGTACCTCCCGGGCGGTGGCGAAGCCGAGGGCAATCAAGGCCATCAACAGGACCAGCCAGAACACCCGTCGCCATAAACGGCGAGGTGCAGGCGTTTTGGGCAAAGATGGCTGATCCACACTGCTTTCTGAAACGGCAGCCTTGGTCGAATCCGATTGCCACAGAGCACCCATAGTCGATTGATCCATTCACGCAGATTGATCGGACTTGTCTGAAGCTTAGACGGTGGCGGGCGATTGCAGCGGCGTTTTTGTATGGCATGTCGATAGAGGAACGCGTGTTGCGTCAGGGCAACGGGTGTTTCAACCCATTATTGAGCAGTGCCAGCCAGTGTTGGTCATTGGCCTGGCCCCAGCGGTAGGTGCCCTGGTCGTTGAAAAACACCGAGATATCCTGCAGAGACCACGCGATCATTTTCTCATTGAGCAGTTTCATGTAGTCCCGCGCCGGGCAGACGATGGCCGCCCATGGGTCGCAGATCCACAGGTCCGCCCAGCCTGCTTCCTTGAAGTCCAGCGTGTGTGTCAGCGTGGCGGTAGGTGCGCCTACCACCACGAAGGCATGCGCGGGCGGGCTCATGCCCCAGATGTGCGCGTGGCCACCGTTAACCCGGATCAGCTCTCGGGCGACATGAGCCATCTGGTCGCAATTGCCGGCGCCGGTCTTGAGGATCACCTCAGTGTAGTTGGGATGGCCGACGCGGCTGTATTGCCACATCACCAAGGACTCGGCGATGTCCAGCCGGGTCAGTTCGTCAAGGCCGGTGCCCACCACATTGGCTGAGCCGATACCGGTGCTCTTCACCAGGGCCACGGTGCTTGCGTGCGCCTTTTGGGCCAGGTACTGGTTGAGTTTTTCTGCGCTGCCAGCAGCCTGAATGAACGCGGTACGTGGCCAACTCTCCAGTTGCATTGGCCTTGCTGCAATGCTGATCGGCAGGCGTTGCCCTTGATCGCTTGCGTTGAGCAACAACTCGCGTTGCTTGAGCGGGCTCAAGGTGCTGGCCTGCTGGCGAAGGCGCGCAATTTTTTGGGGGCTGAAATCTCGGCGAGCCAGCTGTCCGTACAGCACTTCCAGGGTCGGCAGAGTGACCAGGGGACGGTTGTGGACATAACCTGCCGCCGTTAAATAGTCGAGTTTACGCTGGCTGAATGCGCGGATCAGTTGTTCGTGCTCGCCCCCTTGGCTGAAGTACAACTGATTGCACTCCGACGCGCGGCGACTCACCTCATAGAAAATCCCTGTATCGGCCTCTACGACAATGCGGGGGTTGGGGAGTGTGCCTGGCGGATTAAGGTCGACCGCCATCGCCCGCACGACGCGGCTGTCTTCCACACCCTCAACCAACGCCTGCAATTCAACCACCCGCGTTTCGCGGCTGAGCTTGTTATCCAATTGGTCGTTGGGCAGGCCGAACTGCGGTTCATCGTCGAGTAGGGTGCCGGTGACTTTCGGCTTGTACTTCAAGAGCGGCGGCAGGGCCACCGGCGTGAGGTCGAAGGTGCTCCCCGAGGGTATTGCCTCATACAGCCGGTGGTCATACACCAGTCGTCGCGGGGCCGAACCAACAGCGGGCGCCGCGGTGAGACGGATATGTTCAATCGCCTGGACCCGGCGATGATGAATGGATGAGCGGCTCGTGGAGAGTCTTTTGGTGAAGCACACCAACGGGATCGGGCTGCGTTTTTTTCGGCCGGTGAGGCAAGCCGCGTCCAGCCCTTTTTCGACCCTAAAGTAGGCGGGTGATTGCACATCGTCCAGGTGCGTTACGGCCTTGTGCTCAAGGCGCAGCAGTTGGTTCTGGTGCAGCAGGTCGGTGGCCTCCGAGCGCGGGATGACCAGCGGCTGGGTGGCGAAAAAACGTTCTGTGACCAACGCCCGGTAACCATTGGCGGCGCGCATCGGTATCACGCCGACGGCGCTGGCCAGGCGAAAACTGTCCAGCGGCGGCCCATACGGTCGGGTGCTGAAGGGGGAGCAGGCGTGCCAGCGGTTTTTGTGCAGGAGGGCGTTGATACGCACGAAGTCGCTCCCGCGCAGCACCGTGCCGTTGCCGATGTCGGCGCGGGCCAGCAACGTGGGGTAATCCAGCCATAACGCGTTGGCGGTGCTGCGTTGGATTTGCCCGATCGCCGTGTCGAGCACACGTCCTGCTTCGGTCGTCAGCCGGATCACGCCGCTACCGGCCAGCCTGAACAGGCCGGGAATACCGTCCAGCGGGTTCAGCACGGTATTGAGGAAGGTGCTGCTCAAGCGGCCCAGTTGGATCAGTTTGATCGGCAGCGGTACGGTTCTTTTCAAGATCGCCAGCGAGGCCGTAAGAAACTGTTGGGTGGGAAACAGCAGGGCCAGCAGGTCGATAAAACAGCCATAGGCCCCATCGATGGCGCGGCGCAGGTCTGCGGAGGTGATGTCGGTGGCGCACGACCAAAACGGGACGAGTTTTTTAAGCCGGGCCAGCAACCGATCCCAGCGTTGCTGCAAGTGTTCGTACCGGGTCGAGCCCCTGGCCTGCACGGGCAAGCCGTCGACTTCGAGGAAGAAGTGTTGCTGCACGATGGCGTGAGCAATGGCGCGATTGACCGACGATCCAAACGTGAACGCCGTCGACGGCAGTGAGTTGTCCGGCGCTGGGTTGGATGACCACAGCAGGTCGATGATCACCTTGGAACGGATCCCCAGCCTCGGCGGGCGCCCATTGGCGTAGGCTTCCCAGTCCACGGGCAGCTCATCGCCGACCAGCAGCTGCGTGACGGGGTGGGTCGAGTGGGCACCGCCGGTGGTGGCCGAAATCGGCGTGCCTCCCAGGCGAAACGCCAACGGCGGGCCGTCGCGCTTGTGCACGCGGTTCAGCAGAGGGAACAGCTCGTACTCCTCGATGCCGGTGGGCGATGTCGCGCGCAGGATCACACCCGTCCGCGCGGTACGGGCAAGCTCTTCTTCCTTGCTCAGCAGCGCGAGGTCCTTGCCAGGTGGTTTTTTCAGCACCAACAGTTGCAGGTCAGCCTGTTGCAGGTGCGAACGATCAGCCAGGGGCAATTGCGCCAAAAGGTCTTCAATCGTGGTGCTGTAGGCCTGTTTCATCGTCTCGATATAGGCGCCAAAGGCCGTGTCGAAGCGTTCGTTGATATCCCCTAATTGCCCAAACGATAGACGCAGTTGCGCCAGGTCCAGCTGCGGTTCGATAGACGCCCACCGGGTGTCGTCCAACTGGCCGTCCATGTGCAATTCCACCAGCGAATGCAGGCTGTAGTTCTCGCGATCATGATGGTGCATCGGGAAGCGCAGGCTGCTGCCGGCCAGCGGTGGAACCGGGCGCCACAGGCAGGCTTTTTCCAGCCACGGCTGCTTTGGAAATACCCGTTTGAGATCCTCCAGGGCGATGCTGCGGCGACTCGGCGGTGTGCTGGCAACGGTGATCAGCGCGTCCTTCAAGGCTTGCAGGCGATGCATCAGGCGGGTTTTAAGGGCGTCGATCTCGTCAGTCAGGTATTCACCGTTCTCGCGCTCGGGCAGTTCGCCTTGGGCGATGGCCCAGTCGAGCAAGGTGCGGGTGGCGGTGTACGCGCGCCATTGTTGTTGCTGGACGGTCTTGGGCGGCTGCGCAGCCAGCGCGATCATGTCGTTGTAGGTCATGTACTGCGGTGATCCAGGCGCCAGTGCGTGCGCAATCATTACGCCCTGCTTGAAGGTCATCCAGGCGATCGATGTGCGAAAACGCAGGGTGTCGGGCAATGCCTGCACCAGAAACTCCGGCGTGGTGCCGGCCAGCAACAAGTGCGCCGCCAGCGGGGCGGCGGCGGTCGAGACCTTGCAGGTGCGCATCACGTGCAGTTCCAGTTCGCGGCGTAAGTCGGCATGGGGTTTGCCCCAGTGCACGTCGGCGACCAGGTTGAAGCCGGCCGGCACGTAGCCTGCTTCACCGGCCGCAGGGTCAAGGTCGAGGATCAGTGCGCTCAGCACCAGCAGGCCCAGGCTTGTCTGGCCGGCGGATTCGTCCGCGTGTTGCCCATACCACTGCAGTGCCGTGATCAGCTGTTGGCCCAACGCACGCGCGGGCTCCAGGCCGAGCAGTTGCTTGAGCAGAGCGTCGGCCTGTGTGCGGATCTGCTCAGGCGTTTTGCCGTTCAGCAGGGCGCCGCATAGCCGATCGAGCAGGCGTGGGCGGTTGTTCTGCCGCCCGGTATTGATCGTCTCGATAATGGTTTTTCGTTGGGCGGTATCCAGTTGCACCGGCGAGCGAGCCGTGGCGCTCAACAGCGCGTGGTAGTCACCGAATGCAGGGGGCCTCGGCAGGTTCATGTGCAGGCTCAGCAGGGTGTCGTCGGCGGCGGCCACCGTGTCGGGTATGTCGAGTTCATGGTGGTGCAACAGCTGCTTGAGGCTGAACGGGCCGCAAGCGGAGCGGGCACTCACGGCGGGATGGCGAGCGCTGTCGGGCTGGCGTGCGCTGGAGTCTGGATCGGGTGTCAGTGGCACGCCGGCGGTGTCGATCAGGCTGTCACTGTCCTTGCCCAGGACCAGGGCCTTCAACGCTTCGGCCATGAGCGCCCGGTCGTGATCCAGCGCCAGCCATTGCAGGTGTTGCATCAGGGCGATGTCGGCGTTGGCCAGGTCGGCGACGGGCAGCATCGTCAGCGCCGTCGACTGGCGCAGGGTGTCGATCAGTGCCCGGGCCTCCTCAGGTGTGTCGGGCACCGGCAGGTCGTGGCACTGCAGGAGTTGGGCAACGCTGAACAGGCCACTCTGGTGGACAAGGGTGCAGAGCTGTTCGGCGACGTCGACCAACTGCTGCAGCTGGGCTTCGGGCGGCAACGCCAGCAACTGTTCGATGCCGATGTCGACCAACATGCCCAGGGCATTCTTGCCGCTGAGCCGGCGCGTGGCGGGGTGGAACGCATACATGCCGGGTTGCAGGCCTTGCGCTGACTCAAGCGCCAAGAATTCTGCCGTGGTGGTAAGGGTTGTAAGCAGCGCTGCACCGGCCTGCTGGGTCGTGGCCCAAAACGAGCCGGACTCGAGCTTGAGGTAGGTCTTGTAGGTGGAAAACAGATTGAAATCGTCTCCATCCACCAGGTTCTCCAGGCTGTCGGCGAGTTGGTGCAGGTCCTGGTTCAGCCGCTTGAGGCTGTCATTCAGGCCCACCTTGGGGTCGGCAAAGGTATTCAGTTGATCCAGCGCCTGGGTGATGACCCGGCGCTCCCCGTGATGGCGGGGGTATGGATAGCCGTAAAAGTTCAGCACCTGATCTGCGCCAAGCGCCAGCTGCGTGGTGTCTTGCTGCACGTTCAGGCCAGCCAGGTCCAGTGGCAGGCGTGTGAGCCAGGCCTGCACGTTCGGCCGGTTGAGCGCTTTGCGGTAGAGCTGCAGCCAGCAGCCCAGTGACGAACATTCTGGAATGCGCAAGGTGGTGGTGTCGGTGGATTCCAGGTGATTGATCAGCGCGGTTATCAAGTGGCTATCGGCCGCCAGGCGCAGCGCCTGACCCTGCTTGAGTACGTCGAGGGTGTTTTGCATGAGGATGTCCCTTCGGTGTCATTGCCGTCCTGGCAATCGAGGATTGCTGATCGTGAAGGGCCTGCGCCTGAAGCGGTATCGGCACGGTGCGCCTCAAACCGTGGCCGAGTTCGGTGTTGGCGGTGTGATGGGCTGAACAGGCTGAAATAGAGCCTTTTGCCAGGCCCGTCCGATCAGGCGAGGGGCATGACGCTGCACGGCGGCTGTGCAATACTCGCCCGCCTCGCAACACCTGGAAAACGTCTGAACACAGGTCATGCTTTCTCGTAGAAAGTGCATTTTCCCAGACTAATCGCTGAATTTAGTCGTTTATAGAGTGAAAGGCCCCGCGTTCGGGTTTTTATACTGCATGCCCCACCGATCCTGCAGGACGGGCCTGTTTACCCCTCAGGCCCGATCAGAGTCGCCCCGGACCTATCGGTCTTACGGCGGCAAGTTCGGTGGTTCATCCAATAACAAGACGAGGTTGTACCCTTATGCCAGTTGGCAACTCCCTGCCCCATGGCGAGACCGCTCAGGGCGGCCCGCTCAAACGCGAATTGGGCGAACGGCATATCCGCCTGATGGCCCTCGGCGCCTGTATCGGTGTCGGCCTGTTCCTGGGTTCGGCCAAGGCCATTGAAATGGCCGGCCCGGCGATCATGCTGTCCTACATCATCGGCGGTCTGGCGATCCTGGTGATCATGCGCGCCCTCGGCGAGATGGCCGTGCACAATCCGGTCGCCGGCTCCTTCAGCCGCTATGCACAAGACTACCTGGGCCCGTTGGCGGGCTTTCTGACCGGCTGGAATTATTGGTTCCTGTGGCTGGTGACTTGCGTGGCGGAAATCACTGCCGTCGCGGTGTACATGGGCGTCTGGTTCCCCGACACGCCGCGTTGGATCTGGGCCCTGGCGGCCCTGATCAGCATGGGCACCATCAACCTCATCGCGGTCAAGGCGTTCGGCGAGTTCGAGTTCTGGTTCGCACTGATCAAGATCGTCACCATCATTGCCATGGTGATCGGCGGTGTCGGCATCATTGCGTTCGGTTTCGGCAATGACGGCGTGGCATTGGGCATTTCCAACCTGTGGGCCCACGGCGGCTTCATGCCCAACGGCGTGACAGGCGTACTGATGTCGCTGCAAATGGTGATGTTCGCCTACCTGGGCGTGGAGATGATCGGCCTCACCGCCGGTGAAGCGAAGAACCCGCAGAAGACCATCCCCAGCGCCATCGGCTCGGTGTTCTGGCGCATTCTGTTGTTCTACGTCGGCGCGCTGTTTGTGATTTTGTCGATCTACCCGTGGAACGAAATCGGCACCCAGGGCAGCCCCTTTGTGATGACCTTCGAACGCTTGGGCATCAAGACGGCGGCCGGCATCATCAACTTCGTGGTGATCACGGCGGCACTGTCCTCGTGCAACGGCGGCATCTTCAGTACCGGGCGCATGCTTTATAGCCTGGCGCAGAACGGCCAGGCCCCGGCCACCTTCGGCACCACCTCGAGCAATGGCGTGCCGCGCAAGGCCCTGCTGCTATCGATCTTTGCCTTGCTGTTGGGCGTGCTGCTCAACTATCTGGTGCCGGAGAAGGTCTTCGTCTGGGTCACTTCCATTGCCACCTTCGGCGCGATCTGGACCTGGGCGATGATCCTGCTGGCCCAGCTCAGGTTCCGTCGTGGCTTGAGCCCGGCCGAACGTGACGGGCTCAAGTACCGCATGTGGCTGTACCCGCTCAGTTCCTACCTGGCCCTGGCGTTCCTGGTGCTGGTGGTGGGCCTGATGGCGTACTTCCCCGACACGCGCGTGGCGCTCTATGTCGGGCCGGCGTTCCTGGTAATGCTGACGGTGCTGTTCTACGTGTTCAAGTTGCAGCCGACGCAAGCCACCGTGCCCGCCCGATAGGCCCTATCGCCGGAGCGGTCAGTGGACCCTTTGGGCCAACTGCGCCGCTTCGGTCAATTGCCGGACCAGGCGGTATTGCTCTAGTTTTTCTCGCTCTATCAGTGACTGGCGTCGTTCCAGGTATTCGTCGGAGCGTTTGTTCTGCACCTGCTGATCCAGTTCCTGCTGCTTGAGCTTGGATGCATCCCGGACCGTCAGGAACGGCTCCGGGTAGCTGAGTGCCAGGTATTCGATCCAGAATTCGCGCTCCAGTATCGAGTCCTGTAACCCCGGTGTGCTGCGCAAGGCATTCAGGTGGTCGCGGGCTTCCTGCACGTGCTGTTCGGTCACGCGTTCGTCAATGGCATACAGCATCTGTTCGGGGTGTACCGGCAGGCTGAATTCTTCGGTGAGCCTGACCCTGAAAAACAGCGTAACTTCGGCCGCATCCAGCGGTTCTTCCGGCGTTTCCAGGCGAGCGATGAGGTCCTCGGAAAACTGGTCGAGCTGTTCGATCAGGTAACTGCCTTGCGCCAGCACCAGCAAGTCCTTGTCCACTTGATGGCTTCCCTGTTGAGACTTGGCCTGGTGCGCCCGGTGCATGAGCTCCATGTTGCTGAACGTCAAAATCGCGCCGTCACCGCAGGTGCCTGCGGCGTAAGTGTTGAGGAAGATTGTCTCGCACAGGTGGTTCGAGTTGCCCATGGCAATCAACAGCGTCCACACCCGCTGAGTCAGGCCGGCCCTGATCCGCCCGCCCTGTCGATAATCGTATGACTGGGTCAAGTCCCTCAGCACCCTGAAGGTGTCGTCGGGGCTTGCCCCTTCGTGCTCGCGCAAGGCGTCCCAGAGAAATCGCAGGCTCTCATGTTTATTGGCGTGTACGCCCGACAGCCAGTGATTGAAGTCCTTGGACGGACCCGGCAGGTGCACGATTCCGGGCCTCGCGCCGCGCAGGTTGACCCGGGTTTCGGCGCTGTACCGGGCGAGCCGCTGGCGTGTCTCGAGGGTCAGTGGGTTGTCATGCAACAGGGTACGCCGTTGACGTTCCAGGGCCTGTGGGCTGCTGAAGAGGCTCTCGGGAAGGGTGGTGATGTGGTTCTCCTCCAGGTGCAACAGGCTGAGGTTGGGCAATGCCCACGCGCTGTGTGGCCATTGAGTTAAGCCGGTATTGCGCAGGTTCAGGGTTTGCAACGCGGTTAGCGCGGCGAAGTCCGGAACCACCCCCAGTGGGTTATCGCTCACGTTCAGCTCGCGCAGATTGACCAGCCTGCTCAGGCGTTCGGCGGAGGTGGCTGTCAGCACGATACGGTTGTCTGCTAGGTCCAGGTGGGTGAGGTGGGCCATATCGCTGATTGCGCTGGGCAGTTCGTTCAGGTCACAGTCGATTTTCAACGCGCGCAGCTGGCTGAAATGGCGCAGGAAGGCATCCCCTTGGACGGGGAAAATATCGCCTGCGAGGTGCAGGTATTCGATGTGCTCGAACGTGCGCGAATCGATGCTCAGGGTCGGCAATGTATTGATGGCGTCCAGTTGCAGGGTCAACGAGGACAGGTGAAATAACCCGAAAATGAAGCGCTGAGGGTTTTCCCGTCGGGCGGCTTCGCACAGGCGTAGGGCGAGTGCGCGTCGTGTTGTGAGGTTGCTCCAGGATTGCCTGTCACTGTCGCTATCACTGTCGCTTTCCAGGCTGTCGTCTTGGCTGTAGGTCGCATCGGACCAGCGTTGCAGCTCGGTCGGCAATGCTTGGATTTCGGCCTGGCGCCGATCCAGTTCAATCAGCGCGGCGGGTTCGCTGAGGTTCAGTGAACGAATGAAGCGCCGAGCGTCGTCGTTGGAAAAACGCGGGTAGACCTGCTGGACCCTGGACATCAGGTCGGGCGGGCGATTACCGCCGAAGGGCCACAGCCCACTCCACAGCGGGTAGGCCAGGAACGTTCGATTCACGCCCAGCGGCGGCACCATCCAGGGTTGCACGTGAGGCAGGTCCAGCAGACGTTTGATTTCGACCCGACGTTCCAGGGCAAGGGCGGCGATTTGTTCGCGTAAGTCAGCAATACCCGGTTCGCCCACGACCCCCAGCGCGGCTTTTTCGCTGTCGGACAGTGTCTTGACGATGACGTCCAGCAGCGCGGGCGATGGGGCACCCAGGTGTGCGCCGTCCGCCGCGTAGCCTTGATAGCCGCGTTGGGTGCGAGCGAGTACCCGGCGCACCGAACCGTCCAAGTGCCCGGCGCTTTCCAGCAGGCGCCCGCGCGAGTCACCTTCGTGGATATCGATACGCAGCCCCTTAGGCCAGGTGGGCAGGGATTTGAGCAGGTGCAGGGTGATTTTGTCGCTGTCGGGGTGGGTCCAGGCGCTCAGGTAGAGCCCTTCATAAGCCCGGTTCAAGCGCAGGTCATGGCTGGACAGGCGCACCTGTTCGGCAAGCCGCAGGCTCACTTGATGCTTGTCGCGAAGTTGCCTGAGTTCACGCGGGCTGGCGTGTTCGAGTATGGCCTTGACCAGCGGGGTGGGTAGTTCCGGGAACTTGGCTTTGAAGCGTTTATCGCGCAGGTTGCCGGTGGTCTCGCTCTGGGCGTAGAGCGAATTGAAGATGTCGGCTTTTTCGCGTTGGGCAAATTCGACGATTTTCTTAACCAGCTTGAACAGGCGTTCGTCGTGGGACGCGGGTAATTCACCGAGCAGGCCTTGGGTGATGGCGTCGTTTTGACTCAGCACTTCCAGCAGTTTGGCGTCTTTGTAATCGTGCTCGGTGACCTTCACGGCCTGGGCATCGGGTGCCTGACTGACCGGGTATTGTTGCAGCACCCGGTTCTGGCGATCGACGATCTGCAGCACGTGGCTCGATGGCCAGTCCGGCAGGCTCGATATCACCAACATCTGCAAGTGCGGCTGGGCGCTGCGCGAGGTCGGCTCGGCGCGCATGGCCTCGATGAACCGGTGGATTTCCTGTTCGATCTTCAAGCGTTTGCAGGTGTCTGCCAGCAGCGGCGGTACGGCGCGACCATTGCGGTGGACTTGGCGCAACAGCGGCGCGGAGGTGTCGGTCAGGGCCAGGATTTTAGCGGCCATGTCCCGTGTGAAGGCGTACGCGTGGTTACCTAGCCGATAGAGCAGGCGATGGTCGTCCCAGGTCATCGGGTTTTCGCTCGACAGGCGCCAGGTGCCTTCGCCGTTGTGTTCAAGGGTGGGGGTATCGACGCCGATTTTCGTCGGGTGGTGCAGCCGCCATTTGAGGCGCTTTTTGTCGAAGGCAATCCGGTAGAGCGCATCCAGCAACGGCAGGTAGTGGCGCCCGTCGAGTACGAAAATGCCGTTGGCGGTGGGCGCCAGGTCTGGTGGCAGGTCCAGGCGTTGTTCGTATTGCACCAGCGAGCCGTTGACCAGGCTGACAAACCCTTCGGTATTGCGCTGGTTGCTCATGTAATCCCCCAGCGTGTTACGCAGGCCTTGGCTATCGCTGGCGCTGTTCATGCCCAGTAGCTGGCGTTCATGGGGTTGCAGCACCGAACCGATGGCCAGGTAGAAACTCTCGTTGTCGGGAGCTACCGGAATCGTTCCGCCGTTCCGCAGGTCGTACGCTTCATAGCGCCCACGGCCGTAATGGCGCAGTTCCACGGTCGGGTCGTCCGAGCCGCTGGACAGGTAAGGGGTGGCGATGTCACCGGCGACCACTTCGGTGATCACGAAAGGCCGTTTAAGCGTGTTGCGCACCAAGGCCGAGGCAAACTCCCGGGCCCATTGGTCAATGTCGTCATTGTGCGCGCGTGGGTGGTACAGCCCGTCTATTGCGGCGTCGATACGCAGCGCCGTGCGGTGGTGATCCAACCATTCGGCAAACGCCGTCGGCAAGGTGCCGGCGTCAAGAAAGGCCTGATGCTGGCGTGGCGTGAGTGGGTTAGCCGTGAGCAGTTGCTCAAGGTGGGCGGGCGACAGCGGCCGGTTCAGGTCGCGCATTTTTTTCAGCAGCGGCGTGACGGCCACCAAGGGAGGCGATGCCTTGAACGGCAAGAACCGTCGCACATCGGCGGGAGGAAGTCGCTCGCCTTTTTCGTAACCCGAAAAGTCGACCACGGCACTGAACAGCGTCATCCGCTCCTGCCGAGCGAGGGCCACGACCTGCTCACGAATGGCGACGACCCGTTGGTCCGGCGAACGGTTGTGGCGGGTTTCCTGGCCCAGGGTCGAACCACTGGGTTGCAGCTGGAGGATGAGTAACAGCAACGTGTCGGCGGAACCGGGCGATACCCGCTGGCCATCGGTGGCCAGGTAGCTGCCGTCCTCACGACGCGTCAGGCTGATCAGGTGAGGCTTGGTCGGCGCGTGTTCAGGTTTGCTATAAATTTCAATCACTTCGCCGGCTTCCTCACGGATGCTCAACAGGGCGTCGACCGGCCAGCCCGCCAATTGCGTCAGCAGGCAAAACACCGTGCTGTCGCCGTGCGGGGGCATGTACCCCGGCTGGTCGAAGTGGTCGATGATTTGCTGGATAACCCGGTCGGCTTGCAGGCGCCTGACCCCTTCGATCAGGTTCAGCGGTGCGCTGTGTCCCGCCCAGACCCGGTCCAGGGTGGCGCGCGGTGTGGCGGTGCTCTTGAGCATGTGCTCCAGGTCGGCCACGGGGGCATGGGAAGAGCCGTTGGGCAGCATGCGCTGCAGCAATTTGATGTCGGACAGCGTGTGGGCGTTATGCAGGTCGAACTTCCAGGCCTGCCAGGCGGGTTCGAAAATGATCGGGGGGCTATAGGTGTCAGCGTTTGCGTGTTTGAGCACGTAACGCATGCTCTGCGAGTCGTGCCGCACTTCCACCACCAGTGCCTGGTCGTCGTGGCGCAGTTTGACGTAGCGTTTGCCCTTGACGGAAAAGACCCCCAGGGCGTCCGCGGTTTTGCCGTTAAGCAGGGCCTGGTTGGCCAGCGCGTACGGTTGCGCGTCGGGTTTCCAGAGTGCTTCGACGCCGTCCGGGCGCGTGACTTTGCGTGGGTTGCCCAGCCGGTTCAGGTAGCCGAGCATGCGCTGGCGGTGCAGCCTGCCGGCAGTGGAGATCAGTCGGCCGCTGACGGCCAGGTCGGCCACATCTGCCATGGCGCTGGCGAAACCACTTGCATCACCCTGGATCGCTTCACTCAGGCCTTGGCCGACGCTGTAGGTCAGGCTGCCCATGACGGCCAGTTGCATCATGCGGTTCAGCCCGGTCACGCCGCCGGGCAGTGGTGTCAGCAGCAGTTGCAGGACTTCGCCGGCAATCGCGGCCACGGCGTCCGTGAGGGCCTGCCAGTCGGCTTCGGAACGCGGGGTCGCCAGGGTGTCCAGGTCGGCCTGGAAGCGTTGAATCTGCTGGTGAGTGAACGCTTCGACCAGCGTCAACGGGCGATCCGGGCGCATGGCTGTCGAGAAGCGCACGCTGTCGAGGGTCCGCTGCGGGAAGGCTTTGTGAAAACCGTCATACAGCAATCCAGTCAGCCAATTCATGTCCTTGGGACGCGGCTCTTGGCGCAGCAGCGATTTAAAGGTTGCCAGGCCAATCAGCGGCAGTTGTCGCGACAACCAACCCAGGTCCTGTTGCTGGTGGCTGGCATTGAGTTGCTCGCGCCAGGCGTTTTCGGCCGCCTGCGCGTCAACGTGATAGCGCAGCGCGCCGCCTGGGCGAAAAGGGAAATACGACAACACCCCGAGGCTGGCCACATTGATCAGCAGTAAGGGGATGGGCATTGCGGTGTGCCAGGCGGTGTGCGGCTTGGGGAGGATGGGCGTGCGACTGGACGTCAGGCTCAGCATGTCGAAAGCCGGTTGCGGGCCATCGCCGTTGAGGGCGGCGTGCAGCGTGTCATACATCGGGCGGGTCAAGCCGGTGACGGCGCGGTTGCGCCAGGCGTCGAGCAAGTCGAACAGCAGCAGCGCCTTGGAGGAGGCCTTGATCAGGTTTCGCAGCGTGCCGTCGCTGCTTAACGTCGGGTTGATGAGCGCCCGCAATCGCCCCCCCAGGTTCAGCTTGCGGGCTACGGCGATGAAGTCTTTGACCGGCAGGCTCCGATCGTCGTTGCCGCCGATGATCTCACTGGCTTCTGCCAGGCTATAACCCGAGGCCTGAATGATCGAGCTGGTGAACCCGAAGTTCAGGCAGGCGGCTTCCCACAGGGTCATGCTTTTGGTGTGCTCGATGTACTGCCATTCATCCAGGGCGCGGCGAGGGCGATACGGCGGTTCGGTGACGCGGGGCTCCCAGGGAAAGGGTTGTTCGCGTTTTTCCAGGTAGGTGGTGTAGAGGCGGTAGTTTTCCGGATCACGCCCGCCGATCTTCTCGCGCAGCTCAGCCAAGCCCTCGACTTTGAAGGCCTGGATCAGGCGGTTTTTTTCGGCTTCGACGGCGTTGACGGCAGCCAGGGCTTGGCGTTGCAGTTTGAGGTAACCGGTTTGCTCTGGCGGCGTCAGGCCTTGCATGGCCTGCGCGACAGTGTGCTGAATCAGTTCGAGAGCTTGTTGTCGGGCCCAGGCTGTGCTGGATTGCAGGTTGCCGGATAAGCCGTTGAGCAGTTGGTGGGTGGGCATGTGTTGGGGCCTTTCACAATGGGTGGAAGGCCAAGGGGACCATGGCGCCTTTGGCGCCTGGGGTTAACTATGTACCTGGGTTGCGGACTTCATGGGCGTGTTCAGGCGCTTGTTGAACTCCAGCCACGCGGCCAGCGTCGCCATCAGCGCAGCGCCGGCCAGGGCGGTGAAAACCTGCATGGTGAAGGTATCGCCAGCCAGGGCGTTGACCATGTCAGCCAGCGGCGCCAGCAACACGCCCAGGCAGAACACTTCCAGCGAATAGCGCCCCATCCGGCAGGTTTGCCGTGCCAGCCAGTTTTGCGTCCAGGCACGCCCCGGCAACAGTTTGGCGGTGACATAGGCCAGGGCCAGGAAGTGCAGCAAACGGACCGGCGACAGGTCGGTCTTGCTGATCGGGTAGAGCAACTCGCTGAGCGCGGAAGGCATCAGCGCGTCATGTACGTCGGGCCAGCGCCAGGCAATCGTGATCACGCAGGCCACCAGCGAATAGACCGCTGCGGTGACGAACAGCGGCTGGCGTAGCAGGGGGCGATCATCCTGCGCCCGTGGCGTTTGCCCGTGAATGGCCGCCGCACCGCCCAGTATGAACAGGAACTGCCAGGTGACCGGGTTGAAGTACCACACACCGTCTGCGATCGCCGCCAGGTTCCACCCCAGGTGCGGCGCCAGCAGGTAAACCGCCATCGATACCGCGACCACCGCCCAGGTCTTGCGCAGGAGCAACGGCAGCACCAACGGCAGGCCGGCCAGCAGCACGATATACAGCGGCAATGGGTCCATCAGGTTCGGCTTGAAGCGCAGCAGCAATTCATCCACCAGGGCTTGCTGCGGGTGTGTGACGAAATGCGTCAGGCCCATCTCCTCTACCAGGTCGCGGGTTTCCACATGGCTGTTGGCGAAGAACACGATACCCATCAGCATCGCCAGCAAAAAGATATGCACCACGTACAGCACCCACGTGCGCCGCAGGATCTTCAAGCAGGCCATCCAGTAGCCTTCGCGCTGCAGGACCTTGCCGTAGGCCAGCACGGAAGCGTAGCCAGCAAGAAACACGAAGACTTCAGCCGCGTCGCTGAAGCCGATATTGCGCAGGGTAATCTGGCCAAGGGGATTGTGGGGGACGTGATCCCAGAAAATGAAGATCAACGCCAGGCCCCGAAAAAAATCGATGCGCGGGTCGCGTCCGTTCAGCATGGCAGCGGGCTCTTGAACAAATAGTTTAGTAATGACAGGCGCGTGGCAGGGATGTCGCACGCCGCACGTCGGGCGGGCGCAGGTTGGCGGTATTTGTAAGCAATTGCAAAGCCGGGATATTACTGAATGTCTCTAGATATCCATGATCACTCACGCAGCGTGGTAGCCGGCGAATACGCCATGGGCGCTGCCGGCTTGCACGCAATACGAGCGGCCTAGAAAGCATCCATCAGCAGTACACGGCAGGGCTTTGCCTGGTACTCATTGATTTTCGGTACCGGCTTGATGAAATCTTCGGCGATGACGTTCAACACGGTATCGCTCCCTTACGCTGCCGCCACTTCATGCGGCTCAAAACTGTCCGCTCGCGCCATCTGCCACATGCGCGAATAAAACTCGCCGTTCACCTCGCCCGTCAGCAACTCGCCCGGCTTGAGGAACACATGCAACTGCGAGAACAGCTTGATCTCAGTCGCCGACATGCGCCGCACCAAGTGCTTGGCCGACAGCTGTGACGGATGATCCAGGCCGGCCGCCGCGAGCATTTCCGCCAGCGCCTTGAGCGTGTTGCGGTGGAAGTTGAACACCCGCTGGGCCTTATCCGGCACCACCAGGGCGCGCTGGCGCAGTGGGTCTTGGGTGGCGACGCCGGTGGGGCATTTATTGGTGTGACAGCTTTGCGACTGAATGCAGCCGATGGCAAACATGAAACCGCGCGCCGAGTTGGCCCAGTCGGCGCCGATGGCCAAGACGCTGGCGATATCGAATGCACTGACGATTTTGCCACTGGCGCCGAGCTTGATCTTGTCGCGCAGGTTCAGGCCCACCAGGGTGTTGTGCACGAACAGCAGGCCCTCACGCAGCGGCACGCCGATATGGTCGGTGAACTCCACGGGCGCGGCGCCGGTGCCGCCTTCCTTGCCGTCGACCACGATAAAATCCGGGAGGATACCGGTGTCGAGCATGGCCTTGGCGATGCCCATGAATTCCCACGGGTGGCCGAGGCAGAACTTGAAACCCACCGGTTTACCACCGGAGAGTTCACGCAGTTGGGCGATGAACTGCATCAGTTCGATCGGCGTGGAAAATGCGCTGTGGCGCGACGGCGAGATGCAATCCTCGCCCATCATGATGCCGCGGGTGTCGGCAATTTCCCGGGTGACTTTGTGCTTGGGCAGGATCCCGCCATGGCCGGGCTTGGCGCCCTGGCTCATCTTGATTTCAATCATGCGCACTTGTGGGTTTTGTGCCTGCACGGCGAAGCGTTCCGGGTCGAAGCGGCCGTCGCTGGTGCGGCAGCCGAAGTAGCCGCTGCCCAGTTCCCAGGTCAGGTCGCCGCCGTGTTCCCGGTGGTAGGGGCTGATGCTGCCTTCGCCGGTGTCGTGGGCAAAGTTACCGAGCTTGGCACCCTGATTGAGCGCGCGGATGGCGTTGGCGCTCAACGAGCCAAAACTCATCGCCGAGATGTTGAACACCGACGCCGAGTACGGTTGCGTGCACTGTGGGCCGCCGACCATCACGCGAAACGCGTTGGGGTCGCTCAGGGGCGCGGGACGCATGGAGTGGCCGATGAATTCGAAGCCCGACTGGTACACGTCGATCAGGGTGCCGAAGGGCTTGTCCGCCGTTTCGTTCTTGGCGCGCGAGTACACCAGCGAGCGCTGGGACCGCGAGAAGGGCAGGGCATCGCTGTCGGACTCAAGCAGGTATTGGCGGATTTCCGGGCGAATGGCTTCCACCAGGTAACGGATATTGCCCAGGATCGGGTAATTGCGGCGCACGGCGTGGGGGCTTTGCAGCAGGTCGAAAATGCCGATCAGGCTCAACACGCCGGTGACCAGGGTGATGGGCCACAGCCATTCGTGGTGGATAAAAGGGAGGCTGGCGAGGGTGAAAATGACGCACACGGCAAAGAAGGCGTAACGGCTCAGTAACGACAGGCTCATACGGTTTTTTCCTCAGGTTCAACGCTACAGGTCGATCCGCCATTCTGCGCCTGTAGGGAAAGCCGGTACAACCGATAAGGGCATTGAACTGGGGCTTGCCCTTATTGCAATCGGTTCTCGTTTGGGTGCATTATTTTCGTTACTGTATAACACATCGAATCCACCCAGACGCCCAGGAGGCCTTATGAAAGCTGGTATCCATCCCGACTACCGTACCGTGTTGTTCCACGACACCGCCGCCGACGTGTTCTTCCTGATCGGCTCCACCGCCGACAGCGACCGCACCCATGTACACAGCGACGGCAACACCTACCCGTACATCCCGCTGGACGTCTCCAGCGCCTCGCACCCGATCTACACCGGCCAGCAGCGCAAGACTCAGGTTGAAGGCCGGATTGCCGGTTTCAACAAGCGGTTTGCATCGTTTGGCTCCGGTGCGAAGAAAGCCGAGGAGTGAGGGACTCACGTTTCACCTCAAAGGCTGCTGCCGCTCCCGGAGCGGCTTTTTTTTGACTATTGTCGACCGCTCGTCGCAACCCCTCAGTGGCTATTCAACTGCCAGTTGAATATCCCGAAAACCAATGTAGAGTTAGTCGTTAACGCATAACGTTAAGCATTAAAAGATGATAAGAAGCTTTAAATGCGCTGATACCAGAACCCTTTTTGAAACCGGTCGAACGCGTCGTTGGTCAGCCATCCTTTCAGTGGCGGAACGAAAGTTGAGCATGCTGGATGCTGCGGTTGAACTCACCGACCTGCGTTCGCCGCCGGGAAACCGGTTGGAACAGCTATATGGTGACCGCGAGGGGCAACACAGCATACGAATCAATGGTCAATTCCGAATCTGTTTTATCTGGGGGCCAAATGGTCCGGAAAACGTTGAAATTGTGGATTACCACTGAGGTGAATCATGTTTAAGAATGGCATGCGTCCCGTACACCCTGGGGAAATTCTCAAGGAAGAGTACTTGGAACCGCTGGGCCTTACCGCCGCTGCTCTCGCAAGGGCGCTGCATGTTTCCGCGCCTACGGTCAATGACATCGTCTTGATGCGCCGCAGCATCAGCGCGGATGTCGCGTTACGTTTGGCTGCTGCCTTTGAAACATCCGCGCAATTCTGGCTGAACCTGCAGACTGCCTATGATCTGCGCACAGCGGAAATCACCAAGGGTGCTCAGATTTACAAGGAAGTCGAAAAAGTTGCGCATTGCGCATGATGTTGTACTTGGTGCATTAAAAACCCGGCAAATAGCCGGGTTTTTAATGCTGATCGTTTCGTGGGGTTGTTTAACCCTCTCTATACAGCCCTACGCCGCCGTTTGCCGTATCGGCAACACCACCCGAAAGGTCGTTCCCTTGCCCACCTCGCTGCTGACGGAGATGTTGCCATGGTGTTTCTTGATGATGCCGTAGGAGAGTGACAACCCCAGCCCGGTGCCTTCGCCCACCGGCTTGGTGGTAAAGAACGGGTCGAAGATCTTCTGCACGGTTTCGGGTGTAATCCCACAGCCGTTGTCCGCCACTTCCAGCCAGATATTCTCGCCTTCCACACCGTTGCTGATGGTAATGGTGCCGCGTTCCGGCCCCATGGCTTGTGCGGCGTTGATCACCAGGTTCATCACCACCTGGTTGAGCTGCGAGGCCAGGCATTCGATTTCCGGCAGTGGGTTGTAGTGTTTGACCACATCGGCCTTGTACTTGAGTTCACTGGCGACGATGTTCAGCGTCGAATCGATGCCCTGTTGCAGGTTGGCAAATTGCCAGGTCTGGTCGTTGTCGACACGGGAGAAGTTCTTCAGGTCCTTGACGATCTGCACCACGCGGCCGATGCCTTCCTTGGACTCCCGGATCAGAATTGGAATGTCTTCCTTGAGAAAGTCCAGCTCCAGGCCGGTTCGCAGGGCTTTGAGTTGATCACGCTGTTCTTGCGGCGCAATCAGTTCTTCGGCGCTTTGATAGGCATCGAGCATCTGTTGCAGCTGGTTGAAGTAGCTGTCCAGGGTGCTGAGGTTGGATGAGATAAAACCCACCGGGTTGTTGATTTCATGGGCCACACCCGCCGCGAGTTGGCCAAGCGAAGCGAGTTTTTCCGACTGCACCAGTTGGCTTTCCAGGTGCTTGCGTTCGTCGATTTCCAGTTGCAGCGCCTGGGTGCGTTGTTCCACCAACTGCTCGAGGTGAGTGGTTTGCAGCGTGGCGCGACGGGCCATGTCCCATTTATTGGCCAGGGTATTGGCCATTTGCTGGACTTCAATGTTATCGAACGGTTTTTTCAGGATCAGCAAGCGATCATGGCCATTCAGGCGGTCCAGCAGGTCTTCCCAGGAATAGTCCGAGTACGCGGTGCACACCACCACCTGCAGGTCGGGGGCGACTTTCCAGAGTTCCTCTATCGTTTTCGCACCGTCCCAGCCCTGGGGCATACGCATGTCGACGAACGCCAGGGCATAGGGCTGCTGCTGTGCCATCGCCGAGATGAGTAATTGCAGGCCTTCTTCTCCGCCGTAGGCTGAGTGCAGCTCGAAGGCCGGGGCCTTGGCTTTGACCGTAGCGCCAAACAATGCTGATTCCATCTCATCCAGCACTTGGTTGGAGTCAACCACAGGCATCAGGATCTTGCGGAAGTCGTCGTGAATCGACGGCGTGTCATCAATCAACAGGATGCGTCGGTTAGGGGGCTTGTTCATGCGGGACTTCCGGCAAGGGTCAGAGGAATGGTCAAGGTAAATACCGCGCCCCGGCCCGGCCCGTCGCTGTGGGCGGTGAGCTGGCCATTCATCTCCACAGCGGCCAGGGCGCAGCTGTGCAGGCCAAAGCCGTGGCCTTCCTTGCGGGTGGTAAAACCGTGGGTAAAGATGCGGGTCATGTTTTCGGCCGGTATGCCTTCGCCATCGTCCTTCACGCTGATCTGCAGGGTATCGTCATCCCTCTGCTCGACCCTGAGGGTCATCTGCCGTGGCCGGTCGCTGAGGTTGGACATGGCATATTTGGCATTGCTGATCAGGTTGACCATGATCAACAGCAACCGGTGTTTGTCTGCCAGGATTTCCGGTACCTGGGCGTAGTGCTTGACCACCGTCACATTGTGGCGGCTCAGCGCACCGGCGTTCATCCGCAAGGCATCTTCCATCAACACGCTGATATGCACCGGCTCCAGCAGCGTTGACGCCCCGGCATAGGATTGCTGGGTGGAGACGATGTCCTTGATGTGGTCGACGCTTTTGCTCAGTTGCGCCAGTTCGTCGGTCATGCCTTGCTGTTCGACGGCAATCGCCTCCACCAGTTGGTTCAGGTAGCCGGGCAGCAACTTACCCTTTTCATCCTGAGTCAGGAAGGTACCCAGGTCCCCCTGGTGTTCGTTGATCAACTGCATGGCCTTGCCCAGGCCCTGGGCCTTGCTGCTGCGTAATTTGCGCGCAACCATGTCGGCGGAAATGTTCACGCTGTTAAGCACGTTGCCGACGTTGTGCAGCACGTTGGTAGCAATCTCCGCCATGCCGGCCTGACGGGCGCTGTCGAGTAACTCACTCTGGGCATCCTTGAGCTGCTGCGTGCGCCGCTCCACGCGTTGCTCCAGGGTTTCATTGGCGGCCTGCAAGGCCCGATTGACGCGGTTGATCTCGGCAAAGCTGCGCAACAGGCGCACGGCCAGGTACAGCAGCAAAACCACCAGCAGGGTGGCGAACACCAGCAGGTAACGATGGTACTTCTGGTCGACGAGGTCGGCCGTCTGTTGATCCTGGTTGAGGTAATGGGTCAGCTCATCCAGGCGGTCGGCCACGGGAATGGCTGCAATCCGTTCGAGCAAATTATTGACCAGCGGTTGTTCGCGCAAAATCAGCTCGATGTGCTTGCTCAAGATCTCAACCGGTGCCTGGAACTCGGTTGGCAACTGTTCCTTGTTCACCGCCAGCTTGCCCAGGCCCACCAGGATATCGGCGGCACGCTCGTCGCTGGTGACCTGGGCGAACTCCAGGCTGCTGAGCAGCAGGTCGTAGGTGTCGGTGGCGACGCTTTGCAATTGCCGCCTGCCGTCCTCGTCATAGCGGCTGAACTGGGCCTGGATATCGTCTTCAGCGGTCGGCAAGAAGGCCAGGGAGTTGCGCAGCACCGCGTTGTGGGATTTGAACTGATCCACCAACCGGGCTTTTTCCTGGATCGCCGCCTGGTAACCCTCCAGGGTGGCTTGCCAGCGGGACAGGTCTTCTGGGGCGTGATAGGTGGGGTGACTCTGCAGATCTGCCCACAGCCGCGTCATTTCCCGCAGGGGGGTAACCAGAGGGTCGTAGTTGTGCGTGACGGCGATCCTGGCCTTGAGCACCTCGCTGTCCCATTGCGCATTGAGTTGCTGCAGTTGGCGGATCAGGTCGCGGGACTGGGTGTAAGTGGCCGTCTGATCGCGGGACGACTTCACGTACAAAAACACCAGGATCGAGGCCAGCAACAGCGTCATCAGGCTGAGGAGAAACTGGCTGGTACGGCGGCGAGAAAGGGTCATGAGAGTTGGCTCATAGCGGCTTGCCTGCCCATTCGCCGGTCAGGGTCTTGAGAAACTGCACGATCAGCGCCTTGTCTTCGGCGGAGGGCGTGCGGCCCAGTTGGTACGTGAACATCACATCCACCGCGTCTTCCAGTGTCTTGGCCGATGCATCGTGAAAATACGGCGCGGTGACCGCCACGTTGCGCAGGCTGGGCACTTTGAACACATGGCGATCTTCCTCGTCCTGGGTCAGCAGGTAGCGCCCCAGGTCCGATTCGACCGGGTTGCCGCGCGCCTTGAAGTAGTCCCCCATCACGCCGAACTTCTGGAACATATTGCCGCCGATATTGATGCCCTGGTGGCAGGCGATACAGCCGTACTCCTTGAAGCGCTGGTAGCCGTACTTTTCCTGGATCGTGAGGATATCGGTATTGCCCAACAGGTACCGGTCGAACCGCGAGTTGGGGGTCAGCAGCGTTCGCTCATAAGTGGCCAGCGCATTTTGCACGTTGGCGGCGGTGACGCCGTCGGGGTACGACTGGCTGAAAGCGGCCTGGTAAGCGGGCAGGGCGGACAGGTTCTGCACCACGGTTTTCCAGTCGCTGCCCATCTCCACCGGGCTGATGACCACTTGTTCGATCTGCGCTTCCAGCGTGTCCACCCGGCCGTTCCAGAACTGCTTGAAATTCTGGCTGGCGTTAAACACCGTGGGCGTGTTGATCTCCACCGGATGGCCATCGAAGCCAATGGAGAACGGTTTGTCATCGGCACCGCCGCTGTCCAGTCGATGGCAACTGGCGCAGGACAAGGTGTTATTGGCCGACAGCCGCGGCTCGTTGAACAGCTGGCGGCCCAGTTCGACTTTAGCCGGGTCCAGGGCCAGCGCCGCCGGCAATGGCTTGAGCGGCTCGTCCAACGGGGCGGCCACCAAGGGCGGTGCCGTGACCAGCCAACACGTGAACATCAGGCCAATTCGAGTAGTTGAGACTGCGCTCAAACGAGCACTCCTTGCGTTCGGCTATTGATCGGGCATCAGGGGCGCGGAGCCCACTTGCAGTAACTGGGCGAAATCCTTTGAAGGTACAGCCTTACTGAACAGATGGCCTTGGCCTTCTTCACATTGCTGGGTTTGCAGGAACTTCAGTTGCTCCAGCGTCTCCACCCCTTCGGCGATGATGCTCAACCGCAGGCTCTTGCCCATGCCGATGATAGCGCTGATCAACTGTTCGTCTTGGTTATTCACATTCAGGCCTTGCACAAAAGACTGATCGATTTTCAGCACGTCAATGGGGAAGCGTCGCAGGTAGCTGAGGCTGGAGTAACCGGTGCCGAAATCATCCAGGGCCAGGCGTACGCCCATGGCTTTGATCTTGTTCAGCCTCTCAACGGTGTCGTCGACATTTTGCATCAACACGCTTTCGGTGATCTCCAACTCCAGTCGGTCGGGCGGCAGGCCGCTTTGCTTCAGGATCGCGGCCAGGTTGTCGACAAAATCCCGCTGGCGGAAGTCAATCGCCGAGATATTCACCGAGATGCACAGCGAGGGCAGGCCCATCACGCGCCACGCCTGTGCCTGCTGGCAGGCTTCGCGCAGTACCCATTGGGTCAGGCGCACGATCAGGCCACTGTCCTCAGCCACGGGAATGAAATCCACAGGGCTGACCCACCCTGAGCGGGGTTGAAACCAACGTATCAGGGCTTCTGCTCCTACGATCCGCCCGGATTTCAGGTCCAGCTTCGGTTGGTAGTGCAGCACAAACTCATCGCGCTCCAAGGCCTGGCGGATCGCACTTTCCAGGTTTTGCTGATGCTGGGCGCGCAGGTTCATAGCGTCGGTATAAAAGCTGAAACTGTCGGGGCCGCGCTCTTTACTGGTGTGCATGGCCGTTTCAGCGTGTTTGATCAACTCCACCGCGGTGCCGCTGTCATTGGGGTAAATGCTGATGCCCAGGCTGGCCGTGATGCTCAGGTCATGCCCCGCGACGTGGCGAGTCGCGCTGATGACCTTGAGGAGTTTCTGGGCAACGCCCTGGGTCTGCTGGGGGTGCAAGATATCGTTGAGCACGATCACGAACGCGTCGGAGCCGTAGCGGAACACCGAGTCCGACTCACGCACCGCCGCCACCAGGCTTTGGCTGACCTGCTGCAGCACCTCGTCGCCTACCGGATAGCCCAGGGCATTGTTGATGCGCTTGAAACGGTCCAGCCCGATGAACATGACCGCCAGTTGGGTGTCATGCCGACGGCCCAAGGCCATGGCCTGGGTCAGCCGGTCGCCCAGCAGCGTACTGTTGGGCAATTCGGTCAGCGCGTCGTACTGCAGCAGGTGCGAGACTTTCAGCAGTTCCTGCACACGTTCTTCAACGGTGCGCTCCAGGCTGCTCACTTTGAGCGCGACGTCCTGGGCCAGCTGCCACTTCCACGTCAAGGCGCTGGCCATCTGGCGGATTTCCAGGTTGTCGAAGGGCTTTTTGAGGATCAGCAACTGGTCGTTGTATTTCAATCGCGCTTCGATGGCCTCGAAGGAATAGTCGGAATACGCTGTGCACAGGGCAATCTGCAGGTTAGGGTCGGCATTCCAGAGGGCTTCGATGGTTTGCAAGCCATCCCAACCCGGCGGCATGCGCATGTCGAGGAACGCCATGGCATAAGGCGCGCCGGCGGCCAGTGCCTTGTGGACCAGGGCCAGGGCTTCCTCACCCTGGTAGGCGGAGTCCAGCTCAAACACCTGGCGCACTTTGGCCGGGGTGCCGAACAGGGTGTGCTCAAGGGTGTCCAGCGAGGGCTGGGCGTCTGTCTCGGCACAGAGGATCTTGCGAAAGTCCTGGTGGATGGAGGCAGTGTCATCGACGATCAGAATACGACGGTTGGCCTTGACTGAATCCGGGGTCATACGGCGCACGGCGACTGCAAAAGGTTCGACTGCATAATGACTTCTTCCCTGGTTGCACGTCTGAGCGGGTTGCCAGCGGCTATGAGAGCATAGTCGAGCTCCCTTGATATCGACGGCCAGTTGGCGTCAAATCAACCCCACGCCTTAAGCGAGGGAAGACGGCTTGGGACAAGGGCTCAATGTAGCTCAATTTTGTTTAATTTGAAGGCGCAGTCGGCATGGATGAACAACTCGCGAAGCTTTCCACCGAAAAACCCACCATTTTGCTGGTCGACGATGAAGAGTCGATCCTCAATAGCCTGCGCCGCTTGTTGCGCGGCCAGCCCTACGATGTGCTGCTCGCCGGCAGCGGTGCCCAGGCCCTGGAAATCATGGCGGCGCAGCCCATCGACCTGGTCATGAGCGATGCGCGCATGCCGGGCATGGACGGGGCCACGCTGTTGGCCAAGGTCCATGATATGTATCCCACCACCAGCCGCATCCTGCTGACCGGGTATGCCGACCTCCCGACGATCATCAAGGCGATCAACGAAGGCCAGATCCACCGTTACATCGGCAAACCCTGGAATGACGATGAACTGAAGCTGATCCTGCAGCAGGCCCTGGAACATCAGCGCCTGGAGCGCCTGACCCAGGTGCAGAACGAGCAGCTCAAGACGCTCAACGCGACCCTTGAAAAACGCGTGGAGTCGCGCACTGGCGAGCTGCAGCAGACCGCCGACATGCTCGACCTGGCCTACGAAGAACTCAAGCGCAGCTACGTGACGGGCACCGAGGTGTTTTCGCTGTTGGCCAACTTGCGCCTGCCCAAGGACAAGCAGACCAACCGCCAGTTGATCGACCTGATCCGGGTGTACTGCAACGCCCAGGCCATGGACGAGGTCAGCACGCGCGACCTGACCATGGCCGCCGCGCTCTACAACATCGGCAAACTCAGCTGGACCGACAGCATGATGACCGCCCCGGCCGATAGGCTGCACAGCACTGACCGCGATCTGTACCGCGCCTATCCGACGCAGAGCGAGTCGCTGCTGATGACGCTGGAGCCGATGAAGGATGCGGCGCGGATCATTCGCCACCACCAGGAACGCTATGACGGCAGCGGCTTTCCCGATCACCTCAAGGAGGAGGCGATTCCGTTCGGTTCACGCCTGCTGAAACTGGCGGTGGATTTCATCGAGTTGCAGAAAGGCCTGATCCTTGAGCGGCAGATGAACAGTGATGAAGCGCTGCTCTACATCCAGAAGTATGCCGGGCGCCTTTACGACCCAAGCCTGGTCGACGATTTTATTCAGGCCTGCGCCAAGTTCCTCAGTGATGTGACGCTGGGCGATCCCACCGTCAAGGTCCTGACCACCCGTGAACTGGCGGACGGCATGGTCCTGGCGCGTAACCTCAATGCCGATAACGGCATGTTGCTGCTCAACGCCGGCAAGGTGCTGAACCTGCCGCTGGTGGACAAGCTCATTGCGTTCGAGGCAATGGAAGGCGCGAAATACGCCATTTTTATCAAAGTACCCGAAGAGACCGCGAACCTTTCATGAGCACCTCTACTATCCGCATCGCCGCCGCCCTCCTGATCGGCAGCGATGGCCAAACATTGCTTGTACGCAAGCGTGGCACCCAAGCGTTCATGCAGCCTGGTGGCAAGATCGACGCCGGCGAGCAACCTGCCGAGGCCCTGGCCCGCGAGCTGCACGAAGAGCTGAACCTGTGCATCGACCCCAGCCAAGCCCTCTACCTCGGCAACTTCAGCGCACCCGCGGTCAACGAGCCGGGCTTTACCGTCGAAGCTGAGTTGTTCCAGGTACGCATTGATGTGCCGGTCACCCCCGCTGCTGAAATCGAAGAGGTACGCTGGATCGATCCTGCCGGTGATGGCGGCTTGCACTTGGCGCCGTTGACACGCGACCTGATCCTGCCGTTTTACCGTGCGTCACTGACCGCCACGGCCTGAAGCCTATGATCATCCGTGCACTGGGGGCCCACGACGCCGAGGCTTATCGGGCCTTGATGCTGGAGGCGTACGGCGCCTATCCGCAGGCATTCACCTCCAGCGTGGCCGAGCGGGCGGCGATGCCGTTGAGCTGGTGGCAAAAGCGCCTCGACAACCCACTGGATCGGCTGCTGGGCGGTTTCGACGGCGATGAACTGGCGGGTATTGTCGGTCTGGCGTACGAGCCACGCGAGAAGGCGCGGCACAAGGTGACCCTGTTCGGTATGTACGTGACCGGGGCCTATCAGCAAAGAGGCCTGGGCCTGCGGTTGGTCGAGGCGGCCCTGGATGAAGCGCGCCGACATCCGCGCTTGAAAGTGATCCAGCTGACCGTCACCGCCGGTAATGACGCCGCGTTTGCGCTGTACCAGCGCTGTGGGTTCACTCAATACGGTCTGGAACCGCTGGCGGTGCGGGTGGGCGTGGATTACTTCGACAAAATCCACATGTGGCGCGAACTGAAAGACCAGTGATACGCCCTGTGGGAGGGGGAAAGCCCCCTTCCACCGGTTGAGCTGAGCCTTTCAACGCACCGCGCTGACCCCATCCAAGGTGGAAAACGAGGTGTCCTTCGCGGTCAGCAGAAAGTCGCGCATATACGGCGCGTCCAGCATGTCCGCGCGAATCCCTGCATACAGCGTCGCAAACAAACCCTTCTCACCCAGCCGCTTGGCTTTCACGTAGCCGCGCGAGCTGTATTCATGCAGCGCCCAGTGAGGCATGCCGCACACGCCACGGCCGCTGGCCACCAGTTGCATCATCATCACCGTCAGTTCCGAGGTGCGCACCTGAGCCGGCTCAACGTCGGCCGGTTCGAGGAAGCGAGTGAAGATGTCCAGGCGGTCGCGCTCCACCGGGTAGGTGATCAGGGTTTCAGTCAGCAGGTCTTGCGGCACGATGTAGGCCTTGTTCGCCAGCGCGTGCTGGTTGGCCACGGCGAGCATGGCTTCATAGGTGAACAGCGGCACATAGGTAATGCCTGGCAGTTCCAGCGGGTCGGACGTCACCACCAAGTCCAGGTCACCCCGGGCCAACGCCGGCAGCGGCGCGAAGGCAAAGCCCGAGGCCAGGTCCAGCTCGACTTCCGGCCAGGCATCGCGGAACTGGTCGATGGTCGGCATCAGCCACTGGAAGCAGCTGTGGCACTCGATGGCCATGTGCAAACGCCCGGCGGTGCCGCCGGCCAAGCGTGCAATGTCGCGCTCGGCGCCGCGCAGCAGCGGCAGGGTGGCGTCGGCCAGTTGCAGCAAGCGCAGGCCGGCGCTGGTGAAGCGCAGCGGCTTGGTCTTGCGCACGAACAACGGCATGCCCAGGCGCTCCTCCAGTTCCTTGAACTGATGAGAAAGCGCCGATTGAGTCAGGTGCAGGCGTTCAGCGGCTTCGACCAGGCTGTCGGCTTCGCGCAAGGCGTGCAGGGTCTTGAGGTGGCGGATCTCTAGCACGGGTTATCCATGAGTAAATTTGATGTTTGAGAGGGAATGGTTGAATTTGTCTCATGTTTACAGCCTCTCATTCAACCCCTGCCGAGCGTCACGACGCCGAAACCTCGTCCGCAGCGACCCACAACGGACGGATATGAGGCAGCGCCGAGGATTTTTTGCCGATATCGGAGAACGGCAATGTCGGGTCATCACCGTGAGTCAGGCCCCGATGCTCCGGCAGCTTCAAATGGGCTTTCTCGAACTGATCGAATGTGGCTGCGCGCCGGTTGTAATGAAAGTGCGCGTACCACAGCGGCGTTGGCGGCAACGCGGTCAAATCCCAGATTTCATATTCCTGCATGAAATCCGGACGCCCTTCACGTAACAGGGGCAGGCGTTTCAACCCGCTGTTACGCCTTACCTCGACCACGTTATGCCTGGCCAGGTCATCGAGCATGCCATCGGTGGGCTTTTTACTGGACAGGGAAAACTCCGTCCGCAGGGCACGGCCGGTTGTCGTCAGCTGTGTGGCGCCGTCCTGCAGCTGTTTGAGGGTTATATGATCGGGTGCCAAGGGCGCGATGGTTCGCGCCCGGGTGAGCAGCTCATCGGCCTCTCTTGCCAGCATCTCCTCCATCTCCACCGGCAACAGGCCTTGACGGGCGTAGTCACGCACTTTTTTGATGTAAGCCGCCACGGCCTTCAGTCGCGCTTGCGCTTCACTGATCAGGGCGTTGAGGCTCCTGGCGGCGACAACCTCGGCAATCGGCTCGGGGTTGGTCAGGTAATACCGGCCATTGGCGGTTTGCTCCCAGATTTCGGTACGGCCTTGGGCACCGGTGATGGTGTAGCGACGTACGCGGGTCGAGGGTTCCCAGCTTTCCACACCGATCAGCAGCGTGTTGTCTTCAGTTTCGAAAATTCTACGGGGGCTGCTGATAGGCTTGCGCGGTGCAGGCTCACGCAAGGTTTTACGGGCGCGCTCGGCCATTTTTTCCAGTTCGGCGCGCAGTTGGGGGACGTAAACCGCGTCGAAATGTTGGGGGTAACTGGTTGACCAGCGGTCCAGGTTCATCCGCATGTTTTCGTAGGCATCAATGCAGAAATTGAGGATCGTGTTGCGTTGGTTGAGGTTCGAACTGATTTCCAGCAAGTCGGTTTGCAGATCCAACGCACGCCAGGTCGTGGTTTTGGCGTTCTTCAGCGCACCTTGCAGGTAATGCCAGGAGACGTCCGACAGTGCCTTGCCATGATCGATGACGTCCAGCAGGGCGGCGACCTTGGTGTAGTTACGTTTTCTCTCGGACAGGTGCCGGTTTATCACCTCTGAGGCAATGTTTATTCGTTGTCGGTGCTCACGGAGGGAGACCCGGCTGTTCCAAGTGTTCATGGTCTCCATCGCGGTCTCGGTGTGGCGAAAGTGCTCAAGGTTGGCAATGTGTTTGCCCCTGATCTGTTCTCTGAGGGCCGCCCGTACCGTCACCTGCTCATAGGGCATGGCCTCTAGGAGAGCGGTCAGTTTTTCAATGTCATCGGAATGGGTGACCATCCGTTCTCCCCTGAGCTTGATCAGCCATTGTGACTTCCAGACCACTTCATACGCGGCATCACTTTTGGCTTTAGTCCCAACGCTGGCCCGGTTGCCGCGGGAAAATGGAAGGACTTGCTCGAACTGCTCATGAAGCTGTTTGGCAAGCGCTATGCCTTGCGTCAGGTCGGTTACAAGCTCGTCGAACAGGGCGGTCTCGCCGTTTTCGTAGCGGTCTACCAGAGTCCCTACGCGCTTATGGTTTTGGTCGAAACGATGATAGATCTGGTCAATGCTGGCCTCGAGTGCGTACTGCCGACGGTAGACCTGATCGGTCCACCAGCGCGGCAGACGCTCACGAATTGCCAACGGCCACAGCGGGTCCAGCCTGTCCGCCAGGTGCCCGAGCGCCGCACCGCCGCCTGCCAGGCCACCGGGGTGTGAGGTGCCGTAGACACCGAAGTGTGTGTCCCACTGCCCGGTTTCATCCAGGGCAATCGGCTGCTTGTAGGTTTTTTTCGAGTTGCCGCTCAGGCGCCAGTGACCATCCTGCAGCTCAACCTGATAGAGCGCATGCCTGCGCAAGATGAAGTCGCCGTCGGCATGCCGGTAGATGTGACGATAAAGGCCGTATGTCGCCGGCTGCAGGTGGCCGAGCGAGAGCGCTTTCTCGTATTCGTAACCGCTGAACCGCAGGCCTATATGGGCACTGCGGCTCGGTGGCGGACGCAAATAACCGCTCACGTTGAACGCGTTGCGCAGTTGGCGCGCGGCGGTGCGCGCACGCGCGGCATTCGGGGTGATGAGCACGCCGGTGCCCACGTCGATGGCGGCATCGATCAGTGATTGCAGGACCTGCGTTACCGCCTGTAATCCTTCAACCGGGTCGCCGCGTCGAAACGCACGGACGGCTTCGTTGGCACTGGTCCAACCATCGTGCAGACCGATGGCGGTACCCACGATGGGTACCACGCCCATGGCCATCTTGATCCAGGTAAAGGCCTGCTCACCCTTCATCGCATAGCGTTCCCGGTACAGCTCGCTGTTGGAGCGTGAGGCGGCGCGGTGAGCCTCAAGCAAGCGGCCCATGTGGGCGTTGAACACGTGAGTGGCCAGCGACGGTGCGCCTGGCCAGGGTTTGCCGATGGCAATCAGGGCACTATAGTTTTTCAGCACAGCCTGGTTGATCCGGCCGGCATGGCGTTCGACGTCTCCGGGCACCGCGCGTGCGGCCAGGTAACTGACCATGTCGCTGGACAGACACAGGTTGTAGAGGGCCTGGCGGGCTTGCTCGCGGGTATCGAAGCGGCGCACGTATTGGCGGTCCGGGCTGTCGGGCAGGTAGAGGAGGGTCAGCCCGGTGCTTTTTTCTTCAATGAAGCTGATGCCGGACAACGTGCTGGGGCCGTCATCGGTGTCCGCCCCGCCGACACTGAGTACTGCGGGTAGCACAACGAGACCCACCGGCTTGGCCTGCTCGGCGGCCCGGTTGAACACCTGCAGTTCATCCGCCGTGAGGGTGCCGTTCAAGTGCGCCAACCGACCCTGAATCTTCAGTATCAGGCGGTGGGGTTCCATCAGGCATTCCAGGCGAGCGTCGCGAGTAAACGAGGCTTCCCGGTCGGTGCCCAGCCATGTCTCCTTGATCAGGTCCTCATACTGTTGTGCCACGTCCAGCTCGGTGACCATTGTTTTCACGTAGCGCGGGGTGAGGGCTGCCGCGAGGACTTCACGCTCATTCGTATCGAGCGTGCTGACGAGCACTTTCATAAAGCCCAGGCGTTCACTGAGTGCGTTATCGATGTTACCCAACGCCAGGTCTTCAAGGCTCAGGCTGACTCGGGCCGTGCTGGGTTCCAGCACGGTTTTGGTCGGGGTTCCCGGTGCGCCGGGCGCGGCGAAAAAGTGCTGCCGGTGGGCAACGGTTTCGGGCAAATCCAGTGTCACGGAAAAGGGCTGTTTGAGGGCGAAATCCCGGTTCAGGCGCTTTTCAAGCTGGGTCTTGCAGTAGGTGTGGCTCAGGGGCAGTTTTTGTTCCAGCGCGTGATCGGCCCTGCGCATGGCCCGCCAATAGTCTTCGATCCATGCCTTGAGCTGGGCTCGGTCTTCGGCGCTGACGGTAGTGAGCCAGGTGGTCAGGTGTTCGGCCAGGGCGCCCGTCTGCTGTCGCTCACGCCACTGGGTATAAGCCAGTTCGCGTGCTTCATTCGCCGGTACGCCCAGTTCGTGCAGCAGTTTTACGCGGATGGCTTGCAGTTCAGTGGCTTGTTGCAGGGCCTGTTCGGGCTCGGATGTGCGGTGCAACAGCACTTCAATCTGCTGCACACCGTTGGAAAGCTGCTGGTGCAAGCTGTAATCGAAGGCCTTCTGGCTCAGCAGGCGGGGCTCAAGCGTCAGCGCCGGCTGAGTGGAGGTTTGGACGAAGAACCACGCTTGCAACTGCGCAAAGTTTTCAAAGCGATGCACACCACCATTGTGGCCTGGCCAGTAGAGCAGCAGGCTGTTGGGCGAGGAGGGCAATGCTTTCAAGGTGCTGGCTTGGGTAATCAGCAGCACACCCTCGAGTTCTTTTTGGCTGATGGTTTTTTCGCCGTTCTTCTGCTCGATCATGGACAGGACGAGGCAGGCGACCGCGATGTCCTTGGCGGGTGGTTTGTCGGGGTCCAGCCCATCCATCAACCACTGGTATTCTGGGATGCTGATTTGATTCAACTGTCGTAGCAGCTCGGCTTCCTGCTTCAACCCCTGCCATCGCGCCTGCAGCAGGGCGGTGTATTGAGGGGTGTGCTTCTGCAGTAGCGCCGACAGCATGAGCGCAGGTTTTTGATCGAGCAAAGCGCCGGCTGCTGTGTAGGCCTGCTGCCGGGCCTGATGCAGTGCATCGAATAGAGGGGTGAGTAAGGCCAGGCGCGAGTTGTCCTCGCCCGCGAAGACTTCAAGGGCGTTTTGCTGTTGTTTCAAGGCCTGGCGGCGTAGCCCCAGTGGCACATCGGCGGTCAAGCCAGTAAAGGGCGGCGGGTTTTCGGTACTGTCGGGTGCAGCGGGCAGTTCTGGGGCTGCAGCGAACAGTGGCGCTCGTTGCAGACGGTCGATCCGTTCGGCGGTGTGCAACGCGCTCGCGCCGTGTTCGGCCAAATCACCGTCGGCCGCAGACGTCAGGGTGTCTTGTTTTTGCTTGATCCAATGCTCCTGAAGGTGTGCCAGCCCTGCCTCCAAGGGGGTCTCAACCGTACGGTACTCGATGCTGTGCTCGCGGGTTATCTGTGCGACGCCGGGGAACAATTCCGGCTGATCACGTAGCCAGGTTTCCAGGCGGACGCGATCGCCGAACACCATCAGCGCTGGCTGCCGGGTGGGCAAGTACACACACTGAGTCACAGGGTTGTCCTGGTCGGTACGGGTCATGACCAACGCACCCGGCACCTCGACCGTAGGGCCGCTGGCAGACGTCAACAGCAGTTGCTCGACATACAGGGCCTGGCCGTCGGCGGGTTGTTCGTCGGCAGGTGGATCGACCAGCCGTAGGAGCGGGGCCACCTGGTCGGTATTGATCTCGCTCACGGCGACGGCATGTTGGGCGGCGGCCAGGAAATGCTGGCGGTACAGTTGGTTGGCCAGTTCGCGCCGGGCCATCGGGGTGCCGGGCGCGCGGGCAATCCACCAGGTGATCCAGTGGCTTCTGATCCCATGCCGCAGGTTCAGCTTCAGCAACCGTTGCAGCAGCGCAACCGGTGTCGTCTCTTCAGAGAGACCAGTGAGTGTGCAGCGTTGGTCGAGGGTGGGGTCTACGCCCGCGAACGCATAGTGTTGTTGAGCGTAGGCCCAGGCGTCCGTGAGCGTGACATCCCGGGCAGGGGCATCACCTTGCGCGGCGAAATGCAGATGTACCTGCTCGCCATCCACGTCCAATTCCTGCCTGATCAGTGTGTTGATCGATGCGCGCACGCTGGGCGCGGTCGCCATCAGGTCGCGCAAACGCTGGCGACTGTCCTGCCAGCTCTCGCGCGCTTGCAGCAAGAGATTTTCATCCACAGCACGGCCTAGAGGGGATGAGGGCCTGCGAATGTCGCTGAGGGTAATGCGTGTGTTGAGTTGTTCCGCCATCAGAATGTCTCGGGATCAATGAAGTAACGGGCATTGAACGTCGGCGTGACTTCTGTGGGGGCTTAGATAGTTGTCGCAGTGACCGTTGAGCGGGCTTCATCAAACTGTCACGCAACTGTGGCAGCGCGCTTGAACAAACTTCATCAGACTCGCGCTCTACTGGGGTTCTGCGTTTCGGTGTTTTTCATGCGCGTGTTGCTTTTACTGGCCGCTCTATTGTTCGGCCTGCCGTCTTTTGCGGCTTCTCGATGTGACGTTAATGTCCCGACCCAAACGGTCGACCTGGCTCAGGTGAGCATCGCCTACCAGAGCATCGGCCGTGCGTCCGACCCGGCCTTGCTGCTGGTGATGGGGCTGGGCGGGCAGTTGATCCATTGGCCCGACGAAGTCGTCGTCGCCCTGTGCCAGCAAGGGTTTCGGGTGATCCGCTATGACAACCGCGACGTCGGCCTGTCCACGTGGCGCCAGGCACCGGCCAATGCCAACCTGACCTTTGAAGTGCTGCGCTACAAGCTCGGCCTGCCGGTGGCGGCGCCGTATACCTTGACCGATATGGCCGACGACGCCATCGGCTTGATGGACGCCTTACAGATCCAGCAATTCCACGTGCTGGGCGCGAGCATGGGCGGGATGATCGCCCAGCACCTGGCGGCCATGGCGCCGCAGCGGGTCGAGAGCCTCACGCTGATCATGACCAGTTCCGGCGCCGAAGGCCTGCCGGCACCGAACGCGGCGCTGGTGCAATTGCTGTCGCGGCGCAGCGCGCCGAATCGTGAAGTGGCCCTGGAGCAGCAAGCCGATCTACTGGCGGCGCTGGGCAGCCCGAACGTGAAGGATGATCGCCAGGTGTTGCTGCACCAGGCGGCGCTGTCCTACGACCGGGCCTTCAACCCGGACGGCGTGAAGCGCCAGATCATGGCGATCCTCGCCGAACCGAGCCGCGTGCCGTTGCTCAACCAACTGCGCGTGCCGACCCTGGTGGTGCACGGTACTGCTGACCCGTTGCTGCCGGTGATGCATGGCGTGCACCTGGCGGCGCATATCCAGGGCAGTCAGTTGAAGCTGATCCCCGGCCTGGCCCATCGTTTCCAGGAAGCGTTCAAGGCGCCGTTGCTGGCGGCGGTGTTGCCGTACCTGCAAGCCCATCGCGAAGATGCCGCGCACTGGGCGCAGATTGACTTGGGCGAGCCTGCAAAGGTGTTGTGACATTGGTGTATCGTGCAACCTTTACGGCACATTACTGCTAGCGAGGTTGCCTGCCATGAGTACCCCCCTGAAAATCGATTTCGTCAGCGACGTGTCCTGCCCCTGGTGCATCATTGGCCTGCGCGGCCTGACCGAAGCCCTCGACCAGCTTGGCGCCGAGGTGCAGGCCGAGATCCATTTCCAGCCGTTCGAACTGAACCCGAACATGCCTGCCATCGGTCAGAACATCGTCGAACACATCACCGAGAAATACGGCTCCAGCGCCGAAGAATCCCAGGCCAACCGTGCGCGTATCCGCGACATGGGTGCCGAGCTGGGCTTTGCCTTTCGCACCGATGGCCAGAGCCGCATCTACAACACCTTCGATGCCCACCGCCTGCTGCATTGGGCCGGGCTCGAAGGTTTGCAGTACAACCTCAAGGAAGCGCTGTTCAAGGCGTATTTCACCGATGGGCAGGACCCGTCCGACCATGCCACCCTGGCGATCATCGCCGAAAGCGTCGGCCTGGATATCAAACGCGCGGCCGAGATTCTTGCCTCCGACGAATACGCCGCCGACGTGCGTGAGCAAGAGCAGCTGTGGATCTCCCGTGGCGTGAGCTCGGTGCCGACCATCGTGTTCAATGATCAGTACGCCGTCAGCGGTGGGCAGCCGGCGGAGGCGTTTGTGGGCGCGATTCGCCAGATTATCAGCGACGCGAAAAACTAAAGCCGAACACGGGTCAACATGGGGGAGGGGGCTTGCTCCTGATAGCAGTGGTTCAGTCAAAACATGTGTTGACTGACACTCTGCTATCGGGGGCAAGCCCCCTCCCACATTTTTTCTCGGTGTTCTTGAGATAAGTGCTGGCCCGTCCCTTGCATTGACCCCTTAAAGCCTTAGGGGACACTGCCTTGAACATTCTTGACCTCGACCATAGCCTCACCGCCCAGGCACCGATTGCCCGGCGTTTGGCCAGTGGCCGCGCCCACCGTATCGACCTGCTGGACCTGGGCCCCAAGCTGCGCTTGTGGTCCACCGAAAAAACCTGGAAGCGCTTCGCCGAACGCCTGGCCCAACGGCCCCGGCCTACGGATGCGCGGCCGGAAATCCTGTTTGTCGGCTCCGGCGACTATCACCACCTCACACCGGCCTTTCTGGCCGATCTCAAAGAACCGATCAGCCTGATCCACTTCGACAACCACCCCGACTGGGTGCGCTTCGCGCCCAAGCGCCACTGTGGTTCGTGGGTCAACCGTGCGCTGAAAATGCCGGCGATCAAACGCATCGTCACCCTCGGCCCGTGCAGCGACGACCTGCATAACCCGCAACTGCGCGGCGGCAACCTTGGCGCCCTCAAGCGCGGGCACTTGCAGTTGTTTCCCTGGCAGCACGCGCCCTCGAAAGTCTGGGGGCGGGTAGGCGATGGCGCCGGCCATCGTCAGCAGGAAGACCACCTGCACTGGCGCAACCTGGCCGAGCTGGATTGGACGGCGTTTCTCGAGCAGATGATCAGCAGCCTGCCCACCGAAGCGATCTGGATCACCGTCGACAAAGACGTGCTTGCCAGTGAAGACGCGGCGACCAACTGGGACCAGGGCGGCATGCGCCTGACTCACCTGCTGCAAGCCCTGCGGGCGTTGGCGGCGCGCAAGCGCATCATCGGCATCGATGTGTGCGGCGAGTTCGCCCAGCCTGCCTTCAGCAACGCGTTCAAGCGCTGGGAAGCCAAGTCCGACCAGCCGCCACCCGAGCGTTGGAGCGCGCAAGACCTGCAGCGCAACGCCGCCACCAATGAAGCCTTGATTGATCTGTTTGAGGAACTGTTCCCGTGACCTTGACCGTGGTGTTGCTGGTGGCGTTTTCCATCGTGCTCGATGTGATCGGCCAGCTGTGTTTCAAGATCGGCCTGGACCGGTTGCCCGAGCTGGACGGCGGCTTTCGCCTGAATGCGTTCTGGGGCCAAGTGTTTAATGCGCCGTTGCTGTGGGCCGGGATCGGCGCCTATGCGATCGAATTTTTCGTGTGGCTCGAGGCCTTGTCCCGCGCGCCGTTGAGCCTGTTGTTTCCGGCCGCCGCGCTGGCGTATTGCGGGGTCGTGCTGGCGGGCAAGGTGGTGCTGGGCGAGACCGTCAGCCGCCGCCGTTGGGCGGGCACGCTGGTGATTACCTTAGGTGTGATGTTGGTGGCGATTGCAGGGAGCCAGGCATGAGTACGCAAACGATGAATACCGGATGGCTGCACGGGCGCTTCGGCACGGTGGTGCTGTGGGCCTTGTTGATCTGCACCGAAAGCGCGGGCCAGCTGTTTACCAAAGTGGCCGGGGATCAATTGGGGCAGATGGATTTCAATTGGCAGTGGCTGGGTGAGGTGGCGCGCAACCCTGGGATCCTGGCGGCGATCGCCAGTTATATCGGCGCGTTTTTCGTCTGGATGCTGATCCTGCGGCGCAGCAGCCTGTCCCTGGCGTTTCCGCTGAGTTCGCTGGTGTTTGTGGTGGTGTTGCTGGGTTCGTGGCTGGGGCTGGGGGAACATATCAGCCCGCTACACTGGGTGGGGGTGGCGGTGATCATTGGCGGGATTGTGTTGTTGGCCGAAGGTGAAGAGAACTGATCGGCTTGGTTTTTTTAGTGAGCGGGCTGGCCTCGCACGGGGCAAGCCCGCTCACTACAAGGTCGGGATCAGCCGCGGAATTTGCGGTGTGCGACTAAAAATCCTAATCCATGGGACACCGGAAGCGTTTTCACTCCAGCCGCACGCTGCTGCTCGGCAATCTCTCGATGAAACGCCTTCACTTTCGTCCAGTGCATCTTCGGCCGGTAGTGGTGCTCGGCGTGGTAGCCGTTGTTCATCCAGATCAGGTTGTACAGCACACCGTAGGCACTTACGCCCCAGGCAATTGGCAGGTCCGGGTTGCCGCCGAAGTGCTCGTAGTAGCCATTGAGCGATGACAGGCACTGGCCCAGGTACCAGAACGGCAGCAACCACACCACCGCCTGCCAGTTGTAGAAGGCCAGGGCGAGATAGAACGCCACGGTCACGCCGATCTCGACCTTGACCCAACGCGCATCCGCCGGGCGTTTGCGCTTCATCTCGTCATAGAAGGGCTTGGGATCGTCGCGGAAAAAACTCAGGAAGGTATAGGCCCACGGGTTCTCCGGCTGGCCATCGTGGCCGCGCTGGTAGATCGACAGCGGGTCGATGGTTTTGCCATCCGGCCCCGGCAGGTCGGCGTTGCCACGGTGATGGCGGTTGTGGATATCGCGGTAGAGCGTCTGGGAAAAACCGATGGTCACCGACAGCAACAGGTCGAAGGCCCGGTTCATCGCGCGATGGCTGAAGTAGGCGTTATGGATCTGGTTGTGGGAGATGCTGTTGATGCTCCACGACAGACTGATCGCGTAGACCAGCGCCAGGGGCACCAAGGCCCACCAGTCCAGGCTGTGGAAAGCGCCAACCAGCCAGACGACAAAGGCGAAATGCGCCAGGCCCAGCGCGATGGGCACCAGGTCCCAGAGTGAATGATGCAGCAGGCGGTAAGCGGGGCGAGCCATGAAGAATGTCCTGGAAAAATGGATTCCAGCACCTCATTGCAAAGCCCAGACCAACCTCAATCGAACTTATAGCTGATGGCCGTCTGCACCTGGCCCTGGTTCACGTCGCCGGTTTCCTTGACGATGCTGCTGTTGGCGGCCGAGCCTACCAGGTGGACCCAGCTGGCGCTGGTCAACAGCGACCAGTTGGCCGCCAGGGGGAATTCAAAGCTCTGGGTCAGCGTCATGTTCTGGAAGCCACCACTGGCGTTGTAGGGACGGATGCCGGAATCCGCGGACTCATTGGCATCAACCCCGAAAAAGGTCTGGGTCTGGCGGGCGTCGGCAAAGTGCGCCAGCAGGCCGGTGCTGCCAATGATGCCGCCACCCAGGGGATAACCCAGTTCACCGCCGACCTTGCCCAGCACACCGCTTTGATCTCGCCCGCCGCCGACGGCCTGGCCCATCTGGGCGTATACCCGCCAGAAATCAGCCGGCGCATATTGGATAAAACCGCCCACCTCGGCCATGTCCGACACATTGCGCAGCCCCTGCAGCGAGCCGTTGGAGGTGCGCCCCTGCAGGTAATTGATATACGGGCCGGCGGTAAAACCGTGGGTGTCCAAGGCGCTCCAGGTCAAGCCGTCATCGGTACTCAGGCTGACGGAGCCCCAGTCCAGATCGAAATAGGGCACCGGCCGCGTTTCGTAGCGGCTGCCGGTAGGGTCATGGGGCTGGTAGCTGACGCCTGCGCCGACTTCGCCGGTGATACCGTCGGCCAGTGCCAGGCTTGAAACACTCCACAGGCCAAGTAACCCGGCGAGTGCAGCGCATGTGATCCTCAACATGGTCACAGTTCCTTGATTGAATACGTGCGCATGAACGCGCAAAGCGCCGTGCCCACGCAAGCACTCATCTTGTTTGTAGCAAGCTACAAAAATTGTAGCTCCGACGACACAAATCGCCCTCCATTCCGAGCAAAGCCCCAGCCCCGCTGGGCCTGCGCCAGTTGGCACACTCCCTGCTCTACCCCTTGTTGCAAGCGCACACAGCGCGCTCCTCCAAGGTAAACAACGATGATCCACTGGCATATCGTGTGTGACTTCGACGGGACCATCACCCCCACCGATGTCATCGACAACGTCCTCCAACGCTTCGCCGGCCCCGAGTGGGAAACCATCGAACAGGAATGGCTGGATGGGCATATCGGTTCACGCGAATGCCTGAGCCGCCAACTGGCACTGATCAAGGCCACCCCCTCCGAACTGCTGGCGTATTTCGACAGCGTCGAGATCGACCCGGACTTCCCCGACTTCGTCGATCACGTGATCGGCCTGGGTGCGTCCATCGAAGTCGTCAGCGACGGCATCGAGCAGGGCATCGCGCGGATCCTGTCACGCAACTACGTGACCCTGCTGCCGATCCTCGCCAACCGTCTGCGCCAGGTCGACCAGAACAGCTGGCGCATAGACTTCCCGTACGCCAGCGATGCCTGCCGTGCCGCTTCCGGCAACTGCAAGTGCAAGTCCACGCCGCGCAACAAGCGCGTGCTGGTGATCGGCGACGGCAAGTCCGACATGTGCGTGGCCTCCACCGCCGACTTCGTGTTTGCCAAGGGCAGCCTCGCCGACTACTGCGTGGCCAACCACATTCCGCACGCGCGCTTCGACACCTTTGCCGAAGTGCCTGCATTGCTGGCGCTGCTGCCACAGGGCATCGCCGCCAACGCCACCACCTTCAACACCTCTTCTGACAATCAGGAACTCTTCCACCATGTCTGATATCCGTATCGCTACCGCCGAAGACCAGATCCTTCTGGATAAAGAAGCCAAATACTGCTCCTACGGCGACACCGTCCACTACATCGAGCCGCCACGTATTTTCAGCCGTTGCGAAGGCTCCTACGTATGGGACACCGAAGACCAGGCCTACCTCGACCTGCAAATGTGGTACTCGGCGGTCAACTTCGGCTACGCCAACCCACGCTTGAACAACGCGCTGAAACAGCAGATCGACACCCTGCCGCAAATCGCCAGCCAGTACCTGCACAAAGGCAAGATCGAGCTGTCGGAAATGATCGCGGTCGACGCCAAGAAGAAATTCGGCCTCGACGGTCGTGTGCACTTCAACGTCGGCGGTTCGCAGTCCATCGAAGACTCCCTGAAAGTGGTGCGTAACGCCACCAACGGCAAGAGCCTGATGTTCGCCTTCGAAGGCGGCTACCACGGGCGTACCCTCGGCGCGTCGTCGATCACCTCCAGCTACCGCTACCGTCGCCGCTACGGTCACTTCGGCGAGCGCGCGCAGTTCATCCCGTTCCCGTACCACTTCCGCGGCCCTAAAGGCATGACCAAGGAAGAGTACGGCAGCCACTGCGTGCAGCAATTCGCTCGCCTGTTCGAGACCGAATACAACGGCGTGTGGGACCCGAAAGTCGGCCAGAGCGAATACGCCGCGTTTTACGTCGAGCCGATCCAGGGCACCGGCGGCTACGTGATCCCGCCGATGAACTTCTACCGCGAACTCAAGCAGGTGCTGGACCAGCACGGCATCCTGATGGTGTCCGACGAAATCCAGATGGGCTTCTACCGCACCGGCAAGTTGTGGTCGATCGAGCACTTCGACGTGCAGCCGGACGTGATCGTGTTCGGCAAGGCCCTGACCAACGGCCTCAACCCGTTGGGCGGCATCTGGGCCCGTGAAGAATTGATCAACCCGAAGATCTTCCCACCAGGCTCGACCCACTCCACCTTCGCCTCCAACCCGTTGGGCACGGCGGTCGGCCTGGAAATGTTCAAGATGACCAACGAAGTCGACTACGGCGCGATGGTCATGGCCAAGGGCAAATTCTTCCTCGAAGGCCTGCAAGACCTGCAGAAACGTTTCCCGATCATCGGCGACGTCGACGGCCTGGGCCTGGCCCTGCGTTGCGAAATCTGCGGCCCGGATGGTTTCACGCCGGACAAGGCGACCCTGGACTACATGGTCGAAGAAGGCATGAAGGGCGACATGGTAGTGGATGGCCAAAAGCTCGGGCTGATCCTCGATGTGGGCGGTTACTACAAAAACGTGATCACCCTGGCACCGTCCCTGGAAATCAGCTACCCGGAAATCGAACTGGGCTTGAAGCTGCTTGAGCAACTGCTGGTGCGGGCGACCAACCGGTGAACACGGCAGAGATCGACCTCGGTGAAGGTGATGCCGGTTTCGTTCTCGGTGAAGGTCCGGTCGGGATCCTGTTGATCCACGGCCTGACCGGCACTCCCACGGAATTGCGCCAGGTCGCCAAGGGCCTGGCCAAGGCGGGCAACTGCACGGTGTACGTGCCTACCCTGGCCGGGCATTGCGGCGACAACAGCGACCTGCAAGCCACCGGTTGGCGTGACTGGTACGAAGGCGTGCGCAAAACCTTCGTGGGCGTGAAGCAGCGCCACGAGCAGGTGTTTGTCGGTGGCTTGTCGATGGGGGCGGTGATGTCGATGTACCTGGCGTCGGAGCATCCGGGGCAGGTGGCCGGGTTGCTGATGTATTCCACCACGCTCAAGTACGACGGTTGGAGCATCAACAAAATGGCGTTCATCACGCCGTTGCTGATCCGTATCCCGTTCGGCGTGCGCCTGTTCCGCTTTACCGAGAAGCCGCCCTACGGCATCAAGAATGAACGCCTGCGGGCCATCGTTGAACGGCAGATGAAGGAAGGCGAAAGCAGCGAGGCGGGCCTGTTGACGATGGAGGGCGTGACGGTGCGTGAATTGCACTGGATGAACGCCGTGGTTAAAAAACGCATGCCGTCGATCAACGTACCGGCGCTGGTGCTGCACTCCATCGAGGACGACATCACCAGCCGCTGGAACGCCGATTACGTGGAGCGCCATCTTGGCGGGCCGGTGACCAAGATCCTGTTGGACAACTGCTACCACATGATCACCGTCGACCTGCAATACCGCCGAGTGATCGAGCTAAGCGCCGCATTCATCAGCGAACGAACTCTATGTAGTGAGCGGGCTTGCCCCGCGCTGGGTGGCGAAGCCGCCCCATTTCCGGCACTGAGTTTTTCCAGTTAAACCGCAATTGCAGTTTTTAGGGCGGCTTCGCCCCCCAGCGCGGGGCAAGCCCGCTCACCACAGAAAGCCCGCAGGCCACGACAAACGTATCCACGACAGGCCATAACCAAGGAAACCCTGTGATTACCGCCCAAGCCTTCCCAACCATCCGGGCCATCCAGCGCAGTGCCTGGAACGACTGTTTCCCCGGTGCCCTGGAGGACTGGGACTATTACGTCGCCGTGGAAAACGCCGCTATCGATGATTTCCAGTGGCGCTACCTGGCGGTTTACCAGGATGGAACGCTGGTGGCCGTGGCCGCCGCGTTCATCACTCATTATCGCCTCGACACCACGGTGTCGGGCGCCGGCAAGCGCTTGACCGAGCGTGTGGAGCGACTGTGGCCGGGGCTGTTGCAACTGGGGCTGTATGCCCTGGGTTCGCCGGTGGCCGAACGCTGCGACGCTGGTTTCGCCAGTGGCGTGCCGCAGGCGAGTCGTGCGCTGTTGCTCCAGCACCTGCTGCAAGCTGCACGCCGGGATGCCGATGACTTTGGTATCGGCCTGGTGGCGGTCAAGGACGCGCCGAGCAAAGACCCGCACTGGCTTGAGAGTTGCCGGGCGGCGGGCTTCCAAAGCATGCCGAGCTTGCCCACGGGCATGTTGCCGCTGCCCTATGGGTCGGTGGACGCCTACCTGGGCTCGCTGGGCAAGTCCACGCGCAAGGACCTGCGCCGCAAACTGCGTGCACCAGGGCCGCGGGTGGAGTGGCGGCGCACTATCGACGACGTGCTGCCCGACGTGATGCGCTTGTACGAGGCCACGCTGACGCGTGCCGAATTGCAGTTCGAGCGACTGCCCGCCAGCTACTTCACTGGGGTGCTCGAACGGCTGGATGAGCGCGCGGTCTGTGTTCTTTACTGGGTGGACGAGCAATTGGTCGCGTTCAACCTGATCCTGGTGGACGAACACCGGCTGGTGGACAAGTTTTTCGGGCATGACGTCGCGTTCACCCGCGACTACAACCTGTACTTCCGCAGCTGGCTGACCAACGTCGACTACTGTATTCAACACAATATTGCGTTGTATGAGTGCGGACAGGCCGGGTATGCCAGTAAGCTGCGCCTGGGCTGCGAGTTTCAGGGTAACAGCGTGTTTTTCCGCCACCGCAACCGGCTGGTCAACGGCCTGCTCAAGCTTGTAAAACTGTTTATTCGACCGGATCGTTCCGACCCTGCCATGGCTGCTGCGATAAGCGAAACCTGATGATCACCAAGACCCGCCAGAAAGCCCGCCCCTTTGCCATTTCGCGTTGGAGCGTCCAGCGCAAGCTGGTGCTGGCCTTCTGGTTGGTCAGCGTGATTCCCACCATGATCGCGGCCGAATTGGCGGCGACCACGTTGTCGCAGATCTTCGACAGCAACGTGCGCATCTGGCTGCAGGAGTCGACCAAGATCGTCAAGGACGAGATCGGCGACATCCTTCACGACAACGCGCGCATGGCCAAATTGTTCCTGCGCTACACCAGCCCGCCGTCGAGCCGGCAAGCCGCCAAGCACGACCGGCTGACTGCCGACATTGCCGACGCCACCGATATCGACGTGGTGGCACTGATCCGCGTCAGTGACCACAAGCTGGTGTTCAGCACCGCCGCCGATGACATCGTCAAGCAGATCAGCCTGGCCAACAACACGGTGTTGCAGACGGTGCAGGTGGGGGGCGTATCCACCGGCATAGTGGTCTCGACCTTCGAGACCACCCAGGACGGCGTCGACTATTTGCTGCTGGTCGGGACCTACCTGGACAGCAGTTTCCTCACCAGCGTGGCCGATGTGCATTCCCTCGACCTGCGCCTGTACCTGGCCAACCCCGACGGGTTCTCCGAGATTTTTTCGACCCAGCGCTTCGAGGACCACCCTTCGCGCATTCCCAAGAACGTCGAAACCGCGATGCGCAGCACCAAGCAGCCCAGCGAGCAGTTCACCAATAACTACAGCGGGTTGTACTGGCCGATCTTCAACGATGCCGGCGACTTGCAGGGCGTGATTTTCAGCGGCCTGCTGCGCCACACCAGCCTGGTCGGGCTGGTGAACCAGAGCAATCTGTTCGTGTTGATCTTCCTGCTCAGTTCGGCACTGTCGCTGGCAGCGGGGGTGTTGGTGTCGCGGCGCCTGACCAAGCCGCTGCGGGACCTGTCCCAAGGCGTGAGCGCAGTGATCTCCGGCGATTACGCGCACCGCGTGGTGGTGAGCGGCGGCGACGAGCTGGCGCAGCTGAGCAGCACTTTCAACCACATGACCGAGCGCCTGGGGGAGTTGCATCACCTTGAAGCGCAGTTGCGTCGGCGTGATCGCCTGCACGCCCTGGGCGAGGTCGCCATGGGCCTGGCCCACGAGATCCGCAACCCGCTGGGCATCATCAAGACCGCAACGCAGCTGCTGCACCGCCGCGCGGATCTGGCGGACACCGACAAGCGCCACCTGGAATACGTGATCAGTGAAGTCAGCCGCATCAACGACCTGATCACCGAATTCCTCGACTTCGCCAAGCCCAACCCACCGCTGCGCGTGTTGCAGCCTGCGCGACCCTTGGTGGAAGAAATCCTCGGCTTCTGCGCCCCGGAACTGGCCACCCATAACATCGACGCGCACATCGATGACCAGGCGCCGGGGGCGACGATCTACGCGGATGCCAAGCAACTCAAGCAGGCGTGCCTCAACCTGATTATCAACGCCATCGACGCGATGCCCGAAGGCGGGCGCCTGACCCTGGGCATTCGCACGCTGGACGACACTACCGTGATCAGCATCGCCGACACCGGCCAGGGCATTCCGGCAGACATGATCGAGCGTATCTTCACGCCATTCGTCACCACCAAGGCGTCTGGCACCGGCCTGGGCCTGGCCAAAGTCTATTCGATCATGGAAAGTCACGACGGCAGCATCGAATGTGCCAGCGAGAAAGATGCCGGCGCCACCTTCAGCCTGTACATTCCGGCGATGGGCGAAGACGACGAGGACAGTCATGACGCATAACATTCTGGTAGTCGACGACGAACCCAAGCTCTGCGACCTGCTGGCGTCGGCCCTGGGCCAGAACAACGTGCAGGTGTTTATCGCCGGCAACGGCCTGCACGCGCTCAAAGTGCTGGAGCAGGAAGACATCGACCTGGTGATCAGCGACTGGCGCATGCCAGGCATGGACGGGCCGGCGCTGCTGGCCGAGATCAAGGTGCGTTACCCGCATGTGCCGGTGATCGTGATGACCGCCTACAGCACCGTAAAAAACGCCGTGCAGTCGATGCGCAACGGCGCCTACGACTACATCGCCAAGCCGTTCGACATCGACGAGCTGGACATCACTGTGGTCAAGGCCCTGCAGTTTCGCGACATCATGCGCGACAACGCGCGCCTGCGTGCCGAGCTGGACGAGCACGCACAGTTCGACAGCCTGGTGGGCGACAGCCCGGCGTTTCGCAAAGTGCTGCAAGCGGTGGACTCGGTGCGCGACAGCAGCGCCACCATCCTGCTGACCGGCGAAAGCGGCACCGGCAAGGAAATGGTCGCCCGCGCGATCCACAAGCACGGCAGCCGTGCCGACAAACCGTTCGTGGCGGTCAACTGCGCGGCCATCCCGGAAGGGCTGCTGGAAAGCGAAATGTTCGGCCATCGTAAAGGCGCGTTCACCGGCGCCGTGGCCGACCGGGTAGGGCGCTTCCAGCAGGCCGACAAGGGCACGCTGTTTCTCGACGAAGTGGGCGACATGCCCCTGGCGCTGCAGGCCAAGATCCTGCGTGCGTTGCAGGAGCGGGTGATCGAACCGGTGGGCGATCCCCGCGAGCGCAAGGTGGACGTGCGGGTCATCGCCGCCACCAATAAGAATTTGCTCGAGGCGGTGGCCAACAAAGAATTTCGCGAAGACCTGTATTACCGCCTCAACGTGTTCCCGATCCCGCTGCCGGCCTTGCGCGAGCGCGTGGAAGACATCGCGCCACTGGCCCGCCACTTCGCCCAGACCCTGAGTGCCACCGCCGGCAAACGTATCACCGGTTTCAGCCCGGAGGCCCTGCAGGCCATGGCCGCGTATCACTGGCCGGGCAATATCCGTGAGCTGCAGAATTGCGTGGAGCGCGCGACCATCGTGGCTGCAAAGCCGGTGATCGAGGACATCGACTTGCCGGGTTACCTGTTTGCGTCCAGGCCGAGTGAGGGCGGCGTGACGGCGATCCTCAGCGACGGTCCGGGCATTCCCCAGGATTTGGACGCGGCGCTGGCGGAGGTGGAGAAGGCCTATATCCTGGCGGCGTTGCAGGAGAGCAACGGCGTGCAGGCTGCGGCGGCGGCGAAGATCGGGATATCCGAGCGAAGCTTTTGGTATCGCCTGAAGAAGCTGGGGATTCAAGTGGACAAAATAGTCCGCTGACCTATCTGACACACCTCAATTCAAATGTGGGAGCTGGCTTGCCTGCGATTGCGGTATGTCTGGGCCAGATGAGTTGACTGATACACCGCTATCGCAGGCAAGCCAGCTCCCACAGTTTGATCGAGTTGTGTCAGGTGTGGACGCGTACCCAGATGCTGACCAGGACGGTTGCGGCCATCAACCAAGCGACAGCCGCAACGGCGAGTGACGCTTCCAACCGCATCCGATCCACCATCACATACAACGTCGCCAGGTACACAAAGTACGGAATGATCGACCACATCCCAAACAGGATCGTGGTCTTCAAGTCGTCCACCGAACGGCCCTTGCCGACGATGTAGTGGGCGATCAGCGCAAAGGTCGGGAACAGCGGCACCAAGCCTGCGATGTAATAGTTCTTGGTTTTGGCCAGGGCGGCCAGGATCAACACCACTGCCGCGCCCAGGGCGGCCTTCAATACCAGGTCCATCAGTGGCTCAGCCCGTATTTCTTGACCTTGTCGAACAGCGTGGTCTTGGCCATCCCCAGTTCCTGGCTGGCCTGGGTCAGGTTGCCGCCGCTGCGTTGTAGGGCATCGTTGAGCAGGTTGCGCTCGAAGGCTTCCACCGCTTCGGTAAAGGCCAGGCCTTGGCTGCCGCTGCTGGCGCCGCTTTTCTTGAAGGCAGGCAGGCCGAGGGCGAAGCGTTCTGCGACGTTGCGCAGTTCGCGCACGTTGCCGGGCCAATCGTGGCTCATCAGGCTGGACAGGGTCTGGTTGTCCAGTTCAGGCGCGGTGCGGTCGAAACGCAGGGACGACTGCTGCAGGAAGTGTTCGAACAGTTGCAGGATGTCTTCGCGGCGCTCACGCAGGGGCGGCAGTTCCAGGGTCACCACGTTGAGACGGTAGTACAGGTCGCTGCGGAACTGGCTGGCGCGGCTCAGTTCATCGAGGTCGGACTTGGTGGCGGCGATCACCCGGCAATCCACTGCCACGCTCTGGTTCGAACCCAGGCGTTCCAGGGTGCGTTCCTGCAACACCCGCAGCAACTTGATCTGCAGGTTGATCGGCATGCTCTCCACTTCGTCGAGGAACAGCGTGCCTTCGTGGGCGTGTTCGATCTTGCCGATACGGCGCTTGCCCGCGCCGGTAAAGGCGTTGGCTTCGTGGCCGAAAATCTCGCTTTCGAAGAGGTTCTCCGGCAGCCCGCCGCAGTTCAGGGCGACGAACTGGTGCGAGTGACGCCGACTGAAATCATGCAGGCAGCGCGCGACCAGTTCCTTGCCCGTTCCGGTCTCGCCTTCGATCAGCACGTTGGCCGAGGTGTCGGCGACGTTGGCGATCAGCTCGCGCAGGTTCTGCATGGCCGGCGAGCGGCCAATGATGCGGCCTTCCAGCGAATCACGCTCGGCCAACTGGCGGCGCAGCGACCAGACTTCCCGCGCCAGCCCGCGCTGCTCCAAGGCACGACGGGCGACGTCGACCAGGCGTTCGGGGGAGAAGGGCTTTTCCATGAAGTCGTACGCGCCGTTGCGCATCGCGCCGACGGCCATGGAGATGTCGCCATGCCCGGTGATCAGCACCACCGGCAGGCTTTTATCCAGGGCCTTGAGGCGTGTGAGCAACTCCAGGCCGTCGATGCCCGGCAGGCGGATATCGCTGATCACAATGCCGGCGAAGTTCTCGCCGATGCGTTTCAACGCCTCTTCGGCACTGCCCACGCCGACGCTGGGAATATCTTCCAGGGCCAGGGCTTGCTGGCAGCCGAGCAGCACATGGGGGTCGTCTTCGACGATCAACACGGTGAGGTCGTCTTTCAGGGCTGTAGCGTCTGTATTCATGTCGACTCAGCTTTTTGAGCGCCCGCCAACGGCAGGCACAAGACAAAGGCCGTTCCACCACTGGCCGGGTGTTCCACGGCAAGGTTGCCGCCGGTGGCCGCCGCGAGGCTGGCGGACAGGGTCAGGCCCAGGCCCAGGCCTTGCTCGCCGGGTTTGGTGGTGAAGAACGGTTCGAACAAATGCTTGCGGGCCTCGGGGTCGATGCCATGGCCATTGTCGCGCACTTGCAGGCGGTATTTGCCATCGACGGTGCTGCCTTCCAGCCACAGTTCGGGGGCGGGTTGGGCTTGCATGGCGTCGAGGGCGTTGCCGATCAGGTTGACCAGGATCTGCTCCAGGCGCGTCTGGTCGATTTGCAGTTGGGCGTTGGAAAAGTCGCGATGCAGGGTCAGCGGCAAGCTGTCCAGGCGTGCGCCGAGTACCTGGAACGCGGCGTCCACGGCCTTGGCCAGGCTCGCTTCGCCCTGATCGTCACCGCGCCGGGCAAAGGAGCGCAGGCTGGCGGTGATGCGGCCCATGCGATCGATCAGTTCGTTGATGGTCTTCAGGTTGGCGCTGGCGGTGTCCAGGGCGCCGCGCTCAAGGAAGCGCACGGTGTTGCCGGACAAGGTACGCAACGCGGCCAGGGGCTGGTTCAGTTCATGGGCAATGCTGGTCGACATCTGGCCGATGGCCGCCAGCTTGCCGGCCTGCACCAGCTCATCCTGGGCGCGACGCAGGGTTTCCTCGGCCTGGCGCCGTTCGCGGATCTGGCCCTTGAGCCGTTCGTTGCTGGCGCGCAAGTCGGCGGTGCGTTCGGCAATCCGTCGTTCCAGCTGGCTGTTGGCTTCCTGCAGGGCTTCGCGCGCGGCGAGGCGCGTGGCGATGACTTTACGCCGCTCGTTCCAGGCAATCAGCAAAAACGCCACCAGGCCAAACGCGACGGCTACCAGGATGCCCTGGTTGATCGCGGCGCGGCGCAGGTCGTTGAGCGGGGTGAGCAGGGTGAAATTCCACGGCGTGTCGTTGAGCGGTCGGGTTTGCGCCAGGTAGCTGACTTCATGCTCGTCATTGACCACTTCGCTGTTGGCCGGGAAGGTCAGTTTCTCGCTGACTTCGTTGAGGCGCTCGCGGGCCAGGGGTTCCAGCTCGTTCAAGGTTGCCCAGTAATATTGCAGGCTGTGGGCCAGGCGTTCCTTGGTGTCATCGCTCAGCGGGCGTACGGCCTTGAGGCGGCGGGCCGGGTCGCTGGAGAGGATGATGATGCCGTTCTCGTCGCTCACAAACGCTTCGAGGCGTGCGCGTTGCCAGCGTTCTTCCAGGGCTTCGAGGCGCACCTTGACCACGGCGACGCCGATGATCTTGCCGTGCTCTTCCAGGCCGTGGGCCAGGTAATAACCGGGTTCCCCGTTGGTACTGCCGATGCCATAGAAGCGGCCGGGCTGGCCACGCACGGCGTTCTGGAAATAGGCACGGAAGGACAGGTCTTCACCTTGGTAACTGTCGGCATCGCGCCAGTTACTGGTGGCCAGCACGCGGCCGGTGGTGTCCATCACGTAGATGGCCCGACTGCGACTGCGTCGGTTCAGGCCTTCGAGGTAATCGTTGACGGTCTTGCGGGTTTCCTGGTTCGGGTCGGCCAGCAGCGTGGAGACGCTGGACTCCAGCTCCAGCAAGCTGGGCAAGTAGGTGTATTTGCTCAGTTCGCTTTCGACGGTACGGGCATGCAGCTCCAGCTGGCGTTCGCCGGTGTCGCTGAGGGTGCGGATGCCGTAGTACTCGCTGATCCAGAAGCCGATATAACCCAGGCCGATCATCAGGGCGACGATCAACGGCGGCAGGAACAGTTGGCGGATCAGACGTGGTTTCACGGCAAGTGATGGCGGTGCGGCGCGAAATTGGTTGGGGTCGCATTTCATCACAGATGCCTTGGGTCAGCTACCAATGTGAATACAGGGATCTTTGGTTGGGAAGGCTGATTGTGGCGAGGGAGCTTGCTCCCGCTGGGCTGCGTAGCAGCCCTGAAAACTGACGAGCGCAATTCTTCAATGGAAAAATCAGTCGCCTGTTTTGGGGCCGCTTCGCGTCCCAGCGGGAGCAAGCTCCCTCGCCACAGACAAGCCTCTCAGCACTGCCTGTATTCACCGCACTTAGTGCTGCAGGATTTTCTCAAGGAAGTGCTGCGCGCGTTCGGAGCGGGCGCTGATGTCGCCGAAGAATTCTTCCTTCGGGCAGTCTTCGATGATCTTGCCGGCGTCCATGAAGATCACGCGGTCGGCCACTTTGCGGGCGAAGCCCATTTCGTGGGTCACGCACATCATGGTCATGCCTTCGTGGGCCAGTTGCACCATCACGTCGAGCACTTCGTTGACCATTTCCGGGTCGAGGGCCGAGGTCGGTTCGTCGAACAGCATGACGATCGGGTCCATGGCCAGGGCGCGAGCAATCGCCACACGTTGTTGCTGGCCACCGGAGAGCTGGCCCGGGTGTTTGTGGGCATGTGCCGACAGGCCGACGCGCTCCAGCAGTTGCAGGCCCTTCTTGGTGGCTTCTTCCTTGCTGCGGCCAAGCACCTTGATCTGCGCGATGGTCAGGTTCTCGGTGATGGTCAGGTGCGGGAACAGTTCGAAGTGCTGGAACACCATGCCCACGCGCGAGCGCAACTGCGGCAGGTTGGTCTTCGGGTCGGCAATCGAGGTGCCGTCGACGACCACGTCGCCCTTTTGGAACGGTTCCAGCGCGTTGACGCACTTGATCAGGGTGGATTTACCCGAGCCGGACGGCCCGCACACCACGATCACTTCGCCTTTTTTAACCTCGGTGCTGCAATCGGTCAGCACCTGGAAGTCGCCATACCACTTGTTGATGTTCTTGATAGAGATCATACGGCAAACCTTTTTTGCAGACGCTTGACCAGCAGCGAGGCGGAAAAGCTGATGATGAAGTAGACGACACCGGCGAAGATCAGGAACTCATTGGAGCGGCCGATGATGTCGCCGTTGGAACGGGCGGAGTTGAGGAAGTCCACCAGGCCCACGGTGTAGACCAGCGAGGTGTCCTGGAACAGGATGATGCTCTGTTGCAGCAGCAACGGGGTCATCTTGCGGAACGCCTGGGGCAGGATGATCAGGCGCATGGTCTGGCCATAGGTCATGCCCATCGCCTGTGCCGCCGCCATCTGGCCCTTGGGGATCGACTGCACGCCGGCCCGCACGATTTCGCAGAAGTACGCGGCTTCGAACATCATGAAGGCCACGACGCAGGAGGTGAACGCACCGATCGGGGTGTCTTCACCAGTGATCCAGCGCAGTACGAACGGCACCGCCAGGTAGAACCAGGTGATCACCAACAGCAGCGGGATCGAGCGGAAGTAGTTCACATAAGCGCCGGCCACCCGCGACAGCAGTTTGCTGGAAGACAGGCGCATCAGCGCCAGGATCGTACCCAGCACGATACCGCCGACCACACCCATGACCATCAACTGCAAGGTCATGACCATGCCGTTCCACAGGCCCGGGATGGCGGGGATGATGCCGCTGAAATCGAATTCCATTATTTACCCCCCACGGAGATCAGGCCGGGCACGGCGACTTTCTTCTCGACCACGCGCATCAGCAGCATCAGGCTCATGTTCAGGGTGAAGTAGATCAGCGTAGCCAGGGTGAAGGCTTCAAACAGGTTGGCCGAGAACTCGGCGGTCTGTTTGGTTTGCGCCAGCAGTTCCATCAGGCCGATCAAGGACGCCACGGAGGAGTTCTTGAAGACGTTGAGGAATTCCGAGGTAAGCGGCGGAATGATGATGCGGTAGGCCTGGGGCAGCAGCACGTTCCAGTAGATCTGCGGCAGCTTGAAGCCCATGGCGCGCGCGGCGGATTCCTGGCCACGTGGCAGCGCCTGGATGCCGGTACGCACTTGTTCACACACACGGGCGGCGGTGAACAGGCCCAGGCACACGACAACGCTCAGGTAGGCCGAGGTGGTCGGGTTGAGGTCTTGTTTGTACCAGTCCTGCAGGTTCTGCGGCAGCATGTCGGGTACCAGGAAGTACCAGATGAACAGCTGAACCAGCAGCGGCACGTTACGAAACAGTTCCACGTAGCAGGTCGCGATGCCCGATACGAGGCGGTTTGGCACCGTGCGCATGACCCCCAGAATGGAGCCCAGCAGCAAGGCGATAATCCATGCCACGACGGCGATGGCGATGGTCCAGCCCAAGCCGGCGATGTACCAGTCGAGATAAGTCTCGCTGCCCACGCCGGTGGACTTGAAGAACACGCCCCAGTCCCAGTTGTAATTCATTAGGGTCTCCCCTCGAGATCGATCGATGTACAAGCACCCGCTTGGGGAAAATCCATTCCCGCCCGACGATGAACGCCAGGCACACGCGATCGGCTCGAAAACCGCCAGGTCGAGTGTTCCAAAAATAAAGCCAGCAGGTAGTAACAGACGCCTGAGGGAGGGTTGGCTCCCTCAGGAGATAAGCTTAGTCAGGTATCAGATTTTTACGTCAGGCGCCGGCTTGTCGCTTGGGTTAGCGATCAGCTCCTTAACCTTGTCGCTCATCGGGAAGTTCAGGTTCAGGCCTTTTGGTGGGATCGGGCTCTCGAACCACTTGCTGTAGATCTTGTTGATTTCGCCGGATTTGTACAGGGCAACGATGGCGTCATCGACCGCTTTCTTGAAGGCCGGGTCGTCTTTACGCACCATGCACGCGTAGGCTTCGAAGGACTGCGGAGTACCGGTGATGACCCAGTCGTCCGGCTTCTTGGCCTTGGCTTCTTCACCGGCCAGCAGGGCGTCGTCCATCATGAAGGCAACGGCGCGGCCGCTTTCCAGCATCTGGAAGGATTCGCCGTGGTCTTTGGCGGAGATGACGTTCATGCCCATCTGCTTGTCGGCGTTCATCGCTTTGATGATGCGCTCGGACGTGGTACCGGCGGTGGTCACGACGTTTTTGCCTTTCAGGTCAGCGAAGTCGGCGTAGCTCGGCTTGCCGTCCTTGTCTTTCTTGACCAGCAGACGGGTACCGATTTCGAAGATGTTGACGGTGAAATCAACTTGCTGGGCGCGTTCGGCGTTGTTGGTGGTGGAGCCGCACTCGAGGTCCGCAGTGCCGTTCTGGATCAGCGGAATACGGGTTTGCGAAGTGACCAGGTTGTACTTGGCCTTCAGGTCGGGCTTGTTCAGGTCTTTTTTCAGTTGCTCGACGACGGCCAACTGAATGTCGTGGGAGTAGCCCACGGGTTTGCCCGAACCATCCGCGATGTAGGAAAACGGAATGGAGCTGTCGCGGTGAGCGAGAGTGATGGTGCCGGAGTCGTTGATCTTCTTCAGCGTGCCGGTGAGTTCAGCGGCAAACACTGGCGTGCTGATCAGAGCGGCAGCGATAGCTGCGCCCAGAATATGGGGAACGATGCGCATCAATACTTCCTCGACATTTGTTTTTTTTATGAAGCCGGCTAAACGGCTCTCTTGTACAGCGAATGCCCGTGACGGCTCCTGAGGCGTCTCAGGCAATCGTCCAAGAGTGTAGAGCATGAGTCGTGCCAGGCCAGGATTAAAAGGTTAATTGGTTGATTTTTAAGAGGATTAACTTTGTATGACAGGTAATTTTTAATCCTTGGGTCCGGCAAACCGAATACGCCGGGGTGCGGTGTTCGGAAAACCGAATGCCAAAAAAAGCCCCTGGACCTTACGGCGCAGGGGCTTTTGTGGGCGTGAGCTGTCAGGCAGCTTCAATCTTGCTGCGGTTCTGCTCAACTTTGGACAGGTAGCGCTGCACGTTGTCCTGCTCTTGCGGGGTGGTGAACAGGCCGAGCTTGGTACGGCGCCACAGTACGTCCTGAGGGTGGGTTACCCATTCTTCGGCGCAGAGGTAATCGACCTCACGGGTGTACAGGCCGCCACCCAAGTGGTCGCCCAGGTCGGTCAGCGATTGCACGCCTTCCAGCAGGCGCCAGGTGCGGCTGCCGTAGGTGGTGGACCAGCGACGGGCAATCTCGCTCGGTACCCAGTCAAATTTGTCGCGAATGGCTTCGGCCAGGGCTTCGGGCGTGGTCATGTCTTCGCCACCGGGAAGGCTGGCCTTGGCGGTCCAGCTTGGACGCATCTGAGTGAAGTACGGGGCCAATTGCGCCATCGCCGACTCAGCCAGCTTGCGATAAGTGGTCAACTTGCCGCCAAACACCGACAGGATCGGTGCCTCGCCCGTGCCGCCGGACAGCGCCAGGGTGTAGTCGCGCGTGATAGCCGACGGGTTGTCCGACTCGTCGTTGCACAGCGGGCGCACGCCGGAATAGGTGTGGACGATGTCGTCGCGGCTCAGTTGTTTCTTGAAGTGAGCGTTGACCACCTTGAGCATGTAGTCGGTTTCACCTTCGGTAATCGCCACTTTTGCCGGGTCGCCGGTGTATTCACGGTCGGTGGTACCGATGATAGTCAGGTGATTCAGGTACGGAATGGTGAAGACGATGCGCTGGTCTTCGTTCTGCAGGATATGCGCGTGGGCGCCTTCGTACAGTTTCGGCACGATCAGGTGGCTGCCTTGGATCAGGCGGATGCCGTACGGTGAGTCCAGCTTCAGGTCGTCCTTGATGAACTTGGCGACCCACGGGCCGGCGGCGTTTACCAGGGCGCGGGCGCGGATCGAGAACAGGCTGCCGTCGGCGCGTTCCATGTTCATTTCCCACAGGCCCTTGCTGCGGTGTGCGCTCACGCAGCGGGTCTGGGTATGGATGTGCGCGCCTTTTTCGCGGGCGGCCATGGCATTCAGCACCACCAGGCGGGCGTCATCGACCCAGCAGTCGGAATATTCGAAGCCTTTGGTGATTTCGCTTTTGAGCGGGCTGTCAGGGCCGAACTTGAGGCTTTTCGAACCGGCCAGTTTCTCGCGCTTGCCCAGGTGGTCGTAAAGGAACAGGCCGGCGCGGATCATCCACGCCGGGCGCAGGTGCGGGCGGTGTGGCAACACAAAGCGCATCTGCTTGACGATGTGCGGTGCTTTGGCCAACAGCACTTCGCGTTCGGCCAGGGCTTCGCGCACCAGGCGGAATTCGTAATGTTCGAGGTAGCGCAGGCCGCCGTGGATCAGCTTGCTGCTGGCGGAAGAGGTGTGGCTGGCCAGGTCGTCCTTTTCGCAAAGGAATACCGACAAACCGCGACCGGCTGCGTCTGCTGCAATGCCGACGCCGTTGATCCCGCCACCGATTACGGCAACGTCGTAGACTTCGGCAAGCGGTGGAGCAGGCAAGGTAGAAGGGTTCATCGGCTGGCCTCGCGATCTTTTTCGTATTGGAATTCGAACATTAATGTTCATTTGCGAAAATGGTAGCTGATAAACGCGGGCACAGCCACCCAAGTTCGATTGAAAAAACTCATCGAAGGGCGGGAAAAGGAAAATTTGTGAACATCAATGGGGGGTGGAGCTACTTTTGTAGTGAGCGGGCTTGCCCCGCGCTGGGTGGCGAAGCCGCCCTAAACCCAGGCGTCGCCGTCGCTCAGATGCACTGCGGTGGCCTTATTGGGGCGGCTTCGCCACCCAGCGCGGGGCAAGCCCGCTCACTACAGGTCACACTACTTCCAATCTGACCTTATGCTCATTCAACAATTGCACCAGCGCTGGCACCGGCTGTTGATCGGTCACCAGACAATCCACCAAACTGATCGGCCCCAAGCGAATCATGGCGTTGCGCCCGAATTTGCTCGAGTCCGCCGCCAGGATCACCTGACGGGCATTGGCGATAATCGCCTGGGAAACCCGCACTTCCTGGTAGTCGAAATCCAGCAGGCTACCGTCTTCATCGATCCCGCTGATGCCCACCAAGGCAAAGTCGACCTTGAACTGGTTGATGAAGTCGACACTCGCCTGGCCCACCACACCGCCATCACGGCGCACATTGCCGCCGGTCAACAACACATCGAAGTCGTCCTTGGCGCTGAGCATGGTGGCGACGTTGAGGTTGTTGGTGATGATTTTCAGGTGGTTGTGGTTGAGCAACGCACGCGCGATGGATTCGGTGGTGGTGCCGATATTGATGAACAGCGAGGCGTGATCAGGGATTTGCGCGGCGATGGCTTCGCCGATGCGCTGTTTCTCGTCGCGCATCTGGTCGGCACGCATGGCGTACGCGGTGTTTTCGACACTGGAGTCATAGGCCGCGCCGCCGTGGTAGCGGCGCAGCAGATTGGCGTCCGCCAGCTGGTTGATATCGCGGCGGATGGTTTGCGGGGTGACAACGAACAGCTGCGCCATTTCCTCGATACTGACGTAGCCGCGTTCGCGGACCAGCTCGAGGATTTGTTGTTGGCGGGGAGGCAGATTCATGGGGCGTCCTTTGGGCTGCCATACAAAAGTGGCCCATGATGACGCAGGAATCCGCTCCCTGCCAGTTACAACCTGACGTTGGCTTATTCAGCGCCTTCGTGCGGCTCCCAGTCACGGGTGCGGCTGACCGCTTTTTGCCAGCCGGCGTAGAGCTTCTCCTTGGCGCCCTCGTCCAGCTGCGGTTCGAACTCGCGCTCGATCACCGCCTTGCCGCGCAACTCATCCAGGCTGCCCCAGAAGCCGCACGCCAAGCCGGCCAGGTAGGCCGCGCCCAATGCGGTGGTTTCGCGCATTTGCGGGCGCTCGACCTGGGTGCCGAGGATGTCGGCCTGGAACTGCATGAGGAAGTTGTTGGCCACCGCGCCGCCGTCCACGCGCAGGGCCTTGAGGCGTTCGCCCGAATCCTGCTGCATGGCGTCCAGTACATCGCGGGTCTGGTAGGCAATCGACTCCAGGGCGGCACGAATGATGTGATCCACGCGTACGCCACGGGTCAGGCCGAACAACGCGCCACGGGCGTAGGGGTCCCAGTACGGAGCGCCCAGGCCGGTGAAGGCCGGGACCAGATACACGCCGTTGCTGTCCTTGACCTTGCCGGCGAAGTATTCGGTGTCGGTGGCATCGGCGATGATCTTCAGCTCGTCACGCAACCACTGTACGGTGGAGCCGCCGTTGAATACCGCGCCTTCCAGGGCGTACGCCACTTCGCCACGCGGGCCGCAGGCGATGGTGGTGAGCATGCCGTGGTTGGATTTCACCGCTTTGTCGCCGGTGTTCATCAGCAGGAAGCAACCGGTGCCGTAGGTGTTCTTGGCTTGGCCGGCTTCGACGCACATCTGGCCGAACAGCGCAGCCTGTTGGTCACCCGCGATGCCGCCGATGGCGATGCCGCTTTTGGTACGGCCGTAGATTTCCGAGGACGACTTCACTTCCGGCAGCATTTCGCGCGGTACGTCGAGGATCTCCAGCATCTTCGCATCCCACTCCAGCGTGTGGATGTTGAAGAGCATGGTGCGCGAGGCGTTGGTGTAGTCGGTGACGTGGGTCTTGCCGCCGGTAAATTTCCAGATCAGCCAGCTGTCGATGGTGCCGAACAGCAGTTCACCGTTACGCGCACGCTCGCGGCTGCCTTCGACGTTGTCGAGGATCCACTTGAGCTTGGTGCCGGAGAAGTACGGGTCGGTGACCAGGCCGGTGGTGTCATTGATGTATTGCTCGTGGCCGTCGCGTTTGAGCTGCTGGCAGATCTCAGTGCTGCGGCGGCATTGCCAGACGATCGCGTTGTAGATCGGGCGGCCGGTGACTTTGTCCCACACTACGGTGGTTTCACGCTGGTTGGTGATGCCGATGGCGGCGACCTGGTCATGGTGCAGGCCGGCCTGCGCCAGCGCTTCGACCATCACTGCGCTCTGGGTCGCGAAGATTTCCATCGGGTCATGCTCGACCCAGCCCGCTTGCGGGTAATGCTGAGTGAATTCACGCTGGGCGGTGCAGACCACGTTGGCGTCGCGATCGAAGATGATCGCGCGGGAACTGGTGGTGCCCTGATCGAGGGCAATGATGTAGTTCTTATTCTGAATGTCGGTCATGTCGATTGCCTTAGACGGAAAATAAGGAAGTAAGGAATCAGCCGGGTCCGCAAAGGGGCAGTGCGGGCCCGGCCGGCGGTATCAGGAAATACGCGTCTTGCCGTTGACAGCCGTGTCAGGTGTTTCTTCAGCTATAGCAGGTGCGGCGCTCGGCAGGTGACGGGCAATCAGCCCGCGATACGCTGCGGCGCCGAGGCATGCGCCGACGATCGGTGCAAAAATCGGTACCAGGAAGTAAGGAATGTCACGACCGCCAGTAAAGGCCATTTCACCCCAGCCCGCGAAAAAGGTCATCAGCTTGGGCCCGAAATCCCGCGCCGGGTTCATCGCAAAGCCCGTCAGCGGGCCCATGGCGCTGCCGATCACGGCAATCAACAGGCCGATCAGCAGCGGGGCCAATGGGCCGCGTGGCAGACCGTTGTTGTCATCGGTAAGGGCCATGATTACGCCCATCAGGATGGCGGTGATGACCATTTCCACCAGGAACGCCTGGGCAGTGCTCAGCAGCGCATGGGGGTAGGTGGAGAACACCGACGCCAACTCCAAGCTGGCTTGGGAGCCGCGCACCATGTGGTGAGTTTGTTCGTAATCGAAAAACAGATTGCTGTAGAGCGTGTACACCAAGGCCGCCGAGCAGAAGGCGCCAGCGATCTGGGCGAGGATATAGAAGGGCAGTTTGCGTTTTTCGAAGTCGGCGAAAATACACAACGCGATGCTGACAGCCGGGTTGAGGTGGGCTCCGGAAATACCGGCGCTCAGGTAGATCGCCATGCTGACGCCGACCCCCCAGATGATACTGATCTCCCACAAGCCAAAGCTGGCACCCGCGACCTTGAGCGCAGCGACACATCCTGTACCGAAGAAGATCAGAAGCGCAGTCCCCAGGAATTCGGCCATGCATTGGCTCGAAAGTGAAGGCTGTTGAAGAGCAGTTGTCATGGAAAACCTCATTTGTTGTTCTTGTCTGGCGCACGACCTCAACGGGCGGTTGCGCGATTTTCACCCTGGCAAGGATCCCCATCCCGGCCACGGCTCACTGCGTGAATGCTGCAGGTGTATTCCTACAGTATTCGGAAACGAAAAAATATAGACAAGAATGACGGCTGTCAAAGGTCGAAAGTGAACTGTCGGTCACTTTCAAACTATTGGTCTGGTGAATGATCACACTTGTCACATGACACGTGCACCTTAGGAGTGGGCGGACTAGAGCGTTTTGTGCGGGCTTGGCCTAGAATTGGCGATCTGTTTGCCTCGCTCCGGAGACGTCATGACCCCCGCATTGGATTTGTTGAAAAAAGTTCGCGCCGAACATCGAATCCACAGTTACGAACATGATCCCAAGGCTGCTTCGTATGGGCTGGAGGCCGCGGAAAAATTGGGCCTCGACCCGGCGCAGGTGTTCAAGACCTTGCTGGCCAGCAGCGAGAAGGGCGAATTGTTGGTGGCGGTGGTGCCGGTCGTCGGAAGTCTGGATTTAAAAGCCCTGGCTCACGCGGCAGGCGTCAAGAAAGTTGAAATGGCTGACCCGGCAGCGGCGCAGCGTTCCACCGGCTATCTGTTAGGTGGTATCAGCCCGCTGGGGCAGAAGAAGCGTTTGCGCACGTTTATTGATGTGACGGCGCAGCCATTCGCAACGATTTTTGTGAGCGCGGGGAGGAGGGGCTTGGAGGTTGAATTGCCGGCGGTGGTGCTGGCGGAGCATACCCAGGCCAAGTTCGCGCCGATTGGTCGCGCCTGAGACCCGCCTTCGAAGGCTACCGAGGTCCAATGTGGGAGGGGGCTTGCTCCCGATGGCAGTCTATCAGCCAGCTTATCTGTGACTGATACACCGCTATCGGCAGCAAGCCCCCCCCACATGTTTGACCTGGTTTCGTCAGTGAGCGGCGCTGTGGCGCCGCACGCCGGACTCGCTCTGAGGAATCTGCGCCGCCGTGCTGCCGGACGCCTGGAACAATACCAAGTGTTCGGCCGCCACCCGAATCCCCACATCCGCGCCCACCTGATGGTCTGCATGGCTGGGGAAAATCGATTCCAACTGTGCGCCCGTCGGCAGTTGCAGGCGGTACAACGTCGAAGCACCGAGGAAGGTCTTGCCGACGATCCGTGCTTTCAACGCGCTGTCCGGTGCGTAGACGATGTCATCCGGGCGCAGTAGCACGTCCACCGCGCCGCCGGTAGGCCAGGTGTAGGCACGGTTGCCGCGCAGCTCACCCAGTTCGGTGCTGACCGATTCCGGCGAGCTCAATTGGCCACGAATGAAGTAACCCTGGCCGATAAAACTCGCGACGTAGGGTGTCTGCGGTTCGTGATACAGGTTGTAGGGCGTGTCCCACTGCTCAAGCCGGCCTTCCTTGAACACACCCACCTGGTCGCTGACGGCAAAAGCTTCTTCCTGGTCATGGGTGACCAGGATCGCACTGGTGCCGCGCGCCTTGAGGATGTCGCGCACCTCGTGGCTGAGCTTGCGCCGCAGCTCGCCATCCAGGTTGGAGAAGGGTTCATCCAGTAGCAGCAATGCGGGCTCCGGCGCCAGGGCGCGGGCGAGGGCTACACGTTGTTGCTGACCACCAGAAAGCTCATGGGGGAAACGCTTGCCCAGGTTCTTCAGGTTTACCAGTTCGAGCAATTCAGCGACCACGCGGTCTTTTCGCGGGTGTTTGCGAATGCCGAAGGCAATGTTGTCAGCGACGCTGAGGTGAGGAAACAGCGCGTAGTCCTGAAACACCATGCCAATACGACGTTTCTCCGGTGCCAGGGTGAACCCGGCACTCGAGATGACTTCACCGGCCAGGCTGATTTCGCCCTCGTGCACCGGTTCAAAGCCGGCAATCGCGCGCAGGGTGGTGGTTTTGCCGCAGCCCGAGGAGCCCAGCAGGCAACCGATATCACCCGCATTGAGGTGCAGGTTGAGGTTCTGCACCACCCGTTGATCTTGATAGCCGCATGCCAGATTGCGCAGGTTCAGCAGTAATTCATGGCTCATGCGTGGTGGTAAGACGGCGGGACGAGAAATTCGAGCAACGCCTTTTGCGCATGCAGGCGGTTTTCAGCCTGGTCCCAGGCGACCGAACGTGGGTCGTCGAGCAGGTCGAGGCTGATTTCCTCGCCACGGTGGGCGGGCAGGCAGTGCATGAACAGTACGTCCGGCGCGGCCAGGTCGAGCAGTTCGCGGGTGACCTGGTACGGGGCAAACAAGGCCAGGCGCTTGGCGGTTTCGTCTTCCTGGCCCATGGAGGTCCAGACGTCGGTGCTGACCAGGTGCGCGCCGACAACGGCGTCCTTAGGATCGCGCAGCAGTTGTACGCGACCGTCTGCCTTGGCGAGGAATTCGGCGCTGGGCTCAAAACCTTCGGGGCAGGCGACGCGCAGGTGGAAGTCGAACTGGATCGCCGCTTCTATATAGCTGTTGCACATGTTGTTGCCATCACCGATCCAGGCGACGGTCTTGCCCTGGATCGAGCCACGGTGCTCAAGGAAGGTTTGCATGTCGGCCAGCAACTGGCACGGGTGCAGGTCGTCGGACAGGCCGTTGATGACGGGAACGCGCGAATGAGCGGCAAATTCGGTCACGGTGCTGTGGGCAAAGGTACGGATCATCACCGCATCCAGCATGCGTGACATGACCCTGGCGCTATCGGCGATAGGCTCGCCACGGCCCAGTTGGGTATCACGCGATGACAAGAAGATGGCTTGGCCACCCAGTTGGATCATGCCGGCTTCGAAGGACACGCGGGTGCGGGTCGACGACTTCTCGAAAATCATCCCGAGCACGCGGTTTTTCAAAGGCTCGAACAGTACGCCGCGGTTACGCAGGTCTTTAAGCTCAATGCCTCGACGGATCACGCTGACCAGCTCTTCGGGCGTGCAATCCATCAGGGAGAGAAAGTGCCTTGCGCTCATCATTAACTACCTTTTGCAACAGACCGCAGATACTCAAAGCCTTGTTTATTGTGACAACGGGCGAGACCTGCGGCGAAAGCCGCACGGGGCGACGAAATAGGGGAAGGCGCGATCTTATAATTAAATGTCGCGTCTTACCAATAGGGCTACGGTTTTTAAGGGCGTTCAAGCAGGGCGCCGAGGCGCTTTTGAAGACGAATTCCAGACAGCAGCGGTTCATTTGTACACTGGCGTCGCAACCTTTTGCAATGTGCGGAGGCGGCTGCAGGCCAGGCTGCGTCGGTTTCAGCGCGCGCCTGCGAGGTTTCTGAAACATTTGCTCATGCTTAGCCATGGCCTGGCCTGATGCTTGTCGATTCACGGCACTGACGTTGGTGGTGCCTTGGCCGTCCGCGGGCCATAGTTAGGCCAAAGCCCTGATAAGAGACTGGCCATGACCAAGACTCTCCACCACCGTGCCTGCCATCTGTGTGAAGCCATCTGTGGCCTGACGCTGGAAACCACCCAAGCTGAGGACGGCAGCCTGGCGATCACTTCGATCAAGGGCGACGCCCAGGACAGTTTCAGCCGTGGGCATATCTGTCCCAAGGCCGTCGCGCTGCAAGACATCCAGAATGATCCCGACCGCCTGCACCAGCCCATGCGGCGGGTGGGCAACGAATGGCAGCCGATTGCCTGGGACGAGGCCTTTGCCCTCATCGCCGAACGGCTGGCGGGGATTCAGGCGCGGCATGGGCAGAATGCGGTGGCGGTGTATCAGGGCAATCCCAGCGTGCATAACTATGGGCTGATGACCCACAGCAACTATTTTCTGGGGCAGTTGAAGACGCGCAATCGGTTTTCGGCGACCTCGGTGGACCAGTTACCCCATCACCTCACCAGCTACCTCATGTACGGCCATGGCCTGTTGCTTCCAATCCCCGACATCGACCACACCGACTTCATGCTGATCCTGGGGGGCAACCCGCTGGCGTCCAACGGCAGCATCATGACCGTGCCGGATGTGGAAAAGCGCCTCAAGGCGATTCAGGCACGCGGCGGCAAAGTGGTGGTGGTCGACCCCCGGCGCAGCGAGACGGCAGCCATTGCCGATCAGCATCTGTTCGTGCGGCCAGGCGGTGATGCGGCGTTGTTGTTTGGGGTGCTCAACACCTTGTTCAGCGAAAACCTGACCCGCGACAGCCATCTCCCCATTGAAGGCCTGGAGGATGTACGCCGCGCCATCGCAGGGTTTACCGCTGAGGCCATGAGTCGCCAGTGTGCGGTGCCTGCCGAACAGATCCGCCAACTGGCGCGGGACTTTGCCGCCGCCGACAAGGCGGTGTGTTACGGGCGCATGGGGGTGTCGACCCAGGCGTTCGGCACGCTGTGCCATTGGCTGGTGCAATTGATCAACCTGGTGACTGGCAATCTGGACCGTGTCGGTGGCGCGCTGTGCACCACGCCGGCGGTGGATTTGGTGGCAGCGACCGGCGGCGGGCATTTCAATCGTTGGCAGAGCCGGGTTTCCGGGCGCCCGGAGTACGGCGGGGAGCTGCCGGTGTCGGCCTTGGCTGAGGAAATGCTCACCGAAGGTGAAGGGCAAATCCGGGCATTGGTGACGGTGGCCGGTAATCCGGTGTTGTCGACGCCTAACGGCCGCCAGTTGGAACAGGCGCTGGATGGTCTGGAGTTCATGGTCAGCATCGACCTTTATATCAACGAAACCACGCGCTATGCCGACCTGATCCTGCCGTCCACGTCGGCGCTCGAAAACGATCACTACGACACCACGTTCAATATGTTCGCGGTGCGTAATGTCACGCGATTCAATCGCGCGATTTTGCCCAAGCCGGAAGGCGCGCTGCATGACTGGGAGATTTTTGTCGGCCTGGCCAAGGCGTTCGCGGCGCAGACGGGGGTTGCGCTCAAACCCACCCTGCCGCCTGCACAGATGATCGACTTTGGCTTGCGTGCCGGGGTGTACGGTGACGCGTCCAGCCATAAGCTGTCCGTGGCAATGCTGGCAGATCATCCCCACGGCGTGGACCTCGGGCCGCTCCAGCCCAACCTTGCCGCTCGTTTGAAGACCGCCGATGGCAAGGTGCAAGCGGCGCCGGCGGTGATCCTCGCCGACCTGGCGCGGTTTGCGGCGCAGCCGGTGCCTGTGGCCGACGAACTGCTGCTGATTGGCCGCCGCCATGTGCGCAGCAATAATTCCTGGATGCATAACTATCACCGGCTCGTGAAGGGCAAGCCGCGCCATCAATTGTTGATGCATCCGGATGACCTGGCCCGTCGGCAACTGAGCGATGGCCAGCGTGTGCGCGTCAGCTCGCGCATCGGCATGATCGAAGTGGAAGTGCTGGCCAGCCTGGACATGATGCCCGGCGTGGTCAGCCTGCCCCACGGTTGGGGGCATGGACGCCCAGGTGTCCAGATGACGATCGCCAGCGAACAACCAGGCGCGAGTGCCAATGACTTGACCGACGAGCGGCAGCTGGATGAGTTATCGGGCAATGCTGCGTTGAACGGCGTTCCCGTGCAGGTAGCAGCCGCCTGAGCACCGCGCGGGAATTTTGCGTTACAATGCGCCACCGTGCCGACCTGTGAGTCGCAAAGTTCCAGCCGAGGTGTTCCATGGATATCATCGAAACGATCAAAGAGCAGATTGCCAACAACACCATTCTGCTTTACATGAAGGGCGCGCCCAACGCTCCTCAGTGCGGTTTCTCCGCGAAGGCGTCCCAGGCCATCATGGCGTGTGGCGAGAAATTCGCTTACGTGGATATCCTGCAAAACCCTGAAATCCGCGCCAACCTGCCGAAGTACGCCAACTGGCCTACGTTCCCACAGCTGTGGGTAGCCGGTGAGCTGGTCGGCGGTAGCGACATCATCGTTGAGATGGCCGCTGATGGTTCGCTGCAAACGCTGGTCAAAGAAGCAGCGGCAAACGCCGCAGCCAAGACTAACGCTTGATGCTTCTGTAAAAAACCGTGCAATAAAAAGCCCCGCGTCTCTAAGAGAGCGGGGCTTTTTTGTACCTGCGTGCTGGGGCTTATTCGCCCATCTGCGATTGCAGGTAGTTTTCCAGGCTGACTTTGTCAATCAGGCCCAGTTGGGTTTCCAGCCAGTCGATGTGTTCTTCCTGGTCTTCCAGGATGTCTTCCAGCAGCTCACGGCTGCCGAAGTCGCCTTTGGTTTCGCAGTGAGCAATGGCGGCCTTGAGGTCGCTGTGGCTCTTGCGCTCAAAACCCAGGTCGCTGCTGATCATTTCCTGGGTGTGCTCGCCGATGTTCAGCTTGCCCAGGTCCTGCACGTTCGGCAGGCCTTCCAGGAACAGGATGCGCTTGATCAGCGCGTCGGCGTCTTTCATGGCCTTGATGGATTCTTTGTATTCACGCTTGCCGAGCTTTTCCAGGCCCCAATCGTCATACATGCGCGCATGCAGGAAGTACTGATTGATCGCGACCAGTTCATTGGCAAGGATTTTGTTGAGTTGCTGGATGACTGAGATGTCGCCTTTCATGACTGGGGTCCTGCCCTGTAATAGCTGTATATAAGGCGGAGTTTGAGCGGCGAATTCCTTAGTGTCAAACCTAAGTTATTGAATAATAAATGAAAATTAATCGGAATAAGAATGTTTGTGTTCCGCGTCTTGGCGCTAACTAATTGAATTGCGGGCATAAAAAAACCGGACGTTAAGTCCGGTTCTTTAAAACACGCCCAATCAGGCGTGTGTAAATTCTGCTGAATAGGGGAGCGCGGCCTGGGCTGTCTGCAGCTGCGTCAGGGTTTCCCGTACCACTTGCTTGGCGAGGCAAGCACATTTGCCACATTGGCTGGCAACGCCGGTGGTTTCACGCACTTCCTTGTAGCTGCAGCAACCTTCATAGATTGCTTCGCGGATTTGTCCGTCGGTGACGCCAGTACAGAGGCACACATACATAAGGGAGAACCATCGCGGGTTTAAGGCTTAAGTGGGATGGATCTTAATGTTAACGAGAATGATTGTCAAAGTAGATTCGTAGGGTATTGGCTGGCACCGCGCCCTCACTGACGAACGGTTTTTTCAGTGTATGATGGTCGGTCTTCACGAAGCGTGACTGCGTCACAGGGCTGTCGCTTAAACACGGCAGACTCGGGCCGGTCCTTTTACTTCAATCGTCACCCTCACATCAGGAGATATCCAATGAGCGTACTCGTCGGCAAACAAGCCCCGGATTTCGACGTACCCGCCGTCCTCGGCAATGGCGAAATCGTTGACAGTTTCAAACTGTCTGAAGCCATCAAAGGCAAATACGGCCTGGTGTTCTTCTACCCGCTGGACTTCACCTTCGTCTGCCCGTCCGAGCTGATCGCCCTGGACCACCGCATGGACGATTTCAAGGCGCGCAACGTTGAAGTGGTCGCCGTTTCCATCGACTCCCATTTCACTCACAACGCTTGGCGCAACACCGCCATCAATGATGGCGGCATCGGCAAAGTCAAATACACCATGGCTGCCGACATGAAGCACGACATCGCCAAGGCTTACGACGTTGAATCCGAAGGCGGCGTGGCTTTCCGTGGCGCGTTCCTGATCGACGACAAAGGCGTGGTTCGCTCCCAGATCATCAACGACCTGCCACTGGGTCGTAACATGGAAGAGCTGATCCGTCTGGTCGACGCCCTGCAATTCCACGAAGAGCACGGCGAAGTCTGCCCTGCCAACTGGAAAAAAGGCGACAAAGGCATGAACGCTTCGCCGGAAGGTGTTGCGGCTTACCTGACCGAGAACGCTGGCAAGCTGTAAGCCGGAGTCGAGGTACAAAAAAACCGGCCTGTGAAAGGGCCGGTTTTTTTATGTGGAGGAAAAGCCCCTGGGGCAAGCGTGCTTTTTGTGGTGAGCGGGCTTGGTGTGGTGAGCGGGCTTGCCCCGCGCTGGGCTGCGAAGCAGCCCTAAAACCTGCCTGCGAGGTCTAGCTGAATAAATGCGCTCCCTGGATTGGGGCTGCTGCGCAGCCCAGCGCGGGGCAAGCCCGCTCACCACAACAAGCCCCTTCACCACAGTAAGTCCGCTCACCACAAAAGCGCTGTTAGTCGTTGAAGTCTTCCCAGCCGCCCATCTGCTTCCAACGGTTGACGATGCCGCAGAACAGCTCGGCAGTCTTCTCGGTGTCGTAGCGGGCCGAGTGCGCCTCGCGACCGTCAAAGTCGATTCCAGCCGCTTGGCAGGCCTTCGCCAGTACGGTCTGGCCATAAGCCAGGCCAGCGAGGGTCGCGGTGTCGAAGCTGGAGAACGGGTGAAACGGGTTACGCTTCATGTCCAGCCGCGCCACGGCGGCATTCAGGAAGCCCAGGTCGAAGCTGCTGTTATGGCCGACCAGGATCGCGCGTTTGCAGCCATTGGCCTTCAACGCCTTGCGCACGCCACGGAAGATATCGGTCAGTGCCGCTTCTTCACTCACCGCCATGCGCAGCGGGTGATCGAGCTTGATCCCGGTGAACTCCAGGGCAGCGGCTTCGATGTTGGCGCCTTCGAATGGCTCCACCCTAAAGAAGTGGGTGTGTTCCGGGAACACAAAACCCTGTTCGTCCATGCCGATGGTGGTCGCCGCGATTTCCAGCAGCGCGTCGGTGGCGCAGTTGAAACCACCGGTTTCTACGTCGATGACAACCGGCAGATAGCCGCGGAACCGCTCGGCCATCGGGTGACGGGAACCGCCACCACTGTGCTCGTGTTCGTCATCGTAATGGTCTTCACTCACTTGCTTTCCTCCAGCAGGCGCCAGCGCAGTGTTTCACCGGCGCGCAGCGGGATAACAGTCAGCTCGCCAAACGGCAGGCTGGCAGGGGCGGTCCAGTCTTCACGGACCAGGGTGATGCGGTCGGTATTCGCCGGCAGGCCGTAGAAGCGCGGGCCATTGAGGCTGGCGAAGCCTTCGAGCTTGTCCAGCGAGTTGCGCTGTTCGAATGCTTCGGCATACAGCTCGATGGCGGCAAACGCGGTATAGCAACCGGCACAGCCGCACGCGGCTTCTTTTGCGTGCTGGGCGTGGGGTGCCGAGTCGGTGCCGAGGAAAAACTTCGGATTGCCGCTGGTCGCCGCATCCAGCAAGGCCACCTGGTGGGTGTTGCGCTTGAGGATCGGCAAGCAATAGAAGTGCGGCCGAATCCCGCCCACCAGCATGTGGTTGCGGTTGTACAGCAGGTGATGCGCGGTGATCGTCGCGCCGACGTTGGCCGAGGCCTCGGTAACGAACTGCACGGCATCGGCGGTGGTGATGTGCTCGAACACGACCTTGAGGGTCGGGAACAGCTCGACCACACGGCGCATATGCTCGTCGATGAAGATCTTCTCGCGATCGAACACGTCCACGTCGCCACGGGTGACTTCACCGTGGATCAGCAGCGGCATGCCGACTTCCGCCATGGCTTCGATGGCCGGCAGGATCTTGTCGATACTGGTCACGCCGGAATCGGAGTTGGTGGTCGCGCCGGCCGGGTACAGCTTGGCGGCGTGCACGAAACCGCTGGCCTTGGCCTCACGAATTTCTTCGGGCTGGGTGCGGTCGGTGAGGTAGAGCACCATCAACGGTTCGAAGCGGCTGCCGGCCGGCCGCGCAGCGAGGATACGCTGGCGATAGGCGTCGGCTTGCTCGGCGTTACGCACCGGAGGTACCAGGTTAGGCATGATGATGGCGCGGCCAAAGGTGCGCGCTACATCGGCCACGGTGTGGGGTAACGCAGCACCATCGCGAAGATGAATATGCCAGTCGTCGGGACGCAGCAGGGTCAGGCGGTCGGACATTGGGGATTCCAGGCGGGTCAATCTGGTGGGAATGCTACCGGAAAAGACTCTTGCAGGCACTCGCTATCAAGTTTTGCAGGATGCAACCGATAGCCTTTTGTATGCCTTATCGATGTATGACGCTTTGAAGTGTTGTAGAAACCAGTGGAGCCTCCCGTGCGCCAGCATTATCTAGCCCTGCTCAGTGTGTTCGCCAGCCTGCCTGCGATGGCCCTCACGTTCCAGACACGTCTGGAGAATATTGAGTGGAAGGTAGAAGGCGATCAGTTCGAGTGCCGCCTGACCCAACCGATCACCGACTTCGGCTCGGGTGAGTTCGTGCGTCGGGCCGGCGAGCAGGCGACGTTTCGCCTGAAAGCCTATAACGGCTCGCTGGGTGTGGGCTCGGCCACGTTGTTGGCGGCTGCCGCCCCTTGGCAGCCGGGCCGAGGTGATATCAACCTCGGCGCCGTGCGTGCCGGCAGTGGCGACGTCTTGTTCAACAGCTCCCAAGCCCAGGCCGGGCGCCTGTTTACGGGGTTGCTGGAAGGGCGCAGCCCGACCGTCCGACACTACGGGCGTGAGGGCGGCTATTCGGAAATCCGCTTATTGCCGGTGAAATTCAACAAGGCCTACAACGACTACCAGCTGTGCACCACCAAGCTGTTGCCGATGAATTACGACCAGGTCAAGCAGACCGAAGTCGGGTTCCCGGGTGGCGGTATCGAACTGGACGCGGCGGCCAAGAAGAAACTCGACGTGATTCTCGCGTTCATGAAGGCCGACCCCACCGTCAACCATATCGAGTTGAACGGCCATTCGGACAACGGCGGCAACCGCCTGACCAACCGTGACGTCTCGCGTCGCCGTGGCTTGGCGGTGATGGATTACTTGAAGGCCAACGGTATTCCGGAATCGCAGATCACCTTGCGTTTCCACGGCGAAAGCTACCCGCTGGCGCCTAATACCAATGCGGCCAATCGCGCGCGCAATCGTCGGGTGAATATTCAGCTCGAACGCGTCGCAGCCCCCGAGAAACCGGCGCCCCAGGCCAGCGGCCCGAGCAACCCTGCACACACGTCATAACGTGCAGCCTAAGGTGCGACCATCGGTCGCCCTCTCGACATAATCTGTCGCTTTATCTTCATTTGCTGTCGCGCCCCTGTAAATCCACGGTTTTGGTCGGTAGAATCGACGCCTTTCCGTACAACCCCGTGGAGTGATGGCATGGCCGACGTAAACAAGGTCGTTCTCGCGTATTCCGGCGGCCTGGACACTTCGGTGATCCTCAAGTGGCTGCAGGATACTTATAACTGTGAAGTGGTGACCTTCACCGCTGACCTGGGTCAGGGCGAAGAGGTCGAACCTGCACGTGCCAAGGCGCAAGCCATGGGCGTGAAAGAGATCTACATTGACGACCTGCGCGAAGAGTTCGTCCGCGATTTCGTCTTCCCGATGTTTCGCGCCAACACCGTCTACGAAGGCGAGTACCTGCTGGGTACCTCCATCGCACGTCCGCTGATCGCCAAGCGCCTGATCGAAATCGCCAACGAAACCGGCGCCGACGCCATTTCCCATGGCGCCACCGGCAAGGGCAACGACCAGGTACGTTTCGAGCTGGGCGCCTACGCGCTCAAGCCAGGCGTGAAAGTGATCGCGCCTTGGCGTGAATGGGACCTGCTGTCCCGTGAAAAGCTGATGGATTACGCTGAAAAGCACGCGATCCCGATCGAGCGTCATGGCAAGAAGAAGTCCCCGTACTCGATGGACGCCAACCTGCTGCACATCTCCTATGAAGGCGGCGTGCTGGAAGACACCTGGACCGAGCACGAAGAAGACATGTGGAAGTGGACCGTCTCCCCGGAGAACGCTCCCGACAAGCCGCAATACCTGGAACTGACCTACCGCAACGGCGACATTGTCGCGTTGGACGGCGTTGAAATGACCCCGGCCACCGTTTTGGCGACGCTGAACCGTATCGGTGGCGAACACGGTATCGGCCGCCTCGACATCGTCGAGAACCGTTACGTGGGCATGAAGTCCCGTGGCTGCTACGAAACCCCAGGCGGCACCATCATGCTGCGCGCTCACCGCGCCATCGAGTCCATCACCCTGGACCGCGAAGTCGCTCACCTCAAAGACGAGCTGATGCCGAAGTACGCCAGCCTGATCTACACCGGCTACTGGTGGAGCCCTGAGCGCCTGATGCTGCAACAGATGATCGACGCGTCCCAGGCCCACGTGAACGGCGTTGTGCGCCTGAAGCTGTACAAGGGCAATGTGATCGTCACCGGTCGCAAATCTGATGATTCCCTGTTCGACGCCAACATCGCCACCTTCGAAGAAGACGGCGGCGCCTACAATCAGGCGGACGCGGCAGGCTTTATCAAGTTGAATGCATTGCGCATGCGCATTGCGGCCAACAAAGGTCGCTCGTTGTTCTAAGTTTCAGCCTGTCGTGAAGAATGGCCCCTTGTTCAAGGGGCCATTTTTTTTGCCGGTGTATTTTATAGAATGTCGCGATGTTTATAGTGATTAAACATATGTTGATATTTTTCATCCCCACCTTTCCCAAACAGGGGACTTGAATTGGCTGTTGTTGGAAGTGTGTAGGGGGAATGAATTTTTTACACCTGTGTAGGAACTGGTCTTACAGAAAATTCACTCATGCAGATACAGCGAATATATAAAGCGCTGAATAGTCTGTAAGAATTAAGGATGTAAGTGAATATGTTAAATGGAACTAAAACAGCCGGATCTTTCCTGCTCGTTCACTCGGCCAACGGCGAGAGGCAAGGGGCATTTCCTGAGAGTTACGTGCGGTACGTTTACCCGACCCCTGATATCCCATGGATATTTCACTCAAAATATGTAAGTCCCCAGAAAGGTCTGAAAGGATCCATAAAGCTTGATAAGTCCGAGATGGCGTTTTTTTGTAGGGTAATTCCTTTATCGCTGTGGGGTGGGTCTCTGCTTGCTGTTGCTTGGGGGGGAATGCTATGCCAACTAGGAAACGACTAGGCTATTGTGCTTGCTCTAAATAATTCGAACAGCGAAATTGGACTTTCTCATGAATAAAGTGCTGATCGTGGATGATCATCCCGTCATTCGTCTTGCTGTGCGTATGCTAATGGAACGTCATGGTTATGAGGTCGTTGCCGAGACCGATAACGGTGTCGATGCGTTGCAACTTGCACGGGAGCATATGCCGGACATTGTCATACTGGATATTGGGATACCCAAACTTGATGGCCTGGAAGTTATTTGCCGCCTGTCTTCGACCAAGCAGGCTGCACCGTTCAAGGTGCTGGTGCTGACGTCCCAGGCCCCTGGTCATTTTTCCATGCGCTGCATGCAGGCGGGGGCTGCCGGCTATGTGTGCAAGCAACAGGACCTGACCGAGTTACTGAGTGCGATCAAGGCCGTCTTGTCGGGCTACAGCTACTTCCCGAACCAGGCGCTCAACTCGGTACGCTCCACCATGGGCAATGCCAGTGAGGCCGATATGGTCGAGCGTCTGTCCGGCCGAGAAATGATGGTATTGCAGCAGTTGGCCCGGGGCAGGACCAACAAGGAGATTGCCGACGGCATGTTCCTCAGCAACAAGACCGTCAGCACCTACAAGACGCGTTTGCTGCTCAAGCTCAACGCCCGCTCTCTCGTCGACCTGATCGAACTGGCACAGCGTAACGGCTTGGTATAGAGGAGGGGACGCCACCGCGTGTTGCCCGGGCAACCGGCAGAAAAAAGCCTCCGTCAGGGAGGCTTCCGGCCGTCGACCTCTCAATCAGAGATCGAAGTCGTAATCGGCCAGTTGTTTTTGCAAGCGTCGTTCTTCCAGAAGATTGTCGATGGTACGGCGTTTGCTCAAATTGGTCTTGGCGACCTCTGCCACAGGCGTCTCCGCCCCATCGTCATCCGATTCAACGAGGTCGTCTTCCACTTCCAGTTGTTCTTTGCCAGTGCTCATAAGGTTCACTCCGGGCTAAGACTGCCGTTGGCGCTCCTTATAACGATAATCCATGACCGGGTAAAAAAGATTTTTTCAATCGACCGATCAATAAAACCAATGGTCCCTCAATCGTCGGATGTCTTGTCCTTGTATTCGCACAGGTCTTCTATCCGACAGCTGCCGCAACGCGGCTTGCGGGCCTGGCAAACATAGCGTCCATGAAGGATCAGCCAGTGGTGGGAATCGAGCAAATACGGCTTGGGCACGAATTTCATCAACTGCTTTTCCACCTCCACCACGTTTTTCCCACGGGCAATGCCGGTTCGGTTACTGACCCGGAAAATGTGGGTGTCCACCGCCATCGTCAGTTGACGGAAAGCGGTGTTGAGCACCACGTTGGCAGTTTTACGGCCAACGCCTGGCAGGGCTTCCAGGGCTTCGCGGGTTTGTGGCACTTCACTGCCGTGCAGTTCCACCAGCAGGCGACAGGTTTCGATGACGTTCTTGGCCTTGCTGTTGTACAGGCCGATGGTTTTGATGTATTCCGACAACCCGTCCACACCCAGGGCATAGATTGCCTCCGGCGTGTTCGCCACGGGATAGAGCTTGGCTGTGGCCTTGTTGACGCCCACGTCGGTGGATTGTGCCGACAGGATCACCGCAATCAGCAATTCGAAGGGCGAGGTGTAAGCCAGTTCGGTCTTGGGTTCCGGATTGTCTTCGTGAAGCCTGCGGAAAATTTCCAAGCGTTTTGCGGCGTTCATGGGGCGGTGGTTTCCTTACAGGCGTTCGGCATCAATGTGAAGAGTGGGTCCAGGCTTGGGGTTCTGTGAGCAATTATCTCGGACAGGATAAACGATCGTTACGGCGCCCGGCAGCGCTCGTAGCGGGTCACGCGTCGACGTAGGCGTCCACCTGGCGCTGCGTTTCCTCAAGCCTGTGTTGTGCGGCTTTCAGTTGATCTGCATTTACGCCCGCTTGGCGTTGTAATTTGCTCACCTCCGCCCGGGCGTACGCCAGGGCGGTTTTCAGCTGGCGCAGTTGAGCGTCGATGGGGCGTTTTTCCACGCGCTGCAAATCGGGCCGAGGCTGCTGACTGTCAGCCTCTGCATCGTGCAAGGCTTGCTCCGCGCTGGACAGCGCAGCGCTCAGGAGTGCCAGTTGCTGTTCGTCAGCGTTCTGGTCCTGGGCTTTTTTCAATTCGGCGCGCCGCATGGCCAATTGGATTTTTGCGCGTTTGAGTGCGGGGTCTTTCGGCGGCGGCAGGGTCGTCGGGGTGATGACTTCCAATGCTGCAAGTGCCTGCTCTGCTGCTTCGAACTGCTGCTGCAGAACGATCAACTGCGACTGCTGCTCAAAGGTCGGCGGGTGGCCGAACGCCTTCAAGGATTTATGCAGTTGGGCACGGCTCATGGCGAGCGTGATTTTAGCCTGCTTGACCGCTGCCTCTTGGGCTGCCTGAGCCGCATCGGCCGGCACGGGCTGTGTTGGCGCCGAGCGCTTGGCCCGTGCCAGGCGTTCGGCGAGTTTGTGGGCTTCTTCCCGTTGCAGGCGCGCGTTGCGTTGTTCAAAGCGCCGCCGCGCCCGGTCACGTTTCAAGCCGCGTTCATGATGCTCACGATCATTGGTCGCCAAGCCACCCACAATCGGTAGCACGCGGGTCGCTGGGTGCATCTCAATGCAATCGACAGGGCAGGGCGCAACGCACAGGTCACAACCGGTGCACTCATCAATGATGACGGTGTGCATCAGCTTGGCGGCGCCGACAATAGCGTCCACCGGGCAGGCCTGGATGCACTTGGTGCAGCCGATGCACTCGGCCTCGCGGATATACGCTACCTGGGCTGGCGCTTCCCCGCGATGGGTGTCGAGGTCCAGCACCGGCACGCGCAGCAACAGTGCAAGGCCGGCGATGGTTTCCTGCCCGCCGGGCGGACACTTGTTGATTGCCTCGCCTCGTGCGATGCCCTCGGCGTAAGGCTTGCAGCCCGGGTGCCCGCATTTGCCGCATTGGGTCTGCGGCAGCAGCGCGTCGATACGTTGAATCAGGTTCATGCTGTGATCACGGGTATGCCGATTAAGCGAACAGGCGTGTAATGGATTTGTAGGAGCGCGACTTGCCGGCGATAGCGTCCTTGAGATCGCCATTGCCGGCAAGCCGGGCTCCTACAATAGGCCTAATTTACTCGCCACAGGCCCATAGGCTTACTTGATGCGTTGACCCGGCTTGGCACCGCTGTCAGGGCTCAGCAGGTAGATCTCTTCGCCACCAGGGCCGGCCGCCATCACCATGCCTTCGGAGATACCGAACTTCATTTTCCGTGGCTTGAGGTTGGCGATCATCATGGTCAAGCGACCATCGAGCTTGGACGGGTCCGGATAAGCGCTCTTGATCCCGGAGAACACGTTGCGTTGCTCGCCGCCGAGGTCCAGGGTCAGGCGCAGCAACTTGTCGGCACCTTCCACGGCTTCGGCCTTGACGATCAGCGCGACACGCAGGTCCACGGCGGCAAAGGCGTCGAACTCTATTTCCGCAGAAATCGGGTCCTTGGCCAGCTCGCCGTTACCGGCCGGTGCCGATTCGCCGGTGTCGGTCTGGCTGGCAACCAGGTCTTCTTTCGAAGCGTCGGTCATGGCCTGGACTTTCACCGGGTCGATACGGGTCATCAGCGGCTTGAACTCGTTCAACTGATGGTTGCTGAGCAGAGTGGCGTGATCGTTCCAGGTCAGCGGCGCGACGTTGAGGAACGCCTCGGCATCGGCGGCCAGCAACGGCAGCACCGGCTTGAGGAAGATCACCAACTGGCGGAACAGATTGACGCCCGTGGCGCAGATCGCCTGGACTTCCGCCTGTTTGCCTTCCTGCTTGTTCAGCGACCACGGCGCCTTGTCGGCGATCCAGGCGTTGGCGCGGTCGGCCAGGCCCATGATCTCGCGCATGGCGCGGGCAAAATCGCGGGCTTCATAGGCGTCGGCGATGCTTGGCGCAGCGGCCAGGAACGCGTCGGTCAGTTCCGGCGCGGCATTCTCAGCCACCAATACACCGGCGTTGCCCTTGTGGATAAAACCGGCGCAACGGCTGGCGATGTTGACGACTTTGCCGACCAGGTCCGAGTTGACCTTCTGTACGAAGTCTTCCAGGTTCAGGTCGAGGTCGTCGACGCCACGGCCCAGCTTGGACGCGTAGTAGTAGCGCAGGTATTCCGGCGACAGGTGGTCCAGGTAGGTGCGCGCCTTGATAAAGGTGCCACGGGACTTGGACATCTTCTGGCCGTTGACCGTCAAGTAGCCGTGCACGGCAATGCCGGTGGGCTTGCGGTAGCCCGACCCTTCAAGCATCGCCGGCCAGAACAGGGCGTGGAAATTGACGATGTCCTTGCCGATGAAGTGGTACAGCTCGGCGGTGGAATCCTTGGCCCAGAAGGCGTCGAAATCCAGTTCCGGCGTGCGGTCGCACAGGTTCTTGAAGCTGGCCATGTAGCCGATCGGCGCGTCCAGCCACACGTAGAAATATTTGCCCGGCTCGCCCGGGATCTCGAAGCCGAAGTACGGTGCATCGCGGGAAATGTCCCACTGTTGCAGGCCGGCATCCAGCCATTCGGCGATTTTGTTGGCCACGGCGTCCTGCAGGGTGCCGCTGCGCGTCCAGGTTTGCAGCATTTGCTGGAAATCCGGGAGCTTGAAGAAGAAGTGCTGGGAGTCCTTGAGCACCGGGGTGGCGCCGGAGATTGCCGACTTAGGGTTCTTCAGGTCGGTGGGTGCGTAGGTGGCACCGCATTTCTCGCAGTTGTCGCCGTACTGGTCCTCGGTGCCGCATTTCGGGCAGGTGCCCTTGATGAACCGGTCGGCCAGGAACATTTTCTTTTCCGGGTCGAAATACTGGGTGATCGAGCGCGTGGCAATGTGCCCGGCTTCCTTCAACCGCAGGTAGATCTGGCTCGACAGCTCGCGGTTTTCGTCGGAGTGGGTCGAGTGGAAGTTGTCGAAGTCGACCAGGAACTCGGCAAAGTCGGCGCTGTGTTCAGCCTGCACATTGGCGATCAGTTGTTCCGGGGTGATGCCTTCCTTTTCGGCGCGCAGCATGATGGCCGATCCGTGGGCGTCGTCCGCGCAGACATAAATGCATTGATTGCCGCGATGCTTCTGGAAGCGCACCCACATATCGGTCTGGATGTACTCAAGCATATGGCCAAGGTGGATGGAACCATTGGCATAGGGCAGGGCGCTGGTGACGAGGATCTTGCGTGGCTCGGACATGGGGCTCGGCTACTTGATGAAACGGAGGTCGGCCACTATAAAGCGCCGGGAAATTTATTTCACCCCGTGGCGCTGTTTCCGAATCTTCCCAACCTGCGAAAGCATGCCGTTAAGCCGCTGGAACGGTTAGGATAGCCGCCTGTTTCAGTCAGTCTTTTTTCGGGAGTAGCCCATGAGCGCCGTCAATCGCGCAGCGGTGGAAGCCGTCCTTCGCCAGTACACCGACCCCTATTTGAACCAAGACCCGGTCAGCGCCGGCTGTGTACGTGCCATCGAAATCCAGGGCGACCAGGTGTCGGTCCACATGGAGCTGGGCTATGCCGCAGGTCTGTTCAAGAGCGGTTGGGCGCAGATGCTGCAAATGGCCATTGAGGGCCTCGAGGGCGTGCGTTCCGCCAAGGTCGACATCCAATGCGTGATCGCTGCGCATAAGGCCCAGGCGCAGATCCCGGGCCTGGCCAACGTCAAGAACGTGGTCGCGGTGGCGTCTGGCAAGGGCGGTGTGGGTAAGTCCACCACGGCGGCCAACCTGGCCTTGGCCCTGGCCCGTGAGGGCGCGCGCGTGGGCATTCTCGACGCTGATATCTATGGCCCGAGCCAAGGCGTGATGTTCGGCATCGCCGAAGGCACGCGGCCGAAGGTCAAGGACCAGAAGTGGTTCGTGCCCATCGAGTCACTGGGCGTGGAAGTGATGTCCATGGCCTTTCTTACCGATGACAACACGCCAATGGTCTGGCGCGGGCCGATGGTTTCCGGCGCCTTGCTGCAACTGGTCACCCAGACTGCCTGGGGCGACCTGGACTACTTGGTGATCGACATGCCGCCAGGCACCGGTGATATCCAGCTGACCCTGGCGCAAAAGGTGCCGGTGGCCGGCTCGGTGATTGTCACCACGCCCCAGGACCTGGCGCTGCTCGACGCGAAGAAAGGCGTGGAGATGTTCCGCAAGGTCAATATCCCGGTGCTGGGCGTCGTGGAGAATATGGCGGTACACATCTGCTCCAACTGCGGCCACGCCGAGCATCTGTTCGGCGAAGGCGGCGGCGAGAAGCTGGCGACCCAATACGGCGTGGAGCTGCTGGCTTCACTGCCGCTTTCGATGTCGATCCGCGAGCAGGCTGACGGCGGTAAGCCCACTGTCATGGCTGAGCCGGATAGCCAGATCGCCATGATCTATCAGGAGTTGGCGCGTCATGTGGGCGCGCGGATCGTCCTGCAAGAGGCGGCGACGCCCGCGATGCCGACCATTACCGTCAGCGACGACTGAGGTTAATGAAGGGAAAAAGCCTCGACTGTGTCGGGGCTTTTTCATGCGTGGAAAGTGGTCAAGCAGTCGCGACGGCGCTTTTACGCAGTGGGTGGTGTAAGCATTTGCTTACTTTTCCGTAAGTGTTTGGTTTTTTCATCCGCCATGTACGTCCCAAAATCCTGAGAGACTTTTCTATCTAATTGAAATATAACAATTAATTGTTCTTTGTTTGACGCGAAAGGTTGCCGGCCGGCGGCGTGCATCCCGTTGAACTTACTTTGGAACTCTCTAAGATCAGCCCTGTGTCCACGGATTGGCACAACCATCAAGGAACGATGGTTCGAAGGAATGTCGCAGGATGCGATTCATCAGGATGATGAAAAGGAATACAGGGACTAGGGAAAAAATGTGGGCGGGTCATACCGCCCCTTTTTTTGCCTGTAGAAAAGTGAAACCCGCCCTCCAGAAACGCAAAAAGGCCCGCAAGGGGCCTTTTAGGGGGGGCAACGCTATCAGCGTTCGAGGTCTGCAATCTTACCTTTTTTGCCATCCCACTCCGCTGCATCCGGCATCGGGTCTTTGCGTTCAGTGATATTCGGCCAGATTTCCGCCAGCTCGACGTTCAACTGAATAAATTCCTGCATTTCTGCCGGGACTTCGTCCTCGGAGAAAATAGCGACGGCCGGGCATTCAGGCTCACACAGGGCGCAGTCAATGCACTCGTCCGGGTGGATAACCAGGAAGTTCGGGCCTTCGTAGAAGCAGTCCACCGGACACACTTCGACGCAGTCGGTGTACTTGCACTTGATGCAGTTGTCGGTAACGACGAAGGTCATTTCTAATTTTCTCCTCAGGCGGCGGCAGCGAAACCCTTTGTGGCAGGGCTCGCGAGGTTCGGGAGCGATAGTCTGCAGGCCAGGCTAAAAGCCCACAGCATCCCAAACCGCGCGAGAGTCTACCAGCTTGCAAGCGTCTGCGTTATATCCGAACCTGCAGTGCATATAACATTTCGAGCGCTTTACGGGGCGTCAAGCCGTCCAGGTCAAGTTTTGCCAACTCATCCAGCACCGGATGGGGCAGGCTGGCGAACATGTCACTCTGATGCGGTGCGGCCGGTTTGCTGGTGGCTTTGGTTGGGCTGGCGACCACGGTTTCATGGGGCAAGGCCGTGGTTTCCAGGCGGCTGAGGTGTTCGCGGGCGCGGGTAATCACATCGTTTGGCACGCCGGCCAGTTGTGCCACGGCCAGGCCGTAACTCTGGCTGGCAGGCCCCGGCAGCACGTGATGCAAGAACACGATGCGCTCGTTGTGCTCGGTGGCATTCAGGTGCACGTTGGTCACCAGTGGCTCACTTTCCGGCAACACCGTCAGCTCGAAGTAGTGTGTGGCGAACAGCGTATAGGCACGCAAGTGCGCCAGGCGCTCGGCCGCCGCCCACGCCAGGGACAGGCCGTCAAAGGTGCTGGTGCCACGGCCCACTTCGTCCATCAGCACCAGGCTGCGCTCGGTGGCGTTGTGCAGGATGTTGGCGGTTTCGCTCATTTCCACCATAAAGGTCGAACGGCCACCGGCGAGGTCATCGCTGGAACCGATCCGGGTGAAAATCCGGTCCACCAGTGACAGCTCGCAGCTGGCCGCCGGCACGAAGCTGCCGATATGCGCCAGCAGCACGATCAAAGCGGTCTGGCGCATGTAGGTGGATTTACCGCCCATGTTCGGACCAGTGATCACCAGCATGCGGGTATCGTCGTCCAGCGACAGGTCGTTGGCGACGAACGGCGTGGTCAACACTTGCTCTACCACTGGGTGGCGACCTTGCACGATGCGCATGCACGGCTCGCTGACAAAACGCGGGCAGTTCAAGTCAAGGTTCAGTGCACGCTCGGCCAGGTTGCTCAGCACGTCCAGTTCGGCCAGGGCTGCCGCAGTGTCCTGCAGCGGCGCCAGTTGGCTGATCAAGTCCTCAAGCAACGCCTCGTAAAGCATTTTTTCCCGCGCCAGGGCACGGCTCTTGGCCGACAGGGCCTTGTCTTCGAACGCTTTGAGTTCCGGGGTGATAAAGCGCTCGGCGCCCTTGAGGGTCTGGCGACGTTGATAGTCGATCGGTGCCGATTCAGCCTGCTTGCTCGGCAACTCAATAAAGTAGCCATGCACGCGGTTGTAGCCGACTTTCAAGTTGGCCAGGCCGGTGCGGGCCTTTTCGCGGGCTTCCAGATCGATCAGGAACTGCCCGGCGTTTTCGCTCAGGGATTGCAGCTCGTCCAGCTCGCTGTCGTAACCGGTCTTGAGTACGCCGCCGTCGCGGATGATCGCCGGCGGGTTGTCGATGATGGCTTTTTCCAGCAGTGCCGCGAGTTCCGGGTAGGTACCTGCGGTAACCGCAAGCTGTTGCAGGTGTGGCGTATCCAGCTCGGTCATCGCCACTTGCAGTTGTGGCAAGGCCCCAAGAGCGTCGCGCAAGCGTGCCAGGTCACGCGGGCGCGCGTTACGCAGGCCAATCCGCGCCAGGATGCGCTCGATATCGCCGATTTCCTTCAGCTGTGGCTGCAGCTTTTCAAAGCGATAGCCGTCGAGTAGGCAGGTAATAGAGGTTTGTCGCGCTTGCAGTACAGTCAGGTCGCGCAGTGGGCGGTTCAACCAGCGGGTCAGCAAGCGACTGCCCATGGCCGTCTGACAGCGGTCAACCACCGATTGCAGGGTATTATCGCGCCCGCCGGCCAGGTTGGTGTCCAGCTCCAGGTTGCGACGGCTGGCGCCATCGAGCACCACGGTATCGTCGAGACGCTCGTGACGCAGGCTGCGCAAATGCGGCAGGGCGGTGCGCTGGGTTTCCTTGGCGTAGCCAAGCAGGCAACCGGCGGCACCGATAGCGAGTGTCAACGTTTCACAACCGAAGCCTTTAAGGTCCTGCACCGAGAACTGCTGGCATAGACTTTTCAACGCCGAATCACGCTCGAAGTCCCACGGCGCGCGACGCTTTGTCCCACGGCGTTTTTCCGCCGGCAGATCCTTCGGCCAATCATCCGGAATCAACAACTCCACCGGATTGATGCGCTCCAGCTCCGCCAGCAGGTTCTCCCAGCCCTTGATCTCCAGCACGCTGAAATTGCCACTGGTGATATCCAGCACCGACAGCCCGAACAAACGCTCATCGCCCAGCACCGCGGCGATCAGGTTATCGCGACGCTCGTCCAGCAGCGCCTCATCACTCACCGTCCCCGGCGTAATAATGCGCACCACCTGACGTTCAACCGGCCCCTTGCTGGTGGCCGGATCGCCGATCTGCTCACAGATCACCACTGACTCGCCCAGCTTGACCAGCTTGACCAGATAACCTTCCAACGAATGGTAAGGAATCCCACACATCGGAATCGACTGCCCCGCCGACTGCCCACGCGCGGTCAGGGTGATGTCCAGCAACTTGGCAGCCTTCTTCGCGTCTTCATAGAAGATCTCGTAGAAGTCGCCCATGCGATAGAACATCAACTGATCAGGGTGCTGGTTTTTCAGGCGCCAGTACTGCTGCATCATTGGCGTGTGGGAGGACAGATCGGACGTATTTTTACTCATTGGGTCGTAGGCAAATTCGTTGAAGGAGTGGGGCAAATGTGGGGCATTCCGCCCTGCGATTTTGCAATGGGCGCAAGGTTAACACGCGAGGTCGGGGCTTCGCAGGTCGCAAACGGGTAGGTAAAACGCAGGCCGAAAGCCAGAGGTGGGGAGCAGGCTCCAGGCGCCGCTATTTTGCCCTGCGGCCACTGGCGGGGAACAAGCCTCGGATAACCCCGAGAAAAGCGGCAAACAAGTTGATGGAGGTTGCGGTGGTGATAGCGATCAACACGTTGTCGGAAAACGGAGCTTTGCCGGAATAGTAAGTTGACCAACCATTCCACACGAGCAAAACCGACCAAAAGATCACGCCGCAGGCAGCAAACCAGAAAGCACGCCCCGCATACTTCTTGCGCAGCTGCCTTTCGGCCTTCTGATCCTTCAGGTTTTGGTTTCTTTCATCGTCAGCACCCACTGCCTGCTCGCCCCCAGGTTGGGAGTCCTGGTCGGGCCCTGATGCGGGGGGCAGTGTCAGCTCAAGGTTGTCGAGTTCCTCACTCACGGTTGCGGCTCTTTGGGTGAATGAACTCCGCCATTTCCTTCCAGTCAATGGCGGAACCATCCGCTCCCCTGAGTGCCCAGGCGGTGCCTTCCTCGTGGGAGAGGTTGGACAGTTGAGTCCCTGACCACTTGCCGTATTTATTGATAATGCGGTCAATCAGACGCTGGGCGTAGGTATCGCTTTCAGGAATTCTCGGTGTCACGAAGACGATGTCTTCGACGTCGGGTTTAAGGTTGCTGAGCAGCGACGTCACAGGGCGGCTGCCGTAGGACTTCAACTCATGATAGAGCGATGGAATGACCGGGCCGTATTGCCAGCGGGCAAAGTGATCATCCATAAGGGGCAGCTCCCTTTCACGCAGATGCCAGGACTGCGTGTAAAACAGCAGCTTTTGAAGCTTCATTGGAGTCAAGCCTGAAAGCTTGCCTTCTTTGGCGCGTTCAATGAAGGCGTTAGCAACAGCTAGAGCTGAATAAGCCATGAGCACCTCCGAAATGGCTGGCTACGTTGTTATAGAGTTTCATATATAGGCTCGGGATTGTCGACATGCAATGGCGTCGGTTGACGGGCGCCGTGTCGTATCCCGGGCAGGCTGGAAAAGTTGAATCAAGTGTGGCGGATAATAGTGGGCTGAATACTGTTTGTATAGACAGTGTTTCGTGAGGATTTTAGTGGAATACTGATAAATGCATAGATTATGCAAATTAGCATTTGCCAACCCCAAAATCTCCCGCCATTATCCCCGTTATGCAAAAACGCAACGTTTCTATCGTCTTAAGAGAACTGCTGGACCGCGACCGGATCTCCCCCACGGAGCTTCACCGGCGTACCGGCGTGCCTCAATCCACGTTGTCCCGGATTCTCAGCGGCAAGATCGTTGATCCGTCGGACAAGCACATCTCCCGCATCGCCGAGTACTTTCGCGTCAGCACCGACCAGTTGCGCGGGCGCGCGGCGGTGGGCGCCCTGCGCGATGACGGGCGCGACCCGATGCATTCGGAACTCAAGGACATAAGCCTGTGGGATGACGACACACCCGTTAATGATGACGAGGTGTCGATCCCCTTTCTGCGCGAGGTTGAATTGGCTGCTGGATCAGGAAGATTCGTCATCGAGGAAAGCGAGAAGGCCAGCCTGCGGTTCGGCAAGCGCAGCCTGCGGCATAACGGTGTGCAGTTCGATCAGGCCAAGTGCGTGACGGTGCGTGGCAACAGTATGTTGCCGGTACTGCGTGATGGCGCGACGGTCGGGGTGAACGCGGGCAAGAGTGGCATTGGTGACATCGTTGATGGCGACTTGTATGCCATCAACCACAATGGTCAATTGCGCGTGAAACAGCTCTATCGCTTGCCTTCCGGGATTCGCCTGCGCAGTTTCAATCGCGACGAACACCCGGATGAGGACTACAGCTTCCAGGATATCCAGGATGAGCAGATCAGCATCCTCGGTCATGTGTTCTGGTGGGGCATGTACGCCCGTTAACCTCCTTGCGTAAGACAAAGCCCGCCCATGAGCGGGCTTTTTTTCGCCTGTGGCAAATCACCGAACCCTTGGCCTGCAAGGCTGAAAATGCATTTGTGCAATTCACGCCAAAAAATAAATGCATTTGTGCATTGACTGTATATGCATACATGCATATTCTTCGTCTCAAGCCAGCCAACAAGGTGGTGGAGGCGGCAAGGATGCTGCCAAGGAAGACAAGGAAGGCACGCAACATCGGCAAGGACGCCATCTGAGCGATGGCAGGGATGCCAGGCAAAACCGGCAAGGATGCCGACGCTCTTTAGTTTTACCGCTTCAAGAACAGGCAGCGATGAACCGGCCTTAACGGTTCAGAGGGTTGGCAACTGACCCGGGTGTGCAGCGTAAAGCACCAGAAGCAGTTATCCGGCAGACAGGGATCGTGGTCGGAAAAACATTGAGGAAAGGTCCGTACCGCGCCAGTAGCGCCGAAAGACCGAGGACATCATTACTGAAAAGCCCGGGCAACCGGGCTTTTTGGAATGCCTACCTACACATGGATTTACCCAAGAGCCGGCTCTGTGCCGGTAGTGCTCAGCCAGGAGGCGTGACATGACAAACGAGCAGCAAGCGTTAGCGGAAATGCCTATCTGGCTGGTGATCGTACTGGCCCTGGTCGGCGGGGTGTCTGGCGAGATGTGGCGCGCCGACAAAGAGGGAGCCCGTGGTTGGTCGCTGGTACGGCGCCTGGCGCTGCGTTCTGGGGCGTGCATGGTCTGCGGCGTGTCGGCATTGATGCTGTGCTACGCCGCCGGCATGTCGATCTGGACCGCCGGGGCCATCGGTTGCCTGACCGCCATGGCCGGTGCGGACGTGGCCATCGGCCTTTATGAACGCTGGGCGGCCAAGCGCATCGGGGTCAACGAGGCCCCGACCTCTCGCCCTGATCAGCAGTAACCGCTGCAAGGATGCAAGCAGATGACACTTCTTGAAAAACCTTCCCAATTGCCCATAGCGATTGGGGACGCACTGAAAAGCGCGTTCCCACAGCTGCGCGTTGGCAATCACCATGATTTTCCCGACACGGGCGATAAAACCGGCATCTTGATCAGCGTGGAGCGCAACGGCCCTGGCGTTCGCTCCCTTGCTGGGCGTAAGGCCCATGCCTTGTCGGTTTCACTCAGGGCCACGGTGGCCAGCGGGTCGGCACCGTTTGACGCGTGCGACCTGGCCAGCCAAATGATGGACCTGGCCCTGGATAACCGCTGGGGCCTGCCGCCAGACCAGTGCGACCTGCCCACCGCGATTGTCGCGGCACCTTCCGCACTCACCGGCGCGGAAACGGACTACGACACCTGGAGCGTGTCCTTTACCCAAAACCTCTACCTCGGCCCGTCACTGCTCGACGATCCCACAGGCAAACCGCTGTTTGCCTGCACGTGGGAGGTCACGAACATCGACGATCCGGACCAATATCGCCCGCTGCAGGAGTAGCCCATGTTCGATGCACTGCTACGCATGCAACTGGGGCCGATCGTCGAACGCCTGGCGGAAATGGAAACTCAGCTGGAAGACCTGTATCGACGCGCAGAGAGCTTTTGCCGGATTGGCGTGTGCCAGGAGGTCGACGCCGCCAGCAATACCTGCAAGGTCAGCCATGGTGATTTGCTCAGCCCGGCGATCCGATTCTTCAACCCAAGCGCTGGAGCGCAAACCGAAACGCGCATTCCTTCAGTGGGCGAACAATGCCTGCTGCTCAATTACGGCGGTGGGGAAGGGGGCGCGCAGTCAGTGGCGTTGTTCGGCCTCAACAGCAGTCTCTTTCCGTCGGTGTCCGCCGTTGCGTCGCTGACGCGGCGTCGCTACCAGGACGGCACCCAAAGCGACTACGACGACGCCAGCCACCTGTTCAATTGGGTTAACGGCCCGACCACGTTCAGCGGCTCCCGCGAGCAGGTCGACGTCAAGGTCGGTGCCGCCAGCCTGACCATGAATGCCCAAAGCATCACCCTGCAACTCGGCGCCACCGGCGTGTTGCTGGATGCCGCCGGCGTGCATTTGAGCGGCCCGGTGGTGGATCACCAAGGCCGCGTGATCAGCAGCGCATAAGGATTTGCCATGATCGGAATCGATAGGAACACCGGGGCAGCCGTCGATGACTGGCTGCAATTCGTGCAGCGCGCCACCCGAGCGCTGACCACCCCGCTGGGCACTCGGCAGAAACGCCCGCTGTACGGCTCGATGATCCCGCAACTGCTCGGCCAGAACCTCGGCGACGACCTGTTGATCCTCGCCCAAAGCCACGCCGCGCAGGCGTTCTACAACGCCCAGAACGGCATCGCCGACTTTCAACCCCAGGTCATCGTCGCCACCCGCCAGGGCGCCGGTTTGTTGCTGCGTTTTGCCGGCACCTGGAAAAACCGCCAACAATCCTTCGAGGTCGTGACATGAGCATGTTGATCCCTGGCCAGAACCAACTGGCGGAACCGGCCCTCATCGCTGTCGATGAGTTCGAACCCTTGTTGGCCGAGTTCAAGGCCTTCTTGGTCGACTACGTCGCCATCCGCGCGCCGCAAAGCGCGGCCAAACTCAGGGTCAGCCTCGACAATGAAAGCGAACTGCTGACCCTGGCCCTGGAAGCGTTTTGCGTGCGCCTGCAAACCCACGAGCGCAAGTACAACGCCCGCATCAAACAGATGCTGGCGTGGTGGGCCACCGGCAGCAACCTGGATGCACGCCTGGCCGACATGGGCCTGGAGCGCCAGGTGCTCGACCCCGGTGACCCGGCCGCCTTCCCGCCGGTGCCGCCGGTGCTGGAAAGCGACGACGACGCCCGCCTGCGTTACTACCTGGCCCCACACGCCCCGGCGGCGGGTTCGCGCATGCAATATCGCCGCGAGGTGTTCACCCTGGGCGAGCGGCCGTCGGTCAAGGTGCAAAGCGCCACGCCGGGTGTGGTCACCGTCAGCTATACCTTTGACCCGGACGGCTATGCGGCTCAGGTCAAGGACGGCAACGGCCGACGCATCGCCCCCGGCGAGGTGATGGTCACTGTGCTTTCAAGAGACGGTGATGGCACCGCGTCTGCCGATTTGCTTGACGGCGTACGGCGACATTTCGCACGACCCGATGTAAGGCCGGAAACCGATCTTGTCACCGTCCAAGGGGCACAGATCCAGCGCTATAAAATTCGTGTGGTCGCCAAGATCAACGCCGGTCCTGATTCGGGGTTGACCCAAGTGGCTGCTCAGCAACTGCTGCAAACCTACGCCGACTCCTGCCATCGCCTGGAAGGCCGAGTCGACCCAAGCTGGATCGACTACGCCATCCACAGCGCCGGCGCCGCGCAACTGCAGATCCTCGAACCGCTGGAGCCGATCATCAGCTCGGCATTCCAGGCTCCGTACTGCACGGGCGTCGAGGTGGAGGTGCGTACGCTATGAGTGAACCCAAAGCGAGCCTGTTGCCTGCCAACAGCTCACCGCTGGAAAAGGCGTTGGACCTGGGCTTCGGCTATTTGCTGGAACGGGTGACGCCACCCTTCCCTCAACTGATGGACCCGGATCACACACCGGCGGCGTTCTTGCCCTACCTGGCAGCGGACCGCGCGGTGAACGAATGGAGCACCACGGCCCCCGAGGCCGAGAAGCGCCTGACCGTCAAACTCGCTTGGCCTACCGCACGGCAGGCCGGCACCCGCCAAGCCCTGGAAAACGCCGCCAAGGGCCTGCAACTCAGCCCCGAAGTGCGCGCCTGGTACGAGCAAAAACCGCCCGGCGTGCCCTACAGCTTTGCCGTACGCGCCTGGACCGAATTGCCCTACAGCGAAACCATCGACGCCCGACTCGACCGCCGCTTGGCCGACGCCAAAAGCGAGCGCGACATCCTGTCGATCTCCGTGGGCCTGAGCGCCTCCGGTCGCCACAGCATCGGCGCCGCCACGCTGTGCGGCGAACTCACCACGATCTATCCCAACGTGCTGGCAGGGGTCGAGGCCTCAGGGCGCGCCTTTATGGCGGCCGGCCTCTACACCGTCGAAACCACCACCCTTTATCCACAGGAGCACTAAATGGCTGACTATTACACCCTGCTCACCGACGCGGGGATCGCCTACGAAACCGCCTGCAAGGCCGCCGGCGTGCCGATCAAACTGGCGCAGATCTCCGTCGGCGACGGCAACGGCGCTGTTTATAACCCTGATGCCAGCGCAAAAGCGCTGAAACGCGAAGTCTGGCGCGGGCCGTTGAACGCTTTATTCCAAGATGAGAAAAACGCCAACTGGTTGATGGCCGAAGTCACCATCCCGTCGGATGTGGGCGGCTGGTATGTGCGCGAAGCCGGTTTGTGGACGGATACCGGGATTTTGTATGCCATCGTTAAATACCCGGAGTCGTATAAGCCAGTGTTGGCGACGTCAGGATCGGGGAAGGAGTTTTATATTCGCTCGATTTTCGAGACGAGTAATGCGGCGATTGTGACGTTGTTGATTGATGACACGGTGGTGAAGGCTACTCGGGCTTGGGTGATGGATTATCTGGGTCGGCAGTTGGCTGAGGGAACGTATACCAAGGCTGAGATTGAGATGCTGATTGCTCAGTCTTCAGCGTTGCCTGTGGGGTCTATGGTTGCGTTTCCAGTCGATAAAGTCCCGGTAGGGTTCCTGGAAATTGACGGTAGCGTGAAGAGTGCCACGGCCTATCCTGATTTGGCGAAGTTTCTGGGTACGGCCTTCAATAAGGGTGATGAGGGCGCGGGCAATTTCAGACTGCCAGAGTCGCGTGGGGAGTTTTTGCGTGGGTGGGATCATGGGCGTGGTGTGGATGCTGGGCGCTTAGCGGGTAGCTATCAAACTGACCAGTTCAAGAGTCATACGCATGAGTACGACACTATGCAGGGCGGAGGGGCAGCGAATAGTGTCTCCGACACGATAGCTGCTCAAAGTAACGCAACTTCGCAAACGGGTCATATTACTGGTGGGGCAGGCGGGAGTGAAACACGTCCGCGTAACTTGGCTGTGATGTGGTGCATCAAGGCTTGGAATGCGCCAATCAATCAGGGAAATATTGACGTTGCGGCGCTTGTCCGAGAGTTAGATACACTTAAGTCGGCGATCCCGGTTGGCTCAATTGTCTCCTTCCCTATCGCAACAGTACCAATTGGATATTTGGAACTAGACGGCAGTGTACAAAGTATTGCGACATATCCCGACTTAGCTGCGTACCTTGGTTCCACATTCAACACAGGTGGTGAGTCGATTGGTTTCTTTCGGCTTCCTGATTATCGTGGCGAGTTTCTTAGGGGTTGGGATCATGGGCGTGGCGTAGATTCAGGGCGCCTCATTGGTAGTTCGCAAAAAGGTACATTGCAGACTTTTGACTACAGCTCTGATAGCCCGGCAACTTCAGGTCTTTGGCATACAGGGCTCGATGCTGGTGCTGCGAGTGCTCATGGTTTGGACTCGGTTGTGCAAAGCAGCTATCCGACGAGTTATGTTGTTTTCGGTAACGGGACCCAAACAATACAGAACATAGGTTTAGGGGTGATGCGTCCCCGAAACATGACAGTTATGTGGTGTATCAAAGCCTGGAACGCTCCAATTAATCAAGGAAACATCGATATTGCGGCGCTGGTACCTTTCACGTCGCAGTCTACGGAAATCAATCAGGGTACGGCAAAAATCGCAACACAGCCGTTGACGGATACCGGAACAGATGACGCGACTATCGTAACCCCGAAGAAAATGCGGTTCGGCTTCCAGTTCATTAAGGGAGTCAACGGAGCGATAATTTTTCCAACTTGGCTGGGTGGCTGGATTATTCAGTGGGGATCAACTCCTGAGATCCCTAACGCTACGGCAGCTACGTTCAATTACACCGTGCCTTTCCCTACTGCCGCGATTTGTCCGGGGGCTTTTCGTCGAACCCAAGGTAATAACTCGGCCACCGTATCCACGACACTGAGTCAGATCACCATCAACAACCGTCCGCATTACACACCTGATGTATCGGGCACTGCGAATCTTTACTATTTCTTTTGCTTTGGTTATTGAGGGGGCGCAATGCGCAAGTTTCTAGCTTTGAATGACAATCGAGAAGTGATTGCACACTTGATTGAGGGGGTGCATGAAATCCCGTTAGGTGCCGCCTTGATGGATGGCGAACTCTGGTATGAAGTTACACAGGACATTGGCTGCACTTGGCATGTGAGCGACGCTGGGGTTCTATCAAAGCGCTCCAAAGTTGACTTTCTTAAAGATCCCGCAACGTTCGAACGTGAGTGGCGCGGTGCTGAGTTGGCTGCCGTCATATGGCTGCGCGAACGTCACCGTGACGAGCAGGAACTTGGCGGAGAAACGACATTGTCCGCCGAGCAGTTCGCAGAGTTGCTGGCCTATATGCAGTCCCTGCGCAACTGGCCCCAATCGCCCGACTTTCCAGATAGCAGGCATCGGCCCATAGCCCCACCTTGGATCGCCGAGCAATCCGAATAAACGCCGCGCACTGACTGGGCGTTTTCTTTCCCGATCTGATACCCGCCGCCTTGAGCGGCTTTTTTGTGCCTGGAGATCCTACTATGCCCACCCGCCAAACCTACACCGTCCTCATCCCATTCCCCACCGGCGCCGGCCATTGGTCCACCGTCGGTCAGGAATTGGAGTTGCTGGACGTTGAAGCATCCGCCCTGCGCACCGCTGGCCGTCTGGAACTCACCAGCGTCCTTAACGCCACCCCGGCCAAAAAGGCCACTACCAAGAAGGCTGAATAACCATGGCTGAGGTTCTGAACTTCGAGCACAACGGCATCACCGTGAATGCCACTGAATCTCCCGAGGCCATGGGTGGCCTGGGTGACAACGTGATTGGCCTGGTCGGCACTGCGCCGAAGGCCCATGCGTCGATCCCGAAAAACGCGCCGTTCCGTATCAACAGTTTCACCACCCAGGCATTGCTGGACCCCACCGGTACCGAGTCGGGCACGCTGTTCCACGCGGTCTACCAGATCCTCAAGGTGGTCAAGGTGCCGGTCTATGTGGTGATCGTGGAGGAGGGCGCGACCCCGGCGGACACCCTCAACAATGTAATCGGCGGTGACGAGCCGGTTACCGGTCGCAAGCTGGGCCTGGCTGCACTGGCCAGCGTGCCGGAAGACCTGACCATCATCGGGGCTCCGGGCTTTACCGGTACCAAGGCCGTGGCCGGCGAGTTCGCCTCGTTCGGCAAGCGCATCAAGGCCCGCGTGGTGCTGGACGGCAAAGACGCAAGCGTTGCCGACCAGGTGACCTACAGCGGCGAACTGGGCGGTGCCGACCTGGGCTTCGACCGTTGCCTGCTGGTGCACAACATGCCGTCGGTGTACTCCAAGGCGGCGAAGAAGAACGTGTTCCTCGCGCCATCGTCCCTGGCTATCGCGGCGCTGGCCAAGGTCAAGCAATGGGAAAGCCCGGGAAATCAGGTGACGTTCGCCGAGGACGTTTCCCGCGTGGTTGAGTACAACATCCTCGACACTTCGACCGAAGGCGACCTGCTCAACCGTTATGGCGTGAGCTACTACGCCCGCACCATTCTCGGCGGTTTCTCGCTGCTGGGTAACCGCTCCATCACCGGCAAGTTCATCAGTTACGTCGGCCTCGAAGACGCCATCAGCCGCAAGCTGGTCAAGGCCGGCCAGAAAGCCATGGCCAAGAACCTCACCAAGTCTTTTATGGATCAGGAGGTCAAGCGCATCAACGATTGGCTGCAAACCCTGGTCGCCGACGAAACCATCCCCGGCGGCAGCGTGTACCTGCACCCGGAGTTGAACAGTGTCGAGAAGTACAAGAACGGCACCTGGTTCATCGTCATCGACTACGGCCGCTACGCGCCAAACGAACACATGATTTATCAACTCAATGCCCGCGATGAAATCATCGAGCAGTTCCTGGAGGACGTTCTCTAATGTTTACCAACCGAGTCAGACAGGCCATTGCGGCCACCCTTCAAGGCCTGCCGTTGTCCGCGACGGTGGACTCCTTCACGCCGCCGAAGATCGAGTTCGAAATGGAAGCCATGACCGGCGGCCGTTTCATTGCCGAAGAAATGGCCAGGAGTGGCAAGCCTTTGACCGCCACCTTGATTCTGCAAGGTGCCGGCCCGGAAATCATGCTGGCCTTGGGCGTGCGTCTGGGCGATGACATCCTGCTCAACGTGCGTGAAGCCGGCCAGGACCAGGACGGCAAGACCTATTTCACCTACCACACCGTTGGCGGCAAGCTCAAATCCTTGAGCGAGGCGGCGATGGTGATGAATACCAAGGCCACCACCACGCTGGAGCTGTCCTGCCGCACCTACAACCGCCTGGAAAACGGCATTCCGGTGATCGACATCGACGTGCGCACCCAGAAGTTCGTGCTCAACGGCGTCGACATTCTCGGCGATGCCCGCCGCGCCGTGCTGATGCCGTAATCCCCCGGGGGCGGGTTCGCTCGCCCCCTACTTCACCAAGGAGCTGCCCCATGGCCTGGATGCCACCGCTGCACCGCCTGCTCTCGCCGATCAACGCCGACACCGGCGCGACGATCGAACAGGTGCAACTCAAGCCGCTGTACTACGCCGCGCAAAAAGAAGCGCTGGCCCGGGCCGGTGATGACGAGGACGACCAGTTCTTCGAACTGGCGAAACTCGCCACCGGCCTGTCGGAAAAAGAGCTCGACCAACTCAAGCGCCCGGACTACGTGACCATTGCCCAATACGTACACGAGATGTCGACACGTCCCGCGTCGTTTTTCCTCGGCACGCCGGCGGAATCGGGCCACGACCAGCCCGTCCACTTGCTGCTGCCCCTCGATGCCGCCGGCCGTACCTTTACCGAGTTGTCCCTGGAAATGCCCGCCCTGCGCGCGACCAAGGTGATGAAGAAACTCGCCACCAACAAAGAGCGCGCCGAGTTCATCACCGCTCACTGCAGTGGCTTGATGATCCCTGATCTTGCCGGCTTGACCGTACCCGACTGGACCGAACTGCAGGCGCGCATCGACGATTTTTTAAATCAACCGGCGGCCTTCTTTCGCAACGCGACATCGAAGTGATCCTCGATGTGGTGCCGCTGGTTTACTCGGTAACTGAAGCGGAGATCCTCGACTGGGATGCCGCCAAAGCATTGCGCCGCTACGACATCGCGATCACTCGCCTTGGGGTTAAACAGGAGTAGAGCGGGATGCAGGAAACTAAATATGGGATCAAGCTCGCCCAGGAGGACTTCCGCTGGATGATCGGCGAGGCCGATCTCGGCAATGTGCTCGCACCGTTTTCCACCCGTGCCGCGGCACCTGTGAGCCTGGAGGCTGCCTCGCAGCCACAGTTGGAGCTGCGCTCTACGCTGGTCACACTCAGTGTGGACATCAACGCCTTGACCCAAGAGCAAGTGCGACTGCGCGAGACGTTGGAGACGCTTAACAGTACGTTGTTCATCAACAGCGATTCCCTGGCGCCCAGGGCGGCTGATGTCGCCGCGAGTGCGTTGAAAGATGAACCCAAGGCGCCCGCTGAGGGGGCTGTGATGGGCATGGTCAAGGCTGTTGGCGGCGAATTGTGGGATGCGCTGAAAGGCAAACTCGCAGAAAAGGCCATTGATGGGCTCCTGGACCCGATCAGCAAGAAGGTCAAAGGTCGCAAAAAAATCGGTGGGGGTGGTTCAGGCCTACTTAACCTGTTCGGGCAAGCCCGCCAGGCCCTGGGTGGCTCGCCACCAGGCATTCAGTCGGGTGCGACCTCGCAAGGCTTTCAGTCCTTTGCCGGGACAAGCGTCGCAGCGCCAAGGCTCAGCCTGCCAAGCGGCCCCTCGGGTGCCTTGACCGATACCGTTGCCACGCTCGGAACCGTCGGCATCCGGCGGCTCGCCCCCTTGAGAACCGCCGAAGCCGCCCTGGACGTGATCCAGGGCGTACGCAACGGCGATGCCAACGCCGTCGGTTCCGGCCTGAGTACTGCCGGTGGAGCCTGGGCCGGCGCCTCTGCCGGCGCAGCCATCGGCACTCTGGTTTTACCCGGCGTAGGCACTGCCGTCGGCGGCGCGATCGGTGGTCTGCTGGGCAGTGAGGCGGGCGCCTGGTTGGGGGACAAACTGTTCGGTTCGAGTGATCGCTTGCCGTCACCGAACGCGGTCAGCAAAGAACTCAACCATGCGCGCCCGGACAACGTTCAAGTCTCGATCGCCCCCAGTATCCAGATCACCGGGGTCAATCCTGCCGACGCCCAGCAGGTGGTCAACCAGGTTATCCAGGCCCTGCAATTCCAATGTGTGCCGATGCTCACCGATGCGTTGGGGATCCGGCGCAACGCGGCTTTGGCCGATCCAGGAGGTGATTGATGCGACAGCAAATGGTACTGGGCGCCTTTATTTTTGGCCTCTCCCGAGGGTTTGCCTATTCCACGTTGGCCCGTAGCAGCGATGGCGGCTGGAGCGACCTGGCGATAATCGCCAGCAAGCCGCAGTCGCGGCAGAGCGGCCAGAAGCTGGAAAAACTTACGTTCAGTGGCACGGCCATGTACGGCATCGGTATGCAGCGACTGGATGAATTGCGCGCGCTGCAAAATCAGCGCACGCCGTTGCCGCTGGTGGATGGGATCGGCCGTAACTGGGGCTTGTGGCGGATCAACTCGGTGATGGAAACCCAGAACAATGTGATCGATGACGGCACCGCCATGGTCATGACCTGGAGCCTTGAGCTGGAGGAATTCGTCAATGCGTAGAGTGCGAAGTATCGCCGGTGATTCGGTCAACCTGCTGCTCTACCGCGAGCTTGGGCGTTGCGATGATGGCGCCGAAGAAACCTTGTGGCGCCTGAACCCGGACCTTGCCGAGTACGGGCCGGTGCTTCCGGCCGGTGTGTGGGTGAGCGTGCCTGAAATGCAATCGCGGCCGACTGCGTTGCAGCCTGTTCTGGCATGGGATTGAGGAGGTTTTATGGCACAGGGATTTACGCCGATCGTGGAGTTTTACGGCGCCAACGCGGCGTTGCTCAATCAACGCATCATGCGTTGGAGTCACACTGACGCGGCGGGCATAGAGTCTGACCGGCTGGAACTGACGCTCAATATCGAAGGCCTTGAAGGCCTGCCAAGCTTGAGCGGCAAAGTCGGCATGCGCGTGGGTTACTCGGAGTCGGGGCTGGTAGAGAAGGGCGAGTTCGTCATCACCCAGCGAACCCCCGTGCTGTTTCCCATGCGCCTGATGATCGTGGCGACGGCCGCGCCTTTCAGCGTGGGCGACCCACACGGCTACCGTCAGCGTCGTTCCGCCAGTTACGGGCCTACCACGCTGGGGGCGCTGTTTCGGCAATTGGTCGGCCGGCATGGTTTTTCACCGCGTGTGGCGCCGTCGCTGGAGGGCATTCCGATTGCCCACATCGACCAATCCAACGAAAGCGATATGGCGTTTATCACGCGTCTGGCCAGGCGCTATAGCGCGGTGACCAAACCGTTCAACGAGCTGTATGTGCTGGCAGAGGCCGGGCAAGTCAAATCGCTGTCCCTTCAACAACTGCCGGAAGTGAAATTGTCCGTGACCCAGGACAACCGCCCCGGTGACCACGCCTTCATCACCGCCACGCTCAATGACAACGCGCGCTCCAAATACGGCGGCAGCCGTGTCACCTGGTGGGATGTTGCCGGGGGCAGGCAGCGCGTGGTTGAGATCGGGGTCGCGCCGTTCAAGACCGTGCGCCAGCGGTGTCAGAACGAAGAAGAAGCGCGTGCCGTCGCCGAAGGTGAGTTGCGCCGTGTGGGGCGGGAGGGGCTGGAGCTGTTGATCGATTGCCCCGGCAACCCGTTGTTGGCCGCCGAAGGGCTGTTGCGCCTGGACGACACCTGGCCGGCGTACATGCAGGGGCAATGGTCGATAACCAAGGTCATCAATGTGGGCGACCCGGTGACGGGGTATCGCAGTTCGATCACGGCCGGTGGTTTGTCCACCTAGGGGGCTTTCAAGGTGAGTGTGGTGGTGATAACTCAGCCTCAATTGATTCAAATCATGCCAGGAGCCCGCCGTGTAGCGGGCCTTTTTTTACCCGCGTTGAATGCGGCTTTCATTCGTTACGAAATCAACAGCGTGCAGCGTGCCGCTGCTTTTCTCGCGCAGATCGGCCACGAGTCCGGCGAACTGCACTACGTGCGCGAACTCGGCAGTGACGCCTATTTGAGCAAGTACGATACCGGTGCATTGGCTGCGCGCTTGGGCAACACGCCCGAGCCGGATGGCGATGGCCAAAAGTACCGAGGCCGCGGGCTGATCCAGATCACCGGTCGGCGCAATTACCTCGCTTGCAGCCAGGCGCTGTTCGGTGATGAACGATTATTGCGTGAGCCGGTGTTGCTGGAGCAACCCCAATGGGCTGCCGAGTCCGCCGCCTGGTTTTGGCAGAGCAATGGCCTGAACGAGCTGGCGGATAAGGATCAGTTCACCACCATCACGCGGCGTATCAACGGCGGGCTCAATGGCCTGGAAGACCGTTTGCGCTTGTGGGCGCGGGCGAAGGCGGTGTTATGCGCTTCTTAGGCGTATGCCGCCTCATCGGCGCGTGCTTGCTGGTGGCGCTGACCTGGCAGGTGCAGGCCTGGCGCCATGCTGCGCAGCTTGAACATGTGTTGATGGCGCAGGCGCAGGCGCTATCTGCGCAAAGCCAGGCAGCCTTGCATCAACAGCAGGCTGAACACGCCAAACGGCTGGCCCTAGAGCAACAGCTCAACGCCAGTGACCAACACCATGCGCGGGAGTTAAGCGATGCCCAACGTCACCAAGCTGCTCTGCGCGACCGCCTGGCCACTGCTGATGTGCGGTTGTCAGTCCTTCTCGACGCCACCGAGTCCACCAGTGGCTGCACAATGCCAGCCTCCGCCCCCGCCGGCAGCGTGGTTCATGCAGCCACGCGAGCCCGACTTGACCCGGCGCATGCTCAGCGAATTATCGGCATCACCGACGACGGAGACAACGCCCTGATTGCCTTGCGGGCCTGTCAGGCCTATGTGCGCGCGGTCGCCCGTTAATCTCTTGTTCCAGTCTGTCGCTTGCATGAGCGATTTGCTCCTGTAGGGTAGGCAAATCCCCGCCCACTTCTGGAGACGACCGTGAAGGAAATCACTCAATTGGCTGCCGAACTGGGTCGCCGCTTGCAGGTGCTCAATGCGCATGTCACCACGGCCGAGTCCTGCACCGGCGGCGGTATCGCGGAAGCCATCACGCGGGTCCCGGGAAGCTCGGCCTGGTTCGAGGCGGGTTACGTCACGTATTCCAACCGCCAGAAGACCCGGCAGTTGAATGTGCCGGAAACGTTGTTTCCAAAAGTCGGCGCGGTCAGCCAGGAAGTGGTGGAGGCGATGGTCCGTGGCGCACAGGAAAAAAGCCTCGCGCGATTTGCCGTAGCGGTCAGCGGCGTGGCTGGGCCGGACGGTGGTTCGCCGGACAAACCGGTGGGTACTGTATGGCTGGCCTTTGGCGTTGGTGACGAGCTGACGGCCGAGCTGCAGCACTTCCCCGGCAACCGCGACGAGGTCCGCCGACAAACGGTAAAGGCCGCGTTAGAGGGCTTGTTGCGACGAGCTGCAGCAGAAATAGAAAATCAGGGGTAGGCGATCTCCGATCTTTGTGGAACAATACTGTCTACTTATACAGGTGTTGGCCGCCCCGGCCTTATTGATTACGTGAGGACTTTAATGGACGACAACAAGAAGAAAGCCTTGGCTGCGGCCCTGGGTCAGATCGAACGTCAATTCGGCAAGGGTGCCGTAATGCGTATGGGCGATCACGACCGTCAGGCGATCCCGGCTATTTCCACTGGCTCTCTGGGTCTGGACATCGCGCTCGGCATTGGCGGTCTGCCAAAAGGCCGTATCGTTGAAATCTACGGTCCTGAATCTTCCGGTAAAACCACCTTGACCCTGTCGGTGATTGCCCAGGCGCAGAAAATGGGCGCCACCTGTGCGTTCGTCGACGCCGAGCACGCCCTCGACCCTGAATACGCCGGCAAACTGGGCGTCAATGTTGACGACCTGCTGGTTTCCCAGCCGGACACCGGTGAGCAAGCCCTGGAAATCACCGACATGCTGGTGCGCTCCAACGCCATCGACGTGATCGTGGTCGACTCCGTGGCAGCCCTGGTACCCAAGGCTGAAATCGAAGGCGAAATGGGTGACATGCATGTGGGCCTGCAAGCCCGTCTGATGTCCCAGGCGCTGCGTAAAATCACCGGTAACATCAAGAACGCCAACTGCCTGGTGATCTTCATCAACCAGATCCGTATGAAAATCGGCGTGATGTTCGGTAGCCCGGAAACCACCACCGGTGGTAACGCGCTGAAGTTCTACGCTTCGGTCCGTCTGGATATCCGCCGTACCGGCGCGGTGAAAGAAGGTGACGAGGTGGTGGGTAGCGAAACCCGCGTTAAAGTCGTGAAGAACAAAGTGGCACCGCCTTTCCGTCAGGCTGAGTTCCAGATTCTCTACGGCAAGGGTATCTACCTGAACGGCGAGATGATCGACCTGGGCGTGCTGCACGGTTTCGTCGAGAAATCCGGTGCATGGTATGCCTACAACGGCAGCAAGATCGGCCAAGGCAAGGCCAACTCAGCCAAGTTCCTGGCGGACAACCCGGACATCGCTGCCACGCTTGAAAAGCAGATCCGCGACAAGCTGCTGACCGCAGCGCCAGACGTGAAAGCTGCCGCCAACCGTGAACCGGTTGCAGAAGTTGAAGAAGCTGACACTGACATCTGAAGCAAACGATGACTGTTGTACTGGATACACTCGTCGCCGTTCGGCGCACCGCAATGGACCTGCTCGCTCGCCGCGAGCATGGTCGAGTCGAGCTGACGCGTAAATTGCGTCAGCGCGGCGCGGAGCCCGAGATGATCGAAACTGCCCTCGACCGCTTGACGGAAGAGGGGCTGCTTTCCGAGTCTCGTTACCTTGAAAGTTTTGTCTCCTACCGAGCCCGCTCCGGCTACGGCCCAGCGCGCATCCGTGAAGAGCTGAGCCAACGTGGTCTGCAACGTGCGGACATCGACCTTGCCCTGCGTGAGTGCGGTATCAGTTGGCAGGCGCAGCTGGAAGACACCTGGCGACGCAAGTTCTCTGGCCATCTTCCGATTGATGCCAGGGAGCGTGCGAAGCAGGGGCGATTCCTGAGTTATCGCGGGTTTTCTATGGAGATGATCAGCCGCTTGCTGAGCGGTCGGGATATGGACGCCTGAGTATCTTGGTGTACAGGCCGTTGTGGTGAGCGGGCGTACCGTGGCTAAGGCGCTTGCCGTGGCGAGGGGGCTTGTTGTGGCAAGTGAGCTAGCTGTGGCAAGGGGGCTTGTTGTGGCAAGGGAGCTAGCTGTGGCGAGGGAGCTTGCTCCCGCTGGGCTGCGAAGCAGCCCCATCACCATAACCCCATCCCCCCCACTGAGCCCCCCCAAAAAAGACCCACTATGAAAATAGTGGGTCTTTTTTTTTGCCCTCAAAAAATCAAGCCGGCTCCGGTGCCACCCGCTGCTGCGCCTTCCCCTGAGCCTGCGCCCAGTTCTCCGGCAAGTTGATGTAATCCACCAACTCGCGCAACCGCCCCTGATCGCGACCATTGAAGTTGAACACCAACCGCGTCAAATGGCCGAACCTCGGCTCATCATGCTCCTCGCCGGTGTACGCAAGCTGCTGAAACTCCCCGCTCAACCGCAGGCTGGCAAACTCACTCTGCAGATGGGCCAATGCCCGGTCACTGAGTGGGTGATGCATGCGCACCACAAACTCCCGCTTCAACCAGCGTGTGGAGTGGAAGTTGGCATAAAACTGGTTGATCTCTTCAACCGCCTCTTCGGCGCTGTACACCAGGCGTACCAGCTTGAGGTCGGTGGGCAGGATGTAGCGGTTGGCTTCCAACTGGCTGCGGATAAAGTCCAGGGCGCCTTGCCAGAACCCGCCGCCTGGCGCGTCCAGCAGCACCACCGGCACCAGCGGGCTCTTGCCGGTCTGGATCAGTGTCAGTACTTCCAGCGCTTCATCCAGGGTGCCAAAACCACCCGGGCACAAGACCAATGCATCGGCTTCCTTGACGAAGAACAGCTTGCGGGTAAAGAAGAAGTGGAAAGACAGCAGGTTCTCCGTGCCATCGATGGTCGGGTTGGCATGCTGCTCAAACGGCAGCGTGATATTGAACCCCAAGCTATGTTCCAGGCCCGCGCCTTCGTGGGCGGCGGCCATGATGCCACCACCGCCGCCGGTGATCACCATCAGGTCCGAGCGCGCCAGTGCAGCGCCAACTTCTCGGGCCAGGGCGTACAGCGGGCTTTCCACCGGGGTGCGTGCCGAACCGAACACGGTGACCTTGCGTCGGCCCTTGAACTGTTCCAGCACGCGGAAGGCGTGGTCGAGTTCGCGGATGGCTTGCAGGGTGATTTTGGCGTTCCAGCGGTTGCGGTCGTCCTGGGCCATGCGCAGCACGGTGAGGATCATGTCGCGATACAGAGGGATATTAGGGCTGTTGGGAGCGATCAGCTGGAGTTGGGCTTCGACCTGCTGTGTAAGGTCGGCGCCGTTTTCTTCAAAATGCCGGAGCAGGCTGTCATTCGGTTCGTAAGGCATTCAACTTCTCCTTCTTCACAGAGGCGGGGCCTGCGGCGAGAAATTCGTCCGGCGGCCGCGACACTGCATGTGTCGCTGCATGCCCAAGGCATTGCACATGTTCGCCAGGCGGCAAACGGGCTCTGTATGTTCCTTGTGATTTAAAAACCTTTGCACTGCACGTCGCAGGAGGGCAACCCTCTTTTGCCCTGAAAATGTTACAGAACGGCGTGAAAACCGTTGTGAACGGGCGGTTGGGATGGCTTGATCATGGGCCGAAAAACCCTTGGCTGGCAACCGCTTATTGGTCACTCATCAGGGAGTTTAGCCGCGTACAGGGCGTTGAAGCGGGGGGAGTGCGCGCCACCGGACAGCAGCGCGCGACGGTCAGGCCAAGGTTACTTTTTCTTCTTCGCCGCAGCCGGTGCCGGGCAATCCGCTTCGACGAACTTTACCGATGCCACAGGACGGTTGGTCTTGTTCTCGGTGATTTCGTAGCGCATCACCGCGCCCTTGGCCATCAGCTCGCGGTAGCCTTTGTTCAGGCACACGCTCTGGCCCAGTTGGAAATACACCGCCTTGGGGTTGGCGCGCATCTGTTCGGCGCGGTCGGGCAAGACGCTGAGGTGATCGATCAGCTGCATGCCTTCTACGGTGTAGGCGACTTCCAGGGTTTTTTCGTCGATTTCCCGGGGCAGGTCCTTGTTGCTCTCCGCCGCGACGCTTTGCAGCTTGCGGTTCATTTGGGCCTCCAGCAGCGAGGCCGCCTGGGCGCACACGGGCAATACCAGCGCGAGGGCGACGGATGGGGCGACAAAACGCAGCATGGAACGCAGCATGAAACTCTCCTGATTCGGTTACTGGTGCATAGACCAGCCACTGCGCTGTGCGTTCAGTGGCGCGCAATTATAGGTGAGCCCCTGCCACTACAGCCAGGCGTATCGCTGGTAAACTGCGGCCACTTCCGCCTTCCACGAGTTTTTACCGTGTCGATTTACCCGTTCCCACGGCGCATCCGATGAGCCACGCCGTTTCCCGCCTGCGCACCCAGCGCCTGGCCCGCGCCGTCCGGCCGTTCCTCAACCGTGGTTCGCGTGCCGAGCGTTGCCCTGGCTGCCGGGTCATCCCTGAATACTGCCTGTGTGCCTGGCGGCCCAAGGTCGCGGCGAAATCCGCCATGTGCCTGCTGATGCATGACGTTGAGCCGATGAAACCCAGCAACACCGGCTGGCTGATCGCCGATGTCATCGACGACACCACGGCGTTCGCCTGGTCGCGTACCGAAGTTGACCCTGAATTGCTCACTTTGCTGGCCGACCCACAATGGCAGCCCTATATCGTGTTCCCCGGCGAATTCGTCGCGCCCGAGCGTGTCGTCAGCGAAGTGACGGTGGCAGAGGGCAAGCGCCCATTGTTCATCTTGCTCGATGGCACCTGGAGTGAGGCGCGCAAGATGTTCCGCAAAAGCCCCTACCTGGAGCATCTACCGGTACTCAGCCTGGCGCCGGAACAGCTGTCACGCTACAAACTGCGTCGTTCCAAGCGCGACGACCACTTCTGTACCGCCGAAGTCGCCGCCCTGTGCCTTGAGCTGGCGGATGACCAGGCCGCCTGCGAAGTACTCGACGCCTACCTGGACGTGTTCAGCACCCATTACCTGGCGGCCAAGTTCCAATTACCCCTGGACCCGACGGACATCGTCCATACTCGTCTTGCGCCCTATGTAACGGCGGTATAACCAGACGACGTTTGCATGATGGCACCCTAAACCCGCACGCCGCTAAAATGCCCATGGGCGTAGTGCTTGACCCCCCAGGCTACGCTGGGCATGCTGGGCGCCGATTGGGGTGCAACCGTGAATTTTTCGACGTCGTTCCAGGGGCTTTTGACGTTGAGCGTGCCCTGTGGCGATAGCTGCCTGGCTGTCGCCTTGTGTACTGGCGAACCCTGAACCCATCAGGGCTCCCATAAAAAACAGGATCATTTAATCAATGGCCACATACGAAATCCTGATAGCCGACGACCACCCGCTGTTTCGCAGCGCGCTGCACCAAGCAGTGACCCTGGGCCTTGGCCCGGACGTGCGCCTGGTCGAAGTGGCCAGCATTGCCGAGCTGGAAGCCCGCCTCACCGAAAAATCCGACTGGGACCTGGTGCTGCTCGATCTGAACATGCCCGGCGCCTACGGTTTCTCCGGGCTGGTGCTGTTGCGTGGGCAATACCCGCAGATCCCCGTGGTGATGGTCTCCGCCCAGGAAGAGGCCGATGTGGTGGTGCGCTCCAAGGAGTTTGGCGCCAGCGGTTTCATTCCCAAGTCCAGTGCGATGGAAGAGATCCAGAAAGCGGTGCGCGCCGTGCTGGATGGCGATGTGTCCTGGCCGCCGCAGGCGTTTGAAGAAATCAATGTGTCCGACGAGGCCAAGGCCGCCCGTGATGGCCTCGCCAGCCTGACGCCCCAGCAGTTCCGGGTGCTGACCATGGTCTGTGAGGGCTTGTTGAACAAGCAGATTGCCTACGAACTGAGCGTGTCGGAAGCGACGATCAAGGCCCATGTGACGGCGATTTTCCGCAAGCTGGGCGTGCGTACACGTACCCAGGCGGCGCTGCTCTTGCAACAACTTGAGTCAATTTCGCAGCACTAGGCGTTCACCGCTTCACGCTTTTTTGACTTTGCGTGATCTAGTTTCCCCACTCCTTTGGTTCAGTTGCCTATCTCTATGTCGCCTTTCAAGGGTCAAACCGGTATCAAACGTATTTTCAATGCAGGGGGATATTCCCTGGACGGCCTGCGCGCAGCGTTCACCGGCGAGGCGGCGTTCCGCCAACTGGTGCTGCTCAACGTGATTCTGATCCCGGTGAGCTTTTTCCTGAATGTCAGCCGGGTCGAGCGGGCCTTGCTGATCGCCGTGTGCCTGCTGGCGTTGATCGTCGAGTTGCTTAACTCGGCGGTGGAGGCGGCGATCGACCGCATCTCCCTGGACCGCCACCCACTGTCGAAAAACGCCAAGGACATGGGCAGCGCCGCCCAGTTCGTCGCGCTGACCATGATTACTCTGGTGTGGGCCGTGATCCTGGTCTGACCCTCAGGCAATGCTCGGCAGCACGATCTCGTCGCTGCGCTGGACCCCGGCGGTGAAGGCGCGGCACAGCTCCAGGAACTCGCGCATGGCCGAGGTCTGGTACTTCTGTTTATGCCAGATGAAGTAGAACTGCCGGGCCAGGTCCAGGTCCGGGGTTTCCACCGGCACCAGGCTGCCACGGCGGAATGCATCGCGCAGCGCCAGCCGCGAAATGCAGCCGATCCCCAACCCTGACTCCACTGCACGCTTGATCGCCTCGGTATGTTCCAGCTCCAAGCGGATATTCAGCGTGCTGCGGTGGTGGCGCATGGCTTGGTCGAACGTCAAGCGCGTGCCCGAACCCTGTTCACGCAGGATCCACGCTTCGTGGGTCAACTCATCCATGCTCGCCATGCCACGCTTGGCCAGATGATGCTGCGGCGCACAAAACACCACCAATTCATCCTCGACCCAGGTTTGCACCTCGATATCCGGGTGGCTGCAGTCGCCTTCGATTAGACCCAGGTCAATTTCGTAATGCGCGACCTGGTGCACGATATGGGCAGTGTTCTGCACATGCAGCTTCACCTGGCTCTCGGGGTGCTGTTGCATGAAGCTGCCGATCAGCAGGGTGGCCAAATAGTTGCCGATGGTGAGGGTAGCGCCGACCGCCAGGGAGCCAAAGCCGGACTTGCCGTTCAGCAGGTCCTCGATCTCCTTGGCCTGGTCCAGCAGCGCCACGGCCTGAGGCAGCAACTGGTGGCCGAGGGCGTTGAGGCTCAGGCGTTTACCGGCGCGGTCGAATAATTGGCAGCTGGATTGACGCTCCAGCTCAGTAATGGAAGTGCTGGCGGCGGATTGAGATAAGGCCAGAAGGCCAGCAGCGCGTGAGACGCTTTCCTGCTGGGCGACGGCGACGAAGACTTGCAGTTGACGGAGAGTAAATCGCATATCGATATAACCGATAACCCTTATCTTAATAATCCAGTTAACAGATATTGTCGCCGCCATTAGAATGCTGTGCAATTGCGCATCCACACCTTTGGCGCAGACCCATTTCCAGGAGTTCCCCGTACATGAGCAACATGAACCACGAGCGTGTCCTCAGTGTTCATCACTGGAACGACACTCTGTTCAGCTTCAAGTGCACCCGCGATCCGGGCCTGCGCTTCGAGAACGGTCAGTTCGTGATGATCGGCCTGCAACAGCCCAACGGCCGCCCGCTCATGCGCGCTTACTCCATTGCCAGCCCGAACTGGGAAGAGCATCTGGAGTTCTTCAGCATCAAGGTGCCGGATGGTCCGCTGACCTCCCAATTGCAGCACTTGAAGGAAGGCGACGAGATCATCATCAGCAAAAAACCGACAGGCACCCTGGTGCTTGACGATTTGAAGCCGGGCAAACACCTGTACCTGCTCAGCACCGGTACTGGCCTGGCGCCATTTATGAGCGTGATCCAGGACCCGGAAACCTACGAGCGTTTCGAAAAAGTGATCCTGTGCCACGGCGTGCGTTACGTCAACGAAGTCGCTTACCGCGAGTTCATCACCGAGCACCTGCCGCAGAACGAATTCTTCGGCGAGGCCCTGCGTGACAAGTTGATCTACTACCCGACCGTGACCCGCGAGCCGTTCGAAAACGAAGGCCGCCTGACCGACCTGATGCGCAGCGGCAAGTTGTTCAGCGACATCGGCCTGCCGCCGATCAATCCTGAAGATGACCGCGCCATGCTGTGCGGCAGCCCAAGCATGCTGGACGAAACCAGCGAAGTGTTGAACAGCTTCGGTCTGAAGGTTTCGCCGCGCATGCGTGAGCCGGGTGATTACCTGATCGAGCGCGCGTTCGTCGAGAAATAAACACCGGTCAAAAAAATGTGGGAGGGGGGCAATCCCCCTCCCACATTTTGTTTCCGGTTTATTCAGTTAGCTGGCAGCACTTCAAGCACACAAATCACCCCAGCCTCCGGATAGTGCCAACGCACATCCACATCCCAGAATTGCGCACCGTATTCCCGCTCTGGTCCCGGTGTCTGGTACGCCGGCCGTGGATCCTGCGCCAAACACTGATCGATCAATTCCACTAGTGGCTCGCCAAGGCGCTGGGCATGGCCTTGTGCCTGTTGCAGGGCGGTCTTCAGCCACTGCACGGGGATCAACTGCGGCGCACCGCTGGCGATGTCATTGGTGGCCGTGTCGACGATGTCGGCATACGGCACATACGGCTTGATATCCAGCACCGGCGTGCCATCCAGCAAGTCGATCCCGGAAATCCACAACCGCCCCGGTTCCACCTTGTCCAGCTTCACCACCGACTGGCCAATGCCATTGGGTCGATGGGTCGCGCGCGTGGCAAACACGCCCATGGACGTGTTGCCGCCCAGGCGGGGAGGGCGCACTTTCAGGCGGGGTTTGTCTTCCAGCGCCTGGTGGAACAGGAACAGCAGCCATACATGGCTGACCTGTTCCAGGCCCTGCACCGCGTCACCGCCGTCGAATGGCGCCACCAGCTCCAACACACCACGGGCGGCGGGCGCCAGCTGTGGTTGGCGTGGGATGGCAAACTTCTCCTTGAAGCAGGAGCGCACGAACCCGACGGGCGAGACGTTGTAACTCATGGCTTACGCACGAACCCGCAGCGTCAGGCCCTTGAGGAAGTTACGCAGCAGCTGGTCGCCACAGGTCCGGTAGTTGGTGTGGCCGAACTTGCGGAACAGCGCGCTCAGCTCAGGCTTGGACACCGGAAACTCGGCGGCCTTGAGGATCGCATGCATGTCGTCTTCCTTCAGTTCGAAGGCCACGCGCAGTTTCTTGAGGATGATGTTGTTGGTCACCGGGGTCTCGATCGGCTGCGGCGGGCGGCTTTCGTCCTTGCCGCGCTTGAAGATCACCAGGCCATCGAGGAAGTGGGCCATGACCTCATCCGGGCAGAACACGAAGCCTTCTTCCTCATCTTTCTTGAGGTAGGTCAGCAGGTCTTCTTTGGTGACTTCCATGCCGCCGAGCTGGGTGATCTCGACCATCTTGTTGTCGCTGATGTCGAGCATGTAGCGCACGCTGCGCAGTACGTCATTGTGAATCATGGTGGGCAATCCTGGTTTTCAACGGTGGACACCGCCCAGGCAGGCGATGTCGATAATAGGGGAGCGGCTTAGAACTTCTCTTTGCCGGATAGGTACCGCCATTGGCCCACTGGCACTTTGCCGATGGACACGCCGCCGATGCGGATGCGGCGAATAGCGATAACCTTGAGGCCGACCGCTTCGCAGAACAGCGCGATGACACCCGGCTGCGGGTTCTTCATCGCAAAGCGCAGGCGGTTCTCGTTCTGCCAGCTGGCTTTGACCGCCGGCAGCTCTTTGCCTTTGTAGGTCAGGCCGTGGTTAAGGCGGTTGAGGCCGTGGGCAACCATGTCGCCTTCGACCTCCACCACATATTCCTGCTCGATCTTGGCGGCATCGGCGGTCAACTTGCGCAGAATCTTCCAGTCCTGGGTAAATACCAGCAGGCCGCTGGCCTTGGCTTGCAGGTCGGCGCTGGCGGTCAGGCGCAGGAAGTGGCCCTTGAGCGGGCGCTTGCTGAAGCGGTGCTCTTCGGACAGGGTCTCGGCGCTGATCGAGGCCATCGCCGTTTCTGCGTCCATACCTGCTGGCGCGTGCATCAGGATGGTCACCGGCTCGGGCACGGTGGCCTTCGCTTCGGGGTCGAGTTCGACTTTCTGGGTGGTGACCTTGAACTGCGGCTCGTCGATCACTTCACCGTCCACCGAGACCCAGCCGCCTTCAATGAACAGCTCAGCCTCCCGACGGGAGCAACCGACCAGTTCGATAAGGCGTTTGGAGAGGCGTATGGGGTCAGTCATGACAAGGGCCGTAACAAAAGGGGGCGGCTATTGTACCTGCCTGGCGCCGGTTAATCCCGGCCCCATTTCAGTGCTTTGTCTTTTTGTGGGCGCTGTGTTTCGTCAGCCACTGCGCTGTTGCTGCTGGCACAAACGCATACGCAGTAACGGATACGGCTGTCCCAGGCCATCATGCTCCGTGCGTCCGATCACCTCGAACCCCTGTTTGAGGTAAAAGCCCAGCGCCTGGGGGTTCTGCTCGTTCACTTCCAGCTCGTCGGCGTTCATATGCTCGATCGCATAGCGCAGCAATTGCCGGCCAAGGCCCTGGCCCCGGTATTTCGGGTCGATAAACAACATTTCGACTTTACCTGTGGCCACCCCGGCAAACCCGGTGATGCGTTGGTGCGAGTCTTTGGTGCAAATCAGCATCACCGTGTCCAGATAGTGAGTCAGCACCAGGTGCCTCAGGTGCTCGATGTAGCTATCCGGCAAAAAATCATGGGTCGCCCGCACGGAGGACTCCCATATTTCAGTCAGTTTTTGATAATCGCTGGTTTTAGGTGTGTGGATAACCGAATGCCGACGCATGCTCGCTGCCCCTGCCGATGATTGGCGATGGGCAAACGATAGACCTAAAAAAGTCCCACATCTTGATCAGATGCAGGGCTTTTTACAGGGTTACCGATCAGTCGCGCTTTTCAGCCCACAGGTCGTATTCGTCGGCGTCGGTCACGGTGCACCAGACCTTGTCGCCCGGCTTCAGGCCGCTGGCGTCGTCGATAAACACGTTACCGTCGATTTCCGGCGCATCGAAGAAGCAACGGCCGACGGCGCCTTGCTCGTCGACTTCATCGATCAACACTTCGATTTCCTTGCCGATACGCAGCTGCAGACGCGCCGAGCTGATGGCCTGCTGGTGCGCCATGAAGCGCTCCCAGCGGTCCTGCTTGACGTCGTCCGGCACCACGGCCAGGTCCAGCAGGTTGGCCGGGGCACCTTCGACCGGCGAGTACTGGAAGCAGCCAACGCGGTCCAGTTGGGCTTCGGTCAGCCAGTCCAGCAGGTACTGGAAGTCTTCTTCGGTTTCGCCGGGGAAGCCAACGATGAAGGTCGAACGGATGATCAGTTCCGGGCAGATCTCGCGCCAGTTCTTGATGCGCGCCAGGGTTTTGTCTTCGAAGGCCGGGCGTTTCATGGCCTTGAGCACCTTCGGGCTGGCGTGCTGGAACGGGATGTCCAGGTACGGCAGGATCTTGCCGGCGGCCATCAGCGGGATCAGTTCGTCCACGTGCGGGTACGGGTAAACGTAGTGCAGGCGCACCCACACACCCAGGCTGCTGAGGGCTTCGCACAGTTCGGTCATGCGGGTTTTCACCGGCGCGCCGTTCCAGAAACCGGTGCGGTACTTCACATCGACGCCGTAGGCGCTGGTGTCCTGGGAGATCACCAACAGCTCTTTGACGCCGGATTTGACCAGGCGCTGGGCCTCATCGAGCACGTCACCGACCGGACGGCTGACCAGCTTGCCGCGCATCGACGGGATGATGCAGAAGCTGCAACTGTGGTTGCAGCCTTCGGAAATCTTCAGGTACGCATAGTGGCGTGGGGTCAGCTTGATGCCTTGCGGCGGCACCAGGTCGATCAGCGGGTTGTGGTCCTGGCGCGGCGGCACTACATCGTGCACGGCGTTGACCACCTGCTCGTACTGCTGCGGGCCGGTCACCGCCAAAACGCTCGGGTGCACGTTGCGGATAGCGCCTTCTTCCACGCCCATGCAGCCGGTCACGATGACCTTGCCGTTTTCCTTGATGGCTTCGCCGATCACTTCCAGGGACTCTGCCTTGGCCGAGTCGATGAAGCCGCAAGTGTTGACCACCACCACGTCGGCGTCCTGGTAGGTGGACACAACGTCATAGCCTTCCATACGCAGTTGCGTGAGGATGCGCTCGGAGTCGACCAGAGCCTTCGGGCAACCCAGGGAAACAAAGCCAACCTTGGGGTTGGCTTTTGCGATGGTGGTGGACATGTCTAACCTCGGTATTGAATGACGCCGCCAGTCGGGCACGACAGGGCTGCGGATGGGCACTTGGTGTGCCTCTGATCAAAAAGTGCGCAATTCTAGCGACGGGCAGCGCACTTGACCAGCTTTATGCAGGGAAATGCGACGAGCGCTGCAGTGGGTCATTCGCACGGACCTTACCCCGCTCTTAAACCCGGATGTCTTGCTCCGCGCGGTGCGAGACAACTTTAGACATGCCTACACCTAACGCCTGAAGCACTTTCAGGAGGGTGGAGAGCTTTGGATCGCCGCCGACAGCGATGGATCTGTAGAGATTTGCTCTATTGAGCCCCGTGTTCTGCGACAAACTCAGCATGCCTCCACGCGCTTCCGCGACTCGACGGATAGCGACCAGGAAGGCGTCCTCACCCCCTTCCTCATCGATTTCCTCAAGTGCGACAGAAAGATATTCGAGGGCAAACGCTTCGTCGTTTCGAAGCATTTCAAGAACGCTATCCTCATGAGAACGAGTACGAGTGGTCATTGTTGCTGCACCTTGTAAGATTTCCAGAGAGCCTTGGCCTGATTGATGTCGTTCTGTTGTCTGGCCTTTGAGCCACCGCCCAATAGGAAAACAATTCTTCGATCCTGAATTGCGTAATACACGCGAAACCCAGGTCCGAAGTCGAGCTTCATCTCAAAGACCCCATCACCCACCGGCTCGGTAATGCCAAAGTGCCCAAGGGCCGCTCGGTCCACTCTTGTGGTGATTCTTGCTTTCGCACGCGCGTCTTGCACGGTGTCTAGCCAGGCTTGGTAGATATCCACGCCATTGACGGATAGTACGTGTTTCACTTCGTACATTCAGGACTGTACCTTAAAAGAGACAGGGCGATGATTGAGTTTCTATATCGACTGCGCGCGCCATGCAGGAGCACGATTTATTGATCGGGTAAGCCAGCCGGGGAGTGCCCGCTTACGCCGCTAAGGCAGCACTACTGAGCCGGGCCAAAATATACGGCCGGCCGTAATGTGATCAATGCAGGCGAAAAGACTCCAAAATGCCCTGACCACTATCAATGACAGCAGAAAACCGAGCCCAAATCACTTCAACAGCGAAATGCGACGAGTGCTGCGCTATGCTTCGCGCCGTTGCGGGTAGGTAAAATCCTAAGGTCAACAAAACGTCTGTTACGAGAAGTAAAACAGCGCATGCTAGGGTCAGCTTAGATGCGTTGTTTATAAAAGACCTCAGGTCAAAGGGCAGGAGTGGTTGATGGGTCAGGCAAGTAATCAGGCAGCAGGTGCCGAGCAGTCAAACGCCAAGCCGATTGGCATGCTGGTGGCAGCGGTCGGGGTGGTGTATGGCGATATCGGGACCAGCCCGCTCTACACCCTTAAAGAGGTGTTCAACGGCGGTTATGGAGTTCAGGTCAACCACGACGGTGTGCTGGGGATCCTGGCGCTGATCTTCTGGTCACTGATCTGGGTGGTCTCGATCAAATACATGCTGTTCGTGCTGCGCGCCGATAACCAGGGTGAGGGCGGGATCATGGCCCTGACTGCACTGGCACGACGGGCAGCGGGGGAGCGCAAGAAGCTGCGCAGTTTCCTGGTGGTGTGTGGCCTGTGCGGCGCGGCGCTGTTCTACGGTGACAGCATGATCACCCCGGCGATTTCCGTGTTGTCCGCGGTTGAGGGCCTGGAGTTGGCCTTCGACGGTCTGGAAAAATGGGTCGTGCCCATCGCCCTGGTGGTACTAGTGGCGCTGTTCCTGATCCAGAAGCACGGCACCGACCACATCGGCAAGCTGTTCGGGCCGGTGATGGTGACCTGGTTCCTGGTGCTGGGCGGCCTCGGTGTGTATGGGATCACCCTGCACCCTGAGGTGCTCAGTGCCATGAACCCGATGTGGGCCGTGCGATTCTTCGAGGCTCACCCTGGCATTGGCGTGGCCATCCTCGGCGCGGTGGTGCTGGCGTTGACCGGTGCCGAAGCGTTGTACGCCGACATGGGCCACTTCGGCCGCAAACCCATCGCTCGGGCCTGGTTCATCTTGGTGCTGCCGGCGCTGGTGCTCAATTATTTCGGCCAGGGCGCGATGCTGCTCGGCGACCCTGAAGCCGCGCGTAACCCGTTCTACCTGCTGGCGCCGAGCTGGGCGCTGATCCCGCTGGTGGTGTTGTCTACCCTGGCGACGGTGATTGCCTCCCAGGCGGTCATCTCCGGCGCATTCTCGCTGACCCGCCAGGCGATCCAGTTGGGTTACATCCCGCGTATGCATATCCAGCACACCTCCAGTGCCGAGCAAGGCCAGATCTATATCGGCGCGGTGAACTGGTCGCTGATGGTCGGCGTGATCCTGCTGGTGCTGGGCTTCGAGTCCTCCAACGCCCTGGCGTCGGCCTACGGCGTCGCGGTGACCGGCACCATGCTGATGACCACCATCCTGGTGTCGGCGGTGATGCTGCTGCTGTGGAAATGGCCGCCGGTGCTGGCCGTGCCGGTTCTGGTCTGCTGCCTGTTGGTCGACGGGCTGTACTTTGCCGCCAACGTGCCGAAAATCATCCAGGGTGGCGCCTTCCCGGTATTGGCCGGGATCGTGTTGTTCGTGCTGATGACCACTTGGAAGCGCGGCAAGCAATTGCTGGTGGAGCGTCTCGACGAAGGCGGTCTGCCGCTGCCGATCTTCATCAGCAGCATCCGTGTGCAACCGCCCCATCGGGTGCAGGGCACCGCCGTGTTCCTCACCGCGCGCCCGGACGCCGTGCCTCACGCGTTGTTGCACAACCTGCTGCATAACCAGGTATTGCATGAGCAAGTGGTGCTGCTGACCGTGGTCTACGAAGATATTCCGCGCGTTCCGGCCGCACGGCGGTTTGAAGTGGATGCCTATGGCGAAGGCTTCTTCCGCGTCATCCTGCACTTCGGTTTCACCGACGAGCCGGATGTGCCCCAAGCGCTGAAGTTGTGTCACCTCGATGAGCTGGACTTCAGCCCGATGCGCACCACTTACTTCCTTAGCCGCGAGACGGTCATCGCCTCGCGAATCAAGGGCATGGCCCGTTGGCGCGAAGCTTTATTTGCCTTCATGCTGAAGAACGCCAACGGCAACCTGCGCTTCTTCAAACTCCCGGTAAACCGCGTGATCGAGCTGGGTACCCAGGTCGAAATGTAGGCTTTTTCAGCACGGGAGCCGGCAATCGGCTCCCGCTTTCCTTTCTGAACCCTGTGCAATCCAGCGTTGTCGACTAGGCTCTAAGCACTGTTTGAATAGTGCCCACAGAACCCAGAAGAGGTGCGCCATGAGTCAGCTGCTCGAACCCTACACCCTGCGCCAATTGACCCTGCTCAACCGCATCGCGGTTTCGCCCATGTGCCAATACTCAAGCGTCGATGGCCTGGCCAATGACTGGCACCTCGTCCACCTCGGCAGTCGTGCCGTCGGCGGCGCGGGGTTGATTTTCACCGAAGCCACCGCCGTGACCGCCGATGGCCGCATCACTGCCGAAGACCTCGGCCTGTGGAAAGATGAGCAGATCGAACCGCTGCAACGCATCACGCGTTTCATCGCGGCCCAAGGCGCGGTGGCCGGCATTCAACTGGCCCACGCCGGGCGCAAAGCCAGTACCCATCGGCCCTGGATCGGCAAGCACGGCAGCGTCAAGCCGGAAGACGGCGGCTGGGTGCCGGTAGGGCCATCGCCGATTGCCTTCGACCCTCAGCACACCCAACCCAAGCCTTTGGACGAAGGGCAGATCCAGCAAGTGATCGCCGATTTTGTCGCCGCCGCCAAGCGCGCCCTGACCGCAGGCTTTGAAGTGGTGGAAATCCATGCAGCCCACGGTTACTTGCTGCATCAATTCCTCTCGCCCATCAGCAATCAGCGTCAGGACCAGTACGGTGGCTCGTTTGAAAACCGTATCCGGCTGGTGTTGCAAGTGACCCAGGCCGTGCGCGAAGTCTGGCCCCAGGAACTGCCGCTGTTTGTGCGGGTGTCGGCCACCGACTGGGTGGAGGATGGCTGGAACCCGGATGAAACCGTGGAGCTGGCACGTCGCCTGAAGGACCTGGGGGTCGACCTGATCGACGTCTCGTCCGGGGGCACGGCCGCCAACGCCGAGATCCCCACCGGCCCCGGCTACCAGACCCGCTTCGCCGAGCGCGTGCGCAAAGAGTCGGGGATGGCCACCGGCACCGTGGGCATGATCACCGAACCCGCCCAGGCCGAGCACATCCTGCGCACCTGTCAGGCCGACATCATCTTCCTCGCCCGTGAGCTGCTGCGTGATCCGTACTGGCCGCTGCATGCCGATGATGACCTGGGCGGGCGCAAGGCCACCTGGCCTGCGCAGTATCAGCGCGCCACCCATCGTGACCAGCCGATCCATGAGTCTGACTTGAGGGATTGAGCCGCTGCGCGCTTCACCAGAGCCCACCCTGACCCGGTGGGTTTTTTTACGGCTGTAGCGTGGGAAATGGCTGTAGGTCTTTGTTACCGCGATACTTTTTTAAGTGAATACTCTAAAAAAATCCCACAGATTTCGAGATCGTTTCTACGCTTAGGGTAAAGCTGACTTCTGGCCCAGGAAGTCAGTCGGTTTGCTCACTGAGGCATTGCGCTTCATGGGAGGCGGGTAATGGGCAACAGGAGTTTTTGATGGATATCAGGAGAAGCAGTCCATGGCCAAGTCCTATGGTGTAGCGGGTGTGGTGGTGTGTTTTCTGACGCGCAGGGTGTCTCTACGGGGGCGAAGGTTGAGTTCGGATGAAGTGGAATTGCTGGCGCAGTACCGCGCCTTGACCGAGAACGATCAGGTGGCAATGCGGTATCTGATTGGGGCGATGAAGAGTGTGTCGCGGTTCTGATGCCTGCCTTTGAGCCCTGTGGGAGCGGCGGTGCGCCGCTCCCACAGTTGGCATCATGTGTATTTACGCGCCTCGGGTGCCGGCGGGAAATACTGATACAGCCAGGTTTCACTCAAGGTGCGGTCTTGCGTGCGGATAAACAGGCGCAGTTCCACCGGTTCCACGCTGTCGCTGGTCGGGTACCAGTCAAACAGGATGCGGTAGCCCTTGATGTTGTCGAGTACCAGCACGCTGAAGTCCTTCACTTCGCCGTGGGAACAGGTCACCACTGGCTCGATCCCGGTGCCCGCTGGCAGGCGATCCAGGCCGCCACCCTTGAAGTCCACGGCAAATCGGCGGGCCCAGACTTCCGGGTAGTGCTCACCCGGTGCCCAGCCTTCGGTAAAGCCGCCCATGCCGGAACGGGTGGCATCGACCTGTGCCAGCGGCGTGCTCACCGGTGGCAGCGCGCTCCAGTACAGCTTGTAGCCGTAGTTCAGCGAATCGCCGGCCGCCACGGGTTTTTTCGGGGTCCAGAAGGCCACGATGTTATCGAGGGTCTCGCCGGTGGTAGGAATTTCCAACAGGTCGATCGAGCCTTCGCCCCATGCGGTGGTCGGTTCGACCCACAGGCTCGGGCGCTTGCTGTACCAGTCCACCGTGTCCTGGTAGCTGGCGAACTCATGGTCGGTCTGCACCAGGCCGAAGCCTTTCGGGTCTGTATCGGCAAACGCGTTGAATTGCAGCTTGGCCGGGTTATTCAGCGGACGGCAGATCCACTCGCCGTTGCCGCGCCACATCGCCAGGCGGTCCGAGTCGTGGATTTGCGGGTGGATGGTGTCGCACATGCGGCGCTCGTGGGTGCCGCAGCTGAACATGCTGGTCATCGGCGCGATGCCCAGTTGCTCGATGGTGGTGCGCGCATTGATATGGGCGTCGATGGCCATCACCACCTGGTTGGCCTGGCAGTCGATGTCGAAGCGATAGGCGCCGGTCGCGCTGGGCGAGTCGAGCAGGGCGTAGACCACGAAGCGAGTGGCGTTCTTGTCCGGGGTTTCAAACCAGAACTGTGTGAAGTCGGGGAATTCTTCGCGTTTTTTCGCGTAAGTGTCGATGGCCAGGCCACGGGCCGACAGGCCGTACTGGCCGGTTGAGTCCACCGCACGGAAGTAGCTGGCGCCGAGGAATGACAGTACGTCATGCCGGTCCAGTTCGGGTGCCTTGAACAGCTTGAAGCCGGAGAAACCGAGATCGCCGGTCAATTGCTTAGTGTCGACCGTGGTTTTTTCATAATTGAACAGCGAAGGGCGGAAATGCACCTCACGCGCTTCACGGGTCTTGGGGTCGACGCTGTGCATGCGCACCGGCGTCTTGAACCCCATGCCGACGTGGAAGAACTGCACGTCGAGTTGGCCGTTCAATTCCTTCCACAGCGAATGGTTGCCGTCGTAGCCGATGGCATTGAAATTCTGCGGGGTCATGGTCGCCAGGGTCGGCGGCAGCACCTGTCGGGTGTCTTTGTAAGCGGTTCCGGCGAGTTGTTTGGCCTGGGCCTTGAGCGATTCGAAATCGAACGCCACGGCCTTGCCATCGGCGGCACGGTTCCCGGCCCAGGCGGCAAGCAGGCCGCTGGCGGATAAACCGGTGTAAGCCGCAATGGCCATGGACGCTTTGAGCAAATTCCTGCGGTGCATAGAGACAACCTGTCGTGAGCAAATCCCGCGCCGTTCCTGGCACGTGCTGGATCAGAAATTACGGTTCGGACATGCCTTCGGCCAAACGCAACGGACATTAAACAGACGCCGGATAGCTTAAGCGGTTCGATGACGTAGGAAAATTGATTGATAGCGGGGTGATGGCATTGCAAATGCGACAAGACATTTCCACAAGACCTTTGCAATTGTCAGGCAGCCCTGTAGTGAGCGGGCTTGCCCCGCGCTGGGCGGCGAAGCAGCCCCAAATCCAGGCGCCGCGAAATACCTGAAGGCATGCGGTGATCCGGTTAGGGCCGCTTCGCTGCCCAGCGCGGGGCAAGCCCGCTCACTACAAGTCCTCAGTTCAGCTCACTTCACCCACTGCGCGGTAAGCCTCATCAATCGCCGCATGCGCATACGCACTCCACGCCGCGTCCGAGTTGGCGATGCTCACGTGCCCCACCGGCTTGCGCGCCAGGTTCATCCACGCTTCGCTTTCATCGGCGTCATCAAACAGGCTGTTAGAGAAGCTCGCATACCCATGTGACCAGCGGTTGACAGTGATCGCCAGAATATCGGTCTCATGGTTGAACCCTCCCGGCCCCAGCATGCGCTGCAACTGATCACGCAACTGCGCTTCCAACTGTTCGAATGTCTGCCCATACAACTTGCCCCGCCCGGCACGGGCCTGGTCGCGGGCGTTCATGCCGCTGTTGGGACTGGTGGGCACGTAGACCATGTGCAAGCCAATCGGCTGCGTCGGGTCACGCGGGTGGTCGTAGCCGCCCATGCTCACCGGGTAGTCCAGCTTGATCCGGCTGTAAGGCTGGGTCGCCGCATAAATCTCATGCACGCCGAGTGTCTGGAACGACTGCCAGTTGCGGATCACCACCTTGGTGTACACCAGCGGGTACTTCACGTTCTGGCTCAGCGCGTGGGCTTGCGGCGCCGGCAAATCCTTCAACAGATACGGAATCATCATGTTGTAGCAGGCCAGGATGCAGCGTTTGCCGCGTACCTGTGCGAGTTGTCCGCCACGGCTGTAGCCGATGTGCACGCCATCGCCGACGTTACGCACGCTGACCGCCGTGCTGTTCAGCCGCAACCGCACGGCCGCCTTGGGCTGGTCGAGCTTGGCGTAGTCAAACGCCGCCAGCACGATATCGTCCATGGTGTGCCCCGGCGCCACACCTGGGATCAGGCTGCGCACCAGCAACCGCGCCACCGACGCATTGCCATCCGGGAAGTGGTAGATGTAGGGCTCTTCCATTTCCGCCGCCGCTTCTTCGCTGATAGGCGCCAGGTCCATCCCGGCAAAGCCCGGGAAACCCACGCTGTACGCATCGGACGAGGCGACTGCATCGATGCTCAGGGCCATGAAGTCATTGGTACGGCTCTGGAAATACTTCACTGCACCTTCTGACAACCCTACGTTCTTGAGCAGGAAATCGCGGTAGCTGGTGGCCGCCAGGTAGTCGGCCTTTTCTTCGGCAGACTTGCCCGGCAGGTAGTCCTTGGGCGCCGTGTGCAGGGCGATCAGGGCCTGGCGGTCAGCCGGCGGCAATGGGAAGTCATTGATGAAATCGCTGATGGCCCGCGCATTCAGTTGGTCCGGCGCGATGTCATCGGCGACCATCGGCGTCGGGTCGCCGGTCACCAGTTTGTCTTCGCCGAAGTTTTCCTGGTCGAAAAACACCCCGCGCGACAGCCCAAGGCTTGGGTAGAACTGACGGTCAAAGGCGGTTTCGAAGCGCTTGATGTTTACCCCGAGTTTCTTCAACAGCCCGTTCACTTCCTTGCTGTACAGGTGGTTGGGCGACTGGAACGCCTCGCTGCCGCCGTAGCCGATGAGCATGCGGCCACCGGCCTGGAACTCATTGCGCTTGGCATGGCCGCCGAAGTCGTCGTGGTTTTCCAGGATCAGGATCTTCGCTTTGGGGTGCTTCTCACGGTAGAACCACGCCGCCGACAAACCGCTCAAGCCGCCGCCGACGACCACCAAGTCATAGTCCTCGGTGATCGGCAGCTTATCGGTGTCGAACACCTTCTTCTCCCAACCCATCTGGTGCGCCACTTCGAACGAGCCGACATGGCTGCCGCGCAAGCCGGTGAGGGCGGGTGGGTAGTAGCGGCCGTCGGGGGCGGCGTGCAGGATTTGCAGCGGGGTCATACCGGCGGCAATAGTGACAGCGACGCCGTTGAGGAAGTCGCGGCGGGTGATATCCATGGGGGAGAACCTGAGTTTTATTGTTATGAGAGCGGCGTTGTCGGAGCGCATTGTTATGGCGAGGGAGCAAGCGCCCTCGCCACAGTAAGCTCGCTCCTCGTCAGTGCTTGAACATCACATGGCGAACGGTGGTGTAGTCCTCCAACCCGTACATGGACATATCCTTGCCATACCCCGACAGTTTCTGACCGCCGTGGGGCATTTCGCTGACGAGCATGAAGTGGGTGTTCACCCAGGTGCAGCCGTACTGCAGGCGCGCGGCCAAGCGATGGGCGCGTCCTACGTCGGCGGTCCACACGGATGACGCCAGGCCGTAGTCCGAATCATTGGCCCAGCCCAGCACCTGCGCTTCATCGGTGAACTTGGTCACCGATACCACCGGGCCGAACACCTCGCGGCGCACGATCTCGTCGTCCTGCTGAGCGTCGGCCAGCACGGTCGGTTCAAAGAAGTAGCCATTACCTTCCACCGCCTTGCCGCCGGTGACCAGGCGAATGTGCGGCTGTGCCACGGCGCGCTCGACAAACCCGGCGACACGGTCGCGATGTTGCGCGGTAATCAAAGGGCCCAACTCGGTGGCCGGATCATCCTGCAAGCCATATTTGATGCTGGCGACCGCTGCGCCGAGCTTCTCGACAAACGCATCGTAGATCTGCGCTTGCGCGTAAATCCGGCACGCAGCGGTGCAATCCTGGCCGGCGTTGTAGAAGCCGAAAGTGCGAATGCCTTCCACGGCCGCGTCGATATCCGCGTCGTTGAAGATGATCACCGGCGCCTTGCCGCCCAGTTCCATGTGCATGCGCTTCACGCTGTCGGCGGTGCTGGAGATGATATTCGCGCCGGTGGCGATGGAGCCGGTCAGCGACACCATGCGCACTTTAGGATGAGTCACCAGCGGGTTGCCCACCGTCGGCCCACGGCCGAACACCAGGTTGAGCACGCCGGCCGGGAAGATATCCGCCGCCAGTTCGACCATCCGCAGCGCGGTCAGCGGGGTTTGTTCCGACGGCTTGAGCACCACGGTATTACCGGCGGCCAGGGCCGGGGCGATTTTCCAGGCGACCATCATCAACGGGTAATTCCACGGTGCGATGGACGCGATCACGCCCACCGGGTCGCGGCGGATCATCGAGGTGTGGCCGGGCAAATATTCACCGCCCGCCGAACCGCTCATGCAACGGTTGGCGCCGGCAAAGAAGCGGAACACGTCGGCAATCGCCGGGATTTCATCATTGAGCGCGGCGCTGTAGGGCTTGCCGCAGTTGTCCGACTCCAGCTTGGCCAACTCTTCACCGTGGGCTTCGATCGCGTCTGCCAATTTCAGCAGCAGCAGCGAGCGATCCTTGGGCGCGGTTTGCGACCAACCTTCGAACGCCGCATCGGCGGCGCGCACGGCGGCGTCGACCTGGGCTTCGCTGGCTTCCTTGATTTCTACCAGTACGCGGCCGAGGGCCGGGTTGAATACGGCTTGGGCCGGGCCTTCGCCTTCGATCAGTTGGCCGTTGATCAGTAATTTGGTTTGCATGGTTCAGCTCTCCACAAACTATTGTTATTTCCTTGAATAAACTGGCTCTAAATGTGGGAGGGGCTTGCCCCCTCCCTCATTTGAACCGTGTTCCTTCAATGGCGACGTTATTTACCGCCACTACCGGCCACGCTTTCACCGCCGCGCGTCAGGTAATAGGCACCGAGAATCGGGAACATCGTCACCAACATCACCAGCATCGCCACCACGTTGGTCACCGGCACATCCCGTGGGCGGCTTAACTGGTTGAGCAGCCACCGCGGCAAGGTGCGCTCGTGGCCGGCGGTGAAGGTGGTGACGATGATTTCGTCGAACGACAGCGCAAAGGCGAGCATGCCGCCGGCCAGCAGCGCCGAGCCCAGATTGGGCATGATGATGTAGCGGAAGGTCTGCCAGCCGTCGGCGCCCAGGTCCATCGAGGCTTCGATCAGGCTGTGGGACGTGCGGCGCAAACGCGCGATGACGTTGTTGTAGACGATCACCACGCAAAAGGTCGCGTGGCCGACGATGATGGTGAACATCCCCGGCTCGATGCCCAGTGTCTTGAAGGTCGCCAGCAGCGCGATACCGGTGATGATCCCCGGCAGTGCAATCGGCAGGATCAGCATCAACGACACGCCTTGCTTGCCGAAGAACTCGCGGCGATACAGCGCAGCCGAAGCCAGGGTGCCGAGCACCATGGCGATCAGGGTGGCGATGGCCGCAATCTGCAACGACAGCTTGATCGCTTCCAGCACGTCCGGCCGGGCGAAGGCCACGCTGAACCACTTCAGGGTGAAGCCCTGGGGCGGAAAGCTGAACGCGGCTTCTTCGGTGTTGAAGGCGTAGAGGAAGATGATCAGGATCGGGAAATGGAGAAAAACCAGTCCACCCCACGCTGCGATCTTCAGGCCCATAGACGATTTTTCAGAGTGCATCGAAGGCCCCCAGGCGTTTGACGATGGACAGGTAAACCGCGATCAGCACGATCGGCACCAGGGTGAACGCCGCGGCCATGGGCATATTGCCGATGGCGCCTTGCTGCGCGTACACCATGCCGCCGACGAAGTAACCCGGCGGGCCGACCAGTTGCGGCACGATGAAGTCGCCCAGGGTCAGCGAGAACGTGAAGATCGAACCGGCGGCAATCCCCGGCACCGACAGCGGCAGAATCACCTGCATAAAGGTCTGGCGTGGCTTGGCGCCCAAATCCGCCGAGGCTTGCAGCAACGAGGGCGGCAAGCGTTCCAGGGAGGCCTGGATCGGCAAGATCATGAACGGCAGCCAGATATAGACGAACACCATGAAGCGCCCCAGGTGCGAGGTGCTCAAGGTGCTGCCGCCCACGCCGGGAATGCCCAGCACGAACTGCAACACCGGCTCCAGCCCCAGGTGTTGCACGAACCACTGCGCCACGCCGCCCTTGGCCAGCAGCAAGGTCCAGGCATAGGCCTTGACGATGTAGCTGGCCCACATCGGCATCATCACCGCGATATAGAAGAACGCCTTGGTCTTGCCCGTGGTGTAGCGCGCCATGTAGTAGGCGATGGGGAAGGCGACGATGGCGCTGGCGATCGACACCACAATCGCCATGCTCAAGGTGCGCACGATGATGTCGAAGTTCGACGGCTGGAACAGCGCGGCGAAGTTGGCCAGGGTCAAGTCCGGCGTGACCGCCATGGTGAAGTCGTCGAAGGTATAGAAACCTTGCCACAGCAGGGTCAGCAGCGAGCCGAGGTAGATGGCACCGAACCAGATCAGCGGCGGCACCAGCAGCATCGCCAGGTAGAGGTTGGGCTTGCGGTACAGCAGGTTGGAAAACCTGCGCATCGGCGGGTGGGAAAGGGCCAGGCTCATGTCACACCTCGCCTGCGCTGTCGGTCAGCGGGGTCATGGCTTCCCGCGCCCAACGGGCGGTGATGGACTGGCCGACCTGATGGCCGCTGCTGATGTCCAGCCACTGATTGTTGGCCTGGCTGATGTTCAACGCCTGGCCGTTCTCCAGCTTCAGTTCATAGCGGGTGGCGCTGCCCTGGTATTGAATATCGTGGAGCAGACCGCTGATTTCTAGCTCGCCGGCGCCCAGCGGGCCGTCGGCAAAGCGCACGTGTTCCGGGCGGATCGAGAACGGCTGCGCGCTGCCGCTGAGGCGCTGGGCCAGCTCGCCGCGAATCACGTTGGAGGTGCCGACGAACTCGGCTACGAACGCGGTGGCCGGTTTCATGTAGAGGTTGCGCGGGGTGTCGACTTGCTCGATGCGACCTTTGTTGAACACCGCCACACGGTCGGACATCGACAGGGCTTCGGTCTGGTCGTGGGTCACGAAGATAAACGTGATGCCCAGCTGGCGCTGCAGCTTCTTCAGCTCGCTTTGCATCTGCTCGCGCAACTTGAGGTCAAGGGCGCCCAGTGGTTCATCCAGCAGTAATACTCGCGGGCGATTGACCAGTGCGCGAGCCAGGGCCACCCGTTGGCGTTGGCCGCCGGAGAGCTGCACCGGCTTGCGGTCGCCGTAGCCGCCGAGGGCGACCATGGCCAGGGCTTCCTCGGCACGGTTCAGGCGTTCGGCCTTGCCGACGCCCTTGACCTTGAGGCCGTAGGCGACGTTGTCGCGCACATTCATATGGGGGAACAGCGCGTAATCCTGGAACACGGTGTTTACGTCACGCTGATACGGCGGCAAGCCGGCGGCTTCCTCGCCATGAATGCGGATCGAGCCTGCGCTCGGCTGCTCGAACCCGGCGATCAGGCGCAGGCAGGTGGTCTTGCCTGAGCCGGAAGGGCCGAGCATGGAAAAGAACTCGCCGTCCTGGATATCGATGGAAACCCGGTCAACGGCTTTCACTTCGCCGAACTGACGGGAAACGTGGGTGAATTGGACTGCAAGCGTCATGGTGCGGTGCTCCGAAAAGGCGCGGGTCGTCGCAGCGGCCCGGCCTGGACTTCTGAAAAAACAAAACATCTATGAGTGCGGTCAATGTAGGAGGGGGGTTGCCCTCTCCCACAGGGGACCTAGGTCGTTTGGAAGGCCTTACCTGCCGCCCATGATCGCGATGTAATCCTGGGTCCAGCGGCTGTACGGCACGAACTTGCCGCCTTCAGCTTGCGGGGTTTTCCAGAAGGCGATTTTTTCGAACTGGTCGAAACCATTGGTCTTGCAACCCTCGGCGCCGAGCAGTTCACTTTCCTTGCAGGCCGCAGGCACGGCCGGCAACGAACCGAACCAGGCGGCGACATCGCCCTGGACCTTCGGCTGCAGCGACCAGTCCATCCACTTGTAGGCGCAGTTCGGGTGCTTGGCCTCGGTGTGCAACATCGTGGTGTCGGCCCAGCCGGTGGCGCCTTCCTTCGGAATCGTCGAAGCAATCGGCTGCTTCTCGTTCTGCAGGCCGTTGACCTGATACGGCCAAGCGCTGGAGGCCACCACGCCTTCGTTCTTGAAGTCACTCATTTGCACGGTGGTGTCGTGCCAGTAGCGGTGGATCAGCGGTTGCTGGGCGCGCAACAGATCGAGCACGGCCTTGTACTGGGTTTCGGTCAGTTCGTATGGGCTTTGAATGCCCAGTTCCGGCTTGGTCGACTTAAGGTACAGCGCCGCGTCGGCGATGTAGATCGGCCCGTCATACGCCTGCACGCGGCCTTTGTTCGGCTTGCCGTCCGGCAGGTTCTGCGCGTTGAACAGCACGTCCCAGCTGGTGGGCGCGGTCTTGAACACGTTGGTGTTGTACATCAACACGTTCGGGCCCCACTGATACGGGGTGCCATAGGTTTGCTGACCGACCACGTACCACGGCGCATCCTTCAGGCGCGGGTCGATGTTCTTCCAGTTGGGGATCAGCGCGGTGTTGATCGGCTGCACGCGCTTGCCGACGATCAGGCGCAGCGATGCGTCGCCCGACGCGGTGACCAGGTCATACCCGCCCTTGGCCATCAGGCTGACCATTTCGTCCGAGGTGGCGGCGGTTTTCACATTCACCTTGCAGCCGGTTTCCTTCTCGAAACCGCTGACCCAGTCGTAGGCCTTGTCGCTTTCGCCACGTTCTATATAGCCGGGCCAAGCGACGATATCCAACTGGCCTTCACCCGCGCCAACGGCTTTAAGCGGTTCGGCGGCCTGTAGGCTGGCGCTGGCCAGCAGCGCTGTGGTCAGGGCACTGAGCAGTGCGGTCTTGTGCGCAGACATGGGGGTTCCCTCTTCTTTAATTATGGTCGGGGCAGTTGTGTGCAACCGGTAACGCAAGAGCTTAGTTGTTGTTTTAAAGATGTTGGCCGTGGCGCGCCATGATGTGCCGTACCACGCTGTAGTCCTGCAGCGAATCGCTGGACAGGTCTTTCCCGTACCCCGAGCGTTTCAAGCCGCCGTGGGGCATTTCGCTGACCAGCATGAAATGGCTGTTGATCCAGGTGCAGCCGTATTGCAGGCGCGCGGCCACTTGCATGGCCTTGTCGAGGTTCTGGGTCCACACCGACGAGGCCAGGCCGTATTCGGAGTCGTTGGCCCAGTCCACCGCCTGTTCCAACTCGTCGAAGCGCGTCACCGTGACGACCGGGCCGAAGACTTCGCGCTGCACGATTTCGTCGTTCTGTTTGCAGCCGGCGAGCAGGGTAGGTTGGTAATAGAAGCCCGCACCGGAATGCACGGCGGCGCCGGTGATGCGTTCGATATGCGGCTGGCCGAGGGCCCGTTCGACAAAACTGGCGACGCGGTCGCGCTGGCGCGTACTGATCAGCGGGCCGAGTTCGTTATCGGCATCGCGTTTGCCGGCAAAGCGCAGGCTGCTCACGGCCGCGCCCAGTTCGGCGACCAGTTTGTCGTGGATTCCGGCCTGGGCGTAGATGCGGCACGCGGCGGTGCAATCCTGGCCGGCGTTGTAGTACCCATAGGCGCGCACGCCCTCGACCACGGCTTGCAGGTCGGCATCGTTGCATACGATCACGGGGGCTTTGCCGCCGAGTTCCAAGTGCGTGCGTTTTAGGGTTTTGGCGGCGGCCTGCAGGATCTTCTGCCCGGTGACGATATCGCCGGTCAGCGACACCATGCGCACCTTGGGGTGGCTGACCAGATGGCTGCCAACACCTTCGCCGCCGCCACACAGAATGTTGATCACGCCGCGCGGCAGCAGATCTTTAAGCACCGGGGCGAGGGCCAGGATCGACAGCGGCGTGTGTTCCGACGGCTTGAACACCAAGGTGTTACCGGCAGCCAGGGCCGGGGCGATCTTCCACGCGGCCATCATCAGCGGGTAATTCCACGGCGCGATGGAGGCCACCACACCAATCGGATCGCGGCGCACCATGCTGGTGTAGCCCGGCAGGTACTCGCCGCTCAGTTGCCCGGTCTGGCAGCGCACGGCCCCGGCGAAGAAGCGGAACACATCGACGGTGGCGCTCAGGTCATCCTGGCGCGCCAGGTGCAACGGCTTGCCGCAATTCAGTGATTCCAGGCGGGCCAGGTAGTCGGCTTGTTTTTCGATGGCGTCGGCGATGCCCAGCAGGATGTTCGAGCGTTGCTGCGGCGTGGTCCGTGACCAACCGGCAAAGGCGCGGTGGGCGGCGAGGATTGCGCTTTCGACCTGCTCGGTACTGGCTTCGGCGATCTGGGTGAGCACTTCACCGGTGGCCGGGTTGAGGATCGGCTCGGCAAAACCCTGGCCCTGGACCAGTTCGCCGTCGATCAGCAACGCAGTGAGCAGCGGGGTGGGCGCGCCGGACATTTTTCGCGATCTCTTTTCTTGTGTGGCCATGGGCGTTCTCTTACAAGGCGCCCGGCGTTCTCTTATGGATTAGCTGAGAGTAGAGGCCAGGCGCGAGGTCAACAAATACTAAATACTGAATGCAGCATTCGATTAAATAGATGGCTTGCGCGGGTGCGGCTGTTCGCGGGCCACGGTCAGGAAGGGGTCGACCAGCGCCGGACGCGCGGTGCCACGGCGCCAGGCCAGGCCCACGTCGAGGGTCTGGCTGAGGTCGGCAATCGACCGCGCTTCAATAATGTCGCCTTCCAGGGACCAGGGCCGGTAGGTCATGTCCGGCTGAATCGACACGCCGAGACCCGCCGCCACCAGGCTTCGCACCGCTTCGGTCGACGCGGTGCGCAAGGTCACCCGAGGTTGCAACCCGGCTCCAGCCCATAGGCGTTGGGCGTTGTGGCCCATTTCATCGACATTCAGCTGGATCAACGGCTCACGCGCCACATCGGCCAGGTTGATGCTGTCGTGTTCCAGCAATGGGTGTTGCGCCGGCAGCCACAAACGGTGGGGCGAGTGGGTCAACACTTCGGTCTGCAGCGCGTGGCGGTCCTCGAGATTGGAGAGGATCAGCACGCCAACGTCGATCTCGCCGCTGACCAGTAAATGCTCGATATACGGACGTTCGTCCTCCATCACGCGGATTTCCACGTTGGGGTAGGCGCGTTGGAAGCGCGTCAGCAGATCGGCCAGATAATAACCGGCCACCAGGCTGGTCACGCCGATGATTAACTGGCCCGCCACTTGGTCGGTGCTCTGTTGCAGGCTGCGCTTGGCGTTATCGACGGTGGCGAGGATCAGGTGCGCCTGGCGCAGGAATTGATGGCCCTGGTGGGTGAGGGTCATGCCCTTGGCATGCCGGTTGAACAGGTTGACGCCGATTTCCTGTTCCAGTTGCTGGATGGCGAGGGTCAGTGTCGACTGGGAAATAAACGCGGTCTGCGCGGCGGCGGAGATCGAGCCGGTCTCGGCCACGGCGATAAAGTGCCGGATTTGACGCAAGGTCATCATGCTGGAATTACCAGTGAGGTGTTTTTATAGATTCACTCGAGTGTATATCGGTTTTTGCGAAGGGCGCCCGCGTTACATCTGGAAGCAATCTAGATCGAGGCTTTTTGGCACTTAGTTTTACGCTGGGGGCCTATTGGTCCTATGAACCCAAGTGTCTGGAGGCTACGAATGAATACCCGTGGATTGCTCGATCAACTGCTCAAGTCTGGCCAGGACATGTTGCAAAACAAGGCTGGCGGCCAACGCAAGCAGGATGACAAAGGCGCTCTCGGCGGTTTGCTGGGCGGTGGCGGGCTGGGGAGTTTGCTCGGTGGAGCGGGTGGCGGCGCCCTGGCGGCCGGCGCCATGGGCTTGCTGATGGGCAACAAGAAGGCGCGCAAATTTGGCGGCAAGGCCCTGACTTACGGCGGCTTGGCGGCCTTGGGGGTGATTGCCTATAAAGCCTATGGCAACTGGCAGGCCAATCAAGCCAATGCGCCGCAGGGCGAACCGCAGACTATCGACCGCCTGCCACCGGCCCAGGTCGAGCAACACAGCCAGGGCATTCTCAAGGCGCTGGTCGCCGCCGCCAAGGCCGACGGCCATGTGGATGCGCGCGAACGCGAGCTGATCGAAGGCGAGTTCACCAAGCTGGATAACGACCGCGAGCTGCAAAGCTGGCTGCACGCTGAACTGAACAAGCCCTTGGACCCGGCCGATGTAGCACGGGCGGCCAGTACCCCGGAGATGGCGGCTGAGATGTACATCGCCAGTGTGATGCTGGTGGATGAGGAGAACTTTATGGAGAAAGCGTACCTGGATGAGCTGGCACGCCAACTGAAACTTGAGCCTGGTTTGAAGCAGGAGCTGGAAAAACAGGTTCGTCAGGCGACAGAGTGATGACCGTCCCCATGGCTGGGAACGATCAGGGTCGTGTTCTCGGTATCAGCTGACTCTGTCGACCATAGAGTGGCCGCCGCCTATGTCTATTTCAAAACGGCGATGGAAGGGTAGGTAATAGTCAATGGCGGACTGCTCTGCGAGTGCATCCGCCCTCGGTAAAATGATGCCGGCTCGCGCGTTGTTACCGATCGTTTCGCTGAGCCCGTAGTAGTCGGGCCGGCTTTTCTTCAAGACATCGTTAAAGACGTCAGGCCCCGTTACTTCAAATATCTTGCTCTCATACTCATTGAATTCCCGTATGGCCTCAGGGCTGGGATTTTCCCTCTCAAGGTAAGGTCGGTGTGTGTCCAGCCAGGGTTTGTTTTCCCGGAATCGTTTGTAGGATTCCTCACTGATCTCTTTCAGGACCCGGTTGTTGGGATGGCTGGCGAACACGTTAGTGTTGTAGCCCGAGAACGAGAGTTCGGAATGCTTCACATGGGAGTTGAGCAATAGGTCATCGGTACCTGCTTTGAGCTCGATATCTCCAATCTGCTTGGTGATCAAGTCATCACTGTCCAGGTAGATGCCGCCCCGGTGGTTGATCAGCGGATAGCGCAGAGCATCTGAAGCCGCCGCGTAATTGTGTGTTTTGCCCTGACGAAAATACTGGTACATCTCACCGGCTTGCGTGGTCTTGAACTCTTGGAAGAAAGGATCTTCATTCAGATTTCGCACTTCCAGGTTGGGCGTTTTTTTGTCCAGGGCCGCTTTGATCGATGCAAACTTTTCCGGGCTGTCTGCGTCGACATGGACCACTGATTGGAAACCGGGTGTCTTACGTGCATTCTCCAGCATCAGGCTGAGCCGATCATCCGGAATCATGGCGCCAGCCCATATGTAATTGATTTCCTTCTTGATCGGCGTAACGGCCGTGGGAACGGGGGCAAGGGCTGCGTGAACTGTTTCAAAGGTGGTTGGCTTGGGCAGTGTCGCCTTGACCCGCAAGAACTCGTCCAGGCTGCCACTTTTCCACTCGTAGGGGCCTGTTCGCCAAAAAGGGGCGCCCAGGGTTTTACCGTCGCCTAGCTTGCGCCAAACGTCATTGGCTACATCAAACTCTACTAAAACGCAAAAATTGGCATAAAGCCTTGTCTTGCCATCATCACTAAGTACGCGGTTGACTTCGTCCATTGGGACTTCATAGCTTTTATAAGGCATTCCCTCGACACCGCCCGGCAGCCCCAGGCGTTGCCATTGATCGGCGCCGGTTTTGTTTAATATGAATTCAGTTTGTCGGTAGGTCTTGGGGTTGATGACACGAACCTGCACCGAACTCATGGGGCTACCGCCCGAAGCTTCTCGAACCTGATAGACAGAAGCCTTGCCAGACTTGTCGACGTGGCGGATGTATTGACTCTGGCCATCGAGGCTGTGGTAAACCCCTTGGCTATCCGGGCTCAGGCCGACGAGGCGCGAGGGTGAAACGGTATATTTTTCGACCACTGCGAGTTCACCCGGCAGGCCGGGTGGATGCTTCAACTTGAACGCGCGAGCAGCCGTTGAAAGCATTTGGCGCGTGCCTTGACCCAAACCCTCGGCCAGCGCGCCAAGGCCGTCCGCTGGGTTAAGAGCGCCGACTGCCGCGGCGCCGATTATTTTGGCCCCGGTGAACAGTTTTGTTCCGAGTTTTCCAGTGAGCTTGGTCGCCTGGCTGACCGCCTTGCCCACCGGAATAACAAAACCCAGCAGGTCCAGAGCGAAGTCCCCAACGGCCCCCCATACATCGCCTTTTACTGCCTTTTCAATACCGCTTTTCAGGGGCAGGAAGTCCATGACGGCGCCCAGTTCATCCACCAACTGTTTTTCTTGCTCTTCAACAGCATTGGTTCCACTGGCGTAGGCCTTGAGCGCGTCGCGGCCATAGAGGATAAACTTTTCGATCTCGTTGGCCAGGTGTTGCTCACGCTCACTGGCCCATGGCGCTGTAGGCGAACGGTCTTGCCCGGTCTTTTCTCCCCATGCCTTTGGAAAAGAAAAAGGCACCGGATCAATGGAAAGGCCTGAAGACACGACCTCCTTTGGCGGCGCGCCGGTTTTGTAGGCGTCCAAGTCAATGTCGAGCGACTTGCCTTTGGCCTTTTCAAGAAAGTAATCATCCGGGTCATCGTAGCCACGTAGGGGCGTTTGATGAACGCTGCTGCCCCATAGTTGATGGTTGCGGCGAACGAGCCCCTGCATCGGCAACACTTCGTAAATCCGCACGTCACCTTTGTTTTTTACACACATCAGTAGACCGTGACGTGCTCTGGACGCGTCGACTTGAGCGGGTGTCTCAGTGTCGCCGTTGGCTTCGCGCACAGAGTGGAAGGTGATGTCGCCGACCGCGATATGTTGGCGTTCATCAAGAGGCAGTTGGGAAAACTGGTATTGCATCGCGGTGTTTATGCCTGTCCTCAATCCCTTGATGTAGGCATCGAACTGCTCATTGAAAATGGCCGTGATGTCCGGAAGGGGTCTGACCCCCGTGCGGCGGGTCGGGCTCAATACGACGCTCTGGTCAACGATACGGTCCATCTTCCCTGCCGTATAAATGTCCACCAGTGCATGCTTGGTCTCACTGCCGTCAAGGTTGACGATGGGGGTCAGCGGCTGCTCGAAGTCATAGTCGCCATATACCTTCTTCAATTCTGCGCAGGCCAATGCCCTGCGCGTAGGCAGAAAGGCGGTGAGGCCTTTATTGGCAGTGCCTAATGTTTCTAGCAATGCGTTGAATTTGTCTCGCGCAACGGTGATCTGTTCGGGCGTAAACGCATGATCGTTAGCCTTATTCAGGACGTCATTGGCGATGGCCCAATCGATGACGGCATGTGTCTGAGCCCCCGCCTCAATGCCAGCATCCTTAAGCGTGACCGGGCTTCTGTTGCCAAAACTCATGACTTGGCCAAACGTCATGTTACGGGTGGCGCCCGGCTCCAGCGCCTCAATGCGCGCGACAGCGGTGCTCAGGCTGGCCCAGGTGTGGGACCCATACACCAAGCCGCCAGGGAGGTCCTTGACCAGGAACGCAGGTGCTGCGCTGGCGAGCAATAGCTGTGCCGCCGCAGGGGCCAGGTCGTGATCGACTCGGCCTTGCTGCTTAAGATGCTCGACGAGTCGCGCTGTTATAGCGGCAGGTGACAAGCCCCGGTGAGCTGCCTGGGCCAGGTCGTAACCGGCGACGACGTTGCGTTGGGTGCCCACGGCGGGGTCCAGGTCGAGCGCCAGCGCGATCATCGCCCAGTCGCTGGCTGTGCTGGTTGACCAGGTGTCCGCGAACGCGCTTTGCAGGCGCTTACCCAGCGCCTGTGCCTGCGGACTGGCAATCAGAGCCTGCAGGCGTTGCGCGGGGCTATCAGCGGTGGTGAGATCTGGAGTTTTTTTAGCCAGGTGGTTGAGAAGGCAGGTGCCCCCCTCCAACCCATTTTGTGCCTCTTCACTGACGATGTTCTGGACGCGTTCGCGCTCGTCACGTCCGAGTTGGCGCGTGTCCGACAGCAGTCCCCAGTGCCTCGAGTTGTCAGGCGGTTGTGGTACCGGGTCTGACAGAACGGCAATAAGGTTCGACAGCTCGGCCTTGTCCTGGGGAATCATCAAGCCGTGCACATGCAAAAACGGCTCAAGCTTCAAACCGCTTTCCGGCATGCCTGGGTAAGTCTTCGCGAATACGGAATCCGGGTGGACGGGGACACGGTGCGAATCGATGTGTTCGGCCAGCGTCGTGTTTGAATTCGTTGAGGCCAGCACACTGATACGGGTGAGCGTATGGATAAGGCTTAGTCGGTTGCGTCTGTCACCCAGGTTTTGTTTCTGAAGCTCGAGGGCTTCAGGGGTGCGTGTATGGGGAGGTCTTAACCCATCCGATGGGTCGAGTGGTCGGAAACCCTGGCCTTCATTCAATTGTGCAACACGCGTTGCCACCTGGGCCTGGCTGAGGTTGTCGAGGTTTTCCCCATAGAACCGCCCGATAAGCTCAAAGGGCGCGCTGTGTACAGGTAGCATTGCGGGGTTCCTGATACTGAAGGTATCGGGCGCGATCACCTTGCCGGCGTCGAGTATGGGCCCGGCCACCGCCGCCCAGCGCGCATCGTTGTTGAGGGTAAAACTGACGACGCTCTGGTCGGCTTTTCGCCTGGCGTGTAAGGCGCCTTTGGAGGGAGTGATCTCGACAGTGCTGCTATCGAGACCCTCCGAAAGCATCCAGGCGGTGAAGTCCGGGCTATTCAACGCCTCCCGAAAGTATTGCCACCATTTTCCGAACGTTGAGTCGGGGGGAATGCCGGCAACAATCACCTCTCGTTGGCTGTCCCCGCCGCGCGCGCGTGCCAGCGCGTCGCCGTAGTAACCTGCCAGGAGCTTGTCCGGGTAACCCATCGCTAAAGCATTGCCTGCGGCGATGCTGGCTTTCGCTCTATTTGAAGGCAGCAGACTCAACGGCAACGGCGACTTTGCTGGCGTCTTGGCGGCCTCGGGCAAGGAGTTTGTGGAGGCTCTGTCGCTGCGATGCTGGCTGAATGGGTTGCCGGTGGTAGGAGGGGCGATCCGTGTGTTTGGCGGCGAGGTAATGGCTAGCGGGGTAGAGGGGGCGGAAATATTCAATGGCTATGCTCCTTGCAGGGATAGGCGCTGAAGCGCCAGGCGTGGGCAGGCAGTTCTACGCCCTCGTCGCTGTCTCGCAGAGTGCGTTTGTTTTTTCGGGTGTTTCCGAGCGGCTCCAGCCTGCGTAAAACCTGGGTGCGTGGGTTGTATCTTCTATTGTCCACTGTAAAAAAAAGAGCACGACTTGAGGTTGCTGAGGTGGGTCCCCGCCTTTCGATTTCGGATTCGACCCTTACTGATATTCAGCGAGGAGCACGTCAGTGGAGGCGGTGTTGAGGTAGGAGGGGGCGGCAATCACCCCGCGAGGATTTTTTGCCTGTCGAGCGTTCTATCCGATAACCCATTGATAAACGATGGCACTGCCTCAGCTATACTCCCCTCCATTTGAATGGCCCTTCGAGGAATTACTGTGAAGAACTGGACCTTGCGCCAACGCATCTTGGCAAGTTTTGCGGTCATTATCGCCATCATGCTGTTAATGGTCGTGGTCTCTTATTCACGGTTGCTGAAGATCGAAACCAGCCAGGAAGCCGTCCGGGACGACGCGGTGCCGGGCGTTTACCTCAGTTCGATGATCCGCAGCGCCTGGGTCGACAGCTATTTGCAGACCATCGACATCATCGGCCTGCGCGACGACAAAACCTTCACCAATACCGATAAGAACGACTACAAGTCGTTCGAAGCGCGTATTGAACAGCAGATGGCCAACTACGAAAAAACCATTCATGGCCAAGCTGACCGCATGGAGTTCGATAACTTCAAGGCGGCGCACATCAACTACAACAAAGTGCTGGCCCAGGTGCTGGAACGCGTTGAAGCCAATGACCTGTCGGGCGCGAATCAATTGCTCGAGGAGCAATTGACGCCGATCTGGACCGAAGGGCGCATGAAGCTCAACGACATCATTACTGAAAACAAGAACGTGTCTGACCGGGCGACGGCGGCGATCGACGAGGCGGTACTGTCGGCCAAGATCAGCATGGCCGTGTCGCTGCTCATCGCCATCTTGGCTGCCGGACTGTGCGGCCTGTTGCTGATGCGCGCGATCATGGCGCCGATGCAACGCATCGTCGATATCCTCGAAACCATGCGCGACGGCGACCTGAGCAAACGCCTTAACCTGGAGCGCAAGGACGAGTTCGGCGCCGTCGAAACCGGCTTTAACGACATGATGACCGAGCTCACGGCCCTGGTGTCCCAGGCCCAGCGCTCGTCGGTGCAGGTCACCACCTCGGTGACCGAAATTGCCGCCACGTCCAAGCAGCAACAGGCCACCGCGACTGAAACGGCCGCGACGACCACTGAGATCGGTGCTACGTCGCGCGAAATCGCGGCCACCTCCAAGGACTTGGTCCGCACCATGACCGAAGTGTCCACCGCCGCCGACCAGGCGTCGGTGGCTGCCGGCTCCGGCCAGCAAGGACTGGCGCGCATGGAAGAGACCATGCACTCGGTGATGGGCGCGGCCGACCTGGTCAACGCCAAGCTGGCGATCCTCAATGAGAAGGCCGGCAACATCAACCAGGTGGTGGTGACCATCGTCAAGGTGGCCGACCAGACCAACCTGCTGTCGCTCAACGCAGCCATCGAAGCGGAAAAAGCCGGCGAGTACGGTCGCGGTTTTGCCGTGGTCGCCACCGAAGTGCGGCGCCTCGCGGACCAGACCGCCGTGGCCACCTATGACATCGAGCAGATGGTGCGCGAGATCCAGTCCGCAGTGTCTGCGGGGGTGATGGGCATGGACAAGTTCTCCGAAGAAGTGCGCCGCGGCATGTTCGAAGTGCAGCAAGTGGGCGAGCAGTTGTCGCAGATCATCCACCAGGTACAGGCGCTGGCGCCGCGGGTGTTGATGGTCAACGAAGGCATGCAGGCCCAGGCCACCGGCGCCGAGCAGATCAACCACGCCCTCGTGCAACTGGGCGATGCCAGCAGCCAGACGGTGGAGTCCCTGCGCCAGGCCAGCTTTGCCATTGATGAACTGAGCCAGGTTGCGGTGGGTCTGCGCAGCGGCGTGTCGCGTTTCAAAGTCTGATGAGCGAACTCGCGGCTAAACGCGGCGCCGTCCCGGCAGCGAAAAAGGCGTTGTTCCTGGTGTTCCATATCGGTCAGGAACGCTATGCCCTCAAGGCTACCGAAGTGGCCGAAGTGCTGCCGCGCCTGCCTTTGAAACCCATTGCCCATGCACCGCTGTGGGTCGCCGGGATCTTTGCCCATCGTGGGGCGCTGGTGCCGGTCATTGACCTCAGCGCCTTGACCTTCGGCAACCCGGCCCAGGCCCGCACCAGCACGCGGCTGGTGCTGGTCAATTACCAACCCGACGCCGGGTCCCAAGCGCGTTGGCTGGGACTGATCCTGGAGCAGGCCACCGACACCCTGCGTTGCGACCCCGCCGAGTTCCAGCCCTACGGTCTGGCCAACCGCCAGGCACCCTACCTGGGGCCGGTGCGCGAAGATGCGCTGGGCCTGATGCAATGGATCGGTGTAAACGACCTGCTGACCGATGACGTGCGCGCCGTGCTGTTTTCTGCCGAGCTGAGCGTATGAGCAACGACCCGCGTTTTTTTGCCTTTCTTAAAGAGCGCATCGGCCTGGACGTCGCGTCGGTGGGCGAAGCCATCATCGAGCGCGCCGTGCGCCAGCGCAGCCAGATCGTCCAGGCACCCACGCCGGGCGAATACTGGCAGCACCTGCAAAGCTCCCAGGACGAACAGCAAGCGCTGATCGAAGCAGTGATCGTCCCCGAAACCTGGTTTTTCCGTTACCCCGAATCCTTTGCGACCCTGGCGCGCCTGGCCAAGGCCCGCCTGGTCGATATCAAGCAGATGCGCGCATTGCGCATCCTCAGCCTGCCGTGCTCCACCGGCGAAGAACCCTATTCGATTGCCATGGCGCTGCTCGATGCTGGCCTCGCGCCGCATCAGTTCAAGGTACAGGGGATGGACGTCAGCCCGCTGTCGGTGGAGCGTGCGCGACGCGGGGTGTACGGCAAGAACTCCTTTCGCGGCGGCGATATTGCCTTCCGTGACCGCCACTTCACTGAATACAGCGACGGCTTCCACATCGCCGATCGGGTGCGCGAACAAGTGCGCCTTCAAGTCGGCAACCTGCTCGACCCGGCGCTGCTGGCCAATGAGGCCGCCTACGACTTCGTGTTCTGCCGCAACCTGCTGATCTACTTCGACCAGCCCACCCAGAAACAAGTCTTCGATGTGCTCAAAGGCCTCACCCACGTGGACGGTGTGCTGTTTATCGGCCCGGCCGAAGGCAGCCTGCTGGGGCGCCACGGCATGCGTTCGATTGGGGTGCCGCAGTCCTTTGCGTTCAGCCGGCAGGGCTCGCCGCAGCTGCCCGAGCCAGCGTTTATACCGACGCCTGCTCCCACGCCTCCGCGCAGCACTGCGCCGATTTCAGCTAAACCACGGCCGTTCAGCACCGTCAGCGCCCACGTCTTGCCGATCAAGGCTGCGCCCTCCGATGCAGGCACCTTGCTCAGCCGGATCGCCACCCTGGCCAACGAAGGCAAAAGTGCCGAGGCCCGGGCCGCGTGTGAAGACTATTTGAACAGCCACCCGCCGGCCGCCCAGGTGTTTTACTGGCTGGGGCTGCTCAGCGACGTGGCCGGCAGTGCCCTGGAAGCCCAGGGCTATTATCGAAAAGCCTTGTACCTGGAACCCCAGCACCCGCAGGCCTTGATGCACTTGGCCGCGTTGCTCGAGTCCCGGGGCGACAGTGCGGGGGCGCGCCGTCTGCAGGCGCGAGCCGCCCGTAGCGAGCGAGCCGACAGTGAGTCCAAACCATGAGTAACACCGAGGCGCTCGACACCACCGGCCTGGACCTGACCCTGGCCGACACTCAAGCCATCGACGACTGCTGGAACCGCATCGGCATCCATGGCGATAAGTCCTGCCCACTACTGGCTGACCATATCCATTGCCGCAACTGCTCGGTGTATTCCGCCGCCGCCACGCGTCTGCTGGACCGCTACGCCTTGCAGCAGGACGACCGACGCCCGCAGGCGGCCGAAGTCGACACGGAGGTGGTCACCCGTTCGCTCTTGATGTTCCGCCTCGGCGAAGAATGGCTGGGCATCGCTACACGCTGCCTGGTGGAAGTCGCGCCGTTGCAACCGATCCATTCCCTGCCGCATCAACGTTCCCGCGCCTTGCTCGGCGTGGCCAACGTGCGCGGCGCGCTGGTGGCGTGCTTGTCGCTGGTGGAACTGCTGGGCCTGGACGCCACCAGCAGCGGCGCCACCGGCGGGCGCATCATGCCGCGCATGTTGATCATTGCCGCCCAGGATGGCCCGGTGGTGGTGCCGGTGGATGAAGTCGACGGCATCCATGCCATCGATGAGCGCACCTTGAAGGCCGCATCGGCGTCCGGCACCCAGGCCAGCGCGCGCTTTACCCAGGGTGTATTGCCGTGGAAAGGCCGCAGCCTGCGCTGGCTGGACGAGGCGCAATTGTTGTCCGCCGTGACCCGGAGCCTCTCATGACCCCCGACCAGATGCGTGATGCCTCGCTGCTGGAATTGTTCAGCCTGGAAGCCGATGCGCAGACCCAGGTGTTGAGCGCGGGCCTGCTCGCCCTGGAACGCAACCCGACCCAGGCGGACCAGCTCGAAGCCTGCATGCGCGCGGCGCACTCGCTCAAGGGCGCCGCGCGCATCGTTGGGGTGGATGCCGGGGTCAGCGTGTCCCACGTCATGGAGGATTGCCTGGTCAGCGCCCAGGAAAACCGCCTGTACCTGCAACCCGAACATATCGATGCGCTGCTGCAGGGCACTGATCTGCTGATGCGCATCGCCACGCCAGGCAATGACGTCGGGCCGGCGGATGTCGAGGCCTACGTCGCGTTGATGGAGCGTCTGCTGGATCCGTCCCAGGCGCCTGTCAACGTCGCGCCGCCGCCGGAGCCAGCGCCCGTCGTCGAAGAACTGCCGCCGGAACCCGAACCCGCGCCGCCGGTGACCAGCGAGCCGCCGCGTCAAGGCAAGCGCATGACCGAAGGCGGCGAACGCGTACTGCGCGTCACCGCCGAGCGCTTGAACAGCCTGCTGGACCTGTCGAGCAAATCCCTGGTGGAAACCCAGCGGCTCAAGCCGTACCTGGCCAGCCTGCAACGCCTCAAGCGCATTCAAAGCCAGGGGATACGGGCGCTGGATACGCTGGACGGGCAACTCAAGACCCAGGTCCTGAGCCTCGAGGCCCAGGAAGCCCTGGCCGACACGCGCCGTTTGTTGAGCGAAGCCCAGGCCTTGCTGGCGGAAAAGCACGCCGAGCTGGACGAGTTCGGCTGGCAGGCCGGGCAGCGCGCCCAAGTGTTGTATGACACTGCACTGGCCTGCCGCATGCGCCCGTTTGCCGATGTATTGGCTGGGCAAGTGCGCATGGTGCGCGACCTCGGCCGCAGCCTCGGCAAGCAAGTGCGCCTGGAGATCGAGGGCGAAAAGACCCAGGTCGACCGTGACGTACTGGAAAAACTTGAGGCGCCGCTCACCCATTTGTTGCGCAATGCCGTCGACCACGGCATCGAAATGCCTGAGCAACGCCTGCTGGCGGGCAAGCCGGCTGAAGGCTTGATCCGCCTGCGTGCCTCCCATCAGGCCGGTTTGCTGGTGCTGGAGCTCAGTGATGACGGCAATGGCGTCGACCTGGAGCGGCTGCGCGGCACCATCGTCGATCGGCACCTGTCACCGGTCGAAACCGCCCTGCGCCTGAGCGAAGAAGAGTTGCTGACGTTCCTGTTCCTGCCGGGGTTCAGCCTGCGTGACACGGTCACCGAAGTGTCCGGGCGCGGCGTGGGCCTGGACGCGGTGCAGCACATGGTCCGCCAACTGCGCGGCGCGGTGGTGCTGGAGCAGACGGCGGGGCAGGGCAGTCGTTTCCACCTTGAGGTGCCGTTGACCCTGTCGGTGGTACGCAGCCTGGTGGTGGAAGTCGGTGAGGAAGCCTATGCGTTCCCGCTGGCGCATATCGAACGCATGTGTGACCTCGCGCCCGATGACATCGTGCAACTGGAAGGTCGCCAGCATTTCTGGCACGAGGGCCGGCATGTTGGCCTGGTCGCCGCCAGCCAGTTGTTGCAGCGCCCGGCGGGGCAGAGTCCGTCAGAAACGCTGAAAGTGGTGGTGATCCGCGAGCGCGATACGGTGTACGGGATTGCCGTGGAGCGCTTTATCGGTGAGCGTACGCTGGTGGTGTTGCCGCTCGATGATCGCCTGGGCAAGGTCCAGGATATTTCCGCCGGTGCCTTGCTGGATGATGGCTCGGTGGTGTTGATCGTCGACGTTGAAGACATGTTGCGTTCGGTGGACAAACTGCTGAACACCGGCCGATTGGAACGTATTGCGCGGCGCAGCCAACAAACCACCGAGGCACCGCGTAAGCGCGTGCTGGTGGTCGATGACTCGCTGACCGTGCGTGAGCTGCAACGCAAATTGCTCCTTAATCGTGGTTATGAAGTGGCCGTGGCGGTCGATGGCATGGACGGCTGGAACGCCTTGCGCTCCGAAGACTTTGACCTGTTGATCACTGATATTGATATGCCCCGCATGGACGGTATTGAATTGGTCACACTCTTGCGCCGTGACAGTCGCCTGCAATCGTTGCCGGTGATGGTGGTGTCCTACAAAGATCGCGAAGAAGACCGACGTCGAGGACTCGACGCCGGTGCGGACTATTATTTAGCCAAAGCCAGTTTCCACGATGACGCCCTGCTGGACGCCGTGGTGGAACTGATCGGAGGCGCACGGGCATGAGGATTGCGATCGTCAATGACATGCCCCTGGCAGTGGAGGCCTTGCGCCGCGCCTTGAGCTTCGAGCCTGCGCACCAAGTGGTGTGGGTGGCCAGCAATGGGCTGGAAGCGGTGCAACGCTGCGCCGAACTGACGCCGGACCTGATCCTGATGGACCTGATCATGCCGGTGATGGACGGCGTGGAAGCCACTCGCCAGATCATGGCCGAGACGCCGTGCGCCATCGTTATCGTGACCGTCGACCGCCAGGCCAACGTGAGCCGGGTGTTCGAGGCCATGGGCCACGGCGCCCTGGACGTGGTGGACACCCCGCCCCTCGGCGTGGGCAACCCCAAGGATGCGGCGGCGCCGTTGCTGCGCAAGATCCTCAATATCGGCTGGCTGATCGGCCAGCGCGGCACCCGCGTGCGCGCCGAAACCGTGCCGGCGCGCGCATCCGGCAAACGTCAAAGCCTGGTGGCTATCGGCTCCTCGGCGGGTGGTCCGGCTGCCCTGGAAATCCTGCTCAAGGGTTTACCTCGCGACTTTCCAGCCGCCATCGTGCTGGTGCAGCATGTGGACCAAGTGTTCGCGGCGGGCATGGCCGAGTGGCTGAGCAGCGCCTCGGGCCTGCCGGTACGCCTGGCCCGCGAAGGCGAGCCGCCGCAAAGCGGCGTGGTGCTGCTGGCCGGCACCAACCACCACATTCGTTTATTGAAGAATGGCACGCTAGCCTATACGGCAGAGCCGGTGAACGAAATTTACCGGCCATCGATCGATGTGTTTTTCGAAAGCGTGGCCAGCCACTGGAATGGCGATGCCGTCGGTGTGCTGCTGACCGGCATGGGGCGCGACGGGGCCCAGGGCCTCAAATTGCTACGTGAACAAGGTTATTTGACCATCGCCCAGGATCAGCAAAGCTCGGCGGTGTATGGCATGCCCAAAGCGGCGGCGGCGATTGATGCTGCTGTTGAAATTCGCCCACTGGATAGAATTGCGCCCCGGTTGCTGGAGGTCTTTGCCAAATGAACATGACCTCTCGCGGCTGGCTTGCAGGCAGTAATTCAGGTGACTGCACATGAATGATTTACAGATCGACGACATCAAGACCGACGAAAACGCCGCCATGGTGTTGCTGGTCGACGACCAGGCCATGATCGGTGAAGCCGTGCGGCGTGGCCTGGCCCATGAAGAAAATATCGACTTCCACTTCTGCGCCGACCCACACCAGGCGATTGCCCAGGCGATCCGTATCAAGCCGACCGTTATCCTGCAGGATCTGGTGATGCCAGGTCTGGACGGCCTGACACTGGTGCGCGAGTACCGCAACCACCCGGCCACGCAGAACATCCCGATCATCGTGCTTTCCACCAAGGAAGACCCGCTGATCAAGAGCGCAGCGTTCTCGGCCGGGGCCAATGATTACTTGGTCAAGCTGCCGGATAACATCGAACTGGTTGCACGCATTCGCTATCACTCGCGCTCGTACATGACCCTGTTGCAACGGGATGCGGCTTATCGCGCGTTGCGGGTCAGCCAGCAACAACTGTTGGACACCAACCTGGTGCTGCAGCGGCTGATGAACTCCGATGGCCTCACGGGGCTGTCCAACCGTCGCCATTTCGACGAGTACCTGGAACTGGAATGGCGCCGTGCCATGCGTGATCAGACTCAGCTGTCGTTGTTGATGATTGATGTGGATTTCTTCAAGACCTACAACGATAGCTTTGGGCATGTCGAAGGTGACGAGGCTTTGCGCAAGGTTGCGGCGACCATTCGTGAGGCCAGCAGTCGGCCTTCGGATTTGCCGGCGCGCTATGGGGGGGAGGAGTTTGCCCTGGTGCTGCCTAATACCTCGCCGGGCGGGGCGCGGTTGGTGGCTGAGAAGCTGCGGATGGCGGTTGCCGCGCTGAAAATTCCGCACATTGCGCCGACTGAGGGGTCGAGTCTGACCATCAGTATTGGGCTGTCGACCATGACGCCGCAGCAGGGGACGGATTGTCGGCAGGTGATAGTGGCGGCGGATAAGGGGTTGTATACGGCTAAGCATAATGGGCGTAATCAGGTGGGGATTGAGTAGGGCTGAGTGCTTCTGTGTACATATCCGTTGCTGCGGTCACGGCCACTAATGGTTCCGCTCTTACAGCGGGTCACTTTTTGAAAAGCGCAAAAAGTAACCAAAAACGCTTCGCCCCAACACTCGGCACCTCGCCTAGGCTCGGTGTGCCCTCACTCCGGCTTGAATCCGTGGGCCGCCGCGATGGGCCATCCTTGGCCCAGGACGGCTAACCCGGCGTCCTGCCGGGTTACCCACGGATTCAAGCCTGCGTTCGGCCAGCGTGTTTGACGGGGCGCCTCAGATCAAAAGCAAAAGCGCGGCGGCCTTAGAGCCGACCGGGGTTGGGGGTGCGTTACTGGGTTAAAAATGTGGGAGGGGGCTTGCCCCCGATGGCGGTGTGTCAGTTGATGCATCTGTGGCTGTCACACTGCCATCGGGGTGTAGAACCGTAGACATCGTTTACATCTGAAACCGGGGACATCGTTTACACATTTGAGGCTTGGACGCGGGTCATACCCCGTCCAAGCCTCCCCAAGGAATAATCACACAGGTACAAATCCCAGACATCATCCTCAGCTTCTTTGAGCCCTATCCTTTCCCCGGATAATGCCTCGCTGACAAATACCAACTTGC